>JASFQL010000001.1:0-327538 GCA_050115475.1 Anaerolineales bacterium
TGGCCGGTCATCGTATTGTGATCGTCGACGATCAAAAAGAATCTACGCAAATCCTCCGTTCGAGTCTGGAAAGTCTGGAACACGACTTCCACATCAACGACGTGCTGTCTGGTGAAGAAGCGCTGCTGGAGTTATCGGGCGAACCCATCGACCTCCTCATCGCGGATGTACTCCTCCCGGGCATATCGGGATTGGAATTGATGGGGAAATTCAAACAGAAAGATTCCGGCATAAAGGTCATCCTCATCAGCGGCGTGGCCGATCAAAAAATCCGGCAGCAGGTAGCCCAGGCGGGGGCGGATGCGTTTTTCTTCAAGCCTATCAGTATGGCTGATTTCCTGGATTCGGTGGAAAGGGTTTTGGGATTGGTTGAGACCACGCTCCCTCTCGAATTACAGGTCGAAAAAGAAGAAGCTATCGACCAAGAAAAAGAAGCTACGGGCATGTCGAGGCGCATCGCCGAGCTGCGAGATGAACTCAACGCCAGCGCGGTGCTATTCGTGGGGGAGGGGGGCAACGTGCTGGTAAGAGCGGGAGACCTGCCCGACGATGAAATCGAAACGGCCATCATGCCAACCCTCGTTTCTGCTTTCAATGCGGGTGTGAGTATCTCCCAATTTTTGGAGCAGGACACTCCCGATAACCTGATGAGCTTCAGGGGGGGGAACTACGACCTGTTCCTGGCACCCGTGGGCGAAGCCTACTGCCTGCTGCTGACCACGAAACCGACGCTGTTCAGGGAAATGGGAAAGATCGCCCAAGCCGTGCAGACGGCTTCGAAAGCCCTTCTGATGAGTCTGTATAACCTGGGCGTTTCGACGCAAACCCGAATAGAAAGACCAGGCGCAGCACCGGCACCCGCAGAAGAGAAAAAGGATGAGAGAGAAGTGATGTCGGATGAGAAGCTGGAACAACTCTTATCGGAAGGCATGAAAGTATCAAAGCAAGATGCAGATGCATTCTGGGATTCGACACAAAGAGAGGAAATCCACGTTTCAGTTGAAAGTGGGGACGTGTTAACATACGAACAAGCCGCCCAATTGGGCCTGGCCCCATCAGAGGATTAAAGACCAGGTATTCCAGAACATCGATTAGGGGGATTACTTTGTCACTCAGTTCTCATACTCCCTGGAGTTTTACGTTGGATGTTTGATTATATCTATTGCTGGTCGAACCAATCAAGCAGTGGTTCAAGATGGTCGTCGTGATGGTGCTCGTGAGTACCGGTGAGGACAAAAATGAGAGGATGTCCCTCCAGCCAGGGATATTTTTCCGGATCCAGCAGGTCTTTCCCCGGGATTGTCTCCCCTAATTCGAGAACCCGCAGGAATCCGTCTCTCCAATCCTGGTGTACACTCGACCAGGGCTGCTCACGATAGGTTTCGTGAATCCGGGCGTTGAATTCTTCTAGATGGTCGTCCGATTCCGGGTCTTCCCCTGCAAGCCATGCAGGAAGTTGGGGTTCTCTCTCGAGCAGTGCAGCTTCCAGCCGGGCAAGTGTAACCTGCTGCCAGGCTCTTAAATGGCCAATCACATCCTTGATGGAAAGATTGGCGGGAAGATGCCGGGCAGTGATTTGTTCTTCTTTCAAGCCTGCCAGCAATTCCTCCCAACGTTTATATTCTTCATTTAGCATTGCCAGGATTTCTTGTTTGTTGTTCATGCTCCTTCTCCGGGTACTGCTATCTGTGTGATGAGTTTTCGCGATTCTTGGGGGTTCATGTTGAATTCTTTCATCGTTTTATAAATTTAGTAGAAGCTGAGGCGTTTTTGGAGGAGCAAAGACGCCAATGACGGTGAAAGGATTTGGCACCTTCATTTTGTGATATTCATAGGTCGTGTCGAGAAGGAAATATAAATCCTTGTCATTCACAAATTCCTCGAAGTATTTTTGTCTCACTAACTTATTAGCGGTATTTTCGTTCCCATTACTACGTTGTAAGCAGTTCCAAAATAATGCGCCGATTTCCCAATCAAATATTTGCATCTTCCTAGGGGATTGGTCTCCGTTGGTCAAAAACTGATAATAATATCGATAGGGTAATTTTCTGACAATTGACCTCCTTTTGCCGAAGCCTTCTGACATAGAATCGAATAATTTCATTTGGTTCAACTGATTGGTATATTTTGGATTCCATTCGCGTTCACCTTCTTCTTCAATGACAAAACCAGTGATTTCTAAAGGTTTCAGTGTTGCCAGCGATTTGTTATCTGTGTATGCGAGATCAATCAACCTTTTCATCGATGCAAAAACTTCCTGGAGAACAAACCTTTTTCGTTCCAAACACTCATTTTTTGTACCAACATGATCTAAGGTCGATAATTCTTCTTCAAACATACGCTTGGGTTTATAAGACTCTCTTCGATCATCACTATCAGATTTTGTTAAATCTACCTGTATCCAGTGAAATTTTTTGAATTGTCTTTCGTACGGCAAATCTCTAAATGGAATGGGGTAGATACGAATCCATTCCCCTGTCTCTAAAATCCCTGCTGTACAAACAATTTCTTCATAGGAAAGAGTTGGCCTGGGATAGGTCTTTACTGTTATTAAAACTTTCGCGTTGGGTATTTCTTTGGGCAGGTACATCCCACCCCCTTATCAGGGTTTAGTTCAGATGAACAATTGGATGTGAAAAATCTGATTGTTTCTCAAGATATTCTGTGATGAGGTGTCGATGGCATTGAGAAGGATTGGCCTCGAAACATGTCAGAGCAACGCGTTGATGCTCTTTTACCGAATCTCGAATTTTATCAACCGCTTTACTTTGCTCGGGGAGAATGTTTTTTTTATAGAACTCAAATAATTGTAAGTAATCACCGGGAACATATAAGTTTTTTCGTAATTTGGATGGAACCCCAAGTTCGGGTAAGTGGGTATATTCGATACCCAAGGTCTTTACATAGGGTTTCAACTTTGATTGAGAAAAGCCAAATTTCCTTGAGTATGGGTTGTTCCTCACATCAATCAAAGATTTTACATTGTTCTTTATCAGCTTGTTTAAATAAGAATCAATAGATATTCCTTCGTAACCAATCGTAAACAAACAAAAAGAATCATCAGTTTTCCATTGCCTCTTGTTCTTTTGCCACTCTTTCTCTGAAAAAATATCTAGAGCTATTTTACTGTGAGAAGCATAATATGGAAATTCATAATAAACCTTTTCAACCAACTTATCCCCCCTAGTTGAACCGATTTCGAGTTTAATTTCTTGCAATACCTCTCTTTCTTTTTGACTCACACCATTCTGGGAGAGTTTATTGGATAATATAAACCTGTCTTGTTCTTGAAGATATCCTTGTTTAATTAGATATCTTTTATCTTCATACAAGACATGGCTGAATCCACCATACTTGTAGGGGAAGAAGTCGTAATAATTAGTTCCGGTTCTCTGGCAAAATAAGAATATTAACTTTTGGCAATCTGTGTTATTAAGAGAGCCGCCAAAAATATCGATCAAAGATAATAGGATTTTATGGCGATGATACATGGCAAAGCATTCCCAAATCAGTTATACAGCAGCGCAGGTATACTGTCAAATAGTGAATAGAACTTTCGTTCTGTGACTATAGCATATTTATATGTTATCGTCAACGACTTGACAAGTTTTCTATACCCTCCTGGCACTCACGAAAGAAAGAAGGAGCTTCTTTGAATATTCTTTTTGGCTCTCATTCTTACTTGTCTAGGTAAGCCAAAATTACGTCTGGAGGAAGATCGACTTTTTCGTAGACTGTATAGGTTTTACGAACTCGAAGTTTCACGTCCCAATTTGGGTAAACGTTATAGTCTTCATATATTAGCAGCACGCCAGAATCTACCGAGAAAAAGTACTTGATGTATTTGCCGGCAATGGTTTGCGAATCCTCGGCTTTTCCAAAGGTGATCGGCGAAGGAAATTCATCTGTATAAGAGAACACCACAACCTTTTCATTGTTGATTACAACTTCTTCCATGTGAATGGTTACCCCATTTCCCGATTTTCTTATTGCAGACGAAAGGAAGCCACCATCCACAGTGTTTTTTTGAATAGCTACTTTCTCCTGCGAAGATGTTACCTCCGGGAATGTCAGATTTTTTAAATACCCATCTTGATAGACGACGATTTGCGTCGTCGCTTCGTCACCGGTGTCGTCAACCGTCACTTTTTCAATCACGTTCCCATCCGTGCCGAGTAATATCCATTTGTCAATAATCGAGTGGGTTGGAATCGGCGTCCCGTCCGGAAACGTGTTCGAGGCGGTGATAAATGCTTCTTTTTGGGAGGAAATATGGAGCCAGCCGGGGTTGATGTAGGTCTGGGCGGCTTTTTCTACGAGCGTTCTTGCATAGGCGATGACATCGTCATTTGCTTCCTTCACCTCAGCGTCTACGGGACTCGAGGGTGGTTCTTGTATCTGGGATTGTAAAGCATCACCGGATGTAGACACATCCTCATGTACAACAGTCTCAGAAGGGTAGGAAGGAAACATCCTTTCCCTAAGGGAAGTGTCCTGGGCCGATGCTTCCTGATAGACGATCCCTATCACAACGAGCAGGACAGGAACGGCAGTAATTGATACATAGGCAAGTTTGTTTTTCATGTGAGGACCTCTTTTTTTCTCACGAGGGGTAAACAACCTACTCCGTTCAAATTCCCACCCTGCGGTATGCTCTAGTATTGAATCAACAGGCCTGCTTCAAGTCTGAACAGTTTTTATTGACGATCCCCATGAAATCTCAATGTGGCGTTCCAATTATACCCAAATGCATCATAGGGTGAATAGGCAGTTGTCATATTTATCTATATCCCTTATCATCGTTTTACCAGATAGTGGGGGCGGCACTTGACATTCCCCCTTCCCACCATTATACTCATTCTACATATATAAGCACGGGGAGCTCGGTTGAGCCGGGCTGAGAGGTAGGCCGATTGCCTACGACCCGCGAACCTGATCCGGATAATGCCGGCGGAGGAATCGCACAGCAAAAAAAATCCCTCCGCGACGGCGGAGGGTTTATTTTTGAGAACAGTCATCTTTGCCAATGGGGAATTGAAGAGCCACGAAGCCGTGCACAAGCTGTTAAAGCCAGACGACCTCATCCTGGCGGCGGACGGGGGGTCACACCACTGCCGTACTTTGGGTTTGACACCTGCTGCCCTCATCGGCGACCTGGACTCGGTCAGTGAGGACGACCTGGCATTCTGGCGGGAAAGAGGCACGGAAATCATCCAATTCCTCCCTGATAAAAACGAAAACGACCTCGAATTGGCCTTGCTATATGCGAAGGAAAAGGGAGCGGAGGCGGTACTGATCCTGGGTGGATTGGGCGGTCGATGGGACCAGACCATCGCCAACCTGCTGCTACCCGCCTACGAAAGGCTCGCCGACCTGGACATCTCCTTGTGGGATGGCGGTGAGTGGTTCTATCTTATCAGGGATGAAAAAACCATCCATGGGCGTGAAGGGCAAACCGTGTCCCTGATCCCCCTGGGGGGAGATGCGGAAGGGGTAAGGACGCAAGGATTGGTCTGGCCATTGAATGATGAAACCCTCTACTTCGGCGCTTCCCGCGGGGTCAGCAACCGCATGGTGGGGGAAGCGGCATTGGTCTCCGTCCAGAAGGGAATCCTGCTGTGCATCGTGAGTGATATCGAGGCAAACGATCAGGCAACCAGGAACCAGTAACCGGGATGTTTATTTTCTCGATTGCTGGTCGATCGACTAGAAAAGGAGATAATGGATGAAAATCCGATTTTCTGTTTTTTTGATGGTATTGGTCGGGCTGTGTTTAGCCGCCTGCGTCAGTGCGGAAGAAACGAGCACGCCCACCAGTACGACGATTGACACTTTGACCGTTATGACACACGACTCCTTTGAAATATCCGAAGAAGTCCTGGCGGCTTTCGAGGAGCGGTACGGTGTGACGGTGCAGTTATTGAATGCCGGGGACACGGGCACGGCGGTCAATAAGGCTGTGTTGATCGCCGGCGACCCCAAGATCGACGTCTTCTACGGCGTGGACAACACTTTCCTCAGCCGGGCGCTGGATGAAGGCATCTTCGAGCCGTACGAGTCCCCGTTGCTGGCGGACATCCCAGACAGTTTCAAACTAGACCCGGAGAACCGGGCCCTGCCCGTGGACTACGGCGACGTATGCCTGAACTACGACATCGCCTATTTCGAGGACAACGACCTGACCGTCCCCACCAGCCTGGAGGATTTACTCGCACCGGAATACGAAGGGCTACTCGTGGTGGAGAACCCGGCTACCTCTTCCCCCGGCCTGGCTTTCCTGTTCGCCACCATCGGGCACTTCGGTGAAGACGGCTACCTGGACTTTTGGGCGGGGTTGGAGGACAATGGCCTCATGGTCGTCAACGACTGGGAGACAGCCTACTACACCGAATTCAGCCGATGGGGCGGGACGCGGCCTATCGTGGTGTCGTATGGGTCGAGCCCCCCATTCGAGGTCATCTACTCCGAGGAGCCAATGGACGAGCCGCCCACCGGGGTCATCACCGCCCCAGGGTCCTGCTTCCGGCAGATCGAGTTCGTCGGTATCCTGAAGGGGACCAAGAACCGGGACCTGGCGGAGAAGTGGGTCGACTTCATGCTGTCGTCAACTTTCCAGGAAGACGTTCCCCTGCAGATGTACGTCTTCCCCGTCAACCCGAATGCAGCCCTAGACCCGACCTTCGTGCAGTTCCTGGCCGTGCCAGATGAACCCGCCACCGTCAGCCCGGCGGACATCGCTGCACACCGTGAGGAATGGATCCGGGACTGGACGGAGACGATACTGCGGTGATCGCTCGAAGGAAAACCAGCGGGGCCAGTCTCAGATGGATTTTATGGCTGGCACCGCTGGCTTTTTTAGGACTGTTCTTTTTCTATCCGCTGGGGAGGATCCTATCCCTGAGCCTGAGCCGCAGCGAAGCGGGACTGGCTGCCCCCTTTGTGGAGGCACTCAGGGCTGAATCTGTCCGAGGAGTCTTGGGGTTCACGGTCTGGCAGGCTTTCCTGTCTACACTCCTGACCTTATTGGTGGGCCTGCCGGGGGCTTATCTGTTTTGGTGCTACACTTTCTGGGGGAAATCGCTATTAAGGGCACTCACCGGCGTCCCTTTCGTCATGCCGACCCTGGTCGTGGCGATGGCTTTCAACTCACTGCTGGGACCGCGCGGTTGGGCCAACCTGGGGCTGATGGCCTTACTCGACCTGCCTGAACCACCAATCCATTTCATGAATACCTTTGGGGCGATCCTGCTCGCCCACATCTTTTACAACACCACCATCGTCCTCCGGCTGGTGGGCGACTTCTGGTCTCACCTCGACCCGCGCTTACAGCAAGCTGCCCGCGTACTGGGGGCGACGCCGTGGCAGAGTTTTTGGCGGGTAAGCTTCCCTTTGTTGATGCCTGCGATCGCGGCGGCAGCCCTGCTCGTTTTTATCTTCGACTTCACCTCCTTTGGGGTCATCCTCGTGCTGGGCGGGCTGTCTTTTGCCACCCTGGAGGTGGAGATCTATTACCAGACCATCAGCCTCTTCAACCTGCCCATGGCGGCGGTCTTGTCCGTCATCCAACTGGGGGCTACATTGGGATTGACGGTCATTTATACGCGCTTATCTGCCAGGGTAACGCGCCCCTTGAGCCTACGCCCACGCACCTTTACACAAAACCATCTGACGAATTGGCGAAGCAGAGTATTTGCTGGAGTCTTAATATTCTTTCTAGTCGTCCTCCTGGTGACCCCCCTGGTTTCCCTGGCTGCCCGTTCGGTGACTCGGCTCGACCCGGACAGGAGGCAGCACACCGTAGTCGATGGCGGCCTGACATTGGACTTTTACAAAGAGTTATCTATCAACCGCCGTGAATCTATGTTCTATGCCCCACCGACAACGGCCATCCTGACCTCATTGGGCTACGCCGGGGCGACGGTGTTCCTGGCACTGACGTTGGGCCTGCCAGCTTCCTGGGCTTTGGCGCAGGGAGAACGGTCCACTTTCAACAAAATCATCGATCCGATTCTGATGCTCCCTCTGGGTACGTCGGCGGTCACACTCGGCCTGGGCTTCATCGTCGCCCTCAACAAGCCGCCCCTGGATCTACTCACCTCCCCTGGGATGATCCCCCTGGCGCACACCCTGGTGGCTTTTCCCTTCGTGGTGCGCAGCCTCACACCTGCCCTGCGGAGCATCCAGCCGAGACTACGCCAGGCCGCTGCCGTTTTAGGGGCAACCCCCCGGCAGGTGTTCACCCAGGTCGATCTCCCCATGGTGGGGAGGGCTTTGCTGGTCTCGGCAACCTTTGCCTTTACCATCTCCATCGGCGAGTTTGGGGCAACAGCCCTGGTCGGACGACCAGAATACCCGACGATTCCAGTAGCAATTTACCGGTTCCTGTCACAACCGGGCGGGATGAACTACGGCCAGGCCCTGGCATTGAGTACAATATTGATGGCCGTGACAACGACCGGGATGCTACTGATCGAACGGGCAAGAATTGCCGACGTTGCAGAGTTCTAAACATGAACAATCTTGAAGTAAAAAACATCCAAAAATCATTCGGGGAGACCAAGGCGCTGGCGGGGGTCTCCTTCGAGGTCGCCGAGGGGGAAATCATGGCTGTGTTGGGGCCAAGCGGCTGCGGGAAATCCACGCTCCTCTCCGTGATCGCCGGTCTGGAGACACCCGATCAAGGGAGCGTGCTATGGGGTGGGCAGGACCTCGCCGGGATCCCGGCGCATAAGCGCAATTTTGGCTTGATGTTCCAGGATTACGCCCTGTTCCCACATAAGAACGTCTTCGACAACGTGTCCTTTGGCCTGCAAATGGACGGTGTGGGGAAAGACGTGATCGCATCCACGGTTCAAGAGACCCTGGATATGACCGGCCTGTCCGGTTTCGAGAAACGGGACGTCAGCCGCCTCTCAGGCGGGGAGCAGCAGCGGGTGGCACTGGCACGCTCGCTGGCGCCGCATCCCTGTTTGCTGATGCTGGACGAACCGCTGGGTTCGCTGGATAAGGCCCTGCGGGAACGCCTGTTGGACGACCTCCGGGCGATCTTGCGCGATACAGGCCAAACCATCCTCTATGTGACCCACGACCAGGAAGAAGCCTTTTCCTTGGCCGACCGAGTCGTGGTGATGGACGCGGGGACAGTCGCTCAAACTGGGACACCGCAAGACATTTACTGCTATCCCGAGTCGGTGTTCGTGGCGAAATTCATGGGCTTGACGAACATCTTCCAGGGGGAGGCGGTCTCAGCGTTGAGCACGGAGATCGTGACCCCTGTTGGCCGCTTCCCGGTCGAGGAGGAAGTCACAGGGACGGTTGAAGTCCTGATACGTTCAGACGCCGCCAGATTAGAGGGAGAGGGATCCCCAATCAACGGCACAGTCGAGAGCCTCGCTTTCCGAGGGGGATGGACGAAATTAAGCATACGTGTGGGGGAAGAACTGCTGGTGTTCGACTTCGACTCCGACTCGCCCCTGCCTGAAGTAGGGCAACCTGTAACGGTGTGGATCGACCTCAAAAAAGGATTGCAAATCTTTAGGGGCACACCGAAGACCCATCGACCATGAAAATACTCACCGTCGTGAAACTCGACCACCGGGGCCGTGAGGTCAATCGTTATCCCGGGGAATTCCTCTTGCATACGGAAGAGAAGATCGTCCTAGAAACGCATTTCAAAGGAGAGGACATCGATATTGGCGGAATTGTCTTCCACGTGGGCGTCAGCTTCCACGAGAGTTATTATTTCCGGCGATGGTACAACATCTTCAAAATCTACGAGAGGGATAACGGCCAGATAAAAGGGTGGTACTGCAACGTCAGCTACCCGGTGGAGATGAATGGCGATGAGGTCTGTTACCGAGACCTGGCTCTAGACCTGCTGGTCTTCCCGGACGGCAGGCAAATCGTATTGGATGAGGATGAGTTCGAGGAATTACAAATCCCCAAGGCAGACAAAGATAAGGCGATGGCTGCATTACGGGAACTACAGGTCAAATTCAAGAAAGAAGGGACAGCGTAACTGCCCCTTCTTATAAAATCATCTTACTTAGTAACCGAGGTATTCGAGAAGCAGGTCCCCCCAGTAGTAATATCCGGTGTAGAGGAAAACCGCCAGGCAGCAGCACAGCACGACAGCAACGACAACGACCAGGATAATGGTTTTCCGGTTGCTGCTTGCGGCGGCAGGTTGGGGTTCTTCGACGCTGAGGAAATCGTCGTCGATGAAATCATCGTTCATGTTTCTTCTCCTGCTAGAACTATAACGCTATTGGTCTTTGCTTCGTGCAGCTTCTTCGGCCATGCGCATATTTTCTTTGCGCCAGAACCACCAGATGAGCCAAGAAATAAACAGCACGAGGAAGACGCCAACCACAATGGGGATGATGACTGCCAGGATGGAGAGGACCGTGGAGGTCACATCTTCAAGGACGCTAACGGCTATGTTCCCCGTCCCACCAGTCGTGGCGCTGACGGCAGGACGCATGGCACCCGCTTTGGCGACGTGGACGCTTCCGGCGACAAGTAATCCGGCTGCCAAAGAAATCAATGGGTGGACGTTGGTGATGGCATGGGCGCTGGCGGCGAAGACTATAGCGCCAGCTGCCGGGCGTACGACGGTCTGGATGACGTCGTTGACGTGGTTGACGGCGGGGAATTTATCGGCAAAGAATTCAATCACAGAAAGAACAATCAAAAGGCCGATGATCCACCAATCGGTGAGTGTGTCCCAGGGTTCGCTGAGTGTGATGAGATTGGTAAAACGCCCCAGGAGGGCGACGACCAGCAAGGGAATGTAGGCGTTCAAGCCTGCACTGGCAGACAGCCCAAAAGCTGAGAAAATGCTTGTTATATCCATTATTCGCTCCTTATCTGCGAAACTTCACACATTAATCATATCAGGTTTCCGGTAAAAAACTATCCCAAGAGAAGGTGAAATCCATCCCAGGTGCCGGTGAGAATAAAACGCCCCAGGTCGATGAGGATGATTTGAGCCAGCGCCATGAGGAAGCCCCCGACGAGGGGGAAGATGAACTGCCGGACCCTGACGATGTGATTCTCTTTCTTGAAGAGCATCAACAAGGTCATCGTGTAGACCATGGTGAGAATGACCATGACTCCGGCGGCACTGACCAGCGATGCGGGGTAGAGGATTATGGGGTTTCCGGTCAGGACGAGGAGGATGACCGCCACGCTGATCCCCAGAAGCCCGAGGAACTGCCCCCAGGTCTCTATGGCGGTGCGGGGACTGTATCTCTGCCAGACGGTCTGGTTGAAGACCGGGAGCAGCACGATGGACATGGCCAGCCCCATGCCTGTCCCCGTGATGAGGCGAAGGGCATTGCTGGGTGCGTAGAGGAGGGGATCCCCCAAATACAGAATCGCGCCGGAGTTGACCCCATCCATGGCGAAGGCGGCCAGGAACAAGCCCAAGACCAGCATGATACCAGTGCGAGGCCAGGCCGTGCGGCGGCGGCCAAGAAGACTCTGGTAAATCAACCCCACCACGGCCCCCAAGTACATCCCCGTACAACGGGCGCAGAGCGATAAGGGCCTCCCGGCGATCTGAAAGGAGCGTTCCCCTATGCGGTGGCATACAGCGTAACCGATGGCGTCTGCCTTCCCCAGGATCCCGGGGGGCGTGTTCAGCAGCCAACCGACCAGGAGTACCCCAAGAGCCACGTAAACCAATCCCTTCCCGACGGGCTTTAACTTACTAATTCTGGCATGGAACTTGCTTTGTAATTGAGTAACCATTCAACGACATTTTATCATTTCTATTGTCGGAAAGGAAAATCGAGCGACCTATTCAACGCTAAAATAAAAAGGTTGTGCTATAGTCGTATGAAGACAATGAAGAAGACATTCTTAACCCTGGCAATTATCTTCACCTTTGCTGCGGTGGTGACACCAGCTCTCGCCGGTCCCAACGGAAGGGGATGGATAGACGATTCCCAACCCCCACCAATGCCTGCCCCTCCTGGGGAGGACACACAAGGAACAGACGAGCTTCCAGCCATTATCCCCCTGACCCTGCCCGAACCGATGGCTGAAGGGTACGGGCCGGACGATTTCCCCTTCTTTATCAATCCCCTGACCGGGCTGCTGGTCGGCGAGACGGACCTCCTGGAACGGCGGCCGATGGCGATCAAGGTGACCAACCACCCCCGCTACGTCCGCCCCCAATCCGGGCTGTCGAGGGCGGATATCGTCTATGAGTATTACATGGAGGACGGAATCCCCCGTTTCATTGCGGTCTTCTACGGGCAGGAAGCTGAGAAGGTCGGCCCGGTACGATCTGGACGCCTGTTCGACGAGCACATCTTCCGGATGTACAACGCATTGTTCGTGTTCGGGAACGCCGACACCCGGGTGATGGATTATTTCACGATGTTGGAAAAAAATGTGGTGAACAGACTCATCGTGGAGAGCAACTACGACCACGAGCAGCAGTGCGGCGTAGACGCGCCAAACCGCTTATGCCGCGATCCTGAAATCGAAGGCTATAACACCATGTTCGCCAACACGGCCGAGCTGACGGAATATTACAGCCGTGTGTTTGGCAATGCCAAGACAGACCTGACAGGGATGAAGTTCACCTCTCGGGTACCGCTGAGCGACAAGCCGGGGCTGGTCATCCGGGCACGCTATTCCTTGATGGTGTACTGCCTGTGGGAGTATTCCGAGACGTCGGGACGCTACATGCGTTTCCAGGAAACCCAAGGGTATGCCAACCCGACGATGGAATCTTACAACCCTTTATGGGACGACCTGACCGGCGAACAGATTGCCGCAGATAACGTGGTGGCGCTGATCGTCCCCCACGAATACTATAACAAAACGAGCAGATCGGAGATTTATAAGATATTCCTGCAAGGGCGCGGACGGGCAGTCGTGTTCCGGGACGGCTTCGCCTATGAAGCCGAATGGGTCAGGCCAAGGAACGGCGGCGTCTTACAGCTCTACACCCCTGAAGGCAACCTCTTCCCCCTGAAACCAGGGACGACCTGGTTCGAGGTGATGAGCCAATATTCAACGGTCTCGAACAACGGGATGGCGTGGCAGTTTACTTTCGGGACTCCCCCGAATCCGGCCGGGATCATTGCCCCCGAAGGGGAAAGCTCCCTGGAGTGGTACTTCCGGGATCAAAACCCTTATCTCCCCTGGCCGTAAAGTTCCGTTCATCTAAGACATAAAGCATACAGGGCTCAAGAAGGAGCGCCCACACTCCCGGTGATGCGTTAGGCACCGCCGCTATCGAAAAGACTCGAGGAGTGGAGCGCGCCTTCCTGGGTTGTTATATTGGCTGCCCTTATGGGTTGGGCGTTTCAGTGCCATTGACCATCTGGGGTGTCACTGTGGTCGTACCTAATGTTATGGGGGTCGATGAAGCTGTAGAATAATTGATCGCGGTTGGTTCACCAAAAATTTCTATGGGGGTCCCTACCGGAACAACTTGCCATTCGCTTCCGACATGTTTCGTTTCTTCATTCCGGTAGCGATCTGCAATCATCTCCCTGATTTCCTTGTTGAGCGGCATGGCGTCGATGAAGGTACCCTCGGTTTCGATGATGGTGACCCAGTTCAGGGTTTGCCAGGCGTTTTGCGCCAAGGCGGTGTCGTTATCGTAGACACGCAGGAAGCGTCCCTCGAACAGCAGGGTTTCCTCCATGTCGAGGTCGACCACATGGTCGCATTCCCAGGTACTCGGCTGGCAGGGATTCCAGGCATCGATGAACTGGCGGGCGGCGGCAACCCCGTCAAACTCGATGACTGTGATGCTTGTGACCATAGCATTCCGCCCGTCCCTTTGATCCACGAGATAGCTCCCTTGCTGGGCCTGCAGGGCATCTTCTATCTTGACGCCACCGACTTCATCGACGCCGATAATTGACTGCAGGTGCATGCCTACCCAGTTACTCCGATAGTCGACGAATTGGGCGAGGTCAGCACCAGCGGGGGGATGCCCCAGGGCGGATGGGATGACGGGAAAACCGTCCAGGGTATTCAAAACAACGGACAATGTTTGGCCTGCCAGCACCACAACAGTGGCTAACATCACCAGGGTGGTTGCCATCGACATGTAGCGAAGCTTCGGCAAGCGGATCAGCGTGATCGAAAGTGCGAAGATGAGTATAAGGCTGAGGATGATGATCGTACTCAATGCTTGTGCGCCGCCCAATCCAATCCCTATGGCGAAGAGGGGGATCACAGCCTCAAGCGAGTGAAAGAACTCGGCCCGGCTGCTGCCAGGAGGCAATTTGGTGCGCCAATCCAGTAAAAATAAGTAGATAGCCAACATGAGAATACCGATGAAGACAGGTGCTCCATACGTCAAGGTGCTGATTCCTGCTGTGGCAGCGAAGCCTAAAAACAGCAAGCTGGCCACGCGCAGGAAGGTCCACATCCAAGGGGCCCCCTTTTGCTTGTTGCGGAGCCAAATGGATGCAATATAGCCGCCAACTGCCAGAAGGCTTCCACCCCCAGCGGCTTCTCCTGGTATATAGAAATCTAGACGGGGGACCTGTATCCCGAGGATATCTTCAAAAGCGACGTACTCAAGGATGGCCAATAAGATGGTAAGCAGCACCAGAATGCCAACGCCAACCCCATAGAGTACGCGCCGCAGTCTGGCGACGAAGTCCTTGCCGTTTGTGGGTTTCTCGACTTCTTCGAGGCTGTGTAAGGCTTCTTCGGCTGCTTGGGCCTGTTCGAAGGCTTTCCGGCAAGCCGCACACTCAGCGAGGTGCTCTTCGACGGTTTTCTTGGTCTCCTTACTGGCTTCGCCTGAGAGATATACTTCAAAAAGGTCCTGGATCATTTTATGATCTGTCATTTCTTCACTCCTTTTGCAGATTCGTGATCTCATTCAGCGCAATGGCAAAACGTTTTCGTGCCCTGTGGATTCGCACCTTGACGGCGGGTATCGAGATTTCCAGCACCTTGGCGATCTCACGGTAAGGCATATGTTCCTGCGATGAGAGCAGCAGGATGGTGCGGTCGTCTTCGGAAAGGGACAGGAGGGCTTCTTGGATGGCTTCATCGCGTTCTATTCGGATGACCTCATCTTCAGGATCGGGTTGGGAGGCGATAAAGTTGACACCACCTTCCTGCATGGTCTCAAGCGAAGTACTGCGGCGTTCACGCTGGCTGCGCCGCAGATAGAGGTTGCGGGCAATGCGCAGCAGCCAGGTTTTCACGCTGGCGTCGCCGCGGAAGCCGTCGATGGCGAGGATGGCTTTGTAAAAGGTTTCGCTGGTAAGGTCCTGGGCCAGTGCACGGTCGCCGGAAAGACGGAGCAGGTAGCTGAAAACGGAGGGGGAATATTGCTCGAAGAGCGTTTTGAGGCTCCTGACTTCGCCCGAAGATGGCGGCTTTTCCTTGGAACTAGCCATTGCATCAATATAGATACATAGATCCGTAAAAGGTTACAGGGTTGGATAAACGGGGCGATGTAGAGCAGATCGGACTAATCAGTCTTCCAATCCCATGTGGAGAGACGTTCAAGTGAATCGTAATCTGTGAAGTTCAACTGCAGGGGTGTGATAGATACACAGCCTGCCTCTAAAGCCCCGAAGTCTGTGCCGTCTTCCGGTATGGACGTGGGCGGGTCGCCGCCGATCCAGTAATAGGGCTGCCCGCGGGGGTCATCCCGCATGACCAATTCATCCTGGTAGAGGCGCAGACCCTGACGGGTGATACGGATGCCCTTGATCTCACCTGGGGGAAGGGCGGGCACGTTTACATTCAGGATGGTGTTTTGGGGGTAGTCTTGTGTTATCGCCTTCCGGGCGACAATGGAAGCAAAATGTGCGGAAGCAGTGTAATCACGCTGTGAATCGAGACCTTCGCGTGAATCCAGTGAAATGGCGATCCCGGGCACTCCACCGATGACTGCCTCCATGGCAGCGGCCACCGTCCCCGAATAGGTGATATCGTGGCCGATGTTGGCGAAGGGGTTGATCCCTGAGATGACCAGGTCAACGGGTTCGGGCAGGAGGCCGAGCAGCGCCAGGGCGACGCAATCGGAGGGGGCTCCGTCAGAGGCCATGGCGGGAGTCCCGTCTTCGAGAGTCGTGTGTTTGACCCGCATGGGGCGGTGCATCGTCTTCACGTGACCGGAAGCCGACCAGTTGCGGTCGGGGGCTACCACGCTAACCTCCCCTAACTTCTTCATTTCCTGGACAAGGGCCAGCAGGCCGCGGGCCGTCACGCCGTCGTCGTTGGTTACAAGTATGTGCATGTTCACATCCTGGTTCGAGTTTGCTGCAGGCGTTATTATATCCCGCCAGGATGGTTTTTAAGGAGAAAAGTAAGGACTGATGGGAATTAAATCTATATGTTTTGGATAAAAAATTTTGTATAATAAATCCAACCCCTCAGATTGGTCTTGAAAACACGATCGTTTTATCTTCATCAAAAAGAGGTGATTGGAGGAGGATTATGGAAAAAAGATCGTTTTTATTGTTGTTAATCTTTATTGTGCTGCTGGGGGCATCCTGCGGGGGTGAAGAAGCTACACAACTGCCGCCAACGCCTACACCCATCCCCACGATCGATCCTTATGGGGCCGTCGAGCACCTGGTGGAGCCGGGCGACCCGGTGTATTTCCCCGAGCAGTCGGCCTATGACTGCAATACGGGGCGATATACGCCGGTAGATTCTGCGGCGGTGATCGGGCTGGGGTGCAACCGCTGGGATTCAAATCTGATTGAGATCCCACAAAACGAATTGAAGGATACGTACTTCCCCTACCTCGACATTATCGAGCAACAAATGGGCGAGGATGACACCTGGTATTTTGCCCGCTACTACACCTACGCAACAGAAGATGCTACCCCCTTGATGCTGGCCAGCTATGGGATGGAGATCGATTTTGAGATGGAGGGGCAGGGCGACCTGCTCATCTTGGTGGGGGACCCCTCTGATTTCGAGCCGGGTGTGTGGACGGTAGAAGGCGTCCAGGTGTGGGAGGATGCCAACGAGGACGTGGGCGCAGAGACGATCTTGTACGCAGATGAGGGGAACAGCGGCGACGGCTACGAGACCTTGCTGTTCGACCAGGGGTTGGGAGACGACCCCGATCTGGCCTGGGCACGGCTCTCCCCTGAATATCCGGGGGTGGTCGAGTTTGCCATCAAGAAGAGTATTTTGGAAATGGACCTCGAGGACGAGGTGTTCTCTTGGTGGGGGTGGGCCAGCCAGGTGGTCTTGGAACCGGGGAAGTTCGACTACGTAGACAGCTATGCGGAGGGGGAGATGTACCAGATCGAGAACACCTGCCGATGGGTGTACAATGCCCCACCCTTCGACCTCCCCAACATCTGCGCGTACGCCAAACCAACACCAGCACCAGGACCCAAGGAAAAGGAATCATGCTGTTATAGCCCTCAGGGAACTTGTACTTGTCCGTGCCCCTGCCCTCCTGCGACAAGTTGTTTGGGCCCATGCAGCCCCTAGCGATTCGATCTTGAATTTGATCCGCATGAATGTGTAGCGAGTGCACATCATTCAATAAATCAAAACTGTGCAATCACCGGTTCGATCTCTGTGGGGGCGTTGAAGCGTTTTGCGGTGTACACTTTATTCGCAACTATGCCTTGCCCTCAACTGTTTATTAATTGATAAACAGACATGGATAGGATCAATACCCTGTATGAGATACATAAAAAGTTTTGTATAATACTATCCAGGCAATCTGATTGATTTTGAAAGTTTGATTCGTTTGGTATTCTTCCAGAAGAAAGGATTGGAGGAGGATCATGGAAAAAAGAACGTTTCTATTGCTGTTTGTCTTTGTTGTTTTGTTGGGGGCATCCTGCGGGGGTGAAGAAGCTACACAACTGCCGCCAACGCCCACACCCATCCCCACACCTACGATCGATCCCTATGAGGCCGTCGTGCACGTTGTCGAGCCGGGCGACCCGGTGTATTTCCCCGAGCAGTCGGCTTATGACTGCAATACGGGGCGGTCCACACCTGTTGATTCTTCGGCAGTGATCGGCAAGGGATGCAACCGTTGGGATTCGAACCTGTTGGAGATTCCTCAAAATGCCTTGAAAGATACCTACTTCCCTTACCTCGATATCATCAAGCAGCAAATGGGCGAGGATGACACCTGGTATTTTGCCCGCTACTACACCTACACTACTGAAGATGCTACTCCCTTGATGCTGGCCAGCTATGGGATGGAGATCGATTTCGAGATGGAGGGGCAGGGCGACCTGCTTATCTTGGTGGCAGACCCCTCTGATTTCGAGCCGGGTGTGTGGACGGTAGAAGGCGTCCAGGTGTGGGAAGACGCCAACGAAGACGTAGGCGCCGAGACGATCTTGTACGCCGATGAGGGGAACAGCGGCGACGGTTACGAGACCTTGCTGTTCGACCAGGGGTTGGGAGAAGACCCCGATTTTGCCTGGGTGCGGCTCTCCCCCGAATATCCGGGTGTGGTCGAATTTGCCATCAAGAAGGACATTTTGGAGAAGGACCTCGAGGACGAGGTGTTCTCATGGTGGGGGTGGGCCAGCCAGGCGGTCTTGGAACCGGGGAAGTTCGACTACGTAGACAGCTATGCGGAAGGTGAGATGCACCAGATCGAGAACACCTGCCGGTGGGTGTACAATGCCCCGCCTTTCGACCTCCCCAACATCTGTACCTATGCCAAGCCAACCCCCGAACCAGGGCCAAAGTCCTGCTGCTGGGTTGGAGGCGCCACTGCTCAAAAGGTTTGGACTTGCCCCTGCCCTTGAACACCTAATCAAGACTGTAGCGTACCATGTAGCTAATAGATCGATGATCCCTGGGTGTAATCTGCCCAGTATAATTTATCATTCAGCATCACAGGGAATAAAGAAATCCAACACCAAGCCTGGGTTTTACTGGAGGTGATCTATGGGCACGTGGGGCTTGACGGCTTTCGAAAATGACGACGCGCTGGATTGGGTTTTCGAGTTAGAAGGCGCAGCGGACATTTCGGTTTTAAGTGAGACCTTTTTCCTGGTCAATGAGAGTGAAGACGATTACCTCGACGCTTCGGATAGCTGTTTTGCCCTGGCAGCGGCAGAGGTGGTCGCCGCATTAGGGGGAAAGCCCTCAGCCGATCTCCCTCTTGAGGTGGTGAAATGGGTCGAAGGCAAGGGGGAACCAGACGATGGGTTGGTCTCAGATGCAAAGCAAGCTATCAGGGCAGTATTGGAGGATTCGGAATTGAAGGAATTGTGGGAAGAATCAGATGAGTATGAGGCCTGGGTATCCGAGGTAGAAGGTTTGCTGGATCGTCTGGGGTGAACAAGCGGCACCTGGTTTTTCTGGCCGGTGTCTTGCTGGCAGGCTGCATGAAGGCACCCCTAGCAACGGGAACCTTACGCGGTCACGTGAGTATTGGCCCGTTGGCGCCCGTCGTGCGGGAAGGGGAAACAGAACCCACGCCTGCCCCGGAGGTGTATGCTGCCCGACAGATCGTCATCTTCAAGGCTGATGGGAAGCGTGAGGTCGCCCGCGCCGATATCGACGCCCAGGGGAATTACGAGGTTGCCCTGCAGGTTGGAACCTACGTGGTGGATATCAACCACACGGGGATCGATTTCGCCGAAAACCTGCCCATGGAGATGGTGATCGCAGCCGATGAAATCACGGTTTTGAATGTGGATATCGATACGGGGATAAGATAAAGCAGGGCATCGACGCTTGAGGCAACATGAATACCTAACCTTTTTTTGTAGTAAGAGTGCAGCATGCTTGCGCCCTCTTTCTTAGTCTACACCACAAAAAACGGCGGGGCGTTCTTTGACATCCGATATCTCTGCGACAGCGTATCCAGCCTGTCCATTTCATCCTCACTGAGGGTCAGTTGCATGGCTCCGGCAGCCTCTTTGGCATGCCTGGGCTTCGACGCGCCGGGAATGGCCACGACTGTCTCCCCTTGAAAATTCACCAGCCAGTTGAGGGCAACCTGGGCGGGCGTTGCGCTGTGCTTTGCGGCGATTTCCGTCAAAGCGCTGATGAGTTCCCGGCTTTCCTCCAGCCCTCTCCGCAGGGATAACTTCCGTGCCGGGGGGGTGTGTTTCAAAAGACCGGGGTCTTGATGGAATTTACCGGTAAGCAAGCCCGAGGCCAGGGGTCCCCAGCAGATGATGGTGATGCCCAGTTCCTTGGCCGTGTCCAGGATTCCATTGGTTTCGATGCGCCTATCGACCAGGTTGTAGCGCACCTGGTTGGAGGCCAGTTTGAGGCCGCGTTTTTCCAGCGCGACATGCGCCCGGCGCATCCTGTCGGCATCGAAGTTGCTCACCCCCACGGCGGCAATCTTCCCCGCTTCCACAAGATCGGCCATGGCATCCATCTCGCTTTCGGGGCTTGAGAACGAATAGGGCTGGTGGATCTGGTATAGATCGATGGAATATCCGCTCAAGTTCCGCAGGCGTTTGTCGATCGTGCGGGGGATATTGCCCGCCGTGCGAAAGAACGGGTTCCATTTGGTGGCGACGACGACTTCATCGTCTTTCATCCCAGCAGCCTTTAGGGTTTCAGACAACGCCCTTTCAGAGCGGCCGCCCCCATAGATCTCCGCTGTGTCGAACCAGTTGATGCCACCGTCCAGCGCGGTCTGGATGATTTCGTTCTTCACCGCCTGGGGGATGTGGGGGAACATCGTCCCGAAAAAGCCTTTTCCCCCGGCGAACTGCATCACCCCTAAACCGATGGGCGTGATGTGGATGTCCGTATTTCCAAGCGAACGGGTTTTTATGGCTTGTCCCGTCATCGTTCACCTCCTGGGTAAGCGTACCAGTATTGGTAGGCAAAATTAAACCCCGCCTTAGTATATAGTGCTTGGGCGTTGGGGTTGTCCTCCATCACCTGGAGGTACATCTTCGAGGCTTTTCCACTTTTCCCCCACCTGGCCAGCTCGTGCAAAACCTGGGTGGCAGCACCATTCCTGCGGTAGGCATTTGCGGTTACCATGCAGTAGATCCCTACCCAGCCGCGGTCAACCACGCCCAAGCCTACTGCCACGGGATCATCTCCATCGGATAGAAAGGTGAAATTTGCCGACGGTTTGATCCTGGCCAAGATTCGCCGACGGACGGTGGCGCTGTGATCATCGTAGCCGGACGTCCCCACGTACATATCCAACCAGGCATCGAAGCATTTTTCTTCGTGATGGGATTTGAAGGGGGAGGTGGATTGGGTCATTTGCAGGACGCGTTCCAAATCTGCTATCTGCACCTGGGTGTGGAAATCGTCTTGATATCCCCGCGCTTTCAAGGTAGGGATGAGATCGGGTGGGTGTGCGGCTTTAGTGATTTGAAAACAGGGAGGTTCTCGCCAACTGGTGTAAAAGGATTCGACTTGAGCGATTTTGTTTTTAAGGGGGATGCTGTTCCAAGATTCGATGGGGAACACAGAGTTCCCCCTACGGGTGACTCCCCGGGTGTAACGCAGCCGCCAGCCGTCAAGGGTTTGTTCGATCTCCGGCTGCCAGGCATTTGCGGCCCGTTTTTCAATTGATACGATTCTTTCTTTACGCATAGAGCTATTGTAATTGATTTGTCTTTTTGTGTGGGTGGGGGAAGTGGAATGTGGGTTCGATTTTAGTATATTGGTACTGACTTTCAGCGTTGTAAAATCCAAGGTCTGAATCTGTCGGTATAATGGGATATCACTTCGAAAATTCATGGAGCATATTGATGAGATTATTGGTTGAAAAGATTATTGGTTTTGTTTTAATGTTAGGGGTAATCCTAAGCGCCTGCGACCCTTCCCCCAACTATGATGAGATGGAAACTGCTGCGCCCACAGAAACCGAAAGCGCTTCGACCAATCCTGACGATGGCGAGGACGAGTATGAACAAATCGAACCCCTCGGCAGCATCGGTGATCTGGTGTGGAAAGACGAGAACTGGAATGGACTCCAGGACGAAGGCGAGGCGGGGGTAGCGGGTGTGGAAGTCCATCTCCTCTCTGACGATGGCGAGGAAATCGGCAGCACGATAACGGACGAGGAAGGTGCCTATTCCTTTGAGGGCGTCGAGGCAGGCGATTACGCCTTGAAGGTGGATGAATCTGAAGCGTATATCCTCACGATGATGGACCAGGGGAGTAACGAGCAAACAGACAGCGACGTCGACGATGGGGGATACACGGAGACCTTTTCGCTGGCTTCTGATGAAGAAATCGACGACCTGGATGTAGGTATGGTGGATAAATATTCGGATATCATCTGCCCTTTGACGGGTCTCCCGATTGAAAACGAACGCCTGGCCCTGATCAAAGATGAAAACCCACTGCAACTACGCCCACTCCTGCTGTCGATATCGCAGGTACCGGCAAGAGTACGGCCGCTGGCCGGTCTTTCTTACGCCCCGGTGGTGTTCGAAACGATCCAGCACGACGGGGATTCCCGCTTACAGGTGTTGATATACTGCGGGATGCCGGTAGTGCCCCCAGAGCAGGTGGGGGATGGAGTAGAAGACATTTTCGCCTTCCGGTCGGGGCGCTCTTTTTACACCGAAATCGCCGACCTTTTCTCAGCCGGATTGGTTTATTCAGGCGCCACGAATGAACTTCACGACGATCTCCGTCCATATACCTGCCAGATCGTGGTCAATAATGTCGCCGGAAATATCGGAGGTGCGGGTTTAGACATCACCCGACTGGTCGAGCTGTCGAAGACCTGCGAGCTAAATAACGGGGTCCCTGACATGAACGTGTGGAGCTTCGGACCGCCTGCAGAGGGTGGGGAACCGGTGGAGAGTTTTTTAATGCACTACCACCATGTCAACCAGACCCGCTGGGTCTACGATGCGGAAGCAGGCGGGTACGTACGCTACCAGAATTCTGCCGATTACGAGGACGAGTTCAGGTTGAGCACCGACCGGCTCAACGGGGAGCCTATCGTCAAGCAGAACGTGTTGGTTCTCATCACAGAACACACGGTGCGCAATCAAGCGAATACGATCATCGATTTCAGATTGACCCATCACGGCGGGTTTGGCTATCTGTTGCGAGATGGGATGAAATACAAAATCTGCTGGAGCGCCATCAATAGAGATTACCCGGTTTACGATGGGCGATTCCACCCCTTCTTGATCCTGGACTGCGCCACGAAGGAGCCAATGGACATCGCGTATGGAAGTATGTGGGTGAACGTGGTGGACGTGACGACAGGTTTCGAGTGGGTGGGGGATGATTGGCGGGCATATACGGTGCTGCCGAAGTATCAGAAGTAAAATTTTATTAAAAATGAAGTAATCCAATCGAAAGAGGGCGCAGGCATGCGCGGCAAGGCATTGCCGACGCCCTTACGATTAACAGGGATAGAATATTATCCTTTCCCTACATTCATTTCTTATTCATCCGACGTTTTTGGATATTAAATTTTGAATGCGCCGTCCTTGTAGAGGAGGTCGCCGTCCACACGGATCTCGCTGTCTTTGCGGACATCGCAAATAAAGTCCCAGTGGATGGAGGACTTATTCTTGCTGCCGGTCTCCGGGTAACCCGCCCCGACGGCCATGTGGAACGAGCCGCCAATCTTTTCATCGAAGAGGATGCTTTTGGTGAACTTCTGGATGCCGTAGTTGGTGCCGATGGCGAACTCACCCAGGTAGCGGGACCCTTCATCGCTGTCGAGCTGGGAGATGAGGTATTCTTCGTTCTTCTTAGCGGTGGCCTTGACCACCTTGCCGTCCTTGAACTCCAGGCGGACGCCGTCTACCTCACGGCCGCCGGTGATGGCGGGGTAGGTGAACTCGACCCAACCGTTGCAGGAATCTTCTACCGGGCCTGTGAAGACCTCTCCGCTGGGCATGTTGTTCTTCCCATCAGAATTTTCAAAAGTGCGTCCCTCAATAGAGAGGGTCAGGTCAGCATTTGGGCTTTTCACCGTGACAATCTTGCGCCCCTTGAGCCAATCAACGACTTCCTGCTGTTCGTCGTGGACCCGCTGCCACTCTGCGACAGGGTCGTCTTTATCGCAGAAACAGGCAGCATAGACAAAGTCGGCATAATCACTCAAGCTCATATCAGCTTCCTGTGCAAAAGCGGGGCAGGGATAGCGAGTGATGACCCAACGCAAGTCTTTTGTGGCAGAACGTTCTAAATAAATCTCTGTCAGCTCGCGAGTCGCCACAGCCCGTGCTTGCTGCTTCTTAGGATCGACACCGGACAAGGCACGGGTATTGGACGAACCGTCGAGCGCAATCAAGACGTTCGCTTTTTCGTACAGCATCCTGGTGGTTGGCGATATCCATTTCAGCTGATCGTCGCTGGCTTCATTGAAGTATGCCTCTGAAATTGCATCGGAGGCCAGGTCGAGGCTCACATTACCGCCAGCCTTGATTATCCGGCGATAGACCTCATCGACCAGCGGCTCGGCGGTGGTGTTCCCTCGCAGCATTACCCAATCCCCCGGTTTGATCTCGGTGGAATAATTGATCAGCACATCGGCCAGTCTCTTCAAACGTGGATCTGTCATTGCTCCTCTCCTTTTGTTTTTATCTTAAGAAATATTTTATCATCCATCGACAATGCGGGTACAATAACTCTATGAGCATAGTATTAAAAACTTATCAATTCCCGTCTGGGTGTGAATTCACCTTGCGGCAGGGTGACTTGCTTAATGAAGAGGTCGATGCGATTGTGAATGCAGCCAACGAACACCTGATGCATGGTGGGGGGATCGCAGGTCTCATCGTCCGGCGAGGGGGAAGAACGATCCAGGCGGAGAGCAACGCCTGGGTGCGGGAGAAGGGTCCGGTTTCCCACGACAGACCAGCGTATACCTCCGGGGGTGACCTGCCCTGCCGCTACGTGATCCACGCGGTCGGGCCGGTATGGGAAAGTGGGGACGAAGACAAAAAGCTGGCGGCTGCCATCCACGGATCGTTGGAACTGGCCGAGGAACTGGAACTCGAATCGATTGCCTTCCCGGCCATCTCCACCGGCATCTTCCGATTTCCAAAAGAACGGGCTTCCGGGGTCATCTACCAAGCCGTGCATGATTATTTTAAATCCCAGCCTGACAGCGGGATCAAAGACGTCCGGCTGGTGTTGTACGACCAGCCAACCACCGATATTTTCGTAAAAGGCTGGGAAGCCTTCCACCAGGGTCAATGATCACCTCTACCAAGAATGCCAGGATCAAAGAGGTGCGGGCGCTGCAAGCCAAGGCCAAGACACGCCGTGAGGTGGGGGCTTTCGTGGTAGAAGGTGTGCGGCTGGGGGAAGAAGCCCTGCAGTCAGGCTGGCTGCCTATCGAGGCGTTTTACACTAAAGACTTGAACGAACGGGGTCAAGTAGTCTTGGCACAATTAAGAACGCTAAATGTTCCGGTGGAAGAGGTAGCTCCCCATGTGATGAAGGCTGCCGGCGACACGCAAAGTTCACAAGGGCTGCTTCTGGTGATGCCGATGAAGCCCCTCCCCGTTCCGGACCATGTGGATTTTGCCCTCATCGCGGACGTGGTGCGGGACCCCGGAAACCTGGGAACACTCCTGCGGAGCGCGGCAGCGGCGGGGGTACAGGTGGTTTTCCTGGGGGAGGAGAGTGTGGATGCGTTCTCGCCAAAAGTGGTGCGGGGGGCGATGGGGGCACATTTCAGGCTGCCCATCCACAGCTTGAATTACGAGGATATGCTATCCCAATGCGAGCGGCACGACCTCAGGGTGCTGGTGACGGCGGCGGGAGAAGGCAGCGTCTATACAGAGGAAGATTTGACCCAGCCAGTGGCTATCGTGGTGGGGGGGGAAGCGGAGGGCGCCAGACCGCCCTTGACCAAGAAGGCCGATGGATTCATCCACATCCCTATGCCCGGCGGGGGGGAATCGCTCAACGCGGGGGTGGCGGGGTCGGTGGTGTTGTTCGAGGTGGTTAGGCAGCGACATTGACCAGCTTGCTGGTCAATGTTCAGGAGAATGCCGTAGGCA
Source organism: Anaerolineales bacterium (assembly GCA_050115475.1). Taxonomy (GTDB): domain Bacteria; phylum Chloroflexota; class Anaerolineae; order Anaerolineales; family UBA11579; genus JASFQL01. Next base: position 25,923 of record JASFQL010000001.1, read on the forward strand.
TTCTCCACGAGGAGATAGCTATGAAAATCCGTTCAATTACATTTTTTATCGATCCAGAATGGCCGTTGAATGAGGACAAACTCGACCAGGCGGGGGCGTTCAGGCAAAAGGCACAGGCGGCTTACGAGGATGCAGGATACGAGGTGCAGACGACGCGCCTGGCGACGATCCCCTTCCCGATACTCTTCAGGGGTTTGAAGGATGACGAGGTGGTGGAAGCAGCCGTAAACCTGGAAAAGGCAGCCACAGCGCAGGGGTTCGCCTACACCGCTGTAGGTCCGGCGCTGATCGACCAGCCGGAGAGCTACACCCTTATCCCAGACCTCATTTCCGCCACGGATACCCTGTTCTGCTGTGCAGAGATGGCGACACGAGAACAGGGGATATCGCTCCCCGCTGTACGGGCCTGCGCGGAAATCATCCAGCGGATCACGCCGCAGGACCCCAACGGGTTCGCTAACCTGTATTTCACCGCCCTGGCGAACGTTGGACCGGAGTCACCGTTCTTCCCGGCAGCCTACCATCAGGGAGAAGAACCGGCATTCGCCATCGCCACGGAAGCTGCCAGCCTGGCTGTGGAGGCTTTCACCCAGGCGAAGGGATTGAACGAGGGGGTCGAGGAGTTGATTGCCTCGATCGAGGAACACGGAAAGAAACTACAGAATGTTGCGGGGGAATTATCCAAGGAATTTGGGATTCCCTTTGGGGGGATCGATTTCTCTCTGGCCCCCTACCCGGAGGAAGCGAACTCCCTGGGGACAGCTATCGAGCGGATGGGCGTGCCTGCGGTGGGGGCGCACGGTTCGCTGGCCGCGGCAGCCATCCTGGCGGATGCCATAGACCGGGCGGATTTCGAGCGGGTGGGGTTCAGTGGACTGCTGCTCCCCCAACTGGAAGATGCCACCCTGGCGGCACGGGCGGCTGAAGAAGTCCTATCGGTCAAAGACCTGCTGAGCTATGCAGCGGTATGCGGCACGGGATTGGACACGATCCCGCTGCCTGGGGACATATCTGTCGAAGAAATCAGCGCACTACTGCTGGACCTGGCAGCGCTGGCCATGCGGCTGGACAAACCCCTCACGGCCAGGCTGATGCCAATCCCCGGCAAGAAGGCGGGGGAGATGACGAACTTCGACTTCGCCTACTTCGCCAACAGCCGGGTGATGGCTTTGGAAGCCAGCCCGCTGAAAGGCTGTCTGGCGGGCGATGAGTGTTTTGGTTTGCAGCCCAGGCGAAAACAGCCACCATAGAGTCTAATACTCAATCATCTTGGTTTTCTGTAAACATCCAACCACCTGACACTTTTTATATTTCAGTAAATTCGGGGATTTTAAATCCTGTTCCCCTTTCTAGGAATGGCCGGCGAGACGATTGTTTTAAGAATCAATCAATTTATCCTATCTCATTGCTGAGGGCTGAAGTGATTTTGGATGAGGCTCTGATGTTTGACTCTTTCAGTGGGGACACTCGCCCCCACCACCCCCGCAAAGGGGATTTCATCCCCTTTGAACCCTGAATGTTCGCGTCACAAAGAGTTAGTGGGAGAGGCGTTATGGCTTGCGTGATTCGAAATCGCTCTATCGTTGGTTGTGATTTGGCTCCTTGCGGAATCGGTAGAGATTTAAATTAGCGTGTAGGGCACCTAGAAGAAAAAGTGCCGTTTGACCAACCATGAAGGGGAGAAAGAAGTTAGGGTTGTTTTTGGGTATGATAATTATTAAACTCTGGTCATCCATCTCGTTTTATAATAAATCGTCAGATAGTTAATGGAAACCACCTGGTTTTATAAGGCTAAACGTAAAAATTACCAGCACCTATATAACGACTGACTACTTGTCTGCTCATCCTCCGGTTATTCGTAACTCAAGGCCTCGATTGGGTCCAGTTCGGCAGCTTTGTTGGCGGGGTAAAAGCCGAAGAAAGCGCCAACTATCGCTGCAGAGGTAAAGGCAAGGAATATCGACGTGGGGACGATGACCGTGCGCATCCCGCTGAGTGCCCCAAACAGCCAGGCACCCCCGGCCCCGGCAGCCATACCGAGAAAGCCGCCGATAAGACTCAGCATTACCGCTTCGGTGAGAAACTGGTAGCGGATGTCGTTGGGCGTGGCACCGACCGATTGGCGGATGCCGATCTCTCGGGTTCGCTCTGTGACGCTCACGAGCATGATGTTCATAATGCCGATGCCGCCGACGACCAGCGAGACACCCGCCACCCAAGACAGTAGAGAACGGAAGGCTTCTGTGGTGGCTTCCTGTGTGCCGATGATGTCTTGTTGGGTGGTGACGGAGAAATCCGCTTCTTCCAAAGAGACTTCGTGACGCTTGGCAAGCAGCAGCTCAATCTGGAGGATAGTATCATCCATCAATTTCGAGTTTTCTAATTCAACGTAAATCATGCGGACGCGGTCCCCCATAAAGGCAGCAAAACGGGAATCGGTGAGTTTGGTGAAGACGATCGTGATGGGGATATATATGCGTGAGTCATAATCCACGTCGCCGACCAGGCCTTTCTCCGCCATGACGCCGATTACGATCAGCCGGGTGGTGCCTACAATCACATCTTCACCGATGGGGTCTGAGTCCCCGAAGAGTTCCTGGGCGAGCGCGTAGCCCAACACAGCCACGCGCTGGGTCCGTTCGACATCCGAATCGGTAAAGTAGCGCCCTTCACCCACGTCGAAATCCCTGACGGAGGGAAAATCAGCTGTGGTGCCCAAGACAGTGACAGACTCGATGGTGGCGTCCCCGGCGCGAACATCCTGGGATGAATTTTGCTCGACGACAACCCCTTGGACGTTACTCAATTCAGCGATAGCGAAGGCATCATCGTATACGAGACCACCCATTGAGCCCAAGCTCATAATACCTCTACTCGCCATGCTGCGGGAAAAGCTGGAGGTCACAAAGATCAGGTTGGAACCCAGGCTGGTTATCTGCTCTTCGATGGTTTTTTCTGTACCGGCAGAAATGGATACCATAATGATGACGGCGGACACGCCTATGATGATCCCCAGCATAGTGAGGAGGGAACGGACTTTGTTCTTGCCGATGGCTTCCCAGGCGATGCGGATGATTTCAAGGGGTTTCATTTTTTCCCTCTTTTTGTTTTTTTGCGTTTCCCATTGACGAAGATATTTTCAATCGACCCATCCAATAAGTGGATGGTACGTTCGGTGTGGGCAGCAATCTTGGAATCGTGGGTGACGACGACAATTGTAGCGCCCTGGTCGTGGAGTTTGTGGATGATATCCATAATCTCCTTGCCGGATTTGGTGTCGAGGTTCCCGGTGGGTTCATCGGCGATGATGAGCAGCGGGTCGTTGATCAATGCCCGGGCAACGGCGACACGCTGCTGTTCACCCCCAGACAACTCCTGGGGTTGGTGGTAGACCCGGTCCGATAATCCAACCGTTTCCAGTAATTGGTGGGCTTTATCTTCCATTTCTTCAATGCTCCACTCTTTCTCACGGTCGTACAACAGGGGGAGGATAACGTTGCGGATGGAGGTGGTGCGGGCAAGCAGGTTGTAGGCTTGAAAGATGAAGCCAATCTTTTTGTTACGAATCACGGCCAGTTCGACTTTATCGAGATCACTCACATCTTCGCCATCTAAAATATAGTGACCGCTGGTCGGTTTGGAGAGGCAGCCCAGGATGTGAAGCAAAGTGCTCTTGCCCGAGCCGGAGGGCCCCATTATGCCGACGAATTCGCCTTCATTGATCTGGAGACTGACTCCATCGAGGGCGGCGACGCTGACGTCGCCCATGCCGTAGACCTTGTGGATATCTACGGCTTCAATAATCGTACGGTGAGCCATTATTCGGTCTCCACGATGCCGGTGGTGACCACCTCGCCGGATTGGAGGCCGGAGAGTACCTCGGCGTAGAACAAGTCCATGATCCCGATTTCAACCATTCTGACCTTTAGTTCACCATTTTCCATCACAAAGACGTTGTATTGATCTTCAGAAATCTGGTGAAGGGCTTCGACCGGTACCAAAACGGCGTTTTCGGCGCGCCCACCTATCACATCGATTCTGGCAGTCATCCCCAGGGGGAATGCCCCTAAAGCCTGAATCGATTCCTGATCCAACTGGACAAGACCGCCCAAGACGGTGGCGCCGATATCTTGCGTAAGAAAAGAGTCGATTTGTATCAGGGTGCCAGTATAAACCTCTGTGGGTAAGGCATCGAAGACTACCTCTACCTCGTATCCTGCGGCGATCCTGTTCCAGTCCGAAGAGTCCAGGTAGATATTCAACTGGAGGTTGGTCAAGTCTGCAATCGTCATGATGGCGCTCGAACTGACCGTCTCTCCGACGATGGCGTCCAGGGAGAGGATCGTCCCCGAAATGGGCGAGTATAGCTTGGTCTCTTCCAGGGTTTGATTAGCGCTTTCCAGGCTCATCTGCGCCTGCTCGAGTTGGATGATGCTGTCCCCGGTAGCGTCTGCAGGGATAACGCCTTTGTTCAAGGCTTTTAAATACTCCTCAGCTTCATGCATCTCTTCTCGGGTCAACTCGTACTCGGCGCGAGCTTTCTGAATCTGGACATCTGAGGGTTTATTGACATACTGGGTTTTCTTTTTGGTCTGGTTGTTGGTTACAGTGACAATTTCAAAGGTGGTGTAGATGTATTCGTTTTCGTAGTAATACCAGGCCGAATCGATCCCCTTTTCGGCGACGGCAACGGCGGATTCGGCATCCTTGACAGCCTGCTCGTTCTCATCGGAGGGATCATCCTCATAAGCAGATTGGGCTTCCTTTAGATCCTCCTGGGCATTGACCAACTGCCTTTCCCAGGAGACGACTGTGGGGCTAATCATGTATTCCAAGGTGTAACGGGCGCTGGAATGGGCTTGTTTGGCCACAGCCAGGGCTTCTTTCGCTGCTGCAACAGCAGCCGGGGAGGTCATATCGGCATAGGTCCTTTGGGCTTGAACCCACTCGTTTAGGGCAGCGGTATCATCGAGGACAGCAAGCAACTGGCCTTCTTCTACGACGTCACCTACAGAAACGAGAATTTCTTCAATGACACCACCTGAGGAAAAGCCCACCTCTACCTGTGCTGCAGAAATCAATTCGCCGGAGCCGGTGGAGAGAAGCTCCAGGTCACCCCTGCGTACCGTGGCTGTCTGGGGGGACGATTGAGCCGCTTCAACGGGAGTTTGGGCCGGACGAACTTTCAAAAAGTAGTAGAGACTTCCCCCCAGGGCTACTACAACCACGCAGATGGATGCGATCCAGATGATGCGTTTGTCTTTTTGTTTGATAAGTTTCCGTAGTATTGTCATAGTCTTTGCACCTTTCGATACGCGATGAAATAAAAATACCCTGTATATCAATTCAAGCCATCTGCGCGTGAATCGACGTAAAGACGCACTGCAAACACTACCAGGGTAATTGTGGGTGGTAAAGAAGTGATAGAGAAAGTGTGAAGAAAGTGTGAAGAATGGGGGAGGGAAAACGACTGATTAGGGATGACTTATCTTCAGCTAATCAAGATTTGAATTCATACTATGCTAGCCAGATTCTTCGCTGCACTTAGGACGATAAAATAAAATGAGGCTAATTCACAGAACCTGATGAGTAGTTAAAACTCGTTAGATCCGGTGGGAGGATAAATGGGGGTTTTCACCTCAATCCAAGTAATAGGTCATGCGCTGGAGGTGGACGGCGGGATCGATGTGTTGGACTTTCACATCCAGGGGAACACTCAGGTTTACGGGGGCGTAGTTCAGGATCGCTTTGATCCCGGCTTCTACCAACTGTTTGGCGACCTCAGCGGCGTGTTCGGCAGGAACGGTAATCATGGCAACTTTTATACCCGCCAATTGAATGGCTTCTTTCATTTCGGCAATATCTTTCACGACCAATTCGCCAATCGGCTGGCCTACTTTGACAGGATCATTATCGAAAATCATGGTGATTTGGAAACCGCGGTGATGAAAACCATCGTATCTCGCCAGGGCTTGTCCCACACCACCAGCTCCCACAACGACGACATCCCATACACGGTCTAGTTTGAGGATAGCTTCCAACTGGTCAGCGAGGTATGCGATATTATAGCCTGTCCCTTGTTTCCCAAATTCGCCGAACTGTGAGAGGTCTTTCCGTATTTGGGCAGCAGAAATCCCCAGGCGTTCGCCCAACTCTTGTGAGGAGGTAATCTGGCGACCACTTTGCTGCATGCGGCGCAGGGATCTCAAATAGATAGGCAGGCGGCCAATGACAATGTCAGGAATCATTTTTGATTTCATCTTTCAGACTCTCCGGGATTGAGAAAAACCATTCAAATGACTTTACCATAGATTACCGGATAGCGCAAACCATTCACAATCTCAGCACAAGTGGAGTACAAACAAAGAACTCCTAGCGATTTCATGGATGATATAATCGTTTTTGTTATTCTGGAAAAACTGAGGCGCAGCCGTTTTCTCAATTGCGTCCATCAGACCAGGGAACGAAAGTAAAAGTATGGGCGACAAGTATGTTTATCGATGAGGCGAAAATCACGGTGCTCTCCGGGAAAGGTGGGGATGGAGTCGTTCATTTCAGGCGTGAGAAATACGTGCCACGTGGGGGACCGGACGGCGGCGACGGCGGCAAGGGCGGGGATGTCGTTCTGGTGGTCTCCCCTCACTTGAACACCTTATACGCCTTTCAACGCAATAAACGCTTCCAAGCCCCCAACGGAAGCAAAGGCGGGGGGAACAACAAGACCGGCCGTTCGGGCAAAGACCTGGAAATCAAGGTGCCGCCTGGTACGGTGGTCTACAACGACGAAAGCGGCGAGGTGGTAGGTGATTTGGTGGAAGATGGACAGCGGCTGCTGGTCTGTGGGGGGGGGCGTGGGGGGAGGGGAAATGCTCGTTTTGCCACATCCCGCAATAAAGCCCCGCGAGTGGCGGAAAAGGGCGAGCCGGGTCAGGCGCACAACCTGCGCCTGGAATTGAAGTTGATCGCCGACATTGGAATCGTCGGTATGCCGAATGCGGGAAAATCCACTTTCCTGTCGGCGGTGACGAATGCCAAGCCGAAAATCGCCGATTATCCTTTTACGACGATACATCCCAACCTGGGCGTCGCCAACCTGGACGAATATACAACCCTGGTGCTGGCCGATATCCCCGGATTGATCGAGGGTGCCCACATGGGGGTGGGTTTGGGACACGATTTCCTGCGCCACATCCAACGCACGCGGGTGCTCATCCATTTGCTGGATGGGGGGAGCGAAGACCCTGTGGCAGATATGGCGCAGATCAACACGGAGCTGTCTTTGTTCGACGAAGACCTGGGGAAGAAACCGCAGGTAGTGGGGGTGAATAAATCGGATCTGCCCGACGTGCAGGCGCGCTGGCCGGAAATCGAAGCACAGTTGAAAGGCCACAAAATCAAACCCCTGCTCATCTCTGCCGTGGCAGGCACAAACGTGCGGCAAATGCTTTACCAGGCGGCCGAATTACTTTCCAATACACCAGAACCCACAAAGGCGGCAGAATTACCGGTCTACCGCCCAGACAGCGCCCCAAATGCATACCAGGTGGACAAGGTCCCAGAAGGATGGCGCGTGTCCGGTGAGGCAATAGAACGGGCAGCTGCGATGACTTATTGGGAGTACGACCAATCGGTACGGCGCTTCCAGCGGATATTGGAAGCGTTGGGAATCGATGAATCGCTGCGGGAGGCGGGCGTCCGGAATGGGGATACCGTTTTCATCGGAGAATTTGAATTGGAGTGGGAGGATTAATACCTATGCGAATCGGCATCTTTGGCGGAACCTTCGACCCGCCCCATCTTGGACATCTCATCTTAGCGGCAGAAGCACGATATCAACTGAAGTTAGATAAACTCCTTTTTGTCCTCACCCCTATTCCACCCCATAAACTCGACCGCACTATTTCTCCGCTAGAAGACCGCCTGGCGATGCTCGATGCCGCCATCGCAGATAACCCTGCTTTCGAACTCTCCCGGGTTGAGATCGACCGGCCAGGTCCCCACTACTCGCTGGACACGGTTCGACTGCTTAGAGACAAGTACCCTGAGGATACACTCATCTATCTCATGGGGGGGGATTCCCTGCGAGACCTGACCGTCGATTGGTATAAACCAGATGAGTTCGTGGCGGCCTGCGATTATCTCGGGGTGATGCGCCGCCCGAAAGATAAGATCGACCTGAATGCCTTGGAGGAAAGTATTCCCGGGATCAGCAAGAAGATCGAGTTCATGAATGCGCCTTTGCTGGAAATCGCTTCCCGGCAGATCAGACGCAGGGTAGCTGAAGGACGCCCATACTGCTATTACCTTCCAGAAGTAGTTTGCCAAATCATCCAGGAAAAAGGGCTGTACCAGGCCAAGCCGACATAAGGGAGAGTGATCATATTAGGTGCCCCCCTGGCTTTCCTTATTAGTAGGGAAAGGTACTGCATAAGTAAATAGGAGGGAATGAAATCAAAACACCCCTTTCCCAGAAGCCATTATCCACAATTTGCGCTAAAATTAATTCAACTCATTTTCCACAAGGAGGAAAATATGCCAACCGATTCTGCCCAACAAGCAGTCAGTATCTTGCGAGACGGGGGACAGTTCCAGTGGTACGTGATCCCTTTGTTCGCTTTTGTCGTTTATGTGTACGCCGTCGAGGTAGAGAGGAAGAACTGGCACCTGGTGTTCGCCGGGTTGACCTTCTGGGGATTAGACTGGTTCAACGAGATATGGAATTCCCTGGTATTCCACTTCACCGACTACGCCCCGGTGTGGGGCGCGCCAGGGAAGACGGCTTTCCTTATCCTCATCGGCCTCAACATCGAGATAACCTTTATGTTCGCCATCGCCGGGATCACCTTCGGGAAGATGCTCCCGGAAGATAAGAAACTCAAGGTCTTGGGCATCCCCAACCGGATCCTCTTCGCGGTGGTTGGAGCAGCCTTCTGTGTGTTCGTCGAGGTGCTGTTGAACGCCGTCGGCGCCCTGACGTGGGACTACCCCTGGTGGAACGCCAGCGTGCCGTGGTTGATCTTCCTGATTGGCTACCTGTATTTCTTCCTGGTCTCTTTCTGGGTACACGACATGGAGAGTATGAAGAAAAAAGTCACCACCGTTGGGATCATCTACGGGGTAGATATCGTCGCCATCATCGTTTTTGGAGTCGTCCTGGGCTGGCTGTGACCGGAAATCTAGAGGAGATAATCAGGATTTAGGCTTTCTGTGCTTCCACCACTGGAGGAGGGTGCTGCCGTCGGTGAAGCCGAGGGGGAGTAAGGCCGCTAAACAGAAAACGAAAAGGTTTTCGAGGAAAACGAACCAGGCGAACCAGGAGAGAAGGCCATCAAAGGGGTACAGCGCCCATGTGAGGATCCCACCGAACAGCCCCAAGGCCAGACTGCCCAGCGGACCACCCAATGCCCTTTGGATGTGGACTTCGGCGGGAAGCTCCGGCTCATCCCTGGGGTAGAGAGATATCGCGAACACTATCGTGTAAAGCACGCCATCCATGGGATAGCCTGTACGCCGTGCGACCCAGGCATGGCAGTATTGGTGCCAGAACTCAAAGGTATAATGAAGGAATACGCCCGCCAATCCCATTGCCAGGGAGGCGATCGGCGGTAGTTTGAGTATAAAATAAACCAGCCCAGAGAATACCCACCAGAGAACCAGCATCCCAAGGAAGACGTTCATCCTGACATAGACCCATAATCCGGCGATTTGCCCGAGACAAAATTTCTTGTTCACAGGGAACCTCCTCTAAAAATCAAGTTCAGCGAGCGAATCGATGACTGGCACTCCGGTCGCTTCCAGCCGCCTCCTGTCCTGGTGTCCGCCGGGAATCAGGATGCAGTCCACGCCCAAAGTCCCGGCGACCTCGTGGTCGTGAATGGTGTCCCCGACCATGAGAATCTGGTTGGGGGGAAGCCCCAATTCAGACAGCCACTGCAAGCCGACATCTACTTTTCCGAAAGCCACGTTGTCCTCCAATCCGTGGCGGGCGATGAAGAAGCCTTCAAGATCAAAGAACTTCACCACTTCATCCAAATAGATTTGGGGGCTGGCTGAAAGGATCGACTGAGTGATCCCTCTACCGATGATTTCCGAGAGGATTTCAACCGCTCCTTCTCTGAGCCGGCATTCCAGCTTCCGGCGTTCATATTCGCCGAAGAACTCGTCGTTTATTTTCGTGAACGGCTCCCGTTTGAAATCAAAACCCGCCTTCTGAAAATAATCTTTTACAGGGAAACCGAAGATTTGCGCGTAGTGTTCGGCGGATACAGGGGGAAGGTTGCGGTCTGCGAGCATACCTTTCAGCACCTCGATAAACAACCAGGCGTCATCGAGTAGGGTGCCGTTCCAATCCCAGATGACGTGCCAGTATTTCATGGATGTGTGTCTTCCCAGCCGAAGCTGGTGAAGGGGATGCCTTGAAGATAATTCTGGACGGCCTGGCGCACATAGGGGATGGTGTTTTCGGGAAGCCGGTCGAGGGGGAACCAGGAGAGGTCATCGCATTTATGCGGCTCTTTGTTGGCAATCTCCCCACCCCAGGCAGATACCGTTACGAAGAAATCGATGCGTTCGTCGTCCGAGATGCGGTGCATCATCTGGACGATCTCAACGTCCTTTTCCCGGATATCGATCCCGACCTCTTCTTTAGCCTCGCGGACGGCAGCGGCGACAATCTTCTCGCCCCCATCGAGGTGCCCGGCAACGATGCTGTAATTGCCGTCTTCATAGCCGGTGTTGTAGCGCCGCAGGAGGAGGATCTTATTGTTTTGGATGAGGAAGAGGTGGACGGCGGATTTAAACTTTGTGGACATAGTTCTGCTTAATCTTTCAACATCGGCATCTTGAGCTTGTGGCGTTTGGCGGCATCGACGGCCTGCTGGTAGCCAGCATCGGCGTGGCGGACGATACCCAGACCTGGATCGGTGGTGAGGACACGTTCCAGGCGTTGGGCGGCCTCAGCCGTCCCATCGGCGACGATGACCTGCCCGGCGTGCTGGCTGTAGCCAATCCCCACACCCCCGCCGTGATGGAAAGACACCCAGGTGGCCCCGCCGACAGCGTTGAGCAAGGCATTGAGGATGGGCCAATCGCTGATGGCATCCGAGCCATCGAGCATGCCCTCGGTCTCCCGGTTGGGGGAGGCGACAGAACCCGAGTCGAGGTGGTCGCGCCCAATGACGATGGGCGCCCTGAGCACACCCTCCCCGACCATATTATTGAAAGTCAGACCTGCATCGACGCGCTCCCCGTAGCCCAGCCAACAGATGCGTGAAGGCAGCCCCTGGAAAGGAACCCTTTCCCTGGCCATCTTCAACCAGCGGTGGAGGTGGTCGTTTTCGGGGAAGAGTTCCATGATGGCCTCGTCCGTCCGGTAAATGTCTTCGGGGTCACCGGAGAGCGCCACCCAGCGGAAGGGACCTTTCCCTTCGCAGAAGAGGGGGCGGATGTACGCGGGGACGAAGCCGGGGAAGTCAAAGGCATTCTTCACTCCGCCGTCGAAGGCGCGCTGGCGGAGGTTGTTGCCGTAATCGAAAACCTCGGCGCCGCGCTGCTGGAAAGCCAACATGGCTTCGACGTGCTTCACCATGGAGTCGACCGCGCGTTTCCTATATTCCCCCGGGTCTTTCTCCCGGAGTTTGTCGGCTTCTTCCATGCTCAAGCCTGAGGGGATGTAGGAAAGAAAATCATGCGCAGGAGTCTGGTCGGTGACGACGTCTGGAGTGACGCCGCGCACGACGAGTTCATCGTAGACATCAGCGGCATTACCAATCATCCCGATGGATTTTGGCTCCTCGCCGGACTGGGCTTTTTCCACAAGGGTCATGGCCTCTTCCAGGGTGTCCACGACCTCATCCACGTAGCCGACCTCGAGCCGACGCTGCGCCCGGGCCGGGTCGACTTCTACAATCAAACCGACGCCCTCATTCATGCTGATAGCGAGCGGTTGGGCGCCGCCCATCCCCCCCAATCCTGCCGTGAGGGTGAACTTGCCTTTCAATGAAGGCCAGCCTTTCTGGTGGGCGAGGGAGCCCAAGGTTTCATAGGTACCCTGGAGGATGCCCTGGGTGCCGATGTAGATCCAGGAGCCGGCCGTCATCTGCCCATACATGATCAAGCCCTTGGCATACAACTCGTCGAAATGCTCCTGGGTGGCCCAATGGGGGACGAGGTTGGAATTGGCAATCAGCACACGGGGAGCATCGCTGTGGGTCTTGAACACGGCAACCGGCTTCCCGGACTGCACCAGGAGGGTCTCATCCGACTCCAGTTCTTTGAGTGTTTCGAGGATAGCGTCGAAACACTCCCAGTTTCGGGCAGCCTGGCCGCGCCCGCCATAGACGACGAGTTCTTCGGGTATCTCAGCGACCTCAGGATCGAGGTTGTGTTGAATCATGCGGTAAGGCGCTTCTGTGAGCCAGGACTTACAGGTCAATTGTGTACCCCGTGGGGCGCGAACAGTACGTGGAGCAGACATATTGCCTCCTCAATTCGTCAAGTAGATATAAAAATCCCCTCGCCTACATTATGCCACAAACTGGGGGAGAACAGGAGAGGGGAGAATTGATTCAAGTTCGAAATTCAACCGGACACCCACTAGAAAAAGGATAAGATAAATGGCTGGCGAGAGTTCGCTCCCGAAACCAGCCATATCATCTCCAAAAGGATAAAAAAACTATTTTCCGTTGATGTATTGTCCGAAAGTCGTTGATTTCAATCGGTCCACCAAGTCTTCCTGGGCATCAATCCATACACCCCGCAATGGGCAGTCCTTTATCTGACATTCGTAACTGCCATTGACACATATATTTAACTTGATGGGACCATCAATCGCTTCAACGACTTCCAGCAAGGAGATATCGTCTGGATTGCGTGCAAGGGCAACGCCACCGCGGGCTCCTCGCATGGTCTGGAGCAATCCCGCAACCGAGAGCTGTGCAATGATCTTGGCAAGAAAAGACAGGGGGATGTCTTGTTCTTCGGCGATCTGGCTGGTGGCTGCTTTTTTCTCCGACCCAATTTGGGCCAGATACATGATTGCCCGGACGGCATAATCCGCCTGACGTGTGATTTGCATACTTAAATCCTCTTAAAGGGTATTCAGATAGGAATTCTCTTATATTGTAGAGACCGGAATAGAGATAACAAGGGACTTTTGTCCCTATTCGAGCGGTACATTTTGCCTATGGTGAATTCGGAAAAATTGATAAGAAATCTCCAAAAAAATAACGAAAAGTGATAATAAAGGAGGACACACTTGCTGGAAAGACTCGTTTGGAAGGGGGTTCTCATGTTATCATTGCCCCGCTAAAATTTGACTAAGCTCATAAATACGCAAGAGGATAACGCAAAGGAACAAGGCAAATGAGACAGATCAGCGTAATCGGCGTGGGGTACGTTGGATTGGTGACGGCGGCATGCTTCAGCGACCTGGGCAATGACGTAGTCGCTTTGGACATCAACGAAGATCGAATCAGGGGATTGAAGCGCGGCGAAATGCCCATCTACGAACCAGGATTAAAAGAACTGGTGCAGCGGAATATAGAAGCAGGCCGAATCTCATTTACAACGTCTTATAAAGACGCCCTCAAGAAAACCGAATTCGTTTTCATCTGTGTGGCAACGCCTTCGGGCGTGGATGGAGAGGCAGACCTCAAATACGTGGCAGCGGCTTCACAGGATATCGCCAAGAACATGTCGGGTCCCCTTATCGTCATCAACAAATCGACCGTGCCGGTAGGGACGGGAGACTGGGTGGCGGATATCATCAAAAAACACCAACCCAGCCCGATCGATTTTTCGGTGGTCTCGTGTCCTGAATTCCTGCGGGAAGGCTCGGCTATCGCCGATTTCATGAATCCCCACCGTACAGTTCTAGGATCGCTGGATGAGAAGGCAGCAGACAAGGTCGCCCAACTCCACCTGCCCCTGCGTTCGCCAATCGTTATCACCGACCTGCGCACGGCCGAAATGATCAAGTACGCTTCCAACGCTTTCCTGGCAACGAAGATCTCATTCATCAACGAGATCGCCAACATCTGTGAATCCCTGGGGGCGGACGTGAAGGAAGTTGCCGCCGGGATGGGTTTCGATGAGCGCATCGGACCGCAAATGTTGAACGCCGGGCTTGGCTACGGCGGCTCTTGTTTCCCAAAGGATATCAAGGCCCTGGCCTTCATGGCCGAGGAGATGGCAATCAAGCCGAAGATATTGAACGCCGTCATGGAAACCAACGCTGAACGGCGTGAAAGGGCCATCAATCACCTGGTTGATGTAGTCGGCGATTTAAAGGGATTGCAGGTAGGCTTATTGGGCCTGGCATTCAAACCGAATACAGACGACATGCGCGAAGCGCCCTCTATCGAAATTGCCCAACGGCTTATCGAAAAAGGGGCATCGGTAAAAGCCTATGACCCGGTGGCGATAGAAGTCGCCCGGCCACTCATGCCGAAGATCGAGATGATGGAAAACGCCTACAAACTCGCCGAAGGCTGCGACGCCATTGTGGTCAATACAGAGTGGAACGAATTCATCAATCTCGATCTAGAGAAGATCAAGGCGAAGATGAAACGGCCGGTGGTCATCGATGGACGGAACATATACGACCCAAAGAAGATGAAGGAACTCGGGTTCGAGTATCGGGGAGTAGGCCGGGGATACAACAATGACCGCGCCCTCATCAAGAGGGAAATCATCCAAGATCATGCCGACTGAACCCGACAAGGAACCGCGGGTTTGCGATTACGAGGGATCGGATTACCAGACTCGTTTCTGGGAGCAGGGCGGCCGCGCCTATGAAGATCAGGTCGAAGCAATAGCGCTGAAACGCCTTTTACCACCTAGCGGGAAGTTGATGCTGGAAGTAGGCGCCGGTGCAGGACGCAACACGCCGCGCTACCAGGGTTTCGAGCGGGTGGTGCTGATGGATTATTCTCTCACCCAACTCCAGCAGGCGCAGGCAGGCCTGGGAAGAGGAGAACGATATATTTACGTGGCCGCGGACGTGTACCGCCTGCCCTTCATGCCGGGACTATTCGATGCTGCCACGATGATCCGGGTTTTGCATCACATGGAAGATGCCCCCCGGGCATTGGCTCAAATCCGTGCGGTGCTCCAACAAGATGCCATCTTCATCCTCGAATTTGCCAACAAGCAGCACCTCAAGGCGATTTTTCGCTATCTCTTCTGCCGCCAGTCGTGGAGTCCCTTCAGCCATGAGCCGGTGGAGTTCATCGAACTGAACTTCGATTTCCACCCTAAAGCGGTGCAGCAGACGTTGGAAAGTTTAGATTTCCAAATCCAACGGCGGTTAGCGGTCTCATATTTCAGGTTGAGATTCCTTAAGCGACTGGTGCCGTTGAAACTGCTGGTTGGACTGGATGCACTCTTCCAGTCGACTGGAAGCCTGTTCCAATTTTCCCCCAGTATCTTCGTGCGTGCCCGGGCGGTGGGGAGGGTATCGGGGACGGCGGGGGATGCCTTTTTCCGCTGCCCGGAATGTAAAGCAGCGCTGCCTGACAGGGGAGATGGTTATCTGGCGTGCAGCGGTTGCGGCTTAAATTGGGGAATCGAGGATGGAATCTACAATTTCAAAGAACCGATAAAATCGAAATAAAAGTGTTTTTTTAATTTAACTGCAGATGGACACAGATAAACACAGAAGGGGGATTGTAGATTTTAGATTGCTGATTGATGAATGAGGAATTTCAGAGGAATGAAATCAAGATCCATAGGACTTTATCATAATCACTCGTGCTTAATTACTGGAAGCTTCCTCATCTAGGAAATCTTTCAAGGTTTTCATGAATGTATCCGGTTCATCCAGCATGACGAAATGCCCCGCTCTTTCAAAATAAGCGATTGAAGGATGAAGTGCCTCACGCTGGAGAACGTCTTTCTGCCTGGGGCTGACAATATTATCTTTGGCCCCGAACATGCCCAAGATGGGCACCTGGATATCCTTTATCTGGCTGGTGAGATCGGTCTGGCGCAGGGATTTGATACTCAGTAAAAAGGATTCAAGGGTAGTGCGGGAAAGGTCAGCGGAAATCATTTCAGGCCAGCGTCTATCCTTCGTAATCATGGGGGCGGCAATGCGGATGCCTAACTTCAATGCCCACATGGAAGAAAAAACTACTTTTGCGATGAAAGGATACCCGGCCAGCTTCAACAAGATTGCCAGCGAGTCCCCTTTGACCGGTGAACCAATCACCCCCACTTTCGTCACCCGGTGGGGATATTGTATGGCAAAGGACATGCTGACCGTACCGCCCATACTGTGTCCGATCACTGGGGCTTTGACAATCCCGAGCTGTTCCATGAACTGGTCGACGAGGCTGACAAAATCGCCGATGCTGTAGGTCTCACGCTTTTTTCCGGATTCACCAAAACCCCAAAAATCCATTGCATAGGTACGGTATTCCTTTGACAGATAGCGCATAGTTTGTTGCCACAACCCCCAAGACCCCAGCCAGCCGTGCAATAAAATGACTGGCCGACCGCGGCCGAATACCTGATAATGGACGATCCCTTGATCAGTGGTTAGGGTCGACACAGTGATAACTTCTTGGCAGGGGAATCTTGGCGGCTATCCGCCGCCTATCTCCTCGAGGATGTTGGCCAGAAGCTGGAGGAGTACTTCCTTGACCGAATCCTTTTTAAGTGAGACACAAGGGAGAAGGTGAATGGCCGGATCGAGGCGAAGGGCGATGCGCATATCTTCAATTTCCCAGGCATCCTCTAAATCTTGTTTATTGGCTGCAACGACATAGGGTGTGGGGGCATAGGCACGGAAAGTTTCAAGGATGCTGCGCGCTTCGCGGAAGGTCTCTGGGCGGGTGCTGTCCACCATGACGATGAAACCGAGCATGCCTTCAGAGAGAATCTCCCACATGAAATCAAAGCGTTTTTGTCCGGGCGTTCCGAAAAGGTAGAGGACCAGTTCGTCGTCCACCGTGATACGCCCGAAATCCATCGCCACGGTGGTTGCCTCTTTGATCCGTTCAGCTTCAGAGGTGATCTTGCGTTCGGTTGAGACGACGTCGATCTCGCTGACGGTTTGGATGAACTCTGTTTTCCCAGCGTTGAAAGGACCTGTCACAACCATTTTAACTGTTTGCATAATACCTTATCCTGACAATAAATTTAGAGCGACCGGATGCGTCCGATCAATCGATTAACCAGATTTTTCTGTTCTTCTTTACTCTGCCCGGCCATAGCAGCTTCTAAACCAGGAAGCTCTTTAGGCGCGCCCTCCGGGCGAATGAGTTCTACCAAACCCGCCTGTAAAAGCCCATAGACCACACGCCTGATCTCCATTTCAGACACTTTTGCGGCTTTGGCAATTTGGCTGATGGTGTTCTTCGGATTGATATATGAAACCACTCGCCACTCTTCGACACTCATATTCAGGTTTTCGAGGTTCACGCCGGGGCGATCGGTAAACTTCAAGGCCAGTTCGAGATTGGGCAGTTCATCTTGGAGCTGTTCCCGCTCACGCAAGCGGCGAGAACCCTCAATGATGATATTTTCCAGACTCATCCGGATGGGGATTTTATCTTCTGGAATTTGCTCGCCACTCACGAAATGGAAAAGCCCTTCTACCCAGGTATATAGATGCTGGATGACTTCTATAAAATGGTTCTGCAAACTGAGGATGATATCTTCCTGGGTTAGGTAGCCAGAATTTACCAGTAATAAGCCTAATTCTTTATCACTCATATTGGTAGCGCGTTTTTGTATGGTTCCGTATTGCGCCGGTGTAATCATCTTCCTTTTATGAAGGATAGAACCAAGCCCATCTTCCTGATTGCTCATTTGAGCAAAGGTCAGTTTACCTTCGAGGAAGGTAAGCCTGGCTGTTTGGCTGGACCGCTCAATGACCAATACCCCTGTTTTTTGGGCCAAATTCACGAGGTTCAGCAACTGGGTGATAGTGAAATCTCTTAAATTGCCTTTCAGTGCCATAATGAGTGACCAAAACTGTCGATCGTATTTATTTGAGTGGATTATACATGAAAACACCAAGGTGCGCCGAATAATCACTTCATGAGGGACTTTCATATTTGTTGGGAAAGCGCTCACACGGGAAGATATCCAAAAAAGCAACGAGCGTAAAAAGAGGTATACTTCTATTCAATCACATCCTAAACCTATGCAATCATGGAGGAGGAATTCGTTGGAACCAAAATACCACTACGTTGTTCTCGGCGCTGGGCGGCAAGGCACAGCGGCGGCATACGACATGGCGAAATGGGGAGAGGCAAAGAAAATCATCCTGGCAGACCGCGATATGGGGGTGGCGCAAAATGCGGCACGACGGGTCAATGAGCTAATCGATGGAGAAATTACAGAACCCCTTCAAGCAGATGCGATAGACCTGGCAGCGATTCGGGAGACACTGGAAGGCGCTGACGTTTGCCTTAGCGCACTGCCTTATTCAATGAACCTGGCAATCACCAACATAGCGCTGGCAGCGGGGGTCAATTTCTGTGATCTGGGGGGCAGCACCGACATTGCCAGAAAGCAACATGCCTTCGACGAGAGTGCCCGCCAGGCCGATATTTCTATCATCCCCAACTGTGGACAGGTGCCGGGTATGGGGACGACTTTGATGGTGCGTGCGATCGAACTGCTGGATAAGGCTGTGGATGTATATACCTGGGATGGTGGCATTCCGCAGAACCCCCGCCCCCCATTCGATTACTTGATGACCTTCCACATCGCCGGGCTGACGAACGAGTATGACCAGCCAGCGATGTTCATACGTGATGGTAAGGTTACCGAAGTCCCTCAGATGACTGAATTGGAAACTGTCGAATTCCCGGAACCCATCGGCACCCTGGAGGCTTTTGTAGCTGGTGGCGGTACGGATACGATGCCGTGGACCTATGAAGGTAAACTTAGGACGCTGCAAAACCTCACGCTGCGATATCCCGGGCATTTCGCCCAACTGCGGGCTTTCTACGACCTGGGTTTATGGAGCCTGGAACCGATCAAGGTCGGTGACGTCAAGGTCGTCCCCCGTGATGTCTTCCACTCACTTTTCCTCCCTAAAGTGAATTTTCCGGAAGATAAGGACCTGGTCATCGTGCGTGTCAAGGCAAGCGGAGAGAAAGATGGAAAAGATGCCGAGGCGTTGGTCGAAGTGATCGATTATTACGACGAAGACACCGATTTCACGGCTATGGAAAGAGGGACGGGTTGGAGCGCGGCTATCGTGGCGGAGATGATGGCGCGGGGTGAGACACCCAAAGGCGCAGGCGGTGTCGAAAAGATGGTCCCGGCAAAAGTTTTCGTAGATGAATTGAACCGCCATGGGATCAAGGTGAGAGAAGAGATTACCTTCGTGTAGTCTGGAAATTTATCAGTAGAGGTGGACGACATGAATATCAAGGAATCCGTAAAGTCCCAATATCATGCTGCACTCGACATGTTGGAGCAAACCATCGTCAGGTGCCCTGAAAATATATGGAATCACCCAGAGCACAAGAATAGATTTTGGCACATTGCTTACCATGCGGTCTTTTATGCCCACCTATATCTGCACCCCACCGAAGAAGATTTCAAAACCTGGGAACACCATCGTAAAGATTATCAATTTCTAGGACGGGTGCACTATCCTCCGCACCACGAACCCGACACCAGTGAACCATATTCCAAGGAAGAAGTGCTTGCCTACCTCAAATTTTGCCGGGAACAGGTCAACCCCCTGGTGGATTCATTGGATATGGAGACCGAGTCGGGATTCAGCTGGCTGCCCTTTGGTAAACTAGAGCACCAGTTCTACAACATCCGCCACATCCAGCAGCATACCGGTGAACTGGCCGAGCGTATAGGGACGATGGAAAATATCGAGATTGAATGGGTGGGGATGAGAAAAAGCAAATAGCATCACTCATTTATAGGCCATGAAATATTCTATTCAAGAGCTAAATCGATTTTTAAGAATCTACCCCATTGAACTGCAGGAAATTATCCTGGAACTCCGGGATCTGGTCTTCCAAGTCGCACCGAACGCACACGAACGGATTCTACGCGGCGGTCTGAATTATTTGAAGATTGAAGGGGGCGGGCCGGTAAAAGACGGAATCTGCCACATCCACGTGCGGGATGATGTGGTCCGACTCGTCTTTATCCATGGGAGCTTTCTACCTGACCCTGCAAGACTCCTCATGAACGCGGGCGATCGAAAATACATGCGATATGTCGAGATCAAGACGCTCGAGGAAGTTGACTGGACGGTAGTGGCGGATTTGATTTGGGCGTCTGCAGCTTTCGATCCCAGATCGATTGCTTGAATACCTGAGTAAATCAATCCCCTATCCAGTATTCTACTCCACGCATATTGGGGAAGATGATTTGGGGATCTTCGGCATCGATCTTGATCGAGACCGATGCCCCAGGCTGGATTTGGGACAATACATCCACATCCACCAGCCAGGCGGTTCTCACCTGGTATTTTTCCCCGGCGGGAGATTCCACTTCAAGGCGCAAGTCGACTTTGAGTTGCCTCCTTCCATAGTGGTTCATTTTGGGTTTATTAATAGTGACAACTGTTGCCCCTGCCCACACTGCCTGTGATTGACGCTTTTTGTATTCAGCGAAATCCTGTAGTTTTTTTTCTCCTTTCCGTATAGGTGCTTGGACAGCGCGATAGACGACGAATACCAGGGCGGCAAGGAAAACCATAAGAATGTAAAGCGTAAAATAGCTCATGTGTTCACCTCACTAGATTAATTTTACGTTTCTCAGGAAATTTTACATAAAAATCGTTTTTTGGGGTTAATTCTCAACCAAAGAGGACAAGCCCGAAAATTGTATGTTATAATATGTTAAATCTAAATTCGGAACCCGATCTTAATTTCAGGGTATCCCGAGAAGAATAGGAGAAATCAACTTTAGATAATTTTCTTAGGTGATGAATTAATGTTCATCGATATTGGGGGAGGTTGGTTCAAATAGAGTAAAGGCTTTCTGAATGCGCCTTTATTACATTTTTACGGGGGGCTTCTTGGGATTTGGTTCATAATTACCAAATCTTTTTTGTTATACCCTGTCGTTGATGTATAGTTCCGGTTAGATATAGGTAGATATCTAATCGGTGTTTTTTGTACCCAATAACATAATTTTTAGGAGGTGAATACCTTTGGTTAAGGTCGTTTTAAGAAAAGGGGAGTCACAACATCAACTGTCACGACGCTTCAGGAAAGCTGTATCACGCAGCAGGAAGTTGAGTGAGGTGCGCAAGAGACGTTGGTTCGTGTCGAAAAATGAACAGCGGAGGTTGGCAAAGAAAAAAGCAATCCGTAGGCAAAAACGGAAGGAATATCAAAATAGGAGAAAACGTAAAAAATGGTAGATGGAGTTTCTCCAATGAAAAAAGGAGCATAAATTGTCAAAGAAAGAAGAAAAGATTGAGACGGAAGGCACTGTCATTGAGGCGCTACCTGGTACTCAGTTCAAGGTGATGCTCGACAACCAACATGAAATTCTCGCTTACCCGTCAGGGAAAATGCGAAAATATTACATTCGTTTGTTATTAGGGGATCGGGTCAAGGTTGAAATCTCGCCTTACGACCTGACACGCGGCCGGATCACCTACCGCTATCGGAAGCAAAGACGCGAACCAAACGTAAAATAGACAATTTAATTGGTATTAACCATGGATATGATGAGTGAAGACTTTCATTTGAAACCAATTCCCAATTCCTGAATTATTAAAAATTTTTGATCCGTGAGGTTTGATGAAGTGAAATGGATGGCGTTAGGAACAACAAGTTTAGCGAGCAAGATATAAAGATGGTCAAGGGCAAGTTGGCTGAACAGCGAGAAGAACTCTTGAATACAATTGAATCTCACAAGCTTGACCTACTCCAAATGGATCTATCAAACCCCGATCGGACAACCCTAGCAAAGGCTTTTACGCAGCGGGAACGTAAAGAGGCGATCATCGCAGATGCGGAGCAGCAATGGGAAAAGATTGAGAATGCTTTCGACCGATTGTCGCGCGGTATGTATGGACGATGTTCTCAATGTGGGGGGGATATAAATTTAGATAGATTGAAAGTTATACCTGCTGCTGAATATTGTATAGAATGCCAGGGAAACTTGGAGAAAAAAGATTCATAAACCTATTTGTGCTCGAAATTAAGGATTATCTATGACAAAAAATGATGGATATCAAAAGGGCGATTGGATCGTCCATGCTTATTACGGCGTCGGCCAGATTAAAGGTGTGGATAAAAGAGCAATCGATGGGGTCAAGAAAAACTATTACCGTGTAGTAACAAAAAACATGACCTATTGGCTGCCTGTTGACAATTCCAACGTCGAGCACATACGTCCGGTTGCTTCAAAAAACTTATTTACCAGGTCTTTAAAAATCATTCGAAAGAAACCCCATAATATGGCACAGGACTATCGGGTTCGGGAGAGAGAAATCAGCGAAGCTTTTGCAGCATGCTCATTGAAATCATTGGCCAAGCTTATCCGGGACCTCTACGGCCGGAGGGCACGCGGGAAAATGAGTATGCGGGAGGAAGATATCCTGGAAAAGGCTAAAACTCATTTCACGAATGAGTATGCCGTTGCTGTTGACACAGATCTCGAAGATGCCCAGGAAATTCTTGAAAGTGCTCTCGGTCAAAGCACATCATCGATAGAGTCATAGCGGTTAGCAAAGGTTTTGTATGGCAAAGAAGAATAGGAAGAGTAGAAAACGAGGAAAAGGAAAAAAGAAAAAGAAATACAAACTAAAGACCCATAAAGCGACAGCGAAGCGGTTTAAGTTTACCGGGAGTGGGAAGATCATGCGGACCAAGGGGAGGCAAAGCCACTTTCGCCGCAGGATATCGAAACGAAGCAAACGCTTATTTACCCAAATGATCGAGGTAAAAGTCGCAAAAGACCGACAAACGATTAAACGTTTAGCCCCATACCTAAACAAGTTCAAAACAAAAGGAAACTAAAAGATGGCAATAGAGAGGCAAAAGGAACTCCGACGCCGGAAACAAAGGAAACGCAGGCTGAAGAAATTAAAAACTAAACTGGCCCAAACAAAGGACTTGAAAGAGCGGGGAAAGATCGTTGAATTGATAAAACGCCGAGAACCATATTTCGAAGCACCGCAATAATCAGATAACCCTTCATTCTAAAAAGAGGATATTAGTTGAAAACTGTCGTTGCTGGTGCCATAGGTGAATGTGTACATGTAGCCGGAGTCTCCAACTTTCTACGACTTGCAGAGAAAGTTGGGTGGCGGACGGTGTTCCTGGGCCCCGCTGTGCCGATAAAAAAAATCATCGAGGTGGCAAAAAAAGAAAAAGCCGACCTGGTTGGTGTCTCTTACCGACTCACGCCCGAAAACGGTGAGCGTTTGGTGGCCGAGTTTGCCGAAGAAGCAGATGGATTGCGTAGAAGAGGCATGAAATTCGCCTTTGCCAGCACGCCGCCCGTCGTCCAACGCATAAGGAAATTCAACTTTTTCGACGTTCACTTCGATGGTACCGCGACAACTGAAGAAGTTATCTCATACCTAAAAGGGCAAGATATTTCTGCGCACCGATTAGAGGATTATCCGCAAAATACCATTGACCGCATCAGGTGGAAATCACCCCTCCCAATCCTCCGCCACCATTTTGGCTTACCGAAACTTCAGGCGACAGTTAAAGGTATCCGGCAAATCGCCGAATCAAAAACATTAGACGTCATTTCACTCGGCATCGATCAAGATGCGCAGGAAAATTTCTTCCACCCTGAACGGCAAGAAAAACGACGAGTGGGCGCCGGGGGTGTTCCTGTGCGGACACCAGAAGACTATCGAGCATTGTTTGAATCGTCTCGTACCGGGAATTACCCGCTGATGCGCACTTATTCCGGGACAGACGAATTCATAAAATTAGCCGAAATGTACGTAGATACGATCAACATCGCATGGGCGGCTGTTCCATTGTTTTGGTTCAACCAAATGGACGGACGAGGTCCCTGGGACCTTGAGGGATCGATTCGAGAACATCAAAAACTCATGGCGTGGTATGGCGAAAGGGGGATTTCGGTGGAAGCGAATGAAGCGCATCATTGGGGGATGCGGGATGCGCCTGACGTCGTTTTCGTGGTTTCAGCTTACCTGGCGGCTTACAACGCCAAAGCATGTGGCGTAAAAGACCACATCGTTCAAATGATGTTTAACAGTCCTCCGGGAACTTCATCAGCAATGGACATCGCAAAAATGCTTGCTGTGATCGAACTTATATCTGCCCTTGAAACGCCAGACTTTCGAATCTGGAAACAAACTCGAACGGGTTTATTGAGCTATCCTGTCGATTTGAATCAAGCAAGAGCGCACCTCGCCACGAGCGTATTTACTCAAATGGCCTTGATGCCGGACATCGTTCACGTGGTGGGTTATCCGGAAGCCAATCATGCTGCCTCTGCAGTGGAAGTGATCGAATCATGCACGATGGCTCAACAAGCGATTGAAAACGCACTGTACAGTCATTTGGATCTGACCTGTTCTGAAAAGATACAGCAGCGTGTTCGGGAATTAATCACCGATGCTGGCATATTAATCGATGCTATTCACCAACTTGGCGGCAACGGTTCCACCGATCCTTTAACTGACCCTGCTGTTCTCTCAGCAGCTGTGCGAGATGGCTTTCTGGATGCACCCCAATTACGCAGCAACCCTTACGGAAGAGGAGAAATTTCAACCGCGATCGACTGCCGCGGGGCATGTGTGGCAATCGATAAAAGAACAAATAAAGCCATTTGTGAAGAAAACAGAGTCAAACAATTAACCGCTAGGAGAAGAGGATGAAAAGTGAAAAACAAATCACTGTGATCGGCGCGGGACATGGGGGAAAAGCAATGGCAGCACACTTAGCTTTGATGGGAGCACAAGTAACGCTCTATAACCGTACCTGGAGAAATATATTAACAATCAGCGAAAGAGGTGGGATTTCGCTAACGAGTTCGGAAGGGAATATTCAAGGATTTGGTAAGCTTGTTTCAGTAACATCAAACATAAAAGAGGCATTGTCTGCCAGCAATCTCATTATGATCGTTGTGCCTGCTTTTGGCCATGCAGAATTGGCGCGAAAAATGGCGCCGTACTTACATGATGACCATATGGTCGTACTTAACCCCGGCCGCACTTTTGGCGCTCATGAGTTTAGAAAGAATTTGCATGAGTATGGATGTGTTGCAAGAGCTGTTATAGCAGAAACGCAAACATTTATTTACGCTTCACGCTCAGACGGCCCTGCTCAAGCACGTATATTCAGGATCAAGGATGCAGTACCTCTGGCAGCCTTACCAGCTTGTAATACACCAAAAGTGCTGGATGCTTTGAACCCCTATTATCCGCAATTTATCGATGGCAAGACGGTGCTTCATACCGGTATGAATAATATCGGAGCCATCTTTCACCCCACCATTACCATACACAACGCCGGGTGGATTGAGGCGACCGGCGGGGAATTTCAATTTTATCTTGACGGGGTTACGCCAACAGTGGCCAGATTGATGGAGGCGATTGACCGCGAGCGAGTAGGGGTTGCAAGAGCTTTAGGGATCGAAGCTATCACGGCTTGTGAGTGGCTCCGGATGGCTTATGACGCCGTAGGTGATAGCCTACACGAGGCTATCCATAATCAAGAAGGATATCGAGGCATAAAAGCTCCACCAACGATCAACCAGCGCTACATCAATGAAGACGTGCCGATGAGTCTGGTACCAATGGCCTCACTTGGGAGGAAATTGGGAATCCGGGTACGGGGAATGGAAAGTGTCATCCGTTTAGCCTGTATCGCCCGCCAAAAGGATTACTGGGAGATTGGTAGGACGATGGAGAAATTGGGGTTGGAGCAAGTTTGTCCTGAAGATTTGCTTTCAATGACGATGGGGGATTATTCTGTCACGAGACCAAGAGAAGAAATGATTGTGATCCCCTACCTGACCGCAACATAAGGTTGGTAGAAAAATGTCAAAAGAATTAGAAATAAATGAGAAAGCCCTGGGCATTGGTTTGGAAATCGTTCAAAATTTATCGGAGTTAAAACCATTATCTTCCTTAAGTTTTACATTGAGCAACGAAGGTGTTGAGGCAGTCGATGAGGTGCTGACTCTTTCAGAATGGGGGATTGGGAAAAATGCATATAAGCTCAAAGAAGCAGCACTAGCGATATTTAACGATATCCTGGAGCATCCTATGGGTGCCCCCATCAACGTTAATTTAACGGAATATGAAATCAAGGCCATGAAAACAGTAATGGAGTTAATTGAAAGTTCGTTAGACAAACACACAAACGGTGTATTAACGAAATAATCTTATTGGATTGAAGTTTAATTATTAAAAGGAGGTCTGGATTCGTATGCCGACCCGAGAAACAGGCACAGTGAAGTGGTTCAATGAATCCAAGGGGTATGGGTTTATTGCCAGGGATGATGGTGGAGACGTTTTTGTCCACTTTAGGGGTATTAGAGGTGAAGGCTATAAAACACTCAATCAGGGGCAAAGGGTAAATTTCTTCGTTACAGAAGACGTAAAAGGGCTACGCGCCAATGATGTTATCATAATCGATGAAAGCATGGTCAAAGAAGTCGATGATTTTGAGTGGTAAATACCTCTCGGATCACTCAATAAAATTACCTTATTGATTTTTCATATTTTTTTACACATCCTGGCTGGATAAAGAAAAAAAACGGATTGAGAAATATTCACTGATGGGGACCTCTTAGCTCAATAATTTCTTGATGACAATGAGGGACGATGGATATTGTTTTAATAAAATCGTATACAAATAAGCCCTGGCGCAGCCCAGAAACCTATCAATTGATAGAGAACAGTTTGAAGGACAAATGGCGAGTTACTTCTGTTAACACCAAAAGCCCCAATATTTTGTATAGACAGATTGCTAAACTCAGGCGTGAGTGCGGCGGGAGTATCTTTGTCTTTAACATCGCTGAATATCTAGATGAAAAGAAAAAAAGCGGATTTGTCCCTGCGTTACTCGACGAATGGAATGTGCCGCACCTTGGATCATCTCCTGAGACGATTGCAATTGGATTGGACAAAGCACATACAAAAGCGGTGCTATTTACTCACCATATCCCCACCCCCGGTTATTTCGTGGCAGACAGAATCGATTCCAGCATCGAATACAACTCAAAACGAGTTGGTTACCCCTTAATCGTCAAACCGATTGGTGAAGGCGGGCATATTGGAATAAGCGATGATTCTATTGTATACAACGATGCTGATCTATACAAAGCTATACAGGGTATTCTCGATACACACGATCAGGCGGCCATTGTCGAGGCGTTTATCACTGGCGATGGGATGAGGGAGTTCAGTGTGGGTATCATCGATGGGGATGATTGCTATTACACACCTATAGAAATCGACTATGCAGCAATGGATGTGGAAACTCCTATTCTCAGTTATGAGGCTGCGCAAAAAGATTTAGAGAGAACGAAACTCGTGGAGGATGAAAAAATCCGCAGTGAGATTGTCGATTTATCATTGCAGACATTTCGTGCCCTTAGCGCTCACGATTACAGCCGGGTTGATCTAAGGATGGATCAGACTGGCTGTTACGTGCTTGAAATCAATATCATGCCAGGGCTGGGTCCGTATAGCTTCTTACCGGAAGCAGCCAAAGAGATACATGGTCTCGAATATGGCGAGTTAATTCAAAAGTTGGCTGCTGTATCGATGAAGAGACAGGGAATAAGCGGGATATAGAGTGGTGATAATAAAACAGGTGTCTGAATGAGTTTTCATCCAGACACCTGTAAATTTATCTAAAGACAAGCGCGCTATTCAGATGCAACTTGAATAAAGGCAAACATGCCGGAGGTGGTGGCCTGCACCACCAAACGACCGTCCACCAATGAAGTGGGCAGTTCCGTCCAACCTTGTCCCTCGACCCAGGCCAGGGCCTGATAGTCGTTGGCCGTGCTGCCCTCCGGCAGCTTGAAGGAGATGGTGTACGTATAACCTTCTGGTGCACAGGGCGGCACCATCGTGCGCACTACGGCCACCACACCGCTGTCAGGCAGTCCCTCAATAGCGGTTGGGAGAGTAGAAGCATTCAATAACCTACCGGGGATTACCATAGCCTGCGGCGCAGTCTTCCCGCACACCAATCCACCGAAATCGACGATGATATCGCCTTCGAGGTAAATAGGTTTTGTGTTTTTTTTGCCAGAGCTAGTGGGATAACAATGCTTGGGCAACAGGGGCGAAAGCGTGGTATCGTCTCGCAGGTTGACGTCACCAGCCGTATTGCCCGTGGTGGTCTCCTCATACATATAGAGACCCTCCTCGGCGCTGACGTTCATCCCATATCCGGTATTGTCGTTATACTGGCCGAAACAAACGTAGGTTTTACCGAGTGTATCGACATAGAAGCCATCCAGTGCGTTGTTTTCAGCAATTACGTCCCATAAATAAACGCCGCCATAAGCATCCTCAACATAGATACCGTAACCACCATTCTCGGTGGCAAGCACATCCATCAGCTTTACGTAACCATCAACCCCGTCTATGTAAACCCCATCTGTTCCATTCAGGTTGGCGAGTACCTCTTTCAGGTAAACATTCCCCATAACAATCGCCACACCTACGCCCAGGTCATCATTATCTTCAGCCGTCACGTTTTTCATCAAGACACTGTTATCAACCAAAGAAACCAGCACGCCATAATAATTCTGATTGGCAACCACGTCCTCCATGTAGACGTTACCGATCCAAGCCAGTTCCACACCTGCCTCGGTATTCATGTTGGCCACCACTTCTTTCAGGGTAGCGTTGCCGTAAACTTCTTGGACATATATGCCTGACATACTATTATTGTTGGCGGTGATATTTTTCAGTTTCAAGTTCTCCAAGACCCCCACAACGGCCACACCAAAGCTATCATTCCATTCGGCAGTCACATTTGACATATCGACGCTGCCGTAAATATAAGCGACAACTACTCCAGCATCAGAATTCAGGTTAGCGATGATATCGGTCAGGTGGACATCCCCTAAAACTTCTTCAGTGATAATACCAAACCAGCTGTTCTCGTTAGCGGTCACACCCGCCATGTTGACGTCCCCTTCAACGTAACCTACGTAAACGCCATCCTCTCCATTGAGGTTGGCTTGAACGTTTTCCAGGCTGACGTTTCCATAAATATTACCCAGATAAACTCCCTGGTAGATATTGTTATTAGCGTTCACGTCTTTCAGGGTGGCATTCCCCCCAATAGTTTCAACGAAAATCCCCTCGTACCCATTATCGTTGGCGGTCACGTCATCCAGGGTAACGTCACCATCAACCATCTCCACGTCGACCCCGGTACCAAAGTTTCCACTGGCATCTACCGAACTCAGTGTGACATCACCTTCATGCATCGCAACGATAATTCCATCCCCGCCATCGTTCTGCACGTCCACATCCTGCAGGGTGATATTGCTGTCAGTGTTGTTTCCCACCCCAATACCAACCGAGCTGTTGGTAAAGACATTGATGCCGCTGAGGGTGACGTCTAAGCCCACATTGCTGGTGATCAAAATCGAATCGGTAAAAGTGGCTGCTCCCACCCCGTCTACGCTGTAGACCGTCAGGCTGCCGCCGGCGGGATTGTTGAAGCCGGTGATATCAAAACCATCATACGTGCCCGCCTCTACGTTCAACATACCATCGTCAGGCAAGCCATTTGCCTGTAGGTCGCCAAGTGCGGCCTGCACCGGGTTGGTGGCTTCGGTGCAGTTTGGCAGCGCCCCACAGCTGCCTACCGGCAGATAATAGTAGGTTACTCCGGCGCGTGTAAAATATGGATCGGAACCCGATAAGACCTCTGTGGCTTCCTGGCTGCCCATGGCCAGCGGTTCTCCCTCTTCATCCACCACCACTGCCCCCAGTTCATTCAGAGTTTCCACCGTCCCGGTCAGATCTTCCTGCTCCTGCCCACTTTCCTCTCCGGATGGCTGTTCTTCACCTTCAGCAGGTAGGGTTTCTCCTTCAGGATTGGTGGAGGTTCCACCTTCTTCCTCCTCAGGGGGTACCTCTGTCTCCTCAGCTTCGGTTGTTCCTTCTTCTCCAGTAGGTGGTGCTGGATCATCCCCGGTTTCAAGCGGTTGTTCAGGCGGGTCTTGAGATTCGGTTCCTCCTTCGCCAGAAGACGATTCCTCTGGTTGTGGGTCGTCGGGTGTTTCGGTCTGGGCCAGCGCTACCATGCTGTAAGGTGAAACCAGCGTAAAGACCAGCGCCAGCACGAGCGCCCCAAGGAGAATCCGTTTTAGGTGATTATTGAATATAAAGAATTTCATTGTGCAACCTCCCACAGTTGTGCGTCCCCCCTGGACAATTGATGATTTTAATTTCAAAGGAGATTATACAGTTGATAATAAATCTAAACAAGTGCCTTTTGTCCTATTGAGCAAGGCGTCAAATGGTAATCCCCAGATTTTCCCCCACTGACTATGATGGCAGTTGTTTGATACACGTGAGGTGTTCTAAACCTGGACTAACATGAAATTAAATTGACAGAATTGAGTAAAGATCAAAAAACATTTCTCTATGATAAAATTACTCCGCTGCTCGTACCTGTTCTCAGGCCGAGACTGCGGAAATTAATAATCCTGTCTGTCCGCGTCTCCTGGCAGCGCGGATTTTCTTTTATTGGACTCTACCCCTAGGAGGGTACCATGTCAAAAAAATCTCCCGATGGGAAAGAACGCAAGAAGATCACCACGCGCACTTTTCGCTTGAAGAAGAAGCGTGGGGAAGCCATCACTATGCTCACGGCCTACGACTACCCCACAGCCCTGGCCGTAGACAGAGCCGGGATCGATTCGATCCTCGTGGGTGACTCGCTGGGGATGGTCGTCTTGGGCTACGAGAACACCCTACCCGTGACCATGGAGGATATGCTCCACCACTGCCGGGCGGTATCACGTGGAGCCAAGTATGCCCTGTTGATCGGTGATATGCCCTTCATGTCCTACCAGACCTCGGTGGATAAGGCTGTGGAGAACGCCGGGCGCTTTCTGCAAGAGGCCGGGATGGACTCGGTCAAATTAGAAGGCGGGCGCGAACGGGCTGAGGCTATCCTGCAGATGGTGATGGCAGGTATCCCGGTCTTGGGACACATTGGATTGACCCCACAGAGCATCCAGACATTCGGCGGATTCCGCACACAAGGGCAATCTGCGGCAGCAGCCAAAAGCCTAGTGGAAGATGCCCACATCCTGGAAGAAGCGGGTGTTTTTGGTATCGTGCTGGAAGCCGTACCCGCCCAGGTGGCGGAATTAATTTCCCAGCGGATATCCGTCCCCACCATCGGGATCGGCGCCGGGGTGGGGTGCGATGGGCAGGTGCTCGTGACCCACGATCTCATCGGCCAGTTCGACCGCTTCACCCCAAGATTCGTCAAGCAGTACGCAAATATGCACGCCATCATGCAGGAATCCTTCACGGCTTTCAAGGAAGACGTAGAAAGTAAACGATTCCCTGCAGATGAACACAGCAGCTTCATGAAGAACGAAGAATGGTTCGAGTTGTTGGGCGAACTGGGCGTGTCCAGCTCTGAAGATGCCTGATCTCAACCATGACTGACTTGGTATTGATTATTGGGACAGGCGCGCTTGCTTCCCTGTTTGCCGCACGCCTGACCGCTCAAGACATTGCTGTCACCATGCTGGGCACCTGGAGAGAAGGCCTGGCCGCCCTACGGCAGCACGGCGTGACACTGGTACAGCCCGATGGCAGCCAACAGTCCTACCCAGTTCAAGCAACCGATAACCCCGAAGATTGTAAAGGAGCGAAATACGCGCTCGTCCTGGTCAAATCCTGGCAAACTCGGCGCGCCGCTAGACAACTCACTCAATGCCTGAGGGGCGACGGCGTGGCGCTTACCTTACAAAATGGGTTGGGTAACCGGGAAGCGCTGGCAGAAGAACTGGGCGCGTCGCGCGTCGCCCTGGGTGTAACCACCACCGGCGCGACCCTGCTGGGTCCCGGGCGGGTGCGTCCAGGTGGGGAAGGGACTGTTTCGATCGGTTTACACTCCCGGATCGGGCCTTTAGTGAACACTCTCTGTAAGGCGAACTTCACTGTGGAAGTGTTGGACAACGTCGACACCCTCATCTGGGGCAAGTTGGTGGTCAACGCGGCCATCAACCCCATGACGGCTGTCCTACAGGTGCCCAACGGAGAACTGCTTAAACGGGAATCCGCCCGTCAACTTTCTGCGGAACTGGCTCGTGAGGTGGCGGCAGTTGCCAAAGCCCAAGGCATCCAACTGGCATACGACGACCCCGTTGCTATTTCAGAGACCGTTATGGAAAAGACAGCCACGAACAACTCCTCCATGTTCCAGGACATCCAGCGCGGCGCGCCGACAGAGATCGAAGCCATCTGCGGGGCGGTCGTGGAGGTGGGCGAAAGTGTTGGAGTGGCAACGCCGATGAACAACGCCCTGTGGCTCTTAATCCGGGCTTTACGGGAATCAAAACGGGAGTAACCTATGTTGAAGATTTTTCCAGATCCTATTCGAAAACTGCCGCTGGCTGACATCCCCATTCAAGGGTTGAAGGCCTATCTCTCTCAAGGGGATAGACATCAAATCCTCTTTATGAAATTTGCTGAAGACGTTGAAATCCCGGAACACAGTCACGAAAGCCAATGGGGGGTGGTTCTGGCAGGGAAAATTGAACTGACCATCGGCGGCGAGCGCCAGACCTATAAGAAGGGAGAGCATTATTTCATCCCCGCAGGCATGGCGCACGCGGCGAATATCCACGCTGGATATGTAGATATCACATTTTTCAACCAGCCGGACCGCTACCAAAAGCAGGTCAAATGACAGGAGAAGATTCAATGAAGGTCGTAGAAACATTTGAAGAATTATGGGGTGAAAGAGGGGGACTACCTGCACCCGTCGGGCTGGTGCCTACGATGGGCTATCTACATGAGGGCCACCTCTCCCTGGTAAAGACAGCGCGGAAGGATTGCGCCAGCGTGGTGGTGAGCATCTTCGTTAACCCGACCCAGTTCGGCCCTGGGGAAGACCTGGACACTTACCCGCGCGACACCCCCCACGACCTCAAACTGCTGGAAGCGGCTGACGCCGATCTGGTGTGGATACCCACCCCCGAGGTAATGTACCCTGAAGGCTACCAGACCTGGGTGGAGGTGGAAAAAGTGACGAAACCCCTGGAAGGCGCCAGACGCCCCGGGCACTTCCGGGGGGTGACGACTGTGGTGGCGAAATTGTTCACTGCCGTCCAGCCGCATAAAGCCTAC
The DNA here is from genome assembly GCA_050115475.1 of Anaerolineales bacterium. Classification (GTDB taxonomy): domain Bacteria; phylum Chloroflexota; class Anaerolineae; order Anaerolineales; family UBA11579; genus JASFQL01. The sequence continues at coordinate 59,218 of JASFQL010000001.1, forward strand.
TTCGGACAGAAAGACGCCCAGCAGGTCGCCGTTATCCAACAGATGACCCGCGACCTCAACTTCCCTATCGAGATCGTCGTGTGCCCGACCGTGCGTGAAGAGGATGGGCTGGCGATGTCCAGCCGGAACGTGAAGTTGGACGAAGCAGAGCGGAAAGCTGCCATCGTGCTGTACCGCGCCCTACAGGCGGCGAAAAAGGTTTACGAAGGCGGGGAGCGAGACGGGAAGACCTTACGGCGTGTCATGGAAAAAACCATTCAGGGCGAGCCGTTGGCGAAGATGCAGTACGTCTCCTGCGCAGACCGGATTACTTTAGTGGAACTGGATGAAGTGAGAGAGGGGGCGCTGCTGTCGATGGCTGTTTATGTAGGCGGGACGCGTCTGATCGATAATATGGTATTAACATGACCAGGTATCGCTGGAATTGGAGGTAACCATGATATTGACCATAGACATCGGCAATACGAATATCACATTGGGGCTTTACGAAGGGGAGGAATTGGGGCCGCGCTGGCGCCTGGCAACCGACCATGCCCAGATGCCAGATGAATTTGGCATCAAATTCCTGGGCATGCTCAACCACGAAGGCTTCGGCCCCCGCCACCTGACCGGCATCTGTCTGGCTTCGGTGGTTCCTCCTTTGACTTCTAAGATTATCGAGGCCTGCCAGGCTTATCTGGAGCAGGATCCCCTGGTCGTAGATGCGGGGGTGAAAACGGGTGTTCATATTCGGTACGAAGACCCCAAAGCGGTGGGGGCCGACCGGATCGTCGATGCCGCCGCCGTCCAGCACCTGTATGGCGGCCCGGCCTGTGTGGTCGATTTTGGCACGGGTACGACCTTCGATGCTATCTCACTTGAAGGGGATTACCTCGGCGGAGCCATCGCCCCGGGGATCGGGATCGCCGCTGAAGCGTTGTTCCAGCGGGCGGCGAAACTCTCTGGGGTGGATTTAAAGAGGCCTCCTTCCGTCATCGGCAAGAACACCACTCACGCACTCCAATCCGGATTGCTTTTCGGTTACGTCGGTCTGGTAGAAGGCATGGTTGCTCGTTTCCGGGAGGAGTTGGGGGAGGAAATGAAAGTCATCGCCACAGGGGGCTTGTCGGAAGTCGTCGCTAAAGAGACGGACGTCTTGGAGATCATCGCCCCCTGGCTGACCCTGGACGGCTTGCGCATCATCTGGGACCTAAACCAATCGTGAGTGTGGATGAATAATAACCGACTAACGCGCCTGCTGGTGGTAGCGTTTGGCCTTTATCAGCTTGGGCATCTCCTATCCAACATCCGCGGCGCGTTCCTCTTTATCGACAGCGGGCAAATAGGCTTCCCGGCCCTGCCGCCACCGGAAGGGTGGTCAGGCGATATGGTGAACGTCTTCAGCGATATGGCTGTGATGGACAGTCTCAACGCCATCGCTTCCCTGATCTTTGTTTGGGCGTATTTCAGGAAGAAACCCTTGTGTTTGTGGCTGGGCACCGTCACCCTGACACTCTCTGTTTACGCTGCCATCTTATTCAATCTGTCTGCTTACCAGGCTGGGGCGTGGGTGGGAACGAATCTATGGTCGTATATCTTCATAAATCTCACCTACCTCCCTGTGCTTGTGCTGTGGGGAATGGTGTATCATTGGGGTATAAAGTCGCTGACGGACTCGAGTAGAAAAAAGTGATGACCGCAGAAGAACGAAAGAAAAGTTTTGGCGCCAAACACCACGCTCTGCTGTTTGCCAGGATGAGCCAGGAGGTGATTCAACGCGCGGGAACAGAAAAAGGGGAAGACGTCATCCGGAAGGCTGTCCAACGTTACGGGAGGCAGCGAGGCAGGCGGATGGCGATGAGGGCACAGGCAGATGGGCAAAAACTGAGTATGTTCAACTTCCTCGTGTACGGCGAATGGGAAGCCAGCGAAGGGGACTTCGACCGCATCATCCTGGAGACCGATCCCCATTTCCACATCCAGGTGCGTCGCTGCCCCTGGAACGAAACCTGGATGGGAAATGATCTGCTTCTCTACGGATGGCTGTACTGCCTGGAAGTAGACAACGCATTAATCCAGGGGTTCAACCCTGACCTCACCCTTGAACTGAACGCCACCCTCCCAAACGACCAACGGGATTGCGACTTCATCTACCGGGAAGCCAACCTGAACCCTGAGAACTTCAAGCGTATGGAACAGCGCAGACAAGAAGTACACGATATGGCTGTCATGCCCTGGGATTACCATTTGGGGCACCTGTATAAGACCATCCGCGAAGAAGTTATTGACGAACTTGGAGAGATAGGAGAGGAAGCCATCCACGCGGCGATGTCCGAATTCGCGAGAGAATTCGGCGAAGGAGCAGCTGAAATCGTCCTGGGTTTCAAGGAGACAGATTTTGATTCTTTGCCATGATTATCTCAAATATTCCGGGGACAGGTTTGTAAACCCGTCCCTAAGAGTGTGAAAAAAGGGCAGAATATTATGAACCCACTACAAGATAAACGCATTCTCCTCGGTGTGACCGGATCGATTGCCTGCTACAAGGCCGCCGACCTGGCTTCAAAGCTGCGGCAGGCAGGGGCGGAGGTAGACGTGATCCTCACCGAGGCAGGGGCCAAATTTGTCGCTCCTCTCACTTTCCAATCGGTGACCGGGTGTAAAGCCTACATCGACGCCGACCTGTGGGGCAATGAAGGGCACGTACTTCACATCGGGCTGGGGAAAGCTGCCGACCTGCTGGTCATCGCACCCATCACTGCCAACACGATGGCGAAACTGGCCCACGGCGAAGCAGGAAATCTACTGACCCTCACCGCCCTGGCTTCTGAATGCCCCTTGTTAATTGCCCCGGCGATGGATGGGGGCATGTTCAACCACGCCGCCACCCAGGCCAACCTGGAAATTTTGAAAGATCGAGGCGCGATTGTGCTAGGCCCTGAGGCTGGTCACTTAGCTTCAGGGATGAAATCTGTTGGTCGCATGACAGAACCCTTGGTCTTGATGGATCACATCAAGACTCTACTTGCCCAAGGCGGTTCCATGGCTGGCCGCAAGATCGTCGTGACGGCAGGCGGCACACAAGAGCCGCTGGACCCGGTGCGCTACCTCACCAACCGGTCATCCGGCAAGCAGGGCTACGCCCTTGCCCGTGCCGCCAGGGACATGGGCGCACAGGTCACCCTCATCTCCGCACCAACGCATCTTGATACCCCAGTCGGGATGGATTGCGTAGATGTACGCACAGCCGAGGAAATGCTCGACGCCGTGCTCGAACAAGTCACCCAGGCCGATGTGCTGGTGATGGCCGCTGCCGTGTCCGACTTCAAGCCTGCCAAAATGGCAAAAGAGAAGATCAAGAAGACCGGCAGCGCGCCAGCTTTAGATTTCGAGTCCACACCGGATATTCTCCAAGAAGTTGTTAAAGCGAAAAAGAAAACGGAATATCCCAGAGTAACGGTGGGATTTGCGGCAGAAAGTAAAGACCTGTTGGCAAACGCGGAAAAGAAGCTCAAAGACAAAGGCCTGGACTTGATCGCCGCGAACGACATCAGCGCGCAAGACGCCGGTTTCGGGGTGGACAGCAACCGGGTGACCCTCCTGTTCGCCAACGGGAAAAAGGAAGATCTGCCGCTGATGAGCAAGGATAAGGCCGCCGCCATCATCATGGAACGGATCCTAGATTTAATAAAATGACAGTCAGGGTTCATCACCTCAACTGCGGGACGATGCGTACATTCGGATTATTCCCATTCAGCACGATTCCGCTTAACAACACCGGTAAATTATTTAGGCGGGGGTTAGGGGTTATCCATTGCCTCCTCATCGCCGTAGAAGATGACCTAATCCTGGTCGACACCGGCTATGGGACACAAGACTATATCAATCCCACAAAAATGGTGCGCTACTTCAACCTTTCAATCGCTCTCGTGAACGACATTGAAGAAGCCGCTGTTCGACGAATCACTGCCCTGGGATACGATCCAGGTGACGTGAAGCATATCTTCCTCACCCACATGCACCTCGACCACACTGGCGGACTGCCGGATTTCCCGCAGGCTCATGTTCACGTATACGAAGATGAATACCGCTTCGCGATGAATGGAAGAGGCTTGGAAGCCAAGTTTTTTATTCAACGACATTGGGCCCACCAACCCGAGTGGATTATCTATAGGCTTGAGGGTGACCATTGGTTTGGCCTTGACTGTACGCAGCCAACGATGATCAATGGAGTAGAGATTTTCTTTATCCCATTCTTGGGGCATTCCCATGGCAACTGTGCAGTCGTGGTTCATCTCCCAGATGATCACTGGCTCATCCATGCCGGGGATACTTACGGTTATCATGGTCAAATCGACCCTGAGAAACCATTCTATCCCCGCTTGCAGTGGTTGTTCCGTCCCTTGTTAAATCTCAACCGGATTACACGGTCTTTATTCGAATACGACCATCATCTCCGGCATATCAAGCGAGAATTGGGAGAAAAAGTGGATATCTTTTGCGCCCACGACCCCCAGGAGTTCATGCAGCTGTCAGGAGAAAAATTGACATGGTAAAAATCACAGAAACCATCTACCACATATGCCAGAGAAAAGATTGGGAAGCCGCTCAAGAGATTGGGGGGTATCGTGCCGACTCACTGGAGAGCGAGGGTTTCATCCACTGCTCCGGGGAAGACCAGGTGGCTGAAGTAGCGAATTTCATCTTCAAAGGGATGGATGACCTGGTCTTGCTGCACATCGCCGTGGATAAATTGCAGTCCGAACTTCGCTGGGAGGAGAGTGAGGGAGGTGAATTCCCCCACATCTACGGTCCCATCGGCCTGGATGCTGTAACCGCCGTCGTTGACTTCGCCGCAGGTGAAGATGGCATCTTTAGGTTTCCGGAATAGCACCTACATTTTCATATTTTTGCACTGTAATTTCCTTATTTCCTCTGAAACACTTCGACAAACTGGGGAATGTCGTTTCTATGCATTTTGTGATACACCTCTTGGGTTGGGAAAGGCATCTCTATTCCCGTTTCGTTGAGTGCATGGTACATGGCTGTATTGACCTTGTCGAACATACGGCGTGTGTCTACGTAGGACTCGATCCACCAGCGGACCCGGAAGATGAGTGCTGAGTCACCAAATTGCAGGAGTAAAGCTTCTACAGGTTTTTCTTGTAATACGCCTTCAACACCCCTGACAGCATTGACGATTGTATTCCGTGTTACTTCGATATCTGAATCATAAGCCACTCCTAGCTCGATCTCGATCCGGTATTGTGTGTCCGGGTAGGAGTGATTCACCACTAGGCTTTTCCCAATCAATGAATTGGGGACGATGACCATGCGGTTGTCGCGTGTGCGGATACGGGTGCTGCGCAAACCGATATCGACGACATCGCCCCATGTGTCGAGGTCCTGGATTTCTATGCGGTCGCCGATTCGGAAGGGACGATCGAACATAATCATAAAACCGCTGATGGTATCCGAGAGGGCTGCCTGGGCTGCCAGTGCAACGGCGAGGGAACCGATCCCTAACGTCGTGACGAGTCCGCTGACTTCCACATCGAATCGACCCAATATGATGATGGCAAAGATCACGACCAGGAGGATCACAACGATCCGGCGCAAGAAGGGGACCAACTGCTCGTCTAGATCGCTGTCCGTCTTGGGGGCGATTTCTTTGCCGTACCACCCGATCAAGGCATTCACCAGCCGTACTGTGATTATCAAGCTGACGGAGATGTACAATGTGAAGTACAGGTCTTCCAGCTTTGAAGGGCTCAATCCAATGATGAAATCGAGACGATCGAGGGAAAACTGAAAAACAATGATGAAGACCAGCCAGAACAAAGGAGTCCGCACGGCACCTAAAATCAGGTCGTCTACATTCGTCCTGGTGAATTTTATAATTCGCCTGATGATCCGGTCGAGGACGAAGGTGAGGATCGGCCTCCCCAATAGCAGGGTGAGTAGTATGATCCCAAGGGAGATGCCGATTTGGATAATATCCTGATTAGAAAAACCAAAGATGTTCATCGAAGACCTCCAATAAGATATTGCGTATAGGTATTACAAAGGATATGCTATAGTTTGCCCGTGAATGATATAATTTGTCAAGGTGAGAATATGAAAAAAACACTCTCCCTGATGATAGGCATTGGGTTCTTAGGGGTCATGATGTTTGCCTGGATGGCACCAGCGAATGCAGCGCCGAAATTCCAACCCACTCCCTTTCCCACACCTACCCCAGGTGCCGATGGGCGTATCCTGTATACCGCTCAGAGGGATGATACTCTCTGGCGTATCGCAGCTGTGGCCGGCGTTTCCCTTGAAGAATTGAGGCAGTTGAACAACATGGGCCCTGATGACGTTTTGCTAGAAGGGCAGGTGGTTTTGTTAGGATTGGGTAATCAGGGGGAGGCGCCACCTGTGGAACCCGGCGAAACACAGCCGGTTGAAGCCGGGGCTGAACCCGGAGCTGAATCCGGGCCAACCCTCATCATGGATGCGGGCGAGGTCTGTGTTTTACTTTTTGCAGATATCAACGGAGACGCGCTCCGCCAGGAGAACGAATTGGGGATCTTAGGCGGTGAAGTGAGTGTCACTGAACGCTTAGGGACATACTCCGATAAAAAACCGACTAAGGCAGGAGACCCGGACGATACAAATGCAGATGTCCTCACCTGCTTTGAAGATGCCCCGCCGGGGACTTATAATGTAACCATGGCGATTCCTGAAGGGTGGAACGAGACAACAGTGTTATCAAAAACCTTCGATCTAGCCCCAGGGGATACCTCATACCTCAACTTCGGCGCGCAGCTCGGTGGGGTTGGAGCAGCCCAAGAAACTGGTGACGTCGGTGGTGAAGATGGCGGCCGCTCTCCCATACTGGGTATCTTGGGGATATTCTTGCTGTTGGGGGGTGCCGGATTGGGTATCTATTTTATGTATGCGAACCAACAAGGGAGAGCTGGGGGGGACTAACAATGAATCGCTTGCGGTTCATTGATTAAGAAAAAACCTTCGGTATTCTCTACTAGGCGATAAGCAGCACAGGGAAGGTACTTTTTATTAAATCTCATAGAATTCACAGTATAGCGTATAATAAAGGGCTGTATCGCCGCGTAAGCGGAATATCCACCTTATGACGGAAAAACGAAAAAATGACTGAACCGCTAAAATTCCAATCTATGATCCTGGCCTTACATAATTATTGGGCCGAACGAGGCTGCCTCATCTGGCACCCATACTACAGCCAGGTGGGTGCGGGAACGATGAACCCGGCTACCTTCCTCCGGGTGTTGGGTCCTGAACCCTGGAACGTGGGCTACGTGGAACCCTCTGTCCGCCCCGATGACGGGCGCTACGGCGAGAACCCCAACCGCCTGCAGATGCACTACCAGTACCAGGTCATCCTCAAACCCGATCCCGGTAATCCTCAAGAGCTGTATCTCGGTTCCCTTGAAGCCATCGGGATCGATCCCGGCAAACACGACATCCGGTTTGTGGAAGATAACTGGGAGCAGCCTGCCATCGGGGCCTGGGGTTTGGGCTGGGAGGTGTGGCTGGATGGTCTCGAAATCACGCAGTTCACCTATTTCCAGCAAGTTGGACGGCAGGACTTAGATCCCGTGTCTGTGGAGCTTACCTACGGTTTAGACCGTATCGCTGCCCCGCTGCAGGGTGTCAGCCATTTTAAAGATATCCAGTGGAACGATAAACGTACTTTTGGGGACATGAACCTGCAGGGAGAGCAAGAACACAGTAAATATTACTTCGAAATCGCGGACGTCGAACGCACCCGAGAAATTTATCGGTTGACCGAACAGGAAGTGGAGGCGGCTCTCGAAGCAGATTTACTCTTGCCTGCCTATGATCATCTACTCAAGCTCTCTTACCTGTTCAACGTGTTGGACACCCGCGGCGCTATTGGCGTGACCGAGCGGCAAGAGTTCTTCCGGGGGATGCGTCGCCTGGCCGGGCGTATTGCCACGATGTATGTGGAGAACCGCCAACGGATGGAATACCCCTGGCTGGAAGATGATGTCCAGGGCGGTGTTGGCACTCAAGCGAGTGGAAGTAAAGCCGAGAAAATTACGATTAAAGCTCCAGAAAAAGACGCTCCCTTCCTGCTGGAAATCGGCACGGAAGAACTGCCCCCATCGGATTTTGAGAGTTACAAAACACAGTTAGTAGAATCGGTTCCCGCCCTGCTCGATGAACTTCACCTCGAACACGGCGAGATCAAAGTCATGGGGACACCGCGGCGTCTCGTGGTATACGTCCAGGATTTGGCCCCCAAGCAACCCGACCGGGAGGAATTGGTCAAGGGGCCGCCAGCCTCGCGTGCTTACAGTCCTGACGGCTCACCGACCAAAGCCGCCCAGGGATTTGCCAGAGGTAAAGGTTTATCTGTGGATGCCCTCGAGGTCCGGGAAATAGACGGCGGAGAATACGTCGTCGCTGCGGTCAAAGAAAAAGGGCGGACAGCGGTTGAAGTCCTGGCTGAACATCTGCCGGATTTAATTAGTCAATTGAAAGTCGACAAGACCATGCGCTGGAATGCCAGCAACGTGGCCTTCTCCCGCCCCATCCGCTGGCTGTTGGCGCTTCACGACACGCAGGTCGTCCCCTTCGAATACGCCGGATATACTTCCAGCGCGGAAACTCACGGTCTGCGCTTCAACGACCCTGAAACCCAGATTGTGAAGAATCCGGTAGATTATCTTTCTTACCTGGAGAAGCAGGGCATCCTTTTGGATGTAGAAGAACGCAAAGCTGAGATCAAGAAACAGATCGACCAACTGGCCAAAGCGGTGAAAGGCGAGATCAGATCTGATCCGGATTTACTGGCGGAAGTCACCCACCTCGTCGAAGCGCCCACTGCCTTACGAGGGACTTTTGAAAAGAGCTTCCTCTCGCTTCCCTCCCAAGTCCTGGTGGAAGTGATGAAGAAACACCAGCGCTATTTCCCCGTACAGAAGAACGGGCAGCTGCTGCCTTATTTCATCACCGTACGCAACGGCGGCGACCAGCACCTGGACATTATCGCCAGGGGGAACGAGAATGTCATTCGGGCGCGCTTTGCCGACGCGGCCTTCTTCGTCGAGGATGATCTTAAGAAGCCCCTGGAGGATTTTGTACCCCATTTGGACACGTTAACTTTCCAAACCGACCTGGGGTCGATGTTGGACAAGACCAAACGCATCGTGAAATTAACCGAAGATGTCGCCAATCAGTTAGCCCTGAACGCCGATGAGAAAAAGACCGCCCTGCGCGCTGCCCACCTCTGCAAAGCCGACCTGGCGACGAGCATGGTCGTAGAAATCACTTCACTGCAAGGTATTATGGGACAGCAGTACGCGCTAAAATCCGGTGAGAAAGAAGAAGTTGCCCAGGCAATCTCGGAGCATTACCTGCCGCGTTCTACAGGTGACAGCGTACCGGAAAGCAAAGCCGGGCTGGCTGTCAGCCTGGCGGATAAGTTGGACAGCCTGGCCGGGTTGTTCGCAGCCGGGTTAGCGCCCACAGGTGCAAAAGATCCCTTCGCCCAACGCCGTGCTGCCCTGGGGATCGTCCAGGTGCTGATCGCCACACATGCTGATTTTGACCTTCAGACCGGATTAGGAGCTGCCGGGAAGAATCTACCTATCAAAGCAACCAGGGAGCGATTGGATGAGAGCCTGGAATTCATCATTGAGCGCATGCGAAACCTCTTCCTGGACGAGGGCTGGCGATACGATGTCGTGGATGCTGTCTTAGGCGGGCAGGGCCGCAATCCTGCCGGGGCAAAACGGGCAGTGGAGCAGTTGACCCAATGGGTCGTGCGCAAAGACTGGCACGAAATCTTGCCGGAATACTCCCGCTGTGTACGCATCACGCGTGACCAGACGAAACAATTCAAAGCCGATCCCAAACTTTTCATGGAAGACGCTGAAAAGGAACTCTTCAAAGCCTTGGAGAAAGCTGAAGCATCTATACGCGAACCGGGCTCGGTAGATGATTTCTTGAATGCCTTTGCCCCCATGATCCCCGCCGTGAAGAAATTCTTCGATGATGTTTTGGTCATGGAGGAAGATGAGAAAATCCGCCAGAACCGCCTGGGCTTGTTGCAGCGTATCGCCGCCCTGGCGGGTGGTGTGGCGGATATGTCGAAGCTGGAAGGCTTCTAGCTGGAGAATGGGGGGAACAGCAGATCAGGCTTTGCGCCGGAACATCATCTCCCGCCTTTGAAAGCCGAATTTCTCATACAGCCCCTGCGCGTCCTTGGTCGCCAGGATTTGGAGGGTCACGTCCATGACCGGATGCGCCATCGTGCATTCCATCAACCACACACCAAGACCCTTTCCCCGGTGGTCGGGGTGGACGAAAACGTCGCTAATCCAGGCGAAAGTGGCCTCGTCGCTGACGATGCGGGTGAAGCCAATTTGCTCTTCCCCCTTGAACAAAGACAAAAGTACGGACTTTTCGAGGGATTTTTCCACGACCTCTCTGGTGCGGTTTTCTGCCCAATAGGTGCTGTTTAGCGAAGTGTGGACGAAATCGATGTCCGCTGCTGATTGATTGTCGGTAATGAGAAATTCGTCTTTTTTCCATTCCATCTTAGGTCTCAGGGTTCCCTTTAATTTCTGCGTTTTGCTTTTCCCCTCGCACCCGCCGCAGGAAGGCCGGGCTGTTCAATCCTCTCTCCAATAAGAAGGTGAGGTAATACTGCATCAAGACCTCCAACTCCTGCTGGATTTCTGGGGCGATCCTGGCTCTGGCGGCCTGTCTGAAACTGCTGCGTTGGAAGTGCCGCAGGTATTTGAGTGCCCGCATCGAGATGGGCACAGCGCCGGGTAAGTTCTTCCCGTGGGCAGGTGAAACCACCCCTCCCAGCGTGGCAGAAAAGTATTGGTCTTCTGGTTGAATTTTCTCTTCCGATACGATACAGCGTTTGAGTTCAGGGCGGAAGCCGAGGAGGTCGAGCAGGCGGATCTCGTAATAGCGCACGGTCAGAAGCGGGTCTTCCCCCCGGTTGAGGCGTTCCAGCGTTTTAGCGATGAGGAGGAACAAATTGGCATTCTCTTCTTCCTCATAGGTGAATTTATCCAATAGTTCCACCACGTAGGAAGCATACCCCACGACCTCCAGGTCTTCTCGCAAGGCCGCAAAGGTATCTTTGGCCTCCGCCTGGCTGACCACGTACCAGTGCCGCCCGACCGCCAGCAGTAGGCTGACCCGGGTAAACGGTTCTACATGCCCGCCCATGCGCGAACGCACCTTGCGCACTCCCTTGGCGAGGGCGCGCACTTTCCCTTTTTGGCGGGTGTAGATCGTCAGCATACGATCAGCTTCACCGTAGTCTTTATGTTTGATGACGATCCCTTCGGCGCGGAAAGAACGGGGTTGGCGCGGCATGCTGGAATTATATCAAGAGGGGAAAATGTGATTGATCGAGTTTTTATACATACTACGAGCGAAGAATTCTTTCTTTACCCCTTCACTTCCCAAATCTGGTAAAGCCCCAACTTCCCCTCTTCACCATCCGAAGTGAACAAGCCGCAGACACGAAAACCCGTTTTCACTGCCAGGGATTGCAGTTCCGAGCCGCTGAAATGGTGAACGTAGCGTAATCCCTTCCCGCCGCGCCACCAATCCATCAGGTAATCACCTGCGTCTACATCTGTGTCGGAGAGGTCGATGGTTGTCCAGGGCTGGATTCTCGCCCGTAATCGAGGGCTTTCCAGGAACTGCCAGTTCGAGAGGATAAAGCGGCCCTTAGGTGCTAACAGGGCATGGACTTTCTCCAACAACTGTATGCGGAGTTCGACGCCGGGGATGTGGTGCAGTACCGCGAAACAAAAGACGAAATCGAACGGCGTTCCGGGTAAATCTGATCCCAAATCTGGGGTAGTGATGTCGCCCCACATGAATTGAGCGTTTGGTAGGTTCCGTTTTTGGGCGATTTCCACCAAATCTTTGCTGGAGTCTACCCCCACGTATGCGCCCGTATGTCCATTTTGGTATAACCTGCCTGCGAGTGCGCCGTTCCCACAGCCGAGGTCGAGAAGCTTTGCGCTTGGCTGTATCATCTCTAAAATGGATTCGACGCCGGGCTGGATGCGCTGGCGAGTGTCGGAGAAGTCTTGTGCAAAGGTCTGGTAGAATTGATGGTTAAGCGCTAGAAGTTGGTGAACGATTTCGGGCTGCATATGATTATTATAGGTGTAATTATTTTTACCGTTTTAAATTCACAGGAAAGAAATCTTGGAAACCCGGATCGAAGATTGGCAAGAACGTAAACGGCACACACCCGAAAAGCTGGCCCTGGCGCGCCTGGCTTTGGAAGAGATTCGCGCGGGAGAAGACGTTTTTGAAGCCATTCGCCACCACCCGCTTTCGGGGGAGGACGGCGGTTACATTGGCAAACAGATGCTTGTGGCCGTCTACAATCAATTGGTGGACAGCGGCGAATGGGAGGCGGATCCCGCTTTGTTAGCACAGATCCGCATGAAACCCATGCGCAGCCTCTCCGGCGTGACCGTCGTCACCGTCCTCACCAAGCCTTATCCCTGCCCGGGGAAATGCATCTTCTGCCCCACCGACACCCGCATGCCCAAGAGCTACCTCCCCGACGAGCCGGGAGCTGCCCGCGCCCTGCACCACGATTTCGACCCCCACGAGCAGGTGACCGCCCGCCTGGAAGCTTTGAAAGCCGTAGGGCACCCGACCGATAAGATCGAATTACTGGTCCTGGGGGGGACGTGGAGCGCTTACGCCAGGGATTATCAGGAGTGGTTCATCCATCAGACATTCGACGCCTTGAATGGGGTCGAATCGCACACCCTGGAAGAGGCCCAGCGCGTCAACCAAAAGGCTGAACGCCGCTGCGTGGGGTTGGTGGTGGAGACACGTCCGGATCATATCAAGCCAAAAGAACTGGCCTGGCTGCGCCGCCTGGGCGTAACAAAAGTGCAGATGGGGGCGCAGAGTTTCGATGATCACCTTCTAGAAATCAACCATCGCGGCCACGACGTGGCAGCCACCCGCAGGGCTGTGGCTCTGCTGCGGGCTGCCGGGTTCAAGATCGTCCTTCACTGGATGCCTAACCTCCTTGGCGCTACATTGGCCTCGGATAGGGAGGATTTTGCCAAGATGTGGGAGGGCTTCTGCCCGGACGAGATTAAAATCTACCCCACCCAACTGCTTGAAGGTGCGGAGCTATATGAATACTGGGAACGAGGCGAATACCATCCCTACACCACAGAAGAACTCATTGCCCTCATCACGGATATCAAACCGATTATCCCCCGCTACAGCCGGGTCAACCGGGTCGTCAGGGACATCCCATCCCCGCATGTAGTGGAGGGCAATAAGCGCACCAGTCTGCGGATGGACATCCACAAAGAGTTGAAACGCCGGGGGACGAAATGCGAATGTGTGCGCTGCCGGGAAGTGCGTGGCAGGAAGGTCGATGAAGACACTCTCCAATTCAATGAACTCGTCTACAAGGTGGATGGCGCTGAGGAACACTTCCTTTCTTTCGTCACGCCTAAAGATCGGCTGGCTGGTTTCCTGCGTTTGTCCCTGCCGGGAATGGACTCCCCTGAGACGGGCTTGGAGGAATTAGGGAGGGCGGCAATCATCCGGGAAGTGCACGTGTATGGGCAGTCGCTGGAAGTGGGCGACAGCAAAGATGGCGCTGCCCAACACATCGGCCTGGGGACGCAGTTGCTGGAGAAAGCGGAAGAAATCGCTCGAGAGCGAGGTTATGAGAACCTCGCCGTTATTTCGGCTGTAGGGACGCGTGAATATTACGCAGCCAGGAATTTTGCCTTGGGAAAACTGTACATGACCAAATCATTGAAGGAGTAAACTGTTGAGACACATCACCCTGTTGACAGATTTTGGCACGACCGAAGGGGAACAGACCGTCATGAAAGGGGTTATCTGGAACATCGTTCCGGGCAACCCCATTGCCGATTTGACCCACGACATCAACCCGCAGAGCATCCTCGAAGCCAGTCTCGTCCTCGAACGAACGGCGCATTTTTTCCCGCCAGAGACGGTGCACATCGTTGTGGTGGATCCTGGCGTTGGGACAGAACGGCGGCCTATCGCTGCCCGGTTCGGGGACCAGTTCTTCGTAGGACCCGATAACGGTGTGTGCACCCCGCTGCTCGAACGGGCAGAACGTGAAAATAAACCCGTTGAGATTGTCCATTTGGATAAGCCTGAATATTGGCTGGAGACAGACTGCAACATTTTTCACGGCCGCGACATCTTTTCACCCAGCGGAGGGTACCTCGCCAAAGGGGTGTCGCTGAAAACCTTGGGAACCCCTATCAAGGATGTCATCCGGTTTCACCGCCCCGCGCCCGAAATCCGGGGAGACGGCGCTGCTTGCGAAGTTCTCCACGTCGATTACTACGGGAATATCATCGTCAACATTCAGCGGGAGGATTTGGAGGGGTTGAGACCTGTGAAGATTGATATCGGCAGCGTGACCTTGAATGGCATGAACGATACCTTTGGCGACGTCCCCGAAGGGGAACTGGTGGCTGTTTACAGCCCCACAGGTTTTCTACTGATTGCTGTCCGCAACGGCAACGCCGCGCAGCATTTGGGTGTTAAACGAGGTGACCCGGTTAGCATAAAATCAACATAAACATAGAGGTGAAGTAATGGCTTTTATAACATTGACAACAGATTTTGGTATTCGTGATGGCAACGTGGGGGTGATGAAGGGCGTCATATGGGGGATCGCACCAGAGGCAAAGATTGCCGATATCAGTCATTTGGTGGGGCCGCAGAACGTCCGTGAGGCTGCTTATATTCTGGCCCGGCAGGTATTTTATTTTCCGGAAAACACCGTCCACATCGTGGTGGTCGACCCTGGGGTAGGCACACAGCGCCGCCCCATTGCAGCGCAGATTGGGCCGCAGCGTGTCGTCGGGCCGGACAACGGCGTTTTCTCCCCCCTTTACACGCGGGCGGAGCAGGAAGGTTGGCCGGTGGATATCGTCCACACAAATAAACCCGAGTATTGGGGCGAGAAGATTAGCGATATATTCCACGGTCGTGACATCTTCTCGCCTGTCGGTGCACACCTTGCTGCAGGTGTACCGCTGAAGAAGCTGGGTGTATCTATAGACGATCCTGTTCGTATAGATCTACCCGATCCTAAGAAAACAAAAACCGGTATCGTTGGTGAGGTGATTCGCATCGACCACTTTGGGAATATCATCAGCAACATCCACCGGGATGAAATGGAAGACCTCGGTGATGTCAGGGTCTCGCTGTGTGACCTGACCCTCGACGGCCTCGTCCGCACCTTTGGCGAACGGGAACCTGGCGAGTTGGTGGCCTTGTACAGCAGCACCGATTATTTGATCGTGTCCGAGGTGAACGGCGATGCCCAAAAACGCCTTGGCGCTGAAGTCGGAGATGTGATTGAGGTAGTTGCCAGGGAGTAGGTAATCAGTTGATCGGTCAATCAGGAAATATCACGTATATCCTGATTGACTGATACCTGATCACTGATTACTTGTAATTAGTAATTAAGTGGTCGTGGGGAAATTAGATTCTTAATTCGGCGTTGAAAGCAGCTTATTGAGCTAATCCAATAGCCCAATCGATCGCCCATTGCGGCATCCAGAAATCACCCAGTTTGAATCCCCAGTTGAGGATCAAGCTGGTGACGAAAATGGTCACGCCGATCCCGATCCAGATGTAATCGCGGCGGCGATATGTGAGTTTATCGATCCAGGAGCGTTTCTTGATGCCAAAACAACGCAGGTCCATGGCGTTGGTGATATCCTCACCGCCCACAATGGCGTTCATGACCAATGGTACGATCAGGGGCGCCACCTTCCGGATCGTGGTGATAACACCGCCCTCCACTCGATCGATTTCATAGCCGCGGGCCCGTTGAGCATCCAGGGTGATCCCGAAGTCGCGCGCCAATGTGGGGACGAACCGGAAGGCCAGGTCCATAGAGAAAGCCATCCGGTAAGGAATTCCTATCCCGCTAAAAGCGACCCCATAAAGGCGAGGATCCATAGTCCAGGGCACGATAAAGAATAACATCGCGCTTGCCATCATGCGGAGCATTTGAGTGAGTGCAAATACGAGTTTTTCGGCGGTGATGTTTGGATTGAATGTCCAGTTGACCCCAGGGATAGTATAGGTCGCTTCCCACACCACGTGGGGTTCCATTTCCTGTACAGCCCCAGGTCCCCCTCGTCCGGTAAGGATGGCGTTCAGGCCGATGATTCCAACCACGAGGAGAGTCACAAAGATCCACACTCGCTTGGTCTCCTGCCAGGTAAGGCGGGTCATGAAGTATTGGATCAAGGCCAGGATGAAAAAGAAGAGCATGAAGCGCATATCCCAAAACTGGATGATGGAGAATAGAACCAGCAGGGAAGTGATCCATCTTGCGCGTGTGTCGAGGGATTCAAGAAATGTCCCTCTTGGACGGAATTTCCAGGTAACCAGCATCGATCAGCCTTTAGAAAGTTGTCTGGATGGTTATTATACAACCATCCAGACAATAGATATTTAATTCGGTCAGCGTCCTGACCTGGCCGCGACGGCAGCGTACGCGACCATGAGAATGGGTACCAGGATGGCACCATTCACAGCATCTGTCAATGCGGCAGGGACCCAGTAGCCGACAACAGCCGTGTTGAAGTCGATACCGCTGAGGGGGATCTCCAGCAAGGAGGGGACCGCCATGCCGACAAGCGCGCCAACTATTGAGTAAATGGCGGCTTTGACAAGCGTGCCGCCGTCCCTGAAGTTGACCACGCTGGCAGCCATCAATCCGGGGATCAGGCCCATGATACCGTTGCCCAAATCCCAGTGCCACCAGAAGCCCCAACCGGTCATGAAGTCACCAAGGATGTTGCCGACAGCGCCGCTTAAGAAGCCGACGACGGGGCCAAAAGCGATCCCAAAGAACATGGGAATAGAGACAGCTGGCCGTAATGAAACATTACCGGCGGCAGGTAGCGTTAGGATGTTGGTGACGTAGGAAAGGACACCGTATAACGCTGCGCCAATAGCCGCATAGACGACTTCGCGTGTCCCGAATTTCCAAAGTGATTTATTTTCCATCGTATATCTCCTCGTTCATAATGATGATTAGTTCGAAAAAAACTGGTATAGCTATTATGATTTACCGATAGAGCCACCTCCTTCATATGTGATCATCTTCAATGAAGACTTAGATGTTATGGGCCAGTTCTTCCGCCCGCATAAAACGTCCGGTTGTCGGTAGATGTTGAATATTCAAGTCCAGCAGTGAGGTGGGGATGACGCGGCAGCTTCTCAGTAAGGAGGCATCTTTCAGTATCTCTTCTGCAGGGCCATCCGCAGCTATCCTGCCATCTGAAAGTAAGATCACCCGGTTTGCATACACAACGGCCAGGTCGAGGTCGTGGGTGATGAAAACGACGGCGTCGAAACCGGGCATTTGCAGGATCGAATCCATAAAGGCGCGGTAGTTCCAATAGTCCTGTCCAGCTGTGGGTTCGTCCATCATCAAAATACGGGAACGCATCGATAAGATGGCGCCAATGCTGACCCTTTTTTGCTGGCCGTAAGATAGGGCCAGGGGAGGTGAATCGAAGTATTCCTCCATATTGACGGTTTGCCCTGCCCACTCGACATTTTCTTTGGTTGTTTTTTCGTCAAAACGTAAATTCTCAGGCCCAAAGGCAAACTCTTCTTTGACCGAGGGCGCAAACAGCATCTGCCCCGGATTCTGGAAGACATAGCCAACGGTCTGTGCGCTTTTCGCCACGGTGGTATCAAGGGTATCTTTGTCTTCCAAGAAGACATTTCCCTCAAAAGGCTTGAGGAGGCCAAGGGCATGTTTTACCAGAGTGGTTTTCCCCGAGCCGTTTGGCCCCAGCAGGGCGATAATGTCCCCTTTGTTGATGGTAAAGCTGACATTATGCAGCACCTGCGGCAGGTCTTTATCGTATCGGAAGCACACGTTGTTGAAAGAAACTAAAGTCCCCTCATCCTGTCTATCTCCGGAGACCCCCACCACGGGCTTGTACTCAGGGGGCGGATCGTTTTTTGCCCTCGACACAACGATTTCCGCCGGTAGTTTAATCATGTGGTAATCCGCCGTCTTCATAAGCCCTTCTGGCGTTCCACTGTAGGCTTCCTCCCCTTCTACCAGGTAAAAGACGGTATCTGGCTTTATCGTCAAAACATCGTCCACACGGTGCTCGACGAGCATGATGGATATACCCTCATCGGCCAGCCGCCTGAACAGCGCTAGCGCGTCTTGAGCGGAAGCAGGGTCGAGGCTGGCAAGCGGTTCATCCAGGATGAGGATCTTCGGATGCATCGCCAGTGCGCCTGCCAGGGCAACCTTTTGCTTCTCTCCCCCGGACAATGAAAAGGTCTCCCGGTCTTTCAAATGGAGAATGTCTAGATATTCCAAGACTTCGTCCACACGAGGCATGATTTCCTCACGCGTCATGGCGAGGTTTTCCAGCCCGAATGCGATCTCGTTCAACACATAGCTGGAGACGATCTGTCGCTCTGGATCCTGCAAGAGTGTGCCTACAGTTTGAGACAGCTCAGACATACTCAGCTCGTCGATTGGTTTGCCGTAGAGCTCGACTTCCCCCTCCAGCGTCCCCCGGTATGTGCGGGGGATCAAACCGTTGATACAGCGCATCAATGTGGTTTTGCCGCATCCACTTGCCCCTGCAACCAGCATTAACTCGCCTGTATGCAGGTCAAGGCTGATGTTGCGTACCGCTGGCTCTTCACGGATACGATATTGGAATGTAAGGTCATTTATCTTGAGCGGAAGGTTGTTCGATGTCATGGTTACCTGAATCTATATTGAAATATAATACTCATTCAGAGTAATTATACCTGTTTGTGGAAACACTGGGGGTGATAGACAGTTGCGACTTTAAAAGTGTGTTTTTCAAGAAAAGCTGTGTTTCTATGGCATAATACCCGTGAATGAACCCATGTCCACACAGAAACTAAGCATCCATCTCATAGCTGCCGCGCGGCCGAACTTCATGAAGGTTGCCCCGCTCTACCACGCCCTCAAACAGGAGCGTTGGTGCGAACCCCTCCTCGTGCATACTGGCCAGCATTACGACGAAAATATGTCGGCGAGTTTCCTGCGCGATTTGAACCTCCCCGAGCCGGATATCTACCTGGGTGTGGGCAGTGGGACGCATGCCGAGCAGACCGCCCGTGTGATGCTGGCCTATGAAAAGGTATGCCTCGAGAGTTCTCCAGATTATATTGTGGTGGTTGGAGATGTCAACTCGACCATGGCTGTAGCCATCACGGCTGCCAAACTGGGGCTGCCAACCGCTCACCTGGAAGCCGGGCTGCGCAGCAGGGACCGCAGTATGCCGGAAGAGATCAACCGGATCGTGACCGATGCCCTCTGTGACCTTTTGTGGACGCCCTCTGAAGACGCGGATGAGAACCTCAAGAAAGAAGGTATCCCAGAGGAAAAGATCGTCCGGGTGGGGAACATCATGATGGATTCTTACGAGATGATGCGCGGGAAAATCGAAGCAGAAGAAACGTGGGTGCGTCTCGGTCTTTCGCCGAAGGGCTACGGTGTCGTCACCCTCCACAGGCCCTCGAATGTCGATCGGGCTGCTGCGCTTGCCCCCCTCGTATCTACTCTGATAGCTATGAGCCTAAAAGTGCCTTTGATCTTCCCTGTTCATCCACGCACGATGAAGTCTTTGGCGCAATATGGCTTGCAGGAGAAGTTAGAGCAAGCCGAAGGGATTACCACCCTGGAGCCGATGGGGTACATCCCCTTCATGAACCTCGTGGGGCAGGCAAAGCTGGTCATCACCGATTCGGGCGGCATCCAGGAGGAGACCACATACCTGGATATCCCCTGCCTGACCGTGCGGGAGAACACCGAACGCCCCATCACAATTACCCAGGGCACGAACGCACTCGTCAATGCAGATACCATTATAGTGAACCTGGAGAAAATCCTGGCGGGAGAATGGCGCCAGGGGGTGCGGCCGGACTTATGGGATGGGCACACGGCTGAACGGGTGGTCGCAAGCCTGAAGCAAGCCGTCGCCAGTCTCGCATAGCGGTAAAATTCGGCGCAAATCGAGCCGCGCTTGACAAGTCATTCACATCAGATTAGAATTTCCGCACATTGAGCGTTATGTCAATCCAACGCCGAGATAGCTCAGTTGGTAGAGCATGCGACTGAAAATCGCAGGGTCGACAGTTCAATTCTGTCTCTCGGCACTCCCGGTGTGATAGAATGGCCGGTATGCGGGCGTAGTTCAGTTGGTAGAACACCTCCTTGCCAAGGAGAAGGTCACGAGTTCGAGTCTCGTCGCCCGCTCTTTTTCCCCCACAGGCTGGTAGCGAATGGTTTCCCCCCCGAAGGCACTATTCCCTATCAGCCGAATCATCTAAACTGGCGACGTGGCCAAGTGGTAAGGCATGGGTCTGCAAAACCCTGATCACGGGTTCGAATCCCGTCGTCGCCTCTAAATAAAAAAGCTGCCAAACGGCAGCTTTTTTGTTTTTATCCCAATTACTATTTACGGCAAACAATGCGATGCCGTCTCGGGGACGACCTCGTTTTCGTAATGCGCCAGATCGAGCAGCAGAGGATAATCCCCTCCGAAATAGGTATTGAAGATCACGCGGAATGAATTCACCGGGGTGATGTTGGGGTAAAGGTTCTCGTCCCCCCCATCCGGCATGTAATAGATGTTCAATATTAGTGTGCGGTTTCGCTTGCTCAAACCGTGGTCTCCCTGGATGATGATGATCGGGGGCACGTCTGACTTTGCCACGATTTCTTTGGCGATAGCCGAGATGCGCTTGGTGATGAACAAGACCTGGTTGCGGTAGCCTTCCTGTTTATATTCAGCATTGATAGGGTCCCCATTTTTCCCTCCATAAAAACCTGGATCGGTGATGATCTCGCCGTCCGGCCCGAAAACGTAAGGGGGATGGGGGATCAAGACGTGGGCGATGGTAAAAGTGGGGTCGGGGTTTGCTGGGATTTCGGTAAGTGAATCGAGCATGAACAGTTGCCGGCTGATGTGGCTGGCGAAGGGATTGGCGCTGTAATCGCTTTCAACCAGCAAATATCTTGAGTCTGAGATTAGTCTGAAGGCCGTGCTGTCCAGCAGCATGACCTCGAAGGGGGATATTTGCCAGCCGGCGCTGCCCCGGCTCATATAGATATCTGCATCTTCGATCTGGCTCCATTTGAATCCGGTCTCGAAAGCCACCGTCTGATAGCCCAAGGCTTCTAGTTGGTGGCGTACTTCACTTTGCTGGATGTAGATCCACAGGTCGTCTTGGGCGATCCCTTTGGCTATCTCCAGATTCACAGCATACTCCATGTTCAAGGATGTTGAAAAGGATGCCATCGTATGTGGGTAGTTCGACTGGCTGCATTCCGCCACGTAGAAACCCGCCGCGCGCAAATCGTCCAGGTATTCCGAGATGTCCAGGTCGTAATCGCGGATGAGGGCATCCTGCCGGGTGAAGGTATCCAGCAGGATGTAGTAGATGTCAGGGAGTTCACCATCCTGCGGAGGAGTGAGTGTCAGCTCGGCGGCTTTTTCTGCCTCCTCTGTCGCTTTTGCGACTGAAATGTAGAACACGGCGGTTTGGTAAAACGAAAAGGCGATTAAAAGGATTCCCACAAGGTTTAGGGTTTCGGTGAAAGCAGAGAAGTTTTTCACCTTCCGTAGCATCCACCACAGACCCAAGCCAAGAATGGCTAAATAGACCGGAGCCAGATAGCGGTGGCGGGCCAAATCTTGGTTGGTGCCTTTGATGGCATCGTAGACGTGCCCGTAAGAAAAGAACAGTATCAGCAGAAAAGTCGTAATCAGGGCGGCTCGATGGATATCCTTGACTGCCAAGCGAGTAAGCAGGAGTAGAATCCCGGCCAGAAGTAAAGCCAGGATAAACGGCCGCAGAGCCACGCCAGGCTCGATTTCTTTGATGTTCACGACCAGCAAGGCAAGGACAGGATAGCCTGCTATTAGAAAGGGATGAAGTACGGCGCGTTTGAAATAACTCATGGCATTCATGTTCTCTATATATTCAAGTGAGTATCAGGCGAAATTCTTCTTAAAAAGCTGGAGGATTTTAACATATTTCGAATAACTATTGGGGAGTGATGTCCTCTTCTTTGGAGCTTGAAATTTTACTTATCATGACTTTATCGACACGATTTTGATCCATATCGACAACCTCGAAAGCGTATCCGAAGATACGAAAACTATCGCCGGTTTGTGGGATTTTGCCGAGTTTTGTGATAACAAAACCTCCCAGGGTCTGGATGTGACTTTGCATTATTTTATTCAGGTTGATATCCAACAATTCAGAAAGGACCTCGATTAACAGCATACCATCAATGATCCAACTCCCATCTGGGCGCTGGACGATGAGGGGATCGTAGAATTCATCTGCTTCTGGTAAATCACCCACGATCACCTCTAAGATATCTTTGGTGGCGACCATGCCGTCTATGCCCCCGAACTCATTGTGTACAAAAACGACGTCGGAACGGTTGTTTTTCATGTGCTTCATCGTGTTCAATAGATCGAAACTCTCTGGCACCAACACAGGAGGATTGAGCGCGTCGCGCAGGTCAAAACTGTTGTTTTGCAGGTATTGGGAAAGCAGTTCTTGGACGTACACCATACCCAAGATGTGGTCCAGATCCGAATCGGCGATGGGGATTTTTTCGTGGCCGACGGTGATTAAGAATTCTTTGATTTCTTCCTGCGAAGCATGGATATCCAGCCAATCGAGTTCTGGGCGCGGGGTGATCACGGCTTTAATAGGCGTATCGTCGAAGCGCAAGACCTGTTCGAGCATGGTCTCCTCAAGCGGTTTCAAAACACCGATGTTCACACCTTCATCGATCATGAGGCGCAGTTCTTTGATGCTCACGGCTGGCTGGCGGGTAGTATCGATGCCCAGGAGTTTGATGATTACATTCGTTGAAAGATCGAGCAGCTTTATCACCGGCGAAAACAATTTAGATAGCTTTTGCATGAAGGGGGCAACCAGCTTGGCGAACCGATTGGGGTTGCTTAACGCGATTTGCTTGGGGACCAGTTCGCCGATGACAAGCGAAAAGTAAGTGATGATTAATATAACGATGATGACGGCAATACTTTCGGCATATGGTTCGACCGCTGGAAGATTGCTGAATAGCCTGGTGAGGGTGAGCGCGATCGTGGCTCCCCCGATCGTGCCGGAAGCAACGCCTACGAGTGTTATCCCGATTTGAACGGTCGATAAAAAGCCGCTGGAATTTCTGGCCAGTTCCATGGTGGTTTGTGCGCGTGCATCGCCATGGGCGGCTTGCTGCTGGAGGCGCAGTTTTTTAACCGAGAGGAGGGCGAGTTCTGCCAGTGCGAAAAAACCATTGAGAGAGATCAAGACCAGGATAAGCAGTAGTTCGAGGAATTCTTTATTCATTGGTGTTTCCTTTGCAGTTAACAGCACAAAGAGATGAATATATTATAAAACCTGGCGAATGGTGTTATCTGTGCTTTAGAAAAAACCTTTGTTGTATTGGAGACAAGGCAAAGCTTATTTGTTTCCCTGTGATCGACTACTATTTATTCCAATGGGATAGGTCTACCTCCAGGAAATCGGCCAGTTCCTGGTTCCACGGCCTGTAGAACTCGATCAGCCTTTGCCTGGTCGCCTTGTCCATAGGGGGGTATTGGAACGTTTTTTGATTCCCCCAGAACACCAGGCGCTTCAATTTGGGTGGGAGGAACCGCTGCACTGGTGGATGCTCGAAGAACCAGTTGTAGAGGGGGTTGTCCCAAACAGATGAGGGGTTGAAGGCCTTATCCATGTCTGGTACTTTGAAATCTGGATCTACATCCAGGAATTCGAAGCATGTCCGGTAGAAATTTATGGGGTCATCCCGGAGGTCGTCGAAGAGCAGGACCAGCAGTTGCTCGGGTGGGATTAGTTCCAAATAGCGATGGATGTACTGCATATAGGTCCCCCGGCTGAAATATCCCGGTTTGCCTGGTTCGTAGGTAGGGTCGAGGGCGGTATCCAGGGTCTGGGCGAATTCCTGCGGTTCCGAGAGGGTCATGCGCTTGTCCCAATACTGGGAATAAGCCCGTTCTATCGGATTCCTAACCGTCAAGATTAATTTTGCGTTGGGCAGGGATTCCTTGATACGGGTGGGTGCTTGCGGGTGGCAGATATAGCCGGGAGAAGCCTCACCGTATACGGTCTTACTTGGGGGGATGTCAGAAAAAAACTTTCGGTAGTAATCGATCCCCTTGCGGAATTCGTGATCCAGGAAGAAGAAGTTGACCTCTTTCTTTTCCGCCATGAAGATCTGTGGGTGTTTTTTTAGGATGTTATAAAGTGAAGTAGTTCCCGCTTTCTGGGAGCCGATGATGAGGAAATTGGGGAGCATCCATCCTCCGGTTTTCGGGTTTCCTGATCCTGGTGGATGAGTGTACCATACATATTGCAATATAATTATGCAGTGAAAATTTATATTAATCTAGGAGACCATCATGGCACAAACAGCGGACGCGATTATCATCGGCGGGGGAATCCATGGGAGTAGTCTGGCGTTTCACCTGGCTCGCCACGGCGTGAAAGCAACCGTGTTGGAGCGCGAAGTACTCGCCTCTGGGGCGACCGGACGATCTAGCGGGTTGGTGCGCATGCACTACGACCTGGAGACAGAGTCGCGGCTCGCTTGGGAGTCTTTCCAATATTTCAATAATTGGGAAGAGATCGTCGGCGGAGACTGTGGATTTACCCGCACAGGCTTCCTTCAATTTGTGTTATCTGAATACGAAGAGAACCTCAAGGCCAATGTCGCCATGCATCAAAAGATAGGTATCCCCACTTCGGTGGTGGATGCGGATGACGTGAAGCGGTTGGCGCCTTCCTTCTCTATCGAAGGGATCAACTTCGCTGCCTATGAGCCTGAATCTGGCTACGCCGACCCCTATTCCGCCACAGCCTCTTTCCTCGATGCTGCCCGCAGGATGGGCGCAAAGCTTATGCAGGATTGTGAAGTGACCGCTGTAGAGGTTAAAGGGGGCAAAGTAACGGGGGTGAAAAGCACCCAGGGTGATTTCGCTGCACCGGTGGTGGTCAACTGCGCCGGTCCATGGGCTGCCAGGGTAGGCAAGATGATTGGTCTCGATCTGCCGGTTGACACATGGCAGCACGACACCATGATGGTGAAATGTCCGAAGGAAATGGAGTCCTCATATCCTACGGTGATCGACGATATAACGGAGATGTACTTCAGGCCGGAGACGGGCGGCTTGACTCTCGTAGGCTTGGAAGACAACAATCCCATCGGTGAATCCCCGGATGGGCAGACAGATCACGCCAAAGCGGGCTTCGTGGAGCGCGCCATCGAGCGTATCTGCCAGCGTATCCCCATCATGGAAAAGGCTTCCCTGCAAAGTGCCCACGGAGGCTATGACGGCATCTCACCTGACCAACGCGCCATTCTCGGCTCAGCCGGGCCACAAGGCTTTTATCTCCAGTGCGGCTTCAGCGGCACTGGGTTCAAGATCGGGCCAGCGGTAGGGAAATGCATGGCTGAGTTGATCGTAGATGGAAGATCGAAAACTGTGGATATTACCCCCTTCCAGCTAAAACGTTTCGAAGAGGGCCGCCATATCGAAGGCGAACATAAATATGGGAATATCTGGCACTAGATTATAGGTTTACTCGAACCTTTTATCCGCCTTGGCCTCGGTCACCCTGCCTTTTGATTTCTCCAGCCATCCCACCTGTGTATCGGTGTAATGGTCGAATGCGGGTACATAGGGTTTGATGTCCAGGAGTGGCGTGCCGTCGATCACGTCCACGTTCTCGATGGTGAGTATGTTCTCTTCGATACGCAGGAGTTTCACGATTGACAATCCGATGGGGTTGGGTCGTGTAGGCGCACGCGTGGCGAAGACACCTTTTGGATGGGAATCTAAAAATGGCGTGACGGTAAGCGCTACTTTTTGGGACAGGTGAAAGCCATATAGCAAGATAATGTGAGAAAAACCTTCCAATTCAGCCAGGCCGTCTTTATATTTGGGCAGTATCTCAACCTTCCCCCGAACGCCTCTTGCCCCGGATGGCTGGATCGGCATCCCTTCCAACTTGTCAAATGGGCTGGAGATAAAGCCGATTACCTGGTAAGTGAATTCCATGTTTGAGTTGGTGGATTGATCAGTCAATCTCGAAAGAGATACTTTCTTGCGCCGAACACCACATCAGCGCCGTCATTACGATGGCCGAGGTTAAACACCATGCGCAGGTTGCGCCGATAACGAAAGGCTCGAGATACGTGAGATAGATAGAAAAGAGGGTTCCGCCGAAGGTCATGGCAAAAAGTATGTTGGAAGATGGCCATTGGAGTTTTTCAGGCCCCCAGCGCTGGATAACCCACACCACGGCAACGAGACAATACCCCACGATCCCTAGAACGCCAATCGGTAGAAACCCGAATAAGACTGCATATTCACTTTGCTGGACGGTATTACAGTCTCCAACTGGACCGCACACGGCTGTCTCGTGGGTCAATTCGACAAAACTCATGTACACTGAAACGATGAGGCCGATGACTATCAGGCCAATAAACACGCCTGTTGGGCAGATATCTTTCCCTTCCAGCCGGCCAATCATCATTAATACAATCCATACCACAACAAATACCATACCGATTAATACCAAAACAGACATCGAATTTCCCACAACATCTTGAAGGAATCGTTCTTTTACTGTAAGGGGAATGAAATCGATCTCATTCAGCGAACTGCTGTCTGGGGATTGCGCATCACCTTCAGGATCGCTTTCATCCAATGACTCGCTTTGTGTGGGGAGGGCGTTGCTTGTTGCAGTCTCAGCTGGTTGTTCCTCTTCGGGTTCGATCAATTCCGCATTTTCCATATATTCCATCAATCCCGGAATTTGCGGCCAATCGACACCCCCAGAAGCTACCCAGGTTTCGACGAGTGCCGGGAATTTCTCTGGGATATCCACCGATCCCATCAAGCCCACCTCCTCCACGACCATGAATGGCACCCCGGCTCGATCGAGAGGGATGTCGAAGTATCTGACGGCATCTATGAACAGCTCCCCCCCTTTTTCATCTTGAATGTTTACCAGGAGGATAACGAGCTGCTCCCCATATTTCTCTAATATTGGAGGCAAATCTTCGGTGATTACTTTATAACAGTGCCCGCAGCTAGACGAGTAAAATAAGACGGCGTGAACGACGGGTGTCTGTGCAGAAACGCCTTGGATGTTGAAAAACGCAGCAACAATCGAGATCAGCAGCACGATTGAAATTATCTTCAGCGTTCTTGCTGGTACGCCTGTAAGCATAAAATTTATACCTCCCGGGTATCTATAGTGCAGTCGCTTCACGCAGATTATACAACTGTAGTGATATATGTCAACTCACATAAGTCAAAGAATACCAATTCGATTGCGCCCCAAAACAGATAGAGCCATTCATTCTTCGAATGGCTCTATCATGGGAAAGTGAAAGAGGTGCCTGAAACCTCTATAGAAAAGAAGAAACATTCCCAATTACACCTTATCTCTTTTCCCCTCCTGATAGAAGTGACAATACTCCCGCCTGAAATTAATTTTATCGATGAGTCTCTATCGAAAAAATCTATCGAGTGCTGGTGCTCACTCCCAGATCACCATATATTTTCCTGGCAGGTTGTTGGGTTCTCATTCGGCCCTTTATCTCAAAGCATTTTTCCCCTATAATACAAATAATCGGATATCAATTACCATTCTATGTTTCTGTTGAGGAGATAATGATGAGGAAATTCTTCAGCTTTCTTATGGGAACAGTCATGGGCGCTCTGGTTGGTGCTACTGTCGCCCTCCTCCTGACGCCTGAATCTGGAGAGGAATTTCGAGGGTTGATACGCCAGCGGTTTGAAAGCCTTCAGGGGGAAATCCAAGAGGCAGCAGCGACCCGCAGGATCGAGCTAGAAAAGCAGCTTGCTGATTTGCGGCAGCCCAAGACGGTCTCCGTTCCTTTAGAAGACTCCAAGCAATAGAATAACCATTTAAATAACAGACAGGCTCCCCGGATATCGATTCGGGGAGCTTGTTTTGGTTATTATCCCTAATCTTTTCATAGTGATCCATCACCCCTTCATCAACTGCTCCACCCGACTCTCGCCCGTGCTGTAATATTTGGCCTGGGGGTGATGGACGATGATGGCGGCGGTCGATTGTTCCGGGACGAGTTGGAATGCGCTGGTCAGGCTCATCCCCAATTTGCTTTCGGCAGGCAAGAGATCGAACACCTTGCGGTGGTCGTCCAACGTTGGGATGGCCGGGTAGCCCCACGAATAGCGTTTCCCCTGGCCTTTAGGGATTCCCAACTCCCGCCTGACGTGGCGGTGGAGGTATTCAGCCGCAGCTTCGGCGGTCTGCACCGCCAGCCCATGCACGAAATACGCCTCGGAATAATCTCCCGCCTGTTCCAACCGGGCAAACCGCTCCGTAGCCTCTTGCCCTACCGTGACCACCTGGAAGGCGACCACGTCCATGATGCCCGATTCAACCGGGGCGAAATAATCGGCCAGACACAGACGGTCACCGGCGCGCTGGCGCGGGAACGAGAAACGGGTCGATAATTCAGGCTGGTTTTGTGTGAGAGAATCCGGGTGATACACGACGAGGTCGTCCCCATCCGATTGGGCTGGCCAGAAGCCGTACACCCCTTGAGGAGCGAGCCACCCCGTCCGGAGTGCTTCTTTCTTCATCTTCCCCAGGCGTACTTCGAATTCAGCCTCCAACTTCTCCCACTCCTCGCCCCTGGCATTCTTCGCTCCCCAAGAAAGCCGGAAGAGTTCATTTTTATAGAGATGTTCAAAGATGCTTTCTAGTGGCAGCTCTTTCACCACTCGTGCCCCCCACTGCTTGGGTTGGGGGATGTCTTCAGCTAAAGGCAAAGCCTTCTTTTGCGTAGACCTACCTTTTTTAGTCTTTACTTCCCGTTGGGCTTCATTGGCAGCCTTGTTGTAGAGTACTTCAAGCAGCGCCCCACGCTTTTGTTCGTCGATGAGCTGTTCGATGGTCTCAAGTCCCTCGAAGGCGTCGCTGCAGTAGAACACGCCCGGTTTGTAGCGCTCTCCATCTTCGGTGTAGAGGATGCGCCACCCAAACCGCCGGTTGATGGCTGCTCCGCCGATCAATACAGGGAACGCCAATCCGCGGCGGTGCAGTTCATTGACGATCAGGGGCATCTGTTTGCTCGTGCTCACCAGTAGGGCGCTCAGGCCGATGGCGTCGGCCTTCACCTCTTCCGCTTTACTGATGATTGTCTCGACCGGAACCTGTTTGCCGAGGTCGTGCACTTCATAACCGTTGTTCGCCAGGATAGTCTTGACGAGGTTCTTGCCGATGTCGTGGACGTCGCCGTAGACGGTGGCAAGGACGATCACGCCCTTGCTGACGCCTTCGAGCTTCTCCAGGTAATTATC
This sequence comes from Anaerolineales bacterium, assembly GCA_050115475.1. Lineage (GTDB taxonomy): Bacteria > Chloroflexota > Anaerolineae > Anaerolineales > UBA11579 > JASFQL01. Next base: position 88,710 of record JASFQL010000001.1, read on the forward strand.
CAGGTGGGCGACGGACTTCTTCATCACCTCGGCGGATTGGAGCACGAAGGGGAGGATCAATTCCCCGGCCCCGAACTTGTCGCCAACCTCCTTCATCGCTGGCAGGAGAGTGTCGTTGAGGATATCTACCGCAGCGATATGGTCACTGTCCTTATCTTTGCGATTGATAATTTCGTCAATAGCGTCCTCCACACCTTCCTTATGCCGGTGCAGGATGCTCCAATGGAGGCGTTCTTCGGGCGTCATCCCCTCTGTGGGATCACTTTGGGTCTCTTCTTCCACCGTGACGTTCTCGTAATATTCGATCACTCGCTGGAGGGCGTCATCCCGGTGGTTGAAGATGAGGTCTTCCATCAACTGCCGCTCCTCTTTGGGGATTTCTGCATAAGGCTTGATCTTGGCAGCGTGCACGATGGCCATATCCAGCCCGGCTTCCACAGCATGGTGGAGCATCATCGAGTTGAGTACTAGACGGGCGGCTTTACTCAAGCCAAAAGAGACGTTGCTGACGCCCAGGGAAGTGAATACCCCAGGCAGTTCTGCTTTGATCTGTTTGATCGCTTCCAATGTGGCGATAGCGGAATCGTTGAACTCGGGGTCGCCGGTGGAGAGCGGAAAGGTGAGCGCGTCGTAGACCAGGGCATCGGGTTTAAGGCCAAACTCATCCACAGCAATTTTATAGATGCGTTTGGCGATATCCACTTTGCGCTCTACTGTCTTCGCCATCCCCTCTTCGTCGATGGTCAGGATCAGCACGGCAGCGTTGTGCTCCTTGGCGAGCCGTAAGACCTTTTCCAGTTTGGGGCGGCCTGCCTCGAGGTGGGTGGAGTTGAGCAAACAGCGTCCTGGGGCGAGTTTGAGTGCCGCTTCCATCACCTCCGGCTCGGTCGTATCGATCACCAAAGGGACTTCCACGCTCATCGCCAATCGCTTGACCAGTTTCGACATCAACCCCATTTCATCCGGATTCTCGGTGACCGCCACAGACACGTCCAGGGCATGCGCGCCGCCCTCGATCTGCTCCCTGGCGACCTCGATCATTGCATCGAAATCCTCCGCCAGGAGCAGTTTCTTGAAAACCCGGCTGCCGGTGGCGTTGAGCCGTTCCCCAATTAACAAGGGGCGCGGCTCTTGTTTCATGGGCGTGGCACGGATGGAAGAAGACAGGTGCGGTTCACTCGCCTCCGGGCGGGGTGGGGCTGGGTGCCCGTGGATCTGGTCGACCAGCAGCTTGAGGTGTACCGGAGTTGTGCCGCAGCAGCCCCCCACGACGCTGATATTGTGTTTGGTGACGAACTCGACCATTGCCTCGGCATAGGGCTGCGGCTCGAGGGGATAGACCGCTTCACCGTCCACATTGAGGGGTAAGCCTGCGTTGGGGATGGCCGAGACTGGTAGGGTGGCGTGTTCCCCCAGGTAGCTGATGGGCTGGCGCATGTGTTCCGGGCCGGTGGAGCAGTTCAAGCCGATGACGTCGATGGGCAGCCCCTCCAGGATGGTGAGAGCCGTGGCGATGTCTGTGCCCAGCAGCATCCGCCCGGAGGTATCCAGGGTCACCTGGCACTGCACGGGAAGGACTTCTCCGGTATCCACATAAGCCAGCTGAATGCCGCTGATGGCTGCCTTGACTTCCAGGATATCTTGGGAAGTCTCGATGAGGAGCACGTCCACGCCCCCATCGATCAAACCGCGGGCCTGCTCGCGGAAGACCTCCACCAGGTCGTCGTAGGTCACGTCGGATAGGGTCGGGTCGTCCGCCGAGGGGAGTTTGCCGGTTGGCCCCATCGATCCGGCCACGAAGCGCGGGCGCCCTGCCGTGCTGAATTCATCGGCAGCCTGCCGGGCGATCTGGGCAGCCGCTTTATTGATCTCATAGGTCTGGTCGCCCAGGCCGTATTCACCCAGGGTGATGCGGTTGGCGCGGAAGGTGTTCGTCTCGACCACATCCACGCCGACCTCGAAATAGGAGCGGTGGGCTTTTTCCACCGCCTCGGGGAATGTGACTGCCAGGTAATCGAAACAGCCGTTATACTGCTCCCCCCCGAAGTGTTCGGCGGTCAGGTCGAACGTCTGGAGCAGGGTGCCGTTGGCGCCATCGTAGATCAAGATGCGTTCGTCTAGCGCATCTAAGAACCTTCGCCTTGTGTATTTTCTTTGTCTACCCATGGGCGCTCCTTCTAGGTTTAACCGCTGGATGAAAATAAAAGCCTCTCGTGGCGAGAGGCATGTTGCAGTTCTGCAGTCTGCTCATCTGCCAGTGTCTACTGCCGGAGTTGGCACCTTCACGCTTGCGTGTGGGTTGCCGAGGTTTCAACGGGCCGGTCCCTCCACCTCTCTGGATGAGTCGTACTCAATCGTTATCCGGATATTTGCGAGAGTTTACCATACTGGACAAAGGTTGTCAAATTTCCCATTTCTGCGGGTGATGAATATTGAAATTTCCGATAAAAAAACTTAGTCCGGAAATCTCATTTCAGGCGCATAAACGACGGGGCCGTGCCCTGAGCAAACCACCTTTGGGTTCAATTCCTTTTGGCGTCTCGTAGAGGCGATGGCCTTGTCCCTGTCCCAGGTGATGGCGGGGTAAAGGTTGTAGAGGGTTTCCCCAGGGCGAGTGCGCAGAGAGTCGCCTACAAACAGGACCCCAGCGCCTTTGGCATAATAAGACAAGTGACCTGGCGTATGTCCGGGGGTGTCGATGACTTCCAGTCCCCCCAGGATGGGCAAGATCTGCCCGGGGGAGAGGATTTCATCCACATCGATCCTTGGCAGGTGGAATAGCTTTTCAAAGGTCGATATCAGGGGAGTAAACACTTTCCCGAACTTCAACTCCCGTGAGGATATCCCTTCAACCATCGCTTCTGCGGCAGCCTGGCTGGCGCATACTTTAGCCCCACTGGCCTTTTTGAGGGCTTTTACGCTGCCCACGTGGTCGAAATCGGCGTGGGTGATGAGGATGGTCTTCAGGTCTGCCGGATCGCAGCAGATTGAACGGATGTAACTAAAAATTCTGCGAGTATAAAACGGCAGCCCGGCGTCTATCAGGGTCAAACTATCTTCCTCGACGATCAAAAACACATTCGCACCAATGAGATTGAGATAATGCACGTGGGGGATGATTTCCATTGTCCTACACCTCCTGGGTTCTTTCTCTCTCCTGGGATTGGGTGAACCAATCCCCTCGCCACAACACGGTATCCAGCTGGACGCCCATGGCGCCGGCCGCTAACATGGCTTCAGCCTGTTTCGCTTGATATACACCGCCCCCGCCGATGACCTGCATGCCCATTTTCGCCATCTCACTTACGGTCCGCAAAACCTGCGGGAATACGCCATGCCCGTACTGGCGGCCGTACACCAGTTCCCCCCGCAGGCCGGGCAGCGTCCCGCGCGGCGGCCCCAGGCTGACGGCCATTGCACCCGCTTTCACAACTGAGCTGCTAAGTTCCTTCGCCCGCATGAGGGGCAGGCGTGCGATCAGGGGCAGTTCACCCACCGAAGCCTTGATGATTTCCACTGCCTCAGGTACCTCGATCTCATCCGGCAGTCCGATCTCCACGGCAATCACGTTCTCGATCTCTTCCAGGCGTACGACCATCGACGCCATGTTTTCGGGGCTGTCCCCTAGCAGGTGAATGATGATCGGAAGAGGTGCTCGCCGCCAACGCCCCGCGAACCTCCGCAGGGATGTACTGAAACCGGGATTGGGGTGGCCCGTATGGAGGAGAACTCCGCCGGGGAACGGCAAGACTCGCTCTCCCCTGGATGGCTGGCGCGCTTTGCGGCTGATGGGGTTGGTGACAAAAGCACCGAACTGCTCCCACTCCACAGGCATCCGGGTATCTGGTACAAATCCCAAACTTCCGGCAGCGTTCATCAGGGGTTTTCGTAGTTCTATGGTCTGCTTAGAGGCTTCCACATCTTTATTATATCGGGAATACGATTACACACCTGTCCCCGTGTTATAATCCGGCACCTGAAAAGAAGAAACAACTCAATAATCCCAGTGAAAATGAGGTTGCTGTGTCATTCAATATTAATAAAACCCAATTATTGGCATTCCTGATTCCTGTCTTTTTTCTTATCGGTCTGACTGCTGGTTATTTCCTTTGGGGGTCTGGCGGTACTATTCGCGACGAAAATGAAATTTTATCTCGGCTTGATAATATTGAGGACATCCTGCAAGATACCTTACTCGGCGGCAACCCTGTGGGGGCAGAGAATTCCGCCCAAGAAGATGTAGGGTCCGATCAGGTCAGACGATTTGATATTGAGATATTCGACGATGACCCCTTTTTAGGGCCTGAAGATGCGCCCATCACCATCGTCGAGTTTAGCGACTATGCCTGTCCTTACTGCCGGCGCCATAAGGTGGAGGTTCTTGATAAAATTATGGATACCTACGAGGGGCAGATTCGCTATGTGTATAAAGATCTGCCGTTTCAGAACAACGCCTTGCCGGCTGCCATGGCAGCGATGTGCGCCCAGGAACAGGATATGTATTGGGAGTTCCACGACAAACTCTTCCTCATGGAAATGAGTCTGGGCACCGATGCCTATTTGCAGTATGCCCAGGACTTGGATCTGGACATGGATGCCTTCACGACCTGTCTGGAAGAGGAACGCTATGAAGATCGGGTCTTGGCAGATTTAAACTATGCTACGAACTTAGGTGTCAACTCCACACCGACATTCTTCATCAACGGCGTTACCGTGGTTGGAGCGCAGGGCTTTGAGGTATTTGCCCAGGTGATCGACGTAGAGTTAGCAGCGGAAAATTAAACAATATCCCAAAATACAAAAACATGACCTGATGGATATTAAAAGTCTATCGGGTCTTTTTTTCTATCCAAAACCCCTGCTCAAATTTCCCTCAGCCATCTACTGGTGAAGGCTATCCGGAAAATATCCTGGATTTAAAACACTCAAGTTTGTATACGAAGGTATACTCAAGTCGATGAGGATCCTCAATTTCCCAGGTGAAATTGAGGCATTCACTGTTTGACTATGGATGTAACAGACGACGATGATTAGAATAAGCATCCAGGATCCGCGCTACATCTACCCTTTCAATGATTTTGCGCGCGATCTTAGAATCCTGAATAAACCGCTCTGGCTTCACCATAGCGATGTGCTTGCCCCTTACGTCGAAGGCGAGCGTCAGGTCGGTGACCTGGAGGAAATCTTTGCTGCGGATTTTTTCACGGGAGAATCCGACCACGCCTGTATTGTCTACCGGGAAAACTTGTTCTTCGACGAATTCTTCCTGGATGAGTTTATTGAAAAAGCCCAGGGACGCGGTACGGCCTGCCGGGCAGCGTTCTCCCCCACGGATCCATCCTTCAAGGAGCACGCCCTACCCCTTTCGACCTCTTACACGCCTGCGGGTGACTGTTTTTTGGCGGACCTTTGGTACTTCCCGGAGGGACCGACCCGTCAAGGTGTGGAACCCCTGGTAATCGACCTGGAAGCCAAGGAGATCGGATATTATCACGTCCCCACCTATATGGCGTCTCAGCAGGGCGATCTAACCTTTCAGGTCCCTTTGAAGTCCTTCATCGCCATAGATTCCTGGGTGCATATCTTCATCGCTGATATCGTATTCGGGCTTTTCGCCCGGGGGGCCCGCTTTGAGAAACACCTCAACGAGGTGGGGTTCAAGCTCCGCATCCTGGCGAGTTCTCTCTATGAAGGAAAACAACTCCTAGAAAACAGCCAGGTAGTAAAGATCGGTGAGAACTGTGTCGTCGATCCAACGGCCGTCATCCATGGCCCCACCACCATCGGGGATAACGTCACCATCGGTGCCGGTGCCGTGATCGAGAATTGTATCGTTGGCGATAACGTGAATATATCCCAGGGATGCCAGTTGATGCTTTCCGTGGTGGGCGATGGCACCTTTTTGCCTTTCAGAGCTTCTTTATTTATGTCCACTTTGATGGATACCTGTATGGTCGCTCAAAATACCTGTCTGCAAATGTGTGTCGTGGGGCGGAACACCTTCATTGGGGCTGGCAATACCTTTACAGATTTTAATTTGATCCCCATGCCCATCCGTGCCATCGACGGGGATGGGACCTTGAAAGAAGCCAATCGCCCCGTTTTGGGCGGTTGTGTCGGCCATAATTGCCGTATCGGTTCTGGGATAGTCATTTCCCCGTCCAGGGTGATCGAATCCGATGTGGTCATCATCGCCTCGGATGAACGGCGTGTCATTGATAAGAATGTAACGTATGAAGAAAGCGACCACCATACTTATCCAACAGCCGGTCAGCACAAACGCCTTTATGACCCCGACCGGAAAGCACAGGAATCCTGGTGAAGCTTGAATACGTTTGCATTTCTTTCGGAGGGACCCTATGGGTAACGCAAGAATACTGGTAGTAGAAGATGATCATGATATCTCGAATATGCTGCAGTTGTATTTCAGCAGTCAGGGATATGAGGTAGATATTGCTCCCCGCGGCGAGGTCGCGTTGGACAAGACCCGCACGAACCTGCCTCACCTGATAGTCTTGGATATCATGCTGCCGGATATTGACGGCTACGAGGTTTGCCGCCGGTTGCGCACGAACATGCGCACCAGCCATATCCCCATCATCTTCCTCACCCAAAAGGACGAACGCAGTGATAAACTCCAGGGTCTTGAACTTGGTGCCGACGATTACATCACCAAACCTTTTGACATCGACGAATTGAAACTCAGGGTGAAAAATGCCATTGCCAGGGCCGAGCGAGAAAGCCTCACCGACCCGCGCTCCGGCCTGCCGTCTGGCAGGTTGATTGAAGACCAGCTTCGTAAGATTATCCGGGAGACTGAATGGTCGCTTCTCGATATGAAGATTAGTAATTTTGAAGCTTTCAAAGAGGTTTATGGTTTTGTCGCTGCTGACGATGTCCTCCGTTTTACGACCATGCTGCTTGGTGAAGTCATGGACGAGTTCGGTTCCCCGGATGATTTCGTCGGGCATCCCGGGGGTGATAATTTCATTGTTATCACTTCAGAGGAGCGTGGAAGAAAAATCCAGCAAATCTTGAAAGAACGTTTCGCAGATCAGGTTCTATCGCATTACAATTTTATCGATAGAGACCAGGGCTATCTTCTCATCACGAAAGACAACGGCGAAGAAGAAAAAGCCCCATTGATGTCGATATCTGTTGGCGCCATCTCGCCGAGCCAGCATTCATTTGCCGATATTCGGGAGATCACCGAAATGGCAGCTGAAGCCCGACGTAAAGATACGATGGCGATTTAGGAAGCAGGAAATAGGTAAAGGTACTCGATGTTTGGAATGGACTCGACTACGCTTGGAATTATTTTCGTTGCTGTTGGGGTTGTATTCTTGTTGCTTACCCCCCTATTGCTCCGGCTCGTACCATATTTGCGGCGTGTCACCCGGTCTTCATCCTCACCCTCAGTGTTTCCCTCGGATCTTCCCCCGAATGAGAATGCAGTATTGGTTGTGCAGGAAGGCGGGCGGGTGATATATCTCAATGCTCGCGCTCGTGAATGGTTCAACCTGCTTGAAAGCGATACGCCCAATCTCGAAAGGTTGGCCCGCAACACACGCCCGAATGAGGCTTTCCTTAACCTGTGCGCGGCTCCCGGGCGTGCTCGATTCAACCTGCACCAGTCATTGATCGAAGGCGTTTCCTACCAGATGCCATCTGAAGGACAGTCGGCCATCATGGTCACACTGCAGCAATTACAATTGAGTGGCTTGGAGGATGATGGTGGGCAGGCAGCGCATACGCTCAGCATTTTCAACGAGATCAGCCAGGATATGTCTGCCAGCTTGGACCTGCCGACCACCATTGAAACTATCCTGGAGAGTATTGATCGCTTGATTCCCTCCGATTTCTCAGAGATCACCTTATGGGACCAGGAAAACGAGTACCTCATTCCCTATCGTTTTCTCGTAGACGATGATGGCGTTCGCCGGCTGAAGAGGGGTTCAGACCGTTACCCGGTGACAGAAGGTTATTCAGGGCATATGGTATCAAATCAGGAACCTCTCATTATTGATCGGGTCAATGAATTCACCGGTGCAAAACAATACGTAAACCGCCACCAATTCCCCATTAACTCTTTCTTGGGGCTCCCGCTCCATCTGCGGGGATTGATTATTGGTACGATTGAGCTTGCTTCCCAAACCCCGGAAGCGTTCAACCAGGGAGATTTAGAAGTCCTCGAAACACTTTCGGGGCATGCTGCCATCGCTTTGCAGAATGCCATCACACACTTCAAAGAACAGCAGCGCGCCACCGAAATGGCTGGCCTGGCAGAGTTGGCCCAGGTGAGCAGTACAATCTATAGTACCGATGAGCTCTACCAGCACCTGATTGAATACATTTCCCCCCTGTTGAATGTGGAGATATTAGGCTTCCTCATCTATAACGAAGCCACACGCACCCTGGAAGGACAGGTACCTTTTCAGGGATTCCCTGATCAATTCACGATTTTATATAAGACCGTCATTGAAGAAGGTAGCTTGGCTGAAAAACTATGGGGAGAACAGGATATCATCATCACCGATGATATGAGCGATTCTTCGCCCTTGGGTTTGTTGGGGCTCAGCCCTTTGACCCAGGCGGCAGGCATACGCGAAACTGTGCTGCTGCCGCTGTGTTCCGGCAAACACTCATTAGGATATCTCCAGGTTGCCAATAAATTGGACGGGTCGATGTTCACCGATGATGATTTGCGATTGTTGCGTATCATCGCCGGACACACCGCCCCCATCCTGGAAAATGCCCACCTTATTCGGCAATCCCGCCGTCGTGCTCAACGCGCCGAAGCCTTACGCAGGGTAGCCAGCCTGGCAGGGTCTGGGGCGACGATCGATGAGATACTGAATTTTTCCGCGATGGAGTTGAGCCGCTTCTTGTATGCAGACAAGACCGTGCTGCTTCTCCTCGATGAGAATCTCGGCAGGCTGACGGTCCACGCCAGTTCACTCGTGGGCATAGACCAGGATAGTGCCAAACGCCTGACCGATTTCCTTGCCAGCGAAACCAGCTTGGGAGAGACTGTGACGACTAGCACACTGCCCCTGATCTTTGATGATATTGAAGAAAGTCTGGCGGTCTCACCCTTTTATCACCGTTTATTCCAATGCTTGCCTGAAGTCCAATCCGCCATCACCGTCCCCTTGATTATCCGGGATCGCGGCATTGGTGAACTCATCATCACCAGTACACAGGCAAACTTTTTCCACGTCAACGATAGTCTCTCCGCTGCAACGGCCGCCGGTCAGCTCGCCAGTGCTCTAGAGCGATCCACTTTACTCACCCAGACAGATGAGAGCCTTCAACGCCGTGTGGATCAGCTTTCGACACTCAACCGCATTGTTTCCGAATTGAATACCGCCGAAGATCTGAAAAAATTGCTCAAACAAGTTCGGAACGAAGTTGTCCGTACCACCGGATCGGATGAAGGGTCTGTCCTCTTGTTTAAGATGGAAGATGGTTCACCGAATTTCCATGAAATCGTGAATATTCAGGGGCCGTTTACCAGTGAAAAATTAGGGACTCTCGAACGAAAAGCTGTGAAGAAAGGTGTTGCTCTGGTAGCCGATGACGTTGAAAAAAATGGAGATAATCTTCCTTTGGCCAATGTCCGGTCTTACATGTTGGTGCCGGTTATTTACCTCGGTAAAGTGATCGGATTGATACAGCTTTACAGTAAAAAACCAGATCATTTCGACCAGTTTGCCATGGAGGTGGCCCAAAACCTGGCTGTTCAGGCAGGAATTGCTATTAGTAATCTCCAGCGTTACCAAGACCAGTATGAAAAGAACAAAGACTTTTCCCGTCAATTGGGGTCCTTGGGGAAATTACTGCAAACTACTCAATCCCTCCAACCCGAAATGCCGATTGCAGAGTCGATGTCTGTTATCGCAGAAGGTATTCGTGAATCGAGTGTGTTTGATATCGTCATGGTCTATGGGTGTGAACCTGGTGATAGTTCCTTGCGGTTGGTTGCTGGAGCAGGGGTCCCATCAGATCAGCTCGAAGAATCTTGGGGTGCCAGGTACGGCTGGGATCAACTCGATCCTATGATTCAGCCCGATTACCGCCGCGGCGATTCTTATTTTATTCCCTACTCCAAATCGTCTGAACTCCCATCTTTGATCCCGGATTACGCCCTCATGGTTCTCACCATTCCAGATGATTCAGAAAATGCCTGGCAGCCCGGTGACAGGTTGGTCGTCCCCCTTCAAAACAATCAAGCGCATCCCATAGGTTTGATCGCTGTGGATGCCCCCCGTGACGGCCTTCGCCCCGATGACCTCTCCATTGAGACCCTGGAATTCTTTGCCGCTGAAGCCGCCCTGGTGATTGATAGCTTCCAAAAGGCGGATGAACTCAGGCAGCAGATGACACTCATCGAGAGTGAGATTGCTCGTGCAGAGCAGTCAGGCCCTGCCAACCAGGAATACCTCTCGGTGATGCTCCAGAAGGATCTGGAACAGACCATCGCCATCCAGCAGCTTTATGACCGGGCCAGGAATATCCGGGTGGGGTTGAGAATAGCCGATATGATAAATCGCCAGCCAAACCGGGAATCGGTCCTGACTTCTCTTGCCAGCCAGATGCTCACAGAGATGGAACTGGATATTGCCCTGGTCGCCGAATCATCCGAGGGGGGGCCTCGTTTATTGAACCAGTTCGGGAATCTCCCCCAGGGTTCGAATCCGCAAGCCTTGTTGGGCCAGCGCAATCCCCTGTGGCAGGCTCTCCAGACTGGAGAGACCATCTTTGTCTCAAATTTAGATGAAAATTCAGAATGGCAAAACACGCCCTTGTTGAAGAGCCTTGATACAAAAGGCTTCATCTCCCTGCCGATTGCTTCTGATGGGCAGGTGGAAGCCGCCGTCCTTGCCGTAAGCAACACTCCCCTCCCGGACGTGACCAAAGAAGATGAGCAGATTTACGACCTGATTGCCAATCAGGTCTCCATCACCCTGCAGAACCTCAACCTGCTCACCGAAACCCGCAGAAGGCTGCGGGAAGTGAACCTGTTGTTGGATTTCAGCCGCGAATTGGGGAGTCTGGATTGGCAAGAAATCCTCAATACCTTATTGATTAGCATCCGCCAGGTGATGCCGAATGCCCATGGAGCCATGATCGCACTTTACGATGAAGACCAGGCCGTCTTGAACACCCAGGTGGCGGCAGGCTATACCGACAATGAACTCATCCAACAAATCAACCATGATACCGATGGATCACTTCTCGGAAAAGCTTATCAACAGAACGAGACCCTGATCGTCACTGAAATGGATTTCGCAAACCAATATCGCCTTTCTTCTGATGATCTCCTCCGGTATCGAGAAGCCACTGGGGGCCGTCTGCCGGTATCTTGTATGGCCGTGCCGGTCAAGACCAGTGATACCACGCTCGGGGTTGTCCTGTTGGATAACTTCAACACACCAGCAGCCTTTTCAGAGGAGGACATTGCCCTGGTTGAGTCCCTCACTCAGCAGACGGCTCTAACACTCGAAAATGCGCGTTTGTATGAAGAAAGCCGCCGCCTGAACGAAGAGCTTGAACAGCGGGTCGCCGAACGCACGGAAGAGCTTGGGCGCGAACACCAGTTCACCCAGACCCTCTTGCGGATCAGCACGGAGTTATCTTCCAGTCTTGACCTGGACATGGTGTTGAACCGCTCGCTGGAGACTCTCAATCAGGTGACCGGCGGAGAGCAGAGCACGATTGTCATCATCCGGCCGCCGCAGGAGTACCTGATTTACAGGGCCGGGTCGGGGATTCACGAAGCGCCGCCGACCGGGGGGCGAATCTCCACTTTGAAGGTTGGCGAAGGCCTTGCCGGTTGGGTGGTCAAACACCGTAAACCTGTCGTCGTGCCCGATCTCTTGCTGGATGAACGCTGGAAGAAAGATCACGGCCTCACCACTGTCTACCGCTCTGCCATCTCCGTGCCTCTGACTGTGGGGGCCGATGCCCTTGGATGCTTGATGATCTATCACCGCGAACCGAACCACTTTAGAGCGGATCAGATTGACGCCATTCAAGCGGTGGCGAACCAGTTTGCGGTTACGATTAATAATGGCGAACTCTTCCGGCTGATTAGGGATCAGGCCGAAGATCTCGGAAAACACCTGCGCGCCCAGCAGATCGAGGCCAGCCGTTCCACGGCCATGTTGGAGGGCGTCGCCGATGGCGTGTTGGTCACCGATAACAACAGCGTCATTACCTTGTTCAACGATGCAGCCGAGGTCATACTCAAACTTAAGCGAGAGCAGGTCATCGGGAAATCGTTGGAAGAATTTATCGGTTTGTTTGGGGGGGCAGCTCAATCCTGGATGGATACGATTCGAGAGTGGTCCACAGACATGAGTAACCAATCTGAGGGGGCGATGTATTCTGAGCGCATCAACCTCGAAGATGGGCGCGTGATTTCTATACACCTCGCACCGGTGAGTGATCCCAAAGAGTTTCTCGGTACCGTTTCGATTTTCCGTGATATCACTCATGAGGTCGAGGTCGACCGCTTGAAATCCGAGTTCGTTGCCACGGTCAGCCATGAACTGCGTACGCCGATGACCCCCATCAAAGGCTATGTCGAATTCCTGCTTATGGGCGGGGCAGGTGACCTGAATGAAAAACAGGTCGAATTCCTGGATATCATCAAATCGAATATCGACCGCCTCAGCACCTTGGTGAACGATTTACTGGATGTCTCCCGGATTGAGGCCGGAAAAGTTGCCCTCTCATTCCAACCTATCGATATAATGGAAGTGTTGGAAAAGCTTACAGATAGTGTTCGCCAGCAGGCGGAAGAAGAAAATGGGCGCTCCTTGAACTTTGAGATTAACACGCCCAAGGACCTCCCCAGTATTTACGGTGACGTCGACCGGGTGCGCCAGATTTTGAATAATCTCTTGGATAATGCCTATAAATACTCTCCACCGGGTAGTAAGATTACGATCGACCTCGCCATAGCCGATGACGAGGTCCAGGTGGATATTAGCGATGAAGGGATTGGTATTTTCCCGGATGAACACGAACGTATCTTCGAACGCTTTTATCGTGGCGAAAATCATCTCGTCATGGCAACAGCTGGCACCGGCCTGGGCCTCTCGATTGTGAAAGAACTGGTTGAAATGCACGATGGGCGTATTTGGGTCACCAGCACTGGTGTGCCCGATGAGGGCAGCACTTTTTCTTTCACACTTCCTATCTACCATGCTGATAGAGAAGAGGAGACGACACCAATCGAAGGATAAGACATGGCAAAAATATTGATAGCAGAAGATGAGCGCGATATTAGAGATTTGATTACTTTTACACTTCGCTTTGCGGGCCATGAAGTGGTGGCGACATCCAATGGTGAGGAGGCTTACTTTAAAGCTCAAGAAGTCAAGCCCGATTTGGTTTTGATGGATGTCCGTATGCCGCGCATGACCGGTTATGAAGCCTGTAAGAAAATGAAGGAGAATCCGGATTTACAAGGGATCCCCATCGTTTTCCTCTCGGCAAAAGGGCAAGAAGCAGAAGTTCAAGCTGGGTTAGAGGCGGGAGCAGTTGAATATATCCTGAAACCCTTTGCGCCAGATCAACTTACGTCACGGATCAGTGTTTTGCTTGAACAACACAAGTCAATCGGCCCTGCTGATGTGAAGGATGAACCATCTCAAGAAATTACCAGACCGAGAAAAGAACTGAGGAGAATACCGGAAAGACCAACTTATCCGTATAGAGAAGAACGTACTCCGGATGGAGAAGGTCGTATTCCGGATGGAGGACGCCGTACGCCGGACGGATTGCGCCATAATCCGCCTGGAGAACGACGCAATCCGGATGGAGGATACCGTGAGCCGCCTACAGAGCCGGGCAGCTCAATGAGAGGGACTGGCGAACTGGATGAAGATGCCAACGATGTTGGCTAGGCATTTCGTAGCGTATGAGCGCGATCATCATCAACGGTAAAATTGTCCATTATGAGGTGCTTGGCAGGGGGAAGCCTATCATTTTTCTGCATGGCTGGGTGGGTTCGTGGCGTTATTGGATACCGACCATGCAGACCGCTTCGATCGCATACCGCGCTTACGCCATTGACCTATGGGGCTTCGGTGAGACCGCCAAAGACACACATAGGTATTCCCTTGAACGGCAAACCGAATTGCTGGACGCTTTCATGAATGAGATGGGGATCCAAAAGGTCGCCTTTGTCGGACATGGCTTGGGTGGCGTTGTGGCTTTACTCTACGCGGCAAAACAGAGCCTTGTTGTCGATCGCATTATGGCTGTGAGTTTACCCCTGAAGAGTGAGGAGTTGGCAGAACGTTTTGGCTCTACCGCTCCCTCCGATTTGGCCGGCCGTTTGTTGGATTCGAATTCCACCGCGGAGACGGCTCGATCGGAAGCCGCCAAAGCAGATGAAGAGGCCATTAAAATTTCCTTGAAAGAATTGAAACATCTCGACTTGTTGGATATCTCCAAACAGCTAGAGACTGCCTCATTGTTGGTTCATGGCTTGAAAGATCCCCTGATCGACGTTCCTAACCTCAGTATCAATGGCGACCTGCCAGATATCGCCCACCACATCGTTTTCGATCGATCTGGCCATTTCCCCATGTTGGATCAACCCAGTAAATTCAACCGCCTCGTGAACGATTTCTTGGATTTAGAATCGGGTGAAAGCCCCCAGCACCTCCAATTAAAAGAAGAGTGGAAGCGCCGCGTCCGCTGATCCCTTTTTCCCCTCATATTTCCAAATCCTCCAAATCTCTGATTCATGATTTCTAATTTCCGATCTTCTACCACAGCTCTATAAATGAAATACAACCCAAACGCTGCTTCAATGATAAGTGGTGAGAGAGTCAATAATTCCTTTGCCTTACTAACGGATTATCGAAGATAGATTATTGCTCTTGCCATTCTATTTACGCTTTAGGGCAACCAGGAAGGGAAAGAAGCATTCCCGGCTAAAACAATCGAAGAGTCACTGCTGGTATCGTATAAGAGGATCTCAGGCTGAGTGTAAGCTTTCCCGAGTTCATGCCGTTGGTATACAAGGTATCTCCCGCTGGGATCGAATTGGTAATTCAGATAAACGTAATTTGGGTTATCCGCTATCGTAGTACCAATCACATCCCCCACCGGGAAAATCGCTAAACTTCGGTTGATATTTGATCCGGAGGGTCTGACGCTGACTGTGATCCATTTTCCATCGGGCGACCATTGTGGATGATAATATTGATTGTCGTTTGGCAGGTTGCCATACAAAACAATCACGTCTTGTGTGGTCATATCTACTTCATAAATTATTTCACTATATGAATCTATTCCGGATGAAATGTCTCCAAAAAGCAGCTTTTTACTGTCCGGCGACCAGCTTCCAATACTTCCTAATTGGTTGGGCAATTTGATTTCATGCCTTGATTCTAGATCCACAGCCACCAGCAGGTTGTTGATTCCATCGACGTAGGTGAGTTTCCTTCCATCTGGCGACCAGCTTGGAGAATACCCGATTTTTTGATTGTCTGAGTAAAGCCTGGTGGAGGTGCCTGATCTTACATCGAACAACCAGACACGCGGTGCACTGTAAGGTTCATCAGGTCCCAACCCCGCTTCAGACTTTATATAGGCAATTTGTGTGCTGTCCGGCGACCACCTGGGGCTGGAGCAGCGGTGATTTTGACAGTCGATTATTTTTTTTGAATTGTTTCCATCGCGTAGCATGACCCAAATATCAATACCTTCTTCTTCATTGATAAGGCTGTAGGCAATTTTTTCCCCATCTGACGACGGTGAAAAATCGTAAACCTTGCCGTTGGTGGTGGTCAGTTGTTCAATCTCGCCCCCAGACATCGATAATTTAAAAATATCCCTACCAGGGTCGCCGTACGATAGATAGACGATCCAGGGGTCGCGGACAGTAAAAGACCAGGATATTTCCTCCTTGACCTTCCTGTTATCCTCCCCCAAACTCCCCGGTAGTAGGGTAGCAGTATATCTCTCTCCTGCCTCCAAAGTGCCTTGTGGATAGAACATCATCATATTTTCGTCCCATCGGAATGTCCCGGGGCTGCCGTTCAATAGAGAAAAGTGTTCCTCAACACTTTTTTGATTCATTGCCTGTGCGAACTCAATACCGATTGGGCCCGACATCCCAACTTCTCCACCTTCTTGAGGTATAGTTCTATTAATTTCGATGCCGATCAGACTAGATCCCCAAATTAACCCTAAAATAGCAAGCATGAGTGCAGCAATGATGGCCCAAACGAAATAATCAAAACGGTCGATTTGCATGAGATTTCTCTTACGGATAAACGTAAGGTTCAGATGGTGCGTTTGTAGGTGTTATACTTTCAGCAATGATTAGGGGGATGGTCTTTCCATCGAGTTGAGTGGCATCCACTATTCCCTCAACATTTACCCATGAGTTTTCAGTCATCTCGACCGCATCAGGCCATTCCACAATCATGCCAATCGCAAAGGCATCTGCGACACAACAGGTTATGGCTATTCGCCCAACCATGAATTGGTTCTCTTTCAGCCGTGGATCGTGGTATACAAACCCGATCACATTTGCAGGTTCTCCTTGAAACTCACTGGGATTTTCCGAATAATTGAACGATCTGATCCAATCTAGAATTGTGCGCTCTTCTGCAGGTTGGTCCAGGTCCAAAACCTCATCGTCTTGGGTAGTAAAGGAGGCAGTGTAAGATATCCCTCTGTTCTGGATAACGCTTGTGTCTAAGGGCTTTGCAGGCAATAAGAAACCTAGAAGTAGCGGAACGCTTGCGATCAATATCATCCCTAATTGAAGACGATGACTATGCTCGTGTGTATGATGTTCGTGGGCGTGATTGGGTTCACGATTTCTTAGAGAGGCAAAAGCTAATGTTAGAAAACATATTGCTCCAAAAGTCGTCAACCAGGCAAAACGTTTGTTTATATAAAAATACAACGAGTCGTCCATGATCTTTACGAGCAAAAGCATTCCCAACCCAAATAATACTGCTGCTTTTAAATACCGGTTAAATGAATCCATGAATTTCTCCTACAGCCCGGTGTAATAATTCATAATGACAGCTGCCAATATTGTCAATAACAATGGCAGTGTGATCAGGTATATGACCGTTTTACGACGGAAAACCTGTAAAAACATCAATGTACTTTTGATATCTACCATGGGGCCAAACACTAAAAAGGATAGGATAGATCCTGTCGTGAACGTTCCAACAAAAGATAAGGCAACGAATGCATCTACCGTCGAACAGATTGAAAGAACGACGGCTAACAGGATGAGGATGAGGATGGACGAAAATGGACCTACGCCTAAAGCCAATAGCTGCGATTGTGGGACGATGGTTTGCATCAGGGCTGCCAGAATGGAGCCAATGATCAAATATCTTCCCATTTCAAAAAATTCATCTGCAGAGGTTTGCAGTGCGGACCAGATGCGGTTTTTGAAAGGCTTATGAGTTTGTGGTTTATCGTCTTGCGGCAAACATAACGAAGTCGGATTTAGTATTTTCCATGGCGTTTTCTGTAAAGAAAAGATCGCCCCAACAAATATTGCGATGAACAAGCTAAGCCCTATCCGGATCCATAGGACCGGCCCCCATCCAAAGGCACTGTAGGTACTGGCGATGATGATTGGGTTATTGACTGGGGTGGCTAACAAGAAGGTGATGCCTACGTTAGGCGGCACCCCTTTTTTGAATAGACGCCGTGTCAGGGGAACGACCCCACACTCACACACGGGGAACATGAAACCCATCATCCCTGCGGTAAGCGCCCCAAGTATGGGATTTTTTGGCAGGTTCTTTTGAAACTGCTCTTTACTAAGGAATTCCTCTACCAAACCGGAAGCTAACGTACCCATCAATAAAAATGGGGCAGCCTCGATGAATATTCCTAGAAAAATGGTTGAAAAAGTAGATAGTTGATTCTCGATTTTAATTCTCCCTGTTGTTATTAATTAAAAAGCAATAACAAACAGCGTGATGAGTATTATTGTAAACAAGACGATTGGGAATTTACCGTTTTTTCCATTGCGAGAGTATGCCACTGCGTTTTCGTGTTATTTACGTTTTGACGATGAAATGCATGTAAACGACCACTATTGGGAGAGTGTATTCCATTTTTTCGGTATGAGCACTCCTTGGAAAGCAAATTGTTGTATGAGAGACTAGATCGTTAAGGGGCGTCATGATAGAAAAGTTGAATCAAAAAGACCTGGCAATTCTAACTTGTCAGGTCTTGTTATGTAAAGTTTCTAAACTCACTTCCGCTTCATCAAATACATCCGTCGTTCGCTTTCCTTGATATCTTCAGAGGTGACGATCTCATAATAGGGTTTGAAGGCTGCTTCCATACCTGCGAAGCTGTAGTTCGGAAAGATATCTTCGCGGGTTGATAATAAGCGCTGCACCTGCGAGTCGCTCTTGGGGATGAACTCCAGGATCAACCAGGGGGATAAACTGGCAAAATACTCGGCGACCATTTCTAGGGGCACGTTGTTTGAAATCGACAGGTGGTGGATCACAGCCAGCCCCATGATGAGGTCCGGTGTGTTGCGCCCCAACAAGCTGCGCCGCTCCCGGTTGCCCCACCCGATGTCCGGGCTGGGGTTGGTCAGGTCGAGCGCCAGGGGGAGCAGGTTCGTTTCTTTGTGGGCTTTGATCTCGCGGTAATTCTTTTCGACTGCATCCGTATCTATATCGAATGTTATTGTTGGGATGCCTTTTTCGCTTGCAATCCTGCTGAATACACCCACATTCCCGCCCAGGTCCCACACCATTTTGGGGTCCGCCTGTTTGACGTACTTCGCCACGAGTTCTTTCTTGTGTTCAGCGGCGGGGAGCGTGTAGTTTGTATCTTCGTAATATTCTCCCCATTCGGTGCCCGAGAAGTCCAGTTCGAGCTTTTCGGTGGTTCGTTCCAGGCTGTCGATGAGACCCAGCAGACTGGACTTACTCATCTTGCGGGTCTGGGATACCTTGCCCACGTCTTCGGCAGCGTAGCGTTTTTGGGCGGTGGCATGCAGGTGGATGTGTGACAGCAAGCCGAAGTTGAAACGCGTACGCCTCGGCAGGAGGCGGCTGGCAAGGTCCAGGGGGACACCGTCGATGTACACCCGCAGAAGCTGGCTTAAACGCACGTCGTTGTAGGCCATGAGGGTGAGCGGCGCCAGGAAATGCTGGCAGTACTGCCGGTAGGCTACCCAGGGCTGCCCTTCCTGGTAGATTTCAAAGGAGAGGGTGTCGATGAGGACAGGTTTGGCGTTGTCCAACCGGAATTGGATGTTGAAGTTGCTGCTGTCTTTGAGCGACATGCCGTGTTTGAGTGCCCGTTTCTGGATTTCCAGGGTGAGAAGGGCGGCATCTTTCAACTGGCTGAAGCACCATTCGTAGGGGTAGGAGATGAAGCACAGTTCTTCCGGCTGGATGACCTTGTAGGCCAACTTGGGATCAGGGGGTGAAACATCCACCTCGGTGTGGGAAACGAGCATGTCGGATTTGACGAGGTGGTCGTACAGCCCGGATTCGAGAAGGCGGTCGAAGTTCTCCTGGTAGACCCGGTTGACCTGTCGGTAGAGTTTCTGGTTTTTGAAGAACAGGAATCCGCTAGGGTCGCGAAAGGATGCAGGCAGTTTGGGGCTATTCTTCATCTGCGACTTTTTCGTCTTCTGAAGAGCCTTCCCCTTTGTCTTTCCGGAAGAAGCCGGTGATCTTGCCCCAGTAGCTGCGCAGGGCGAAGCCGATCCCGACGAGGCTGGCAATGAGTAGTTGGAGGATGAAGCTGCCTGAACCAGGGTCCAGGTAGGCCTGGCCTTTGATGGCAGGGCTGGTGAGGATTTCAACCATGATTTCAGGAATATGGACTGGCATAGAAAATTACTCCTTGATTTGAGGTTTTTCCGGTCAATGATACCCCGATTTGGCTAAGAAAACAACCGGAGGATTGTTGATTTTAGATTGTTGATTGCTGATTGTTGAATGGGGAATTAGGAATTATGGATCGTTCTTTGTGAGTAGAGGGGTAGACCTGTAACCTGTTACGATTTGGGGGAAGGGGGTGTTTTACAGGTCTTACAGGTAGGGTACGGGAGGATGATGAATTGTTTACAGGTACTTACAGGTTGTTACAGGTGTTGTGCGTGCCTTCGGCACGCGCTCGGAGAACGATCCAAGGCGGAGCCTTGGATTCAGGAGAATGAGGTAAGCTCATTCTCCACAACACTGGGTAATAAGAGGGGCTGTCTCCTTCTCCAGGGGTAGATATGAGGGGTGGGGAATTGCTACCTGTAAAGTTGTGGGGGTATGTTGATATCCACTGATGAAGTGGTTTGATGGGTGTGATGTGGGCACACTATTTCAACAGCGAATGAAGCTGCTCGATATCCTCCTGCCATTCCCGGACAATGGCGAGCTGTTCATCGCGCTGATCGGGGTCTTTTACATATCCCTTGGCCATCTCGTGAAGATGTCCATAGTAATCTGCCAGTCGGTCAAGCGGGGCGTGAATCATCCCCAAGGCAGTGGAATCCTGTTCCTCCAAAGCTGCCTCCAGGCGTTCGAGGAGGCGAAGCCATTCATCCACCGGCAGGGAGGCTTTCTGGCGGAAGGTACGGGTGAGCCACTGCCGCTCAAAGACGGAGAGCTCCTGCCAGGCCGCGGATTGTTCGGCAAGCGTGGTGCGCGCGGACTGACACAGCACCAGGGCCTGTTCGAATTGTTCAGGAGACAGTGAACGTCCTCCTGCTGCCTGCCCCGATGCAGACAGATCGATGCCAGCGTCGGCTAAGGCCTGCGTGGATGAAATCTCCTGGCCGCGGTAGCGCGGCGCCAGGGCCACTGCGGCGGCGAAACCGGCCCCGGCTGCCTCTATCGAGATCGTGTACGGCTTGACGACTTCGAACATTTCCTCCTCGGATTTGCCCATCAGGGCGGCAAGTTTGGGGATAGAGGAAAGCGCGGTTTGTGTGGGGACGAATCCCGGCCCAATGGTGAAGGCTGAAACTGCGGTGTTTTCAAATTCCTCACTGAGTGTGGCGCCAAGATGAACCTGCGCGGCCTTGAAGGACTCGTAGGCCCCCATATAGGCGCCCCCTGTGGAAGACACACAGACGAACACTCCCCAATCCCGGGTGAGCATCCCGGGGATGAAGGCGCGGGCGAGCAAAACTGGCCCACGCAGGTTGACACGGTAGCTGGCATCCCAGGCTTCGATGTCCACGTCTTTCACCGCGCCCAACGTGGCGACGGTGGCGTTGTTGAGGACGATGTCCACCCCCCCGAAGGTTTTCTGTGCCCGGCGCGCCAGTTTTTTCACGCTGCCCTCATCGCCGACGTCGGTCTTGACGAATAAGGCCGCACCAGGGTCGAACTCCTGATTAAGTTGTTGGGCGGCCTGCCGGCCAGTTTTCGAATTGATCTCGGCAATGACGACTTTGCACCCCAGCCAGAGCAGGGAACGGGCCGCTTCGTAGCCAATGCCGCCGCCTGCCCCGGTAATAAGGGCGATCTTGCCCGCCAATGATCGGCGGGTGAGTTTACCTGTTTCGATCAGCATGTGTGTTTTCTCCTCGTGACGGTGAAGTGAACCCAATTAAGTTTAAGATGGCATCTGGATGATACCGAAGAATCAGACAAGGTTGTAGAAAGAAAAGACCGTGAGAGAGATTCTTCGCTCCCTTCGGTCGCTCAGAATGACAATAGAAAAGGTGGTCGTTTAGAATGATATGCTGGTATTTCATCACTTTCTTCTCTAAGATCAAACTTGGATTCACTTTACTATACTCAACTATGAGTTTATCAGAAACATATCGTCAGACAAGGGGGAAGAGACGGGAAGTAATCAGTTGATCAGGTGCGAGTGGTGAAAGCAGCATTCCCACGAATCCAGTCGAAGGTGATCTCTCGCAGGTCGTTTGCCCCCACTTGAAGCTGGCGGGCGCGGATGAGTATGAGCAGCATACCGCCCAACATGCCCATGGCGAGGTCTATCATGGTGTTTTCGAGGCTGACCTGCACGTTGGTGCCCAGGAGCTGGTCTATGGCGAATTCGGCGAACTCCCAGCAAAGGGCGGCGGAAGCGGTGAGGCTGCCGATGAGAATCAGCTCGAGGACAAGCACCCGGCTTCTACTGACCGGCTCTCGGGGGAGGAGTTGAAAGCATCGAGAAACGAAGAAGGCAATCGAGAGGCCACCGAAGAAATGGAGGGGAATGTCGGTGTGGGGCCAATATTTAAATACATGGAGGACGCGGCTGAGAAACACATGAGTGAGGAACACGAGCAGAGGGCCCCACCCGCCGCCGGGGATGAGGATTTTTGTGGCGATGTTCGAGAGGGTTTTCATAGATTCCTTGTAGTCGGAATGATTATTATTTTTTCACTCACAGCTATTCAACGTAAAGCATTGATGAATCTGACAGGCAAAGATCAACCAGACTCCATTTTGATATAGGGCCGAGTATGTTTTTAAACCACCAAGGCACGAAGACACGAAAGGTTGGGAGTGAAGCATATGCTTGGTTAATAGAGTGAATAGATAATCGAGTAATCAAGCACAAAAGTTAACCTTGTTGGATCTATGTTGTCTACTTACTCAATGTTACTATATTCGATCACTTTGCCCCCAAATACAGCCCTCTGGATATTTCTGTAATACACTCGGATTGTCTGGCAACAAAGACTTTCCGTACTATGCAGATGATTTTCTTATTCTTCCTGGGGCGCGTATGGTTTATCAACCTCTTGTCGTTTGTAAGGAACCATACTGCGCCCAATGCAATTGCTTCAGATAAATGTCGTCTATCATTATCTTTAAGTTTGAAAGGATATAGCGAATGTTCAATCGATGCAATCTTTTCTTCGTTTGTCTCCTTGTCTTCAATTTGTCCCACTTCCTGCCAAGATTGCAGTAATACAGAATACACCTCTCTCTGTTCAGGAGTTGGCTTATTTAGCAATTCCTGCACCAAATGCTTGGGAGCGGCGACATGCCAGACCTCTCCCATTTGTTCCAATTCCACAATCCGGCGGAGTGCTTCCAATTCCCTCAATAATGGCTTATTGATAGAAGGTGGTGCGTTATCTCCCAAAATAAAACCTTGATAGTCGGCGTAGTATTGAACTAAGTTAGTATCAAGATAGATAAGCATTGCATCCAAAGCAGATATAATATCCGATTATATGTTTGGTATATTGGTAGAATGAATTAGTTGCTAAAATCACATCAATCCATCGACCAGATAGTAATTTCATCAACAATCCACGTCAAAGCAATCGGATCTTTGTGTTCTTTTATACATAAAAGGCCAATTATCGTATCTAATATTTTTTCATCGCTCGATAAACCTTTCATTTGAAAACCAAACCGACGTGGATTGGGGGAATTACAATCTAGAACCCCAGCATATCTACTGACCAACTCATCTAAAACCCTCACAAAGAGTATCATTATTTTATTTGCCAGGTCAGTGAGTCTGGTGTCGTCAGGGATCAATTTTTTTATAAATTCTTTCTGTTCTTCTTCTGATAGCTTCCGGGATTTCCAACCTTTTTTTTCATTATGCTCTAACTCATAGTCATCATGCAATTCATTCCGAATACAGGCACACATTACAGCTTGAAAAAAAATCAAACCGTAGTCAAGCTTTGCGACGGTTGCGAGGTGCTCACAAAAAGTTTTAAATACATGCGCACCTAAAGTTCCTACCAAAACGGATTCTACGGATGTCGGAGAGAAGTAATTTATCAGTTGTGGCGCTTTCGTTGTTAATGCACACTCTTCCAACAACCGCAAAATCCTTTGGATTGCTCTCGCTGGACTTCGTTCAAGTTTCAGCAGGTGAAGCTTCAACTGCACCCTGTTTCCTTTTACGCCTGAGGAGGAAATACTTTTTATGAGAATTTTCCAATCGGAAAGGACATTTATTAGCTTATGATGATCTATTCCTAGACAAGATTCTGGTTCCATACATATCTTAATAATTTCGTTCAATAATTCCGATTCACTCATTCCTGAAAAGGCTTTGGATACTGATTCCCCTCGCCGTTTAGATCCAACAGCATTGACGAGGGCGAACACTTTTTCCTTCTTTTTTTCATTAGCTGTATTTACGGCGGCAATATCTGCCAGATTCATCAACATGACAGAAGTAATATTTTTCTTAATACCGTCAATTGTCTTTTTCCCGCTGGTGAAATAGAGGATATCGCTAAAAATTGGTAATCCTCCTTCACCAGTGGATACAACTCCAAATTTATCATGATGCTGAACAATTGAACTAATTAGCGAAAAACGATTGAATTTTGCTAGCATTTTTGGGTCGTCACCAGGAAATACCAATAAATCTATCAGGTCACGTGTATCATTCTCTCTATAGTTGCGAAGCAGATTATTCCCAATTTGTGGATGATTGGCTCGCCGCACATATTTTCCAATATCATGATAGAGGGCTGCTACCTTTAAAAGCTCGGTAACTTTTCGACGGTTTTCTTCGGCCTGATCAGTTCCCAGCCGCGCCTCAAGCGACTCTATGATATCGGGATAATACTTAGCGTATATATCTTTTGTTTTGGTAAAATTTCCTTTTAGTAACCCGGGTTCATTGTGTAAATCTTTATCAACGAACGCTTCGATAAATCTTATAACATTTGGTCCATGAATAGGATAATCCTTGTTATCCCCTTGAGGGCGAAAGAATATTTGATTGAGCATATCACCAAACGGAACTTCATCTGCAGACAAAGGAAAAAAGGAATTAGTAAGTAATTTACTTGAAAAGTCATTCATAATACCCTCCAAATTTCTCTGAGATAGCCAATTAATAAATATGTAGATATGAATCCATCATACAATACATTTTCATATAAAGGAAGTTTATTTTGTACTGTTTATTATGCTTATTTATAGACATTTTATAAATATCCCCCGTGTTTTAATCGTTAAAGTTGTCCGCCAAACCTTTGCGCACACTGGAAGGAAGTTATTCCCAAAGCTAAAACCTTTGAATGACGATGAAATATAGATAGCGAAGGCCGTCGATTTTCTTTGGGGCGGTCAGCAGCTCTCGAACGCCGTACCTGCCCTCCCCCCACGTTGTAATCAGATAGGGCATTAGGACGATCTCGGCGCCAAAGGGGTCGAGTTCGCTGGCGCCGCGGGGTGCGTGACCGGAACTATGTTCGATGATGCAGACGCCCCCTGGTATCAGGCAGCTCATCCAGGCGTTGAGACATTTTTCGGGGTCGTAACTGTGGTCAAAGGAATTGCTGTAGATGAAGTCGACCGAGTCGACCCATTCTGACTTGACCTCATGGAAATCCCATTGGATGGTGTGGGGGAAAGTCTCAGCGGTATCGGATATTTCTGTGCCAATGACTTCGCAGCCGAGATATTTCCGAAACCAAACCTGCTCCATCCCCCTGCGAGTCCCATGGCAGATACCGAACTGGGGGGAATCAATAATGCTTTTTATATAATCCGAGAGGAATACGATGTTCTCCTCAATGGCCCAGACGTTATCGATTTTTCTCTTGTTACCGGCTTCTTGGATTTGACGGTAGCCCTCGTAATCGAAAGTGCCATCTTTGTTCAAATAATGATAAAGGACAAATCCAGGCGATTCCTCCCGGCCCTTTGGAATCCGTTTGAGTTCAAAGCCCAACAAACGTAAAGCCTTTTTCACCAAGTTACGAAGCATACATATTCTCCCTCTGGCAGAATTGGGTGGGGTTTACTTCCCCAGGCGGTAGAGCCTCCAACCAAGCAGGATGTGCCAGAGCATAAGGAACAGCCCTGCAGCGGGGATGAAGATAACGGCGAGCAAGCCAGTATCGACAGAAGGGACGAAGAGGTAAGCAAGGCAGTAGGCCAGGTCGAGCGCAGCTGCCAGGATTCCGACGATGGCGACAGCTTTGGGGAATATCTCACTCCGCAGCATGACGAGAGAGGCCATCAACCCGGCAAGGGCAACAAAGAACAAACTCGCTAAACCTCCGGAGCCGGGATGCGCTGCGGGTCCGGTAAAGCGGTTGATGGACAGCATTGCCTCGCCCGCTGAGAGCAGCATGGTTTTCTCTACCCCGGTTGCGGCGGCGTAGCGCCCACTGAGAGCCAGCATCGAGAAGGCGGTGTTCGAGGCAAAGTAGACCGCAAACCCCAGAAAGCTGAAGGCCGAGGCTATCGTCATGATACTTTTGTTGACCCGCTTAAGGGCGGCGTAGAGGGCGAGGAACACCAAACTCAAAAGGGCGTAGTTGACGAGGTCGAAAAAGTGGAGGTAAGTGAGGCCCAAGAGGCGGTTAGTTTGAAGGAGGGCAAACCAGCCGCTGACAGAAACAGGGGGGATACCCCCGGTGAAAAGCTCGACTTCAGCGGCGATATTCCTGCGGAAGAGGATACCGGTAAGCAGGGCGGCCATCCCACCGATTTTGAAGAGGGTTTTCATTTCAGGATCTACTGTATTTTGAGATTTATTCATCTTGATCATCCAATGATTTATTTATTCACAGGTATTCTTGATTTACAGCCCCCGCACTTTCTCAGTGCGCTTGTTGGAGAAGAACGCGGGAAGCCACTCCAAGGTCTTGCAGAAAAATTTTGGCGGCATCCCTTCCTCTCCGGCGAAGCCGACGACTTCCTCATAGTGTGAAAACGTGCGGTTGTCTGTCACAAGCCAGTGCTGCATCAGAAGCAGGTCGCTCTTCCCATCCCAATCTATGGTGGGGATTTGTTCTTTCGTAATCCATCCGGATTTCAGCATCCCTTCGTAGAATGGCCTGTCGTAGAGCGCTTCACAGACGATCCACTTTCCACTCAAATAAGATTCACACCAGAGATGCCCTACGGGACTCGGCAGATGGCTGTATAGGAATCCGGGGACGATGTGTTCGAGCACCTCTTTCTTGACCCTGACCATGTGAAATCTCGATGGGATACCGATGGCGCGGAGCAGGCTGACGTGGATGTTGATCTTGTTGCAGTAGTCGATGGTTTTTCTCTGGAGGGCTTGTGATGCTTTCAGGTATATATCGAGTGTGGCGTTGAAGGGGATCTTATCCCGTACGTATTTGAATATTTTTAGTGCAGCTTCTTCTGGCGAATCAAGGCCCTTGACGATTTCTGCGACAGCCTTTTTCAATCTGGTGTTGTCACAATCTGTCATGGGGGAAGGCGAAAGATAATTGTCGAGATGTACTTGTGATGTTTGATCCATACCCATAAACACGTCAATCCTCTCCGTCGTCAGTAAGAAATATTAACCAACGAACGGTGTTCATCCACCACTATTGTAACCCAACTATTTTAACTGATTGCGCCGCCCATTGACTGAGCGGCGCAAGGTTCGATATTCAAATAGTCAGGCGTTATCCCGTTATTTCCGGCGTCTGGCAGCGCCGCGCCCCCCACCGCCAAAGATAGCAGATACCCCTACCATGAAGCCGAAGTTGTACCAGCCGCCGTTGTTATGAGTTTCATAGATGTGCACCGTCTTGGAGAAGAGGGAGATCAAGAAGGTGAAGGGGGAGATGAAGCCATGCCAGAGACCCTGCCAAAATCCGGCAATCTCTCCTGCGTCGTTGGGGACATTGACAAGTTCGTTGGGACTGGCTGCACAGCCAGCAAGGCCTAACAACACGAGCGAAACGGCGATTACGATAAGTAGTTTTTTCATTTCCGATCCTCCTTAGGATAATATGATATTTGGAAATTAAATAGTATTACATCTTACACGATATCGTCGTTTATGAAAAACATACTAAGTATGGGTATTACTAACAATCCCCGTTTTTATTTATTTACTTCCGGCGGTTTACTCTTCGGGTTCTCGATCGGTAAGCCAATCGAGAGCGGTATCAAAATCAGTAAAAAGGCGGTGATTGAAACCTTTATTAAATGCCCGTGTTTCGTAGAACCGGAAACCTTTAGTGTCTTGCAGGGATTCCGAGATGATAATAGCAACTTTGTAATTACGAGGGACCCCGACTTCGCCTAATACGTCTGGCACGTCGTAGACGTCAATGGTTTTCATTTCGAGGTTCAAGTCGCGGTTGTCTATCAGGCATTTTGTGGAATTGTGCTTCTCCGCTGCAGCTAATGCTTCGGCAGTCATCTTGCGATTCTCTTCCGCATCGGTCAACGTCCCCGTGTTTTTTACAGTCACAATCCCTTCTTGCTTTAGAAAATTAATAATCCAATCCATATTTAATCCTTTCTCATATCAGGGAGAAGGTTATACTATTAATATACAAATAATACAACATTTTATTATGTTTTCGAACCGTGTTTTCATAAAAATCATATCTTTGAAGTGTCCGGAAAAAATAATCTTAGTGTCTTGATAAAAGAATAAATACCTGGAATCTTACGCCTTTATGAGAGGTTGGTAACTTCGGCCTTGCATTTGTCGAATATGGTAAATTATTTCACCTGCAACCGCTGATATTAGGAACGGATAAAAGTTTTCATGCCTTAGAAGTAAAACTACAGCAGACCTTCACACTTGAAGTACAATCAATGTATAAATTCACACGGAGACCTTCATGATTCCCCTCTCAAAACGCCTGATCCTTTTGTCTTTTATCCTGCTGATATTCATAATCGCCTGTGAAGAAAGCGCTGAAGTCCTTACTACCTCCATAGCGGAGGGAGGCGAGTGGTATTCGCTCTACTTCAGCGATCCCACCGGACCCAACGCCGATACCCAACGCAACGGCCCAGATTCAGCGTTGGCCGAGGCCATCGACAATGCACGAGTCAGCGTGGATGCGGCTATCTACGATCTCAATCTGTGGAGCATCCGGGATGCCTTGGTGGATGCACATCACCGGGGTGTGGCTGTACGGGTCGTGGTGGAAAGCGACAACCGCGACCGGGATGAAGTCCAGGACCTGATCGAAGCGGGGATCGAGGTGCTGGGGGACCGGAGGGAAGGCTTGATGCACCATAAGTTCGTAGTCATCGATGAGTATGAGGTGTGGACGGGTTCGATGAACTTCACCTTGAATGGAGCTTACCACAACGATAACAACCTCATCCGTATACGATCAGCTTCGCTGGCGGAGGATTACGTGAGGGAGTTCGAGGAGATGTTCGTCCTCGACCTGTTTGGTGGAAATTCTATCGCTGATACACCCAATCCCCTGGTGAACGCCGGTGGGACATCCATCGAGGTGTATTTCTCCCCGGATGACGGGACCCAGGAACGCCTGGTGGCGTTGATCGATGGGGCGGACAGCAGTGTGTACATGCTGGCGTTCTCTTTCACAGCGGACCCCATCGCCGACGCCCTATGGGATGCGTATCAGCGGGGCGTCGACGTGGTGGGCGTTATCGAGACCTCTCAGGCGTCCGGTGAGGGCGGGGATTTCTTTCATCTGGTGGATGCCGGTATGATGGACCTGGAGCTCGATGGAAACCCGAAGCAAATGCACCACAAAGTATTCATTTTCGATGAGGAGATCGTGGCACTCGGCTCTTATAACTTCACGCGCAGCGCCGAAGAGCGCAACGACGAGAACACACTCATTATCTACAATACAGATATTGCGGCATTGTTCCTGGAAGAATTCTACCGTATCTATGAAATGAGGCAGTGATGAAGAAACAAAATATGGCCCTATGCTTGGCTGCTGTCCTGGTTTTATCGATCCTGGCGGGCTGCGGGAGTAATCCATCAGCGGCGGCGACCCCCTCACCTCCCCCGACAGATGAAGCCGAGGTGTTCGAAGTCCCTGAATTTTCCCCTGAAGAGCCGGTTGTGATTTCGACGATCAAGATGTTGACAGAAAAGGCGGGGTGGGCAACCGGCGGGGAGACGAATCCCGGCGACCTCGTCCTGGTGACGCAGGATGGGGGGAACACCTGGATAGACGTCAGTCCACCGGAAGCGGAATCCGGCGATGTAGGGAAAACCGCATACGGCTTCTTCCTGGATGTGGACACCGCCTGGGTGACGTATGGGTACGTCGACACCTTCAGCATCCCTGAAAATCCCGTCGTGTGGCATACGGGCGATGGCGGGCGGTCATGGGAAGCCGGGGGTACTCTCGACACAGGCGATCTGGCCGAGTTCTACAGCCCGCAGCATTTCACGTTTGTGGATGAGGACCACGGCTGGTTGATGGTCATCGTCGGGGCAGGGATGAACAAAGCCTATTTCTATCTCTATCAAACCGAGGACGGCGGGGTGAACTGGACCCGGATTCAAGACCCCACCACTAACAGCGGGATGGATTCCTGCCCCAAAACAGGCATGGTTTTCGGGGACGCGAACACCGGTTTGGTGACGCGCGATTGTGCGGGGCTGTACGATGGCGCGCACCTCTTCGGGACCGGGAACGGAGGCGAGCTGTGGAATTGGTTCGAGCTGCCGCCGCCCGAGTCCGCCCCGGACGGTTTGATGATGCCCAATCATATGTGCCGGACACATTCGCCTACTTTTACATCGCCAACGTCGGGCTTGGTCGCGGTCTCATGTAAGGGTTTCAATGACGATGGTACAAAAACAGAGACCCACTACATCTACACGACCAGCGATAGCGGTTTGTCGTGGCAGGGCGGCACCCCTTATCCAGGTGGGGAGATCGTGGTGATGGGGGATGGTTACGCCTTCGCCTTGGGGAAGGACATCAGCCGTTCGAGCGATTTTGGGGAAAGCTGGGAATACGTCAGCAGCATCGATTGGGAAGGCCAGTTCAGCTTCATCGACCCACAGAGGGGCTGGGCGGTGGCCCGCGGCGATGGCAACGTTACCCTAATGAAGACCAGCGACGGCGGGGCGATGTGGGATTTGCTGGCACCGGTGGTGGTGAAGTGAGGAATTGATTTTCTGGTAAACTAGTAAACACACCTATTAATTATTGGGAGTATGGAAAATGATAAAAACTAACGGTAAATTCTACCTGGGACGCAATCCAGATTCGAAGGAGCCACTCCTGTACGACCCAGACGACCTGACCACGCATGCCGTGGTCCTCGGGATGACCGGGTCCGGCAAAACGGGCCTGTGCATCGATCTATTAGAAGAAGCGGCTTTGAACAACATCCCAGCCTTGATGATCGATCCCAAGGGCGACATCACCAACATCCTCCTGCACTTCCCGGATCTGCTCCCGTCCGATTTCCAACCGTGGGTGAATCCCGACGATGCCAGGCGGGATGGGAAGACGATCGAGGAAGCAGGGAAAGAGGCGGCAGAGCTGTGGAGCAAGGGGCTGGCGGATTGGGAGATCGGAAAAGAACGCATCCAGGCGCTGAAGACTGCCGCCGATTTTGCGGTTTACACGCCGGGTTCGGATGCGGGGATCCCCGTGAGCATCCTGGCGACGTTGGAGGCACCCGGGATCCCCTGGGAAGAAAACGAGGAACTGCTGCGCGAGAAGATCTCCAGCACGGTCACCGCTATCCTGGGGCTGGTGGGAATGGACGACATCGACCCGGTCCGATCACGCGAACACATCCTCCTGGCGAACATCTTCGAACAGGCCTGGAGTGAGGGGCAAGACCTGGACCTGGGCGAATTAATCTTACAGACCCAGAACCCGCCCTTCGAGAAATTGGGTGTTTTGAACCTGGACACCTTTTTCCCCGAGAAGGACCGCTTCGAGCTTGCCATGCTCTTGAACAATATCCTGGCGGCGCCGACCTTCCAGGCGTGGATAGAGGGGCAGCCACTGGATATCGAGGAACTGCTGTATGGGAGCGACGGCCGGATACGGCACAGCGTGTTCTACATCGCCCACCTGAACGACGCAGAGCGGATGTTTTTCGTGACCTTGCTGTATTCGGCAGTGGAATCGTGGATGCGAACGCAAAAAGGCACGAGTTCCCTACGAGCAATCGTCTACTTCGATGAGATATATGGATACATGCCCCCGGTCGCCAACCCACCGTCGAAGCAGCTCATGCTGCGGCTGCTCAAACAGGCACGCGCCTTTGGGGTCGGGCAGGTGCTCGTCACGCAAAACCCCGTCGATCTCGACTACAAGGGCCTCTCGAACACAGGCTCATGGTTCATCGGGAAGCTGCAGACCGAACGCGACAAAGAGCGCTTGCTGGATGGGCTGGAGGGGGTGGCGGCGGGGAGTATGAACCGGAAAGAATACGACAAGATTATCTCAGCATTGGGAAAGCGCGTTTTCCTGCTGCACAATGTGCACGAGAAGAAGCCGGAGATATTCTACACGCGATGGGCGATGAATTATCTGACCGGCCCACTATCCCGCAACCAGATCCCGGCGGTCAACGAACTGGTTGGCGCAAAATATAAAGCGAAAAAGGCAGGGAAGAAAAAAACAGCCGGGACGAAGACGGCGGGAAAAAAGAAAACAGCCCGGAAGACGGCGACAAAGGCGAAAGACAAGGCTGCTGCTTCGACAACCCGCCCGACAGTGCCCACAGGTGTGATGGAGTATTTCCTACCAAATAATCTATCGGTGATGGAAGCTTTCAAGGCCGCAGGGGAGACGGCCGTGGAGAGCGCCAAAAGCCAGGGTATATTGTATAAACCCGTCATCCTGGCGCAGGCCGACATCCGCTATTTGCAGCGGAAATATAATCTGGATTATGAAGAAAAACGCACAGCCATCGTACAAGACCCCGACCGGCGGGGTATGGTACGATGGGAGGAGAACACTGCACCTCCTATAGACCCGAGGGACATGGATAGGAGCCCTGCGCCAAATGCGAGTTTCGGCGTCTTGGAAGCCCCTCTTACGGATGCCAAATTGATAAAGTCCCTGGAAAAAGACTTTATCGACTGGGTGTACCGCAGCAGCGAGGTGACTGTCTTTGCGAACGAAAGCCTAAAACTCTATAGCGGACCGCCTTCGACGAAAGGGGAATTCCGCAAGCTGGTTTCCGACCAGGCGAGTAAAGAAAAGGACGCTGAGATCAAAAAGACTGAAACGACCTATAAGAAGAAAATCCAGGCCATCCAAAAGAAACTCAGCCGTGAAAAACGCGAGCTGGCGGAGGACGAAGCGGAACACAAATCACGGAAGATGGAAGAACTCGGCACCCACGCCGAGAACCTCCTCGGGTTCCTAGCGGGATCACGCAGCCGCCGGCGAGTTTCCACTTCCCTGACCAAGCGCCGGCTGACTGCCCAGGCAAAGGCCGACATCGAAGAATCACTGGACGTGATAGAAGAGTTGGAAGGCGATTTAGCGGAACTCGCCGAAGAGGTCGAAGGGGTGGTCGATGAGATCGAAGAAAGATGGGGGAATGTGGCGACGGAAATCGAGGAAATTCCTGTCACCCCGTATAAGAAGGACATTCTCATCGACAGCTTTGGAGTCGCCTGGATGCCCTACCACGTCGTCGAGGTTAAAGGAAACGAAATTCAGCTGCCTGGCTACAGCGACCGTTAATCGTTAGGTTGGGGATTCGAGGCTTCCCGGGGAAGAAGTCTTGCTTGATTTACGGGATTTTGGTTTCATTAAGGTGGTTGTGGTTATTTAAATGGCCACTTGAGGGTACTAAGAGGGAGCAGCTATTCCCCAAGCGTACATATATTAAAAAACAACCTTCATTGAAAGTCGAATTGTAAATATACTGAAAGAGGGGAAAGTAGATGTGACAGTTGAGTTCCTCGGCTGGCAATACTGATTCATCACAAAAAGTATCCACGATTGAATTTACAATCCTCTTCCATGTTGGCAGAGTGAGGGAGTAAGTAATTCCCACTTGACAAAATTCCTCGTTTCCTGTAATATGTCGGCTGTCTACATATGTCGGAAGACGACATATGTAGATAAGAGATAACTGGAAATCAATAATATCCTCCTGCGGGAACCCCCTTTTTAATTTTATTGATTTTGCCTCAAAACACTATTGTTAAAAGCGTTTTGGCAGCGCATTTGTACTTCAATAATAGTCTTTGACTGAACACGAGGATGATGATGAAAGCTAAAAATAAGGTTCAAAACAGCGAAAATATGCAGGCTGCTAAGATTTTGTTTTTGATAATGCTACCTGTTTTCTATTTGGTTATTTTTAGTCTGTCTATGTCGTTATCGAAAAATGGCCTTAGAGGAGATAGTCTGAACTCAAGAATGGATGTGGGTAAGGAAACCCTAATAGTTTCCAATCAATCTGACCCTTACTATGGATTGGCCCAAAAAATTGCGTACGAAGAAAATCTTGAGGTTGTTGAAAACCTCACTGAAGCATTGGGGTTCAATCCAAAGTATATCTTGTTGGTAGCTTCACCTGAGAATTTTACTGAGGAGAGATTGCTGAGTATTGGTTCTTCTTATAAGCGTATGGATTACTATCCTGCCTTGGGCATTATTTCAGGAAGCAGTTTAGAAAATGCCGAACAATTATGGAGGAATGGAAAATCAGTTCATTCAGGCGAGAATTACTTTGGCGGGGATGTTGAAAAAGGACAATTGATTGAAGAACCAGCAATCTATAACATTGACGAGGGTTACAATGGAAAGATAGAACTCAATAAAGACAATCTATCTGCTATATTGCTACAAACTGAATATTTTTACTGGTCTCGTCATGTTTCTGAAGACAAGTGGTTTTGGAATACTGAATCGAAAGATTACGGCAAAGATGATCAGTATTTTGCAGAAGATATTCCAAAGCTGAATTCAATTGTGATTTACACACCAAGTTGCGGCTCATTTCAGCCGTGGACAGATGATTCAATTTCTCTGGGCTTTGTCGATAAAGGCGCGGCTGCGTATGTTGGGCATGTTCGCAGTCCTATTTCCAATAGTTTTTTTATAAGGCACAGGTTAGCTGTTCCAGGTATCTATTCCTGGGATGAGTTCCCTTTAGGGATCGCAGCGCAAATTCAGAATAAAGAAACTGCAAATATGGTTTACAACACACCTTTGTTTTTTATGTTGGGGGATCCGCGAATATATTTATTAGAAGACAAGCCTTATCAAATCAACTCTGACAGGGTGAACAATATTGGGAGGAGGGTAATTACGGGAGAGTCAAATGAGAGAGGTATTCTGGCTATAAAAATTGAGGGTGGGGCTGCGTATGAGTATTTGAAAACGAGTACCACATCTGTTAGCGATAATGATCCTTTCTATAATAATGATCTACAAATGTTAAATTTGGGCGCAGATAAGTATATTCTGTACTTCCACACAGGTGGAGATTTTCGGATTGAACTTTTCACGGATACGCCCATCATATGGAAATTGACTGATCCTATTGTCGATGTTTTTGATTATTCCTGGATAGCAATTGGCGTCGTACAAAGTCCATTCTCTCTGATTTTATTGGTGATATTTACCGCTGTTGTAATTTATAAAATTATTCGTAAAAAAACACCTATCAGGAATTACCGAGTTTTATTTCTGGCGGGGCTTCTCTACGCTCTCGTGCGACTTATTTATCTCCTGACACGGATAGGCAGCTACACTGTCAGCGCCAGCATAGTCGAAATGACAATTTTTGAGATTATTCTTGGTTTTGTAGGCGTGTTTTCCAGCACAGCATCTGGATTGGTGATGATGAGAACCAGTAAAAAAACGATCGGTAAGGTCATTGGGATGATTTTAGCTCTTTTACCCCAACTTTTACTTACCGGGTTTTATTTCGCTAATATCACCCTTACCAATATTATTATGAGGAACAATACAGCAAACCTTTGGCTTTGGAACTATAAAGCATTTTGGATGCCACTTGGTGTGCTGCTGTTTGAAGCACTCATCATGTTTGCCTTGTATAGGATTTCAATTTTCAGGCAGAGGACTGCCATATAGCGATGAAAGTGTTCGATCAATTTCAAAGTAGGTCGCCTTAACCTGTATTGGGATATTTCCTGTTTCAATTTGGGGCAAATAGTATAGAAACAGCGGATACAATAGACGCGATTGACAAAATTCTACAACCTTGCGAAAATAAGTGGACGTAATAGACGCAGGGAGAACCTGTGGACACTTTTGGCATTACACTTTTCGATGACTGATTACCATCATACGATACCCGGGCTGAATGGGGAGATTCCTATCACGATCCGCAGAGATAAACGTCTCAAGAAATCCTCCCGCTGGGAGAGGCAAAAAGACGGCTCTTTCCTGGTGCGGATCCCCCAACGGCTACCGAAGCGGTATTTCCCTGAACTGCTGGAAGACATCAGCCAGCAGATGGTGAAGAGACGCAGGCGGGCCAAACGGCGGACGGACGCCGACCTGCAGCGGCGCGCCGAGGAGATCAACCGGAAGTATTTCAAGGGACAACTCAACTGGGAAGCCATCCGCTGGGTGGGCAATATGACGGCCCGCCTGGGGAGCTGTACGACGAGCGGCTCGACCGAAGGCCACATCCGCATCAGCGATAAGATCAAGAACTGGCCTGACTGGGTGGTCGACTACATCATCGCCCACGAACTGACCCACACGATGCATGCCAACCACAGCCGGGCTTTTTGGGATGCGCTCAGGAAAGCTTACCCGCTGACAGAACGCGCCCGCGGCTTCGTGAGGGGCGTCGGCTTTACCGAGGGGCTGGACTACGAAAACAATGGCGAGTGATGTTCCTACTTTAATGGGAAAACGAATAAGGTTTCCCGAAGGGCCAATTCCGATATACCCGCTGGCCTTTGCGGTATATCCTATCCTGGCGCTGGCGGCAGCGAACGCTGCCAACACCCTCTTACAGTCTGCGCTGTGGGCGCTAGGGGTCTCTGTCCTGGGGACGCTGGTGTTATGGGGGATTGTGAGGCTGGCGGTCCGGAATTGGTATACATCTGCCGGGATGATGGCTATCCTCCTGATCTTGTTTTACGCCTATGGGCACATGAGCGGCCTGTTGTTCAAAGAGGGAGACAGGACAGTATTGTTGTCGATTGTGTGGGGTGCCCTTTTGATTGGCGGGGGGTGGTGGGTGGTCAGGCATCCAACCCACATGAAAAGCCTGACGATGCCGCTGAACGTGGTAGGTGTCTTCCTGCTGGTATTTCCTTTGTATACGCTTGGTTCCTTCTATATAAAAGCCCAATTCTCACCTTCCAAATTGAGTGAAGTTACCCTCTCGCAAGCGTCTCCGGTAAATGCTTCTGACCTTCCAGCTGGCGACCTCCCCGACGTTTATTACATCATCTTCGATGCATATGCCCGGGCAGACGTGCTCGCCGAGATCTATCACTACGACAACCAGCCGACGCTCGACCGCCTGCGTGAGCTCGGCTTCTACATCGCCGGGGAGAGCCACAGCAATTACAACCAGACCTTCCTGTCCATCCCTTCGTCGTTGAATATGGCTTACATCAACGACATCATGGACGTGGGGCCGGATACGCCCTACGATCACGACCGGCACAGCAAGCTGATCAGGAAGAATGAGGTGGACTGCATTTTATCGGAATGGGGATATGAACTGGTCAGCTTCAGCTCGGGGCACGGCCTGACGGCCATCGTGACCGCCGACCATTATTTACATCCGACCGAGGAGGTGGAATCGAATTCTGTTTCTTCCATCCTTTTTTTGGGAAAAACCCTGCCCCTGACCTCATTCGAGGCGCTTTTATTGGAGACCACCGCTCTGCAACCCATCCTGCCCGACTTGTATCAATCCGTGTCTGAACCGCCGAAGTTCCAAAACCACCGCCAGCGTGTGCTGTACGCCTTCGAGCACATGGCCGATTTTGCGGATGCCGAGGGGAATTATTTCGTCTTTGCACACATTATTTCCCCCCACCCTCCCTTCGTGTTCGAAGAGGACGGCGAGCCGAAGCTGCACACCGAAGCTTACAGCATCGCCGATGGGACTCACTTCGTGGGACGCAAGGCTTCGCGGGGTGAATACATCAGCGGCTACCGGAACCAACTCACCTACGTCAATACCCTGCTTATCGAGATGGTGGAAGAAATCCTGGAGAAATCTGAGACCCCGCCGGTCATTATCCTGCAGGCAGACCACGGCCCGGGTGCGTATTTCGATTGGCATTCCCTGGAAAAGACCAACCAGAAAGAGCGGATGTCGATCTTCAACGCTTATTACTTCCCCGGGGGGGATGAGGGGATGCTGTACCCCTCTATCACGCCGGTGAACACCTTCCGGGTGGTGTTGAACCGCTACTTCGACCAGGATTTTCCGTTATTGGAAGACCACATGTTTTTCTCGGATTGGAGTACGCCATATGATTTTATTGAGATTACGGAGGAATTAAGCGAGTAATTCACTGTTCTAGATATGAAGTACTGAAACACAATAAAACTGATGTAATACGGAACCAGGAAGGAAACCGATGACTCACAAATCCTCATTGCAATATCCCCCGGCGCGGCGGGGAGACGTCGTTGACGACTACCACGGCACACCAGTCCCCGACCCATACCGCTGGCTGGAAGACCCCGACTCGGAAGAAAGCCGGGCGTTTACCCGCGCCCAGAATGAATTGACCGAGGCCTTCCTATCTAAGATCCCGGTGCGGGAGAAAATCAAGGCGCGCCTCACAAAGCTGTGGACATTTCCTCACTATACAGAAATCACTAAGAAAGGGGATATGTACTTCTTTTTAAAGAACGACGGCAAGCAGAACCAACCTGCCCTGTATAAACAGGTCGGGGAGAACGGCGAACCTGAACTGCTGATCGACCCCAACACACTTTCGGCAGACGGCACCATGGCGCTGATGAGTCAGCACTACACGAAGGATGGAAACCTGCTGGCTTATACTCTGTCGGAGAGCGGGAGCGACTGGCAGAATATCCACATCATGGATGTGGACAGCGGAGAGGCGGCAGGGGAAATCCTGCGGTGGGCGAAATTCGCCCAGGTCGTGTGGAGCAAGGACAAACGCGGTTTCTTTTACAACCGCCTGCCCACCCCCGGCAGCGTGCCGCCTGAAGATCAGAACTACTACCGCCACATCTGCTGGCACACCTTGGGTACCCCCCAAGAAGAGGACGTAAGGGTCTTCCAGCACGAAGACAAATCTTTGAGCGCTTACCCGGTAGGGACGAGTGACAGTCAATATCTGGTATTGTGGATCTACCGGGGCACGGACGTGCAAAATGGCCTCTATTACCGGGCTTTCGAGGGGGAGGGGGAATTCACCCGCCTGTTAGAACCAGAGGAAGCAGAATACAGTTTCATCGAGGGGCAGGGCGATATTTTTTACGTGCAAACCGACCTGGATGCGCCACTTGGCCGGATCGTCGCTATCGATGTGAGGAAACCGGAACGCGAACAATGGCGGGAGGTCATCCCGGAAGGGGAAGACGCCATCCACGAGGTCAGGATGGTGAACGGGCAGTTGGTGGTCGTTTATCTGCACGACGCCTACCACACCATCAAAGTGTATGACCTGGATGGGAGATTGGCCGTAGAAGTGCCCCTGCCCACGGTCGGCACGGTGACGCCGCTCTCCTGGGGGATGGAGGATACGCAGTTTCTTTTCCTGTTCGCTTCGTTCCTGTACCCGGATACGATCTTCGTCTACGATCTCCCCAGCAGAGAGCTGCGCCCGTTCGCAGATGACCAGGGGATCGATTTCGATACGGATGCGTACGTCACCCACCAGGAGTTCTATCTCTCCAAAGACGGGACACGGGTCCCCATTTTCCTGACTCATAAAAAGGGGCTTGAACTAAACGGAGACAATCCCACCATCCTGTATGGTTATGGTGGATTCAACCTGTGCCAGACGCCTTTCTTCAAAGTCTGGAACCTGACCTGGCTGGAAATGGGCGGGGTCTTTGCCCTGGCCAACCTGCGCGGGGGGAGTGAATACGGCGAGGCGTGGCACAAAGCCGGGATGCTGGAACGCAAACAGAACGTCTTCGATGACTTCCACGCGGCGGCGGCGTGGTTGATCGAGCAGAAGTACACCCGCCGGGAGAAGCTAGCCAGCGAAGGGCGCAGCAATGGGGGATTGTTGACGGCTGCTACAATGCTCCAGCGTCCAGACCTGTATGGGGCGGTACTGTGCCACGTCCCAGTAGCAGATATGCTCAGATATCACAAGTTCACCCTGGGGCATTTCTGGACCGGGGAATACGGGAATGCCGAGAAGGATCTGGAACATTTCAAGTTCTTGTATGCGTACTCTCCGGTGCACAACGTCAGGGAGGGGGAAACCTATCCACCCATCATCATTACTACGGCGGAGACGGATGACAGGGTCGTCCCGGCACACAGTAAGAAGTTGGCGGCGGCTTTGCAGCACCTGGCCCCCAGCGAAAATCCCACGCTTCTGCGGGTGGAGACCCGCGCCGGGCATGGGTTGGGGAAGCCCGTCACGAAACTCATCGAGGAGCGCGCCGATGTGTGGGTGTTTTTGGTGTATGCGTTGGGGATGGAGGTGTGAATTCGCTGTATGGCGTGTGGTTATAGAGGGGAAGATACATTACGCAAATCTCTGAATACAAAAGGTAATGGCGCAGCATGCTGCTCCATCACACTAGATAATAGTAGAAACGAAGCAGAGTTGATTGGATACGAATGCCCTGTCCATTACGTGGAAAAGGACTATGATGGGGAGGGAGATATGAAAATGAAAAGAAAATATATTCTTTTATTCATTGTGTTGGTACTGCTTAGTGCCTGTGGTGGCCAGACAGAGGAATCGGGGACAGCGGACTACGGATTGCTGACCGTGGATGAGGTGCAGGTGGAGGTGATGATGGTGATGGTACGGCCTCACATCAGCGTAACCGTCATACCTACCTGGCCGGATGAGTGTGCTTCCTGGGAAAAACGGGAGGGGGCGGTCGAGCAGCACCAGGAAGGGCAGACCTTTTACATGGACATCTACGTCACCCACCTGGCAGGTGATGAGTGCCTGGCA
Organism: Anaerolineales bacterium; assembly: GCA_050115475.1. Lineage (GTDB taxonomy): Bacteria > Chloroflexota > Anaerolineae > Anaerolineales > UBA11579 > JASFQL01. Next base: position 129,474 of record JASFQL010000001.1, read on the forward strand.
GGTTCGCACCCCCTTTTTTTGGGGATAGGCCTGGACTTCACCAGACTGCCGGCAGGGGAATACGTCGTGAATGTCAACGGGGTCACGGCACCATTTGTGATCACCCCGGAGCAAGCCTATGACCAAAATACATTAGATCAAATCGAAGCTGTCACCAACGCCGTAAACGATGATCTGGCAGAGTGTTTCGGGGTTACGGGCGCCGATATTATCTCATTCCAGCGAATGACGTGGATGGACTCTTGCCTGGACCTGGCCGAACCGGATGAGGTTTGCGCCGATGTGCTCACCCCGGGTTATCTCGTGGCGGCCGCGGAGGGCGAGCAGGTTTGGGAATACCATACCAACCAGGACGGCAGCGAATTGAGGGTGGTGGAACCTTAATCGAATATATCTTCCCCTCACCAGGCCAGCTTTGCTGGCCGTTTTCTCCCACAAGAGATTGGCGAAGCACACATACTATAGATTTTCTTTTTTTTTAAAATAGAAGTATTTTTGTAAAAGACACTGGTTTCTGATTCATTCGGTCGGGACCCTCGCCCCCACCACCCCCGCTGGGGTCCAAACCTACGGTTTGCTTAGGCGAAAGCGTAGCATTCGCCAGGAAAGTTGAGATCCTTTGGTTCTCCAAGGTCAGCGAAGCTGACCCACCCCCAAGACCCCTGCAATGAACTGCAATGTGTATTTACTCGTTGTGGAGCGATGCGTCCTGAGATAATGGATAGATAATTCTTAAAGATCATCTAGCAAATGGGGAAAATCACCCCATTTGATTCGGCGTAGAAAGAGGTCGCAAAGGTTACCCAGACGATTTCATTTATCGTAGGTGTGGCGGACTACGGCGCTGAAGGGGCAGGCGGGGATACAGTCCATGCACCCCCAACAGCGACTCATGTCTAAAAATGGGGCTTCATCACGGTCAAGGCGGCGGAAAGCGTTCCCACTGCAGACCTCCCCCGCCAGGCATTTCTCACAGGCCTGACAGAGGTCTTCGTCCACTTTGAGCATGATATTGCGCGTGCCTTCAGCCATCAATCACCATAAATCGCCAGTAATGGCTTAATTATAATGGGGATTGGGAATCGGGGATCAGGTGATTAGGTAATTAGTAATCAGTAATCGGGGATCAGGTAATAAGGTAATTAGTAATCAATAATCAGGTGGTTAGGTATCCGGTAAACGGGATGTGAGAGGTTGGTATTTATTTGATAAGAGTATTGCTCTGATAGCAGTTAGCTTCAGCGACACTCTTTCTATAGTACAAGTGTTATAGAATGCGGAGTCATTTCAGTCCATCATATCACTCGAGGAGGAGATTATGTCTAAAATTGCGATTGTCACCGATTCAGATGCCAGCCTACCGCTGGATGTGGCTGCTAAATACAACATCCGCCAGGTGCCCATCACTGTGCACTTTGGCGAGGAAACCTTCGATACGACGATAGAACTCACAGAAGCGGAAATGTTCGAACGAATCGACCGGGAAGGAAATCTGCCAACGACCTCGGCCCCGTCCCCCGGAAAATTCGCCGAAGCCTATCAGGCGGCCTTCGACGAAGGGGCGGAAAGCGTGGTATGCCTGTGCGTCAGCAGTGAGGTCAGCGCTACCTACGCAGCGGCGCTCAACGCCATCGATCTCCTTCCAGGGAAAGACATCAGCGTCATCGATACCCGCAACCTGTCTATGGGGCAGGGATTCATGGCCCTGGCGGCAGTCGAAGCCGCGGCTGCCGGCGCGTCCAAAGAGGAAATTGTTACCCAGGCGATGGATGTGGGCGAGCGCTCCTATCTGTTCGCGGCCTTGTCTACGCTGAAGTACCTGGCGATGAGCGGACGGGTCGGCCACCTGGCTGCCGGCATGGCGGGAATGCTCAACATCCGGCCCATTCTGACGATCCAGAACGGCAAGCTGGAAATGCTGGAGCGCATCCGCACCAAGGGTAAATCTTGGAACCGCGTCCTCGAACTGACCGAAGCGACCCTGGATGGGAAAGCTGTCGAGCGTATGGCCGTAATCCACTCAAATGTACCAGAAGAAGCGAAAGAGTTCGAGAGCCTGCTGCGCAGTTCCCTGCCGTGCCCGGATGAGATATTGGTGTGCGAACTGACCGCCGGACTTTCAGTACATTCCGGAGCCGGGATGGTGGGCGTGTGCTTTGTGGTTCAAAAATAAAAAAATATACAGGGGTAAGTCTCAGGTTGTTCGCATATGTTTACGCTGGAAAAGCCACACCCCTAGGGCGAAATAGATAACTGAGAGGATGACGAGGGCGGATAGTTCGAAGACGACCTCGTCGAGGCCGGCGCCGAGGGTCATGACCTTGCTCAGGGCTACGACAGCGTGGGTGGGGGGGAGGAAATCGTAGAGACCAAACGGGTGGCCTGCGATAGTAAAAAGCGTGACTCCAGGGATGGGGAAGACCACCCCGGTGAAGAACATGAAGAAGACGAGGGGGAAGTTGGCAATGATGAAGGCCTGACTGACGGTCTTGGAAAAGGCGGCAATCATCAGCCCAACGCCGATGACGGAGATGGTTGTGATGACGCCGATGAGGATGGCAACCCACAGCGGTCCATGGCTGGTGAAGCCCAGAGCGAGGGCCGTGGCAATGGCCAGCAGGAGGCCGACCACTCCGATGAGGATGACCGAGGCGCTGATCCCGCCGAGAAGTTCGAAGGTAGAAACCTTTGTAATTTTCAGGCGCTTGAGGGTGCCTGACTCGACCTCGTAAGCCACGACCATGGAGGCCTCGAAGACGAGGATGACGATGGAGAACATGAGCATGCCCGGCACGTAGATCTCGAACTCGGTGCGTCCGGCAGAGTCGCCCAGGGGGACTTCTTCGACCGTGATGGGGCGTTCTTCGCCGGTGATGAACTGGACGTAGCCCTCCAGGCCGGCGTTGGCCATGACGGCAGCAACGGCGTAATAGGGATTGGTGAGGTCGCCGATGAAGGTCACTGCGGCGGGTTCGACCACTACCCCCGTTTGAAAATCGTGGATGGTGGCGGAGAGGTCTTCGGGGATAACGAGCATGACCTCGAATTTTCGATCTTTTATCTTGGTCTCAGCCGCAGTCTGGTCCTCCATCAGGTGGACGTCGAGGATGGGCTGGCCGTCTGAATAGGTGACCTCTGAGAGGGCGGCGATGAGGTCTTCACCTGCGGTGATCCCCGCTATGGGCAGGTCGTTGTTAATAACGACGGCGTCGTATGTGGTGGAACCCCCGCTGGGGAAGAACAGCCAATAGAGGAATACAAAAACGGGCGCCAGGGTGATGCTCAAGCTGAGGGTGAGGAGATCGCGAGACTGCTCGCGCAGACTCTTGACAAAAACACGCCATAATCTCATTCGCGCAGCCTCCTTCCCGTGAGCTGGATGAAGACATCCTCCAGGGTGTTGCCCCGCAGGCGGATCTCGCCTGTGCTCAGGTCAATCTTTTCGAGATAATCCATGATGTCCGGTAATAGTTGGACGATGTTCAATGCCCGCAGGGTGAGGGTATCCCCGGTGATTTCCGTAGTGACTTTCTTCTTCAAGGAGGAAAGCGCCTGGCGGATACTGTCTTTTGATACGGACGGGCCGGTGAGGTTGATCTCGACCACATCCCCGGCGCCCACCTGGGCTTTGAGGGCTTCGGGGGTATCCAAGACGAGGAGTTTCCCGTGGTCGATGATAGCGACCCGATCGGCCATGCGGTCGGCTTCGTCCATGTTGTGGGTGGTGAGGATAATGGTCTTGTGGCGGGCCAGCGACTGGATGTATTCGCGGACGAGTACGCGGCTCTGGGGGTCGAGGCCTGCCTCGGGTTCGTCGAGTACGAGAACCTCCGGGTCGTGCACCATGGACATCCCCAGGTTGAGGCGGCGCTGCATCCCGCCGGAGAGGGTGTCGGCGCGCTTGTTCTTTTTATCGGTCAATTCGAGGACGTCCAGCAGCATCTCCCCCCGCTGGCGAGCCTCTTTGCCTTTCAGGCCGTACATCTCGCCGATGAACTGCATCTGCTCCAGGCAGGTGAGTTTGCCCCACAGGACAATTTCCTGCGGGCAGACGCCCACGCGGGTGACGGTGGCAGTCTCGCCGCTGACGACGGGTTCGCCGTGCAGATAGACCTGACCGGCATCGGGTTTGAGGAGGCCGACCATCATGTTGATGGTGGTGGTCTTCCCTGCGCCGTTGGGACCCAGGAGGCCGAGGACTTCACCTTCCGAGACGAAGAGGGAGAGGTCGTCGACAGCGGTCAGGTCGCCGTAGCGTTTGGTGAGGCCTTTGACTTGGAGGAGGGCGTTTGAGGTGGTCATGGGTGTGGGTATAGTATATCGGGTTTTTGGTGGGTGACCAAGCGATTACTTATTTTCAACTAGCAAATAATCTAACTGGTTAGTGAACCATAAAGTGGAGTATCAATCTCCCGACATTCAGGATCTGGATGGCTGTAATTTCGAAAAAAGGTGTGGGGGTTCATGTTGCTGAATAATTCAATTGGGCCATATGGCGGAATCTCACTACCCCAAAAAGGTAACTCAAACATTTCCCAAAAGGTCATCTCTTCTTTTGGATTCCAAAAAACTAGTCCTACTAAATCATCAGGACCGGGTCGTTTATCAAGATCACAAATGATTATTGTGTTGCGAGGATCCGGGGTCGTGGTATATGATGAATAAGCAACAGATATCCCTCTTGTAGGGTAATATAATTCCATTTCATACTCAACGCTGTCCAACGGGAACCATATTTGACCTGCATAATATATTTCTAAAGGTTCTCCTATGTTAGTCAGTATTTCTGGCATTGAATAGTCATACCCATATACTCGAATCGCTTTAATCATATTGTTATTTTCATAGTCTCTTAGTCTCTTACCATTTCAAATCTCAAGTATCCTAAAGTATTAATTGATTCAGGAACAGGGATTTTGGTAAAAAACACCGGATCTTGTTGGTCAAACGAATATGTGTGAACTGACAACGATAAGGACTCAAATAGCTTCAATGCATCATTAAAATTGGTCTCTCCAGGCATCATACCCCACCAACATGGATATTCACAGTTCCCATTTGTTGCCAGGAATTCCTCAATTTGTTCCTGGACATATTCAGACATGTCGGCAAATGATGGCAGCGGTGTCCAGGTGGGGATGGGGGTTCTCGTGGGTGTAAGGGTTGGGGTCGCAGTTTGCGATGGCGTGGGGGTGGGGTGCTGGTTGGTTGTCCGGTGGGCGTGGGGGCCGGCTGGCAGGCGCTCAGGAGGAGGATGGAGAGGAGGAGAAAGATTGGTTTTTTATACATCGCGTCCCTCATTGTTTATAGACCCTTTGCCTTATTATAGAGTATTTTCACCCGATAGTTTGAAGCTGATAATCCCTATTAACTACGATAATTTTGAATAGATATAATCCTTTTTTAAATATACTCTATAGAGATTCTTCGGTCGTTTGCTTCGTAAACTCTCTCAGAATGACAGATTCAAACCGAAGGTTTGAATTCGGCGAAGGCGCGAAACTTCGTTTCGTCAGCCTTCACCACAGGGTTAGGAATGACTAGGGATAAGGCTCCAGGTATTGGTCGACCTGGCGGTTGGTGACGAATGGAATGAAGCCCAAGGCGCGGGAGGTCTGGTAGACCCAGGCGATGTTGGCGGGGTCGAGGGCGTAGTCGATGGTGAAGATGGCCAGGCCTTTATCCTGGGCGATTTCGAGGTAGGTGAGGTATTCTGCGCTGCTCATGTGGAGGGTGCCGTAGGGGTCGTCGTCGTAATAGCGGCGGCAGAGGGGGGAGAGACTCTCCCGGTAAGGCTGGGAATCGACCTCGGCGTTCGTGCGGGGAAGGGGGCAGCCGCCGGGGGGATCGTTGTCGGGACCGCCGTCGAACCAGACGTGCTCCTGGGCGATGGCGTCGATGACTTCCACGTATTCGTCGTATTGGGCCAGCTCGGCGGCGTTCTGGGCGATGAGGATGAAGTCCGGGTCCTGGCCGCGGGTGAATTCGGCGATGTCGGCCACCCAGGCAATCATCTCTTCGACCGGGTCGACGTCGTCGTCCCCAGCAAAGGCGAGGACATTCTCGTCGGAATAGGCCTCCACCCAATCGAGGTAGATACCGTCGAATCCGGCGTCGAGGATGCCCTGGAGGTAGCCGCCCTCCCCCAACCAGAGAGCCTTGAATTCGTCACGCCAGTAGGAGACAGGGTAGTCGCCCTCCCAGCCGTCGGGGTCGAGGGCGATGATCCAGTCGGGGTTCCCGATGCGCCAGCCGGGCTGCCAATAGGTACGCCAGTCCTCGACCTCCCCGATATCGATGTAAGCGATCACTAGCTTGGGGTGAGCGGCGGCGTGCATGCTGGCGATGACCTCCGCCAGGGGGTAGTATTCGTCGCCTTCCACAGAGGTGATGTAGTCGATGACGACCATGTCGTAGGCGGAGGCGATGGTTTTCTCGATGGAATCGTCTTCGAGGTCGTTATCGATGTAGTAAAGCCAGCTGGCGACTCCATCGAGGGGGGATGGCTCGGCGAGGGTTTCGGTTGAGGATGTAGCGGGGGGCTGGGTGGGCTGGGCGGTGGGGGTTGGGGCGAGGGGTTTGGTGGTTGGCTCGTTCACGGAATTGCAGGCAACCGCACAGAGGAGCAGGAAAACGAGAGAGAATAGATACTTGTTCATAGGTGTTTTTTTAGCGATACCTTCGCAGTTCGTTGATTTGACTAACCGTTGATTCCCCAACCCACGTCAATAATAGAGGTTAGGTTGTCGCTAAACATTCCGTTATTCGTCGTAAACGCTGCCGCCGATGAATTCCCGCAAGACCGAGTTGCCGGGGACGACGGAGTCGTCTTCCACCCCGACCAACTGCTGTAAAACGCCATGGACCCTTTCAGCCCGTTGATAGGCGTCTTCCCGCAGCGGCTCGTCTTTGAATTTCTCTATCCATGAGGCGAAGTGCTCCAACAGCCTGGGGCGGTAGAGGGGCAGTTCGTAGGGCATGGCGCTGTTGATAATGTAATCGGTGCTGTTGATGTAGGGGATGATGTTGCGCATTTCACTGGCGCGGACGTAATGCCAGTGGGTGAGGGTGTGTTCCATCTCCCAATTGCGGTGGACGGCGTCGCGCAGCATGCGGCGGATAAGGCGGATATCGGTCCAGCGCACGTAGTTCCCGTCGTTGAGTTTGAGCTGCAGCAGTGGTTCGAGGTACAGCTTGAACTGGGCTTCGACGGGGATCCCCTCTGTCATATCCCCATAGAGTCCGTGGAGACTGTCGATGAGGATAATCTCATTCTTCTTCAGTTTCATGGGCGTGGTCTGCTCGGCCCTTTTCCCCGTCTTGAAATCGTAATAGGGAATCTGGATCTCATCACCGGCGAGAAGCTTCTTGAGGTGTTCATTGATCAGCGGCAGGTCGAGCGCCTGGGGCGTCTCGAAATCGTAATCCCCAAATTCATCTTTGGGGTGCATGTCCAGGTCGAAGAAATAGTTATCCACGTTGAGGGTCACCAGCTTCAACCCCTGCTTTTCGAGTCGGTCGTTGATCTTAATGGTGGTGGTCGTTTTCCCAGAAGATGATGGGCCGGTGACGATGACCATCCTCAGCTTATCCTTTTGTTCGAAAATCATGTCGACGGCATTTTCCACGTCCTGGTGGTAAAGCTGTTCGGAAATCGCCACGATGTGGGCGAATTCTCCCCGCATGATGCGGTCGTTCAAACCTTCTACAGTGTGGATGCCGTGGGAAGCAGCCCAGTCCAAGACATACCACATCTTCCTCCAGGGGATATTGACGATAGAATGCCTCGCCAGCGTTTTCCGATCTTGGCGTTTACGCTTGCGCTCATCCCGGTAGAGGATATAGGCTTTGGCGACCTGGGCGCGCCCGTTTTCGATGAGCACTTTTTCAACGGTATCCTGGATTTCTTCGATGTTTGGCGGTTGGTTGGGGGAGAAATTTCCTTCCAGCATTTTCACGACGCGGTCGCTGAGTTCTTCTGCTGTTTTTCGGTCCCGGCCGCCAACGGCCACGGCGGCCCGGTAAATGGCATTGGTGATGCGTTGTTGATTGAAGGGGACAAGAACCCCGCTGCGTTTTTCGACTTGTTTGATCTTGCTCATATTCACATCCCTTGCAAAGAATCCAATGAGTTGATTGGGGAAGACAATTATACAAATGAATCAGCCTTTCGCCAATTCAGAAAATCGGAAAAAGGTTAGAGGAATATTAAAAAAAATCAAGATAAACTTGACAAAACGAAAGAATTATGAAAAAATATTGAAATAATAAGAGAAGAGTGTAATAATATATAGATTAACTTCAATAAATTTGAAACATAGATAGATTTTTCTAAAACCCACAAGATTCCCGCAAGGATGCGATGGAAACGAAAAAACAACCGCTGCTATCCCCTCTATTGAAGCTGTTCATGTTCACCATGATCCTGGCGAACATCTCCAGTTCGATGTCTTTTGGTTTCCTTTCGCTATACCTGACAGACCTGGGGGCCAGTGTGGCAAACGTCGGGCTGGTCTTTACGGCGGCTTCCCTCGTCCCCCTGGCGCTGCAAATCGTCGGCGGGTGGATGTCGGATACGATTGGACGGTTGAAGACGATCGCCTTGGGGAGCGTCGCCGGGGTGATCGGAAGCATCGGTTTCGTCTTGGCCCCCAGCTGGGAGTGGATCATGCTTTCGCTGGGAGTCACCTATGTAGCTGTCTCGATGGTCAGTCCGAGTTTCAATTCCTTCATCGCCGACCAGACCCCTGAAGATAACCGGGGGAAGGTGTTCGGGATTACCAATTCCCTCTACCAGGTCATCGGCATCATCGGTCCCCTCCTGGGTGGCTACCTGGCGCAGACCTACAACTACAAGCGTATGTATCTCGTCGCCCTGATCCTCTATTTCACGGCGGCGGTCATCCGCTTCTGGATGGCAACCTCTGTGAGCATCAACCCGGAAAAAGAATCGAGGGAACTCAGCGTGCAATCTCTCAAGAAGAATATAAAAACCATGATCGGGCTGCTGGTCGGCGGCAGTATCATCACCTGGATATTCATATCCGATGGGATCAGCGACATTGCCTTCCAACTGACGGGGTCGCTTTCTCCCATCTATACGCAAGAGATCGGGGGTATGTCGGTCCAGCAGATCGGTTTCCTGGATGCCATCAACGCAAGCGTCTTGGTGCTGTTGAATATCCCCGGGGGGTGGCTGGCAGACAAATTTGGAGAGCGGCTGGGGATCACCTTGGGTTTCATGGTGTTCCCCATTGCTTTCCTCACCTACCTGCCGGCGACAACCTTCTCCCGGTATGCCCTGGCGTGGGTCATCTTTGCCATTGGGGGCAGTTTCCTCGGACCGGCTTACAACTCACTCATCTCCAAGGCCGTCCCGGAGAAAATGAGGGGGACCGCGTTCGGGTTCTTCCAATCGACCCTGGGGGTGATCTCGCTGCCGGCGCCGTGGCTCGGCGCGCAGTTGTGGGAACGCTTCACCCCGCAAACCCCATTCCTCATCACGGCGGGTCTTTCCTTTTTAATCGGTATATTTTGCTGGTTCAAGCTGAAGCTGCCTGCTCAGGAGGAAGGCGGCGCTGGGACGATGGTAGAGGCGAGCATCCCCACAGAATAGCCAACAAGGGAGAGAATACGAGCTCCTCCTTTTGGACAGAGGGCGCAACATATGTGCGCCCTCTATGATTCAATGGGTAAGTCGCCATGGAATTGTCGGGGGAGTATGTATTATCAAGAATGAGTATAATCTTCACCTGAGGGATTCCCCACCTTACAGCGATTGCATCTATTACATCTTATCTCTGGGAGGAAAACGCGATAATCAAATCTGACTGAATGGTAGTTTTCTTGTTGGCCAATAGATTAAAAAGGAAACGGCGGTAAGGTTTATGTGCGTATGGATGTCTGAGTAGGGAAGATTGAGGTAAACGATGACGATTGAAAACCCGGCATTCTCCCCACTCATCATTTTACTGGCCGTTGGATTATACGGTCTGGTACATTCCCTTTTGGCGTCTCTGCAGGTAAAAGCCCTGGCGGCCGCGCTTTTCGGCGATTTCGCCGAAAAATATTACCGGCTATTCTACAACGTCTTCGCTTTCATCACCCTGGTGCCCATCATGGCACTGCCGTACACCCTCCCCAACAAGACCTGGTACACCATCCCGCAACCGTGGACCTACCTGACCCTAAGCATCCAACTCCTTGTGGTGGGATTGGCGGGCATCGCTGCATTGCAGACGGACGTATTCAAATTCATCGGCCTGAAGCAAGTTTTCGTGGGGGGATCGAAGGACGTCCTCAAGACCAGGGGGATCTATAAGCATCTGCGACACCCCCTTTACTCTTTCGGCATCGTGTTCCTATGGTTATCGCCGAGTATGTCCCAGAACATGGCCGCTCTTTACTTCGCTTTTACACTGTATTTCATCTTTGGCGCGATGGTAGAGGAGCGGAAACTAGTAAGGGTATTCGGGAAGGCTTATCAGGATTATCGGGCAAAAACACCGATGTTCATTCCTTTTATCAAGTGATCGGTGATCGGGTAATCAGGGGTCAGGTAATCAGGAATTATCGACTCGCTAATGAACGCGGAGGGGGAGTATTTTTATATTCGATTGATGATTATTGAATGGAGGATTAAGTTATTAGGATTGGGAAAATAAAATTGTACTTTCTAATTGCCTGTTTACTGGTTGGCTGAGCGACTGATTGCCAATGGAGATTTATGAGAACTGGGGGAGTAGAAGGGTTCCCACCCGTGAAAACCGTTTTATAAAAAATCAGCTAAAGACACTTGACAACTAGAACTATTGTGCTAAAATAGAACTGATGTTCTTTATCATTAATCATGAGATTGGATAGCACATGGTTGAAAATACATACTTACACAATGGATTGAAAACCGTCGCCCTGCCGATCACGGCGTCGGGGACGGTTACTCGCATGCGTCCCAACCTGGAATATATTTTAAAAGAATTAGATCCCATCCCGGCACGTTCTTTGCTACTAGGATTATGTGAAGATGAGCTGCCTTTGATCCTCGACCTGACCGACCCTTCTGCGGGGTCATTCTTGATCGTTGGGGACGATGCCCAATCGAACTTTAATTTACTCTACAGCCTCCTCACTTCTTCCTTTCTCGTGAACACAGCAGAGGAGGTCAACCTGCACCTTATCTCACCGCTGGCGGATGAACTCGTCGAGCTATATAAACAACCCGCTTTCAAAATCAGCTTCGCTCCCACCCGTCCGGAGTGTGAGATCGTGGTCGAAGAGATGGTCAATTTGGTGCACCGCCGCCAAAGCACGATGGAGTGTCACCCCATCCACGTCCTGGCTGTCGATGGACTGGATTTGATGTTTCGATCCCTCAGCCCTGAAGCCATATACTGGTTCAACTGGCTGGCGGAAAACGGTCCGGAGATGGGCATATGGGTGATTGCGGCAGTGGAAAGCAGGAAAACGATGAAACTGCCTGAGAGTACAATGGATATATTTCCATCCAGGATATTGGGGCACATCCAATCCCCACAGATTGTGCGAGACTTTTCAGGTTTGAACCGCAGCCACCTGGACAGTCTCGTTCCTGGAGAACAATTCTACGTCCATTCAGTAAACGGATCGCGCATCGTGTGGCTGCTGCAATCAGAAAGACAAATGATTTATCGATATAAAGGAGGAAAGAAATGAATTACGGTATGTTATGGTTCGATAATGATCCCAAAACCGACCTGACCCATAAAGTCAACCGGGCGGCGGCGTATTACCTCAAGAAATACGGTGAGAATCCAGATATTTGTTTTGTGAACCCTGAAATGATCATAGAGGAAAAGATCGAAGGCGGGGAAGTAATCATTGAGTCCAATCCTGCTATCCTCCCCCATCACATATGGATTGGGAAAAAAACCAAGAAGAATATAAAAAAGACTGCTGTCTAGGACGTAAGTGCTGCGACCATCATTTCCAGGGCCAGCTCGGTATCGAGCTGGCCTGTTTTTATTTCCAAATCGTAATCCAAAAGGCGGTGGTAAATATTCTCTAAGGTCTCCAGCGACAGAGTCCTCGCCTGGGCGACGAGTTTCTTGGCGCGGTAGGGGTGGATGCCCAGAGCTTTCGCAACGGTGGCGTCTTTACCGCCCCCTTCGTAGACCTCACGAGCCTGGAGGAGCAAGCGGAAATGCCCTACGATGCTAAAAAAGAGAGCGATGGGAATCTGTTCTTCCAATAGATTCCGTAGCATGCCCATAGCATTCTTGCCGTTCCGCTGGGCGATGGCATCGATGAATTTAAAGAAATCCCCTTGCCCGCCCACGTAGGCAGCCACCACATCGACGTCGTCGACATCGACCGGACGGGCATAATTAACATAAGCCAACACCTTGTCGATCTCTAATGCAGCCATACGGGGATTATCGTCTACCGATTCGGCCAGGAAAGAAGCAGCCTGCGGCGTGATCTCCCCGCCCTGCTTTTTGACTGTCTCAACAATCCAGCGGGTCATCTGCGGGCCTTTAGGAACCGCGCAGCAGCGAACGAAGGCGCGACCTCCTGCGCTACCAGCCCATTTCATTAACCAGTGTTTTTCTTCAAGAGTTTTTCTCTCAATCAAGACCAGGGCAGTGGATTGGGGAAGATCGTCCATCATATTGGTGAACTTCTCACGTTGTTCCTGGCTTTTCAGTTTCCGGCTGATATTTTCCAAGACTACGATGCGGCGCGGTGCCAGAAAGGGGATAGCGCTGGCAGCAGCGCGCAGGTCTTCCAGGTCGAATGAATCCCCTGCCATCTTGGTCGTATTCATCTCTGCGGTAGAGGGGTCGCCGAGTTTTTCTTGAAGTGCCTTGATAAAGTTCGCCGCGGCGAAGTCATCCTCCCCATGGACGAGGTAGACCACCGGAACCGAATCGGCCATGCCTACCCTCTGGTGAGTACCCGATGGATGGTCTTCCCGCTGAAGCTGCTCTTGACCACCTCGACAATTTCTAGATTCCCCGGATCACCGGAGGTAGTGTATCGCTCCTGCAGGCGTAAAGCGAGAGGCTGCACGAGGATGAGCGCAAGCGTTGCCAGTACTGCCATGAGGGGCAGGCGTTCTACTTTATCGCGCCAGCGCCGGCCTACACCGATCATGCTGGTCAGGGCGCCCAACCCTGCCGCGATGCCATAGGTCGCCCAGACTGTCCCGCAGTTGGGATGGATGGCTAACTGGCGCTCTCCTGCCCGAAGGCGGGTCAAAGCTTCGATGGCGGCATTGGCCACTTCTTCGGAGGTGAATTCGCCGATCATCCAGAAGCCGCGAAAATCGGAGAAACCGGCGTATGGGCGACCAGGCGCCATATCTGCCAGCACGTGAGTGGTAGCGTGTTCCAGGCCGTGATTGCGCTGTAAGCGTGAAACGAAAGAATGATTCGCCATCGTTTTCCGATCCGTTATGCTCCGGCAGGCTCTTCAAGTTGCGGGGGCGCTTCGTCTCCGATTTCTGATCCGCCTAAATTTTCAAGGAAATTAAGTGTCCAAGCCGACTCGATATAGGAGATCAGCACCGCCTTCAATGCCAGGAATATAGGAAGATAAATTAAAGCGATCACTACGGTGGTCCCAAGGCTTTTGAGCATAGCTTCGAAATCCGTGAAAAATTCCCCGCGCACCATAGATGAGAAGAGCGGGATGACTGAAAAGAGCTGCGGTAGACCAATCACAAAAGTGATAATGGCTCCGCCGATGGATAAGATAAGGCCCATGACAATCATGTTGCCGAGATGATCGCGGCTGAAATTCCAACCGCGTTCAATGGATGCAAAGACGTCTAGATCTTCAAGAACCAGGGCGACATTGGCCTGTTGGATGACGACCGTCAGATACCAAGCGACAGGAGCCAGCAAACATATCAGGGGGATGAGCAAGCAGAGACCTAATCCGAGGGTGAAGAAAACACCCGCGGAAATGAGGACCATCATGATAATCGCCACAATCACCCCAGCAAACATCACGAGTAGATTCAGCCCCACGACTCGCCAGAAGAAGGGCTTGACGGCTTCGAAAATCCCGTTGAAGGTCAGTTTTTCAGCCCCGCCTTCGGCCAGGAGTGTGCCTTTAATCAGGCCTGCCCTCCCCAAGCAACCGAGGAGAAAAAAGCCGAGACCCAAGATAATAACGAGGATGATAAGGGCAATGCCTGCTGCGAGGATTGCATCGATATTTCCCTCAATAAAATGTTCTGCTTCCCTAAAGAAGCGGTAATATTCCGGGGAGATGTAAGGAATATCCTCCCCATCAAACTGGTAGCTCGGACCCCCTCCACCACCACTGAAGTTATAATTCATATTCGCTTGTTGGCCGCTGCAGCCAGCAAAGAGACCAAAGAGCCATAGAATTTTATGTTTCCAGATAATCTCCCATGCGCGGGTGAGAACTTTTCCGAAGTCCATGTTTTTTTCTCCTCGTCAATTATGATCGCCGGGGGGCGTTGATTGATAATGCTAAATGCAATGCTTCTATAATAATACCTTACCCAACAAACCTCGTCTAGCAGAAGAGCCTGGAAATCAATTACTCAGGGATCAGGTAGTCGTGCAATCAGTACTCGGGTGGCTAGATAACCAAGCAATGCAAAACTAAATACAGAGATGTGCAGACCTCCCCCCAAATGCATATCCTTTGCCCCTTTGATAAAAAATGAGGGAGTGTGTTAGAATCGCCGCCATGAGGCCGAAATTGAACCTCACAAATAGGAAAAATACTTCCCCGCAGCCCAGTCTGATCCTCGCATCGATGTCGCCCCGGCGGCAATCGTTGATGGATTTGACCAAATGGGCGTTCGTCGTCATCCCGGCAGATGTGGATGAGACTCCTCTGCCGGATGAGTTGCCCCAGGCGTACGTATTACGACTGGCGGAGGAGAAAGCGCGGGGGGTGGCCAAGGAAGTTCGACGGAGAGACATCATTATCGCAGCGGATACCACCGTGGCAGACCAGGGGCGTATTCTCGGAAAACCCCAAAACGCCGAAGAGGCGAGGGCGATGCTTCAAAGTCTGCGGGGCCGCAGCCACCAGGTATTCACTGCATTGGCTGTATACCAGCCATCTGCTGACGCTTTGGAGACAGACCTGGCGGAAACAGACGTGCCTATGCGGGAGTACAGCGACCAGGAGATAGAGGCTTACATTGCGAGTGGAGACCCTTTCGACAAGGCGGGCAGTTATGCCATCCAACACCCGGAATTCAAACCGGTTGAGTATTTGTCCGGTTGTTATGCCAACGTGGTGGGGCTGCCTCTGTGCCACTTGTCACGCACACTTAGAAAATTCGACCTCCTCCCCCAAACTGACCTTCCCAAGACCTGCCAGGCTGCGTTGAATTACCAATGCGAAGTTTTCGAATTGATCGATAAAGGAGACTTATGAAACCGAGTGTTTGGAAAACCGGTTTATTGTTTATTCTTATCCTTCCCTTCATATTAACAGGATGCTCTTCGGATGGCAATCCACCAGGTACGGAATCTTCCTCGCCCCAACCCACAAAGGTAAATGGATTGGGGGACGTGGTCCCCACGGTCGTGCCCGTGCCAGAACCCAGCGATACAGCAGCTGCTTACCTGGATGCATGGGCCAATGGTGATTATACGGCCATGTATAACATGTTGACTACATTGAGTAAAGATTCCATCCGGATTGAAGATTTCGACGAACGCTACCGGGATGTCAGCGTTGAGGCCGTACTGACCAGCATCGAGTATGAAATCTTACAGACCCTCACCAACCCAAACACCGCCCAGGTCAATTACCAGGTGACCCTCAATTCGGCCCTGGTCGGCCCGATCACACGGGAAACGATGATGACCTTGAGCATGGAAAACGACAGCTGGCGCGTAGTGTGGGACGACAGCTTGATATTGCCGGAACTGGCCGGGGGAAACACCTTAAGGATGGATTCGGCCCCACCTACCCGTGGGATCATCTACGATAAAGATGGGGACGTACTGGCATCCGATACTCAGGCGGTGGCTGTCAGTGTGATCCCCAGCGGCATCCCAGAAGAAGGGGGCAGGAATCTACTCAATCAAATTACACAATTGACCGATATCCCTGGCGATTACTTCAGAAATGATGTTTTCGATGAAGACCCCCCTTGGATGGTTCCAGTTGCTGAAGTGCCCATCACTCGCTTCCAACAGCGGGAGGGTGTCCTGCGGGAGAATTATGGAGGTGTATTCAGTTGGCAGGAATACTTCACACGTCTGGCTTACCTGGGTGAAGGCGGCGCACATGCCATTGGATGGGTGGGCGCCATCCCGTTGGAAGAGGCAGATGATTGGTTGAAGCTTGGCTACCCTGTAGATGCCGTCATTGGGCGCATGGGTATCGAAAGCTGGGGGCAGGAATACCTGGCTGGTAAGACCGGCGGCAGCCTGTTTGTGTTGGACCCTGATGGAGTCACCGTCACCCGTCTGGCCGGGAAGGAGGCCGAACCAGCCCAATCCATCTACACCACGATAGATGACGAACTCCAGCGGTGGGCGCAGCTTGCCATACAGGATTTCACCGGGGCGGTCGTGGTATTGGAACGGGATACCGGCCGCATTCTGGCGATGGCTTCTTCTCCCGGGTACAACCCCAACGGCGCCGACATCGAAAACCCAAACAGCCAGTGGAACAACTACTTTAACGGCACTTACGACCAACCCATGTTGAACCGGGCCACGCTGGGCCAATATCCCCCCGGCTCGATCTTTAAACTTGTTACTCTATCTGCAGCCCTGGAAAGTGGAATGTTCCAATCTTTTGATTCATTCTATTGTGACCATTACTGGTACGGACCTGATGGGGTTGAACTCGCTGATTGGACGGTAGAAAAAGAAAGAGACCCAAGCGGCGACTTGTATCTGCTGGAAGGTTTGATGCGCTCTTGCAACCCCTGGTTCTACCAGATCGGTTACTCGCTTTATATTAACGGACATACGACAGCTGTGGCAGATATGGCGCGCGGTTTTGGCCTTAGCGCCCCCACAGGGATACAGGAACTGCCCGAAGCGAGTGGGAACATCACCAACCCAGATGATAATACCTCAGCAGAACCGTGGTTCAACGCTGTACAGCAAGCCATCGGACAGAGCGACACTTTAATCACGCCACTGCAAGCGGCCGTGTATATCGCCTCATTCGGCAATGGCGGTATCCTTTACCGTCCCCAGCTGATCGAACGAATTGAAAACACGGCCGGAGAGAATACGTATGAATTCGAACCGGTCGTGAACGGCAATTTGCCCATCAGCGAAGATACACTCAATGCAGTCAGGGAAGGCCTTTTGATGGTCATCACCAATACTCGGGGTACGGCGTATCGTACGTTCCGGGGCGTAAATTACAATGTCAGGGTGTACGGCAAGACGGGGACAGCGCAAAATTCCGTCGGCGACCCCCACGCCTGGTTTATCGGCTTCACCGACCAGCAGCGGGACGACAAGCCAGATATCGCCATCGCCGTGCTGGTCGAAAACATCGGTGACGGCTCCGAGTTCGCCGCACCCATCTTCAGACGGATAACAGACGTGTATTTCTACGGCGCTCCCCAATATAGTTATCCCTGGGAATCACCCCGCTTCGTGTTCGATCCAACCTATTTCGAAGAAGAGGAAGAAGAAGGAGGCGGTGGAAATCCCTAAGAATACAGCATTTGAAGATATGCCCATTGTTTCTGGCATCGTCGTACGCTCACAGGCCGGTTTCTTCACCATCGACACCGAGGACGGGCAGATCACCGCGCGGCTGAGAGGACGTTTTAAAAAAGGGAAAAGAACCGGCGATCTCATCGCTGTGGGGGACCGGGTGAGCGTCTCTGTCCATGCTGATGAAACTGCCATGATCGAAGACATCCAAGAGCGGCAAAGCAGAATATCCCGAATGGCCCCCACCCCCAGGGGCGAATACGAGCAAATCATCATCGCCAACCCCGATCAGGCCATCCTGACCTTTGCCTGTGAGGATCCTCCCCCAAACTTACGAATGCTGGATCGTTTCCTCATCATCACTGAAGAGCAGGGCATCCCGGCGGTCATCGTCGCCAACAAGATCGACCTGGTAGGAAAGCGCCGGGCCAGACAATTGTTTGGGCACTACCGAAAACTGGGTTATCCGGTAGTGTATACCTCTGCAAAGCAGCGAAAGGGCATTCGCAAGCTGCGCCGAATCCTACATAAAAAACTCTCCGTGTTTGCCGGGCCCTCTGGTGTAGGCAAATCGAGTCTTTTGAATGCCGTGCAGCCGGCCTTGGGTTTGCAGGTAAGTGAGGTCAGCCAGGCAACGGGCAGAGGGAGACATACGACGGCAGTGCGGACGATGTTCCCATTGAAAGGTGGCGGTTACGTGGCCGACACACCGGGACTAAAAGCCTTGGCCTTGTGGGATATCGAACCCGAAGAGTTGGATGGGTATTTTCCGGAGATCGCCCGCCTCGTCCCCGAGTGTCAGTTCAGCGACTGCACCCATTCAGATGAACCTGGCTGTGCGGTCATCAAAGCAGTAAAACAGGGAAGTGTCCACCCCGAACGATATGCCTCCTATTTGCGTTTACGATTTGGGGATGATTATTAATAAAAGATTAAAAAACTAAGTTGAATATAATAAAAATCTTATAAACTAATTGACTCCTCATAATTTAATGATACTATTTTGAGAGTAAATCTATTTTAAATCCAGTTTTAGGAGGTGGTGCCCTTCCGCAAATGGTAAAAACGTAAGATTTGTTTAGTGTATCTCCATTAAATTTAATTAGGAGGAGCTCGTAAATATGTTTAAACGAATTAGTATTTTGTTGGCCTTGGTAATGGTCGCAAGCTTGCTCTTAGTAGCATGCGGTAATGGCCAAGAAGCCACCCCGGCAGGTGGTGAAGAAGGCCCAGGTGAGCCCGAAGAAGTAGCATGGGATCCCTATGCCGGTTTGACCGCCCAGGCCGCTGGAACCGTAGGTGGCTGGCTGGATGCTGTCTCCATGACGTTGGTGTCTTCTGACACTGCCGTTACGCAGATCGAAGCTGGCGCTGTGGACCTCTATGCTTCAAACCTCTCAACACCAACGGAATTTGAAGCAATCGCAGACGCTGGATTGGAGCGCTCTTACCAGTTCGGCCTCTTCTATGAGATTACCTACAACATCTCTGGCCCCATCTTTGAGGGGACAGGCGGATTCAACCCATTCTCCAACCAAAAAATCCGCGAAGCCACCCAGTGGTTCTATGACCGCGACTACATCAACCAGGAAGTCTACGGCGGCACGGCTGTTCCGAAGTTCTTCAGCTTTGTCTCCGGTTTCCCGGACTACGCCCGCTACGTTGACCTCGTTCGGCCGCTTGAAGCCAAGTATGCCTTCGATAGAGAGAAGGCTGTAGGCATCATCGACGAAGAAATGGCAGCCATGGGCGCGGTGAAAGATGCAGACGGTATGTGGACCTATGATGACGAACCCGTCACCCTGATCTTCCTCATCCGCACCGACTCAGATGGCACCCGCGTCCCCGTGGGCGACATCATCTCCACCTGGTGGGAAGAGATCGGATTCACGGTCGACCGCCAATACAAGACCTCATCTGAGGCTTCCCCCTTGTGGGTTTTGGGCAATCCGGAAGACGGCCTCTGGCACATGTACACAGGCGCCTGGGGCTCCGGCGCGGTTACCCGCGATGACGGCAGCGACTTCCAGTTCTACTACTCACCGAATAGCTCCTATTCATTCTCGCCATTGTGGCAGACCTACGCCCCCGATGACGAGTATATGGAGTGCTCTGAAGCACTGGCGAACAACACCTTCGCCACGCTCGAGGAGCGCAAGGAACTTTTCGAGACCTGCATGCCCGGTACGCTTGAACTCTCTTACCGCGTGTGGCTCATCGACGGCAAGGGCGCCAGCACATGGAAGCCCGGCGTTGAAGTAGCTTACGACCTGTCTGCAGGCGTTGACATCAACAACCTGTGGCCGTTCACCCTGCGGTTCACCGACGAAGTCGGCGGCACCATCAACTGGGGTACGCCAGACCTGTTCGTCGATCCCGCCAACCCCGTCGGCGGTAGCAACTGGACCTACGACAGCCAATGGCAGATCCCTGCCAGAAGCACAGACACACTGCCCAACCCGCACACCGGGTTGTCAATGCCGCAGCGAATCGAGTCAGCGGAAGTCACGATCCAAGAAGGTCTGCCCGTTGGTAAGACCCTCGATTGGGTTACCCTGAATTTCGCCCCAGAGATCGCTGTGCCTGAAGATGCCTGGATCGACTGGGATCCCGAGACAGAGACCTGGATCGAAGCTGGTGCTGGTGTGACCGCGAAACGCAAGGTCGTAATCACCTACCCGGCTGATCTCTTCGACACCGTTTACTGGCACGATGGCAGCCCCTTTGACACGAGCGACATAATCATGCTCATGATTATGACCTTTGCTCCTGGCACAGAGGGCAGCATCATCTATGATGAAGCTCAAGTAGGCACCCTTGAATCCTTCAAGGCAACCTTCAAGGGGTGGAAGGTAGCATCTGAAGATCCATTGGTAATGGAATACTACCAAGATTCCTTCTACCTTGACGCAGAGCAAAACGTTACGTCCTTCTTGGCCACCTTCTGGCCGGAATACGGCTACGGTGAGGCCCCCTGGCACACCATGGCCGTTGCCAATCTGGCGGAACAGAATGAAGAACTGGCCTACACTGCAGACAAGTCTGATGCGCTTGAGATAGAATGGATGAACTTCATCGGTGGCCCAAGCCTCGAGATCCTGGAGAAATACATGGATCAGGCGATGGCAGATGGCTATATCCCATTCGAAGCGACCATGGGCGATTTCGTTACCGCCGAGGAAGCGGAAACCCGCTACAAGAACCTCGAAGCTTGGTACGATAGCCATGGACACTTCTGGGTCGGCACAGGCCCCTACTACCTGGACGAAGTCTTCCTGGTAGAGAAGACCTGCACGCTGCGCCACTTCGATTATTACCCAGATCCTTCAGACAAGTGGTCCGGCTTCGCCGAACCAAAGCTTGCTGAGGTCGAAATCGATGGCGAGAGCCTGGTGACTGTCGGTGATGATGCTAGCTACACAGTCTATGTTGACTATGGTGGAGCAGCATACCCCGCAGACGAAATTGGTGAGGTGAAATACCTGCTCTTCGACGCCAGCGGAGAAATTGTTGACGTCGGTACAGCCGATTTCGTTGCCGAAGGTGAATACACCTTCACAATCAGTACAGCTGCCGCTGGAGCGCACAAGATAGAAGTTGCTGTCTTGGCGATCCCAGTGAGCATCCCCTCCTTCTCTACATTTGAATTCGTAGCGGAGTAGGAACTGGTTGTTCATGAGCTAGACAAAAAGGGGCGGGGCTTCCCCCCCGCCCCTTTCCTTATCATCATTATGGTATGAGGAGAATATCATGAGCGTAGAATCTCAAACCCTACAGCCAGGTATCGATTCCGCAGAACGAAAAGCGAAATCGAACACGTTTACACGAATCGCCCGGTATACAGCTGCAAAGCTGGTCATGCTGGTCATTACCGTCGCCATCGGCGTGTATCTAACCATTTTGATCGCCAATATGGGCGGATATGTCGACAGCATCATGCGCGGCCAAATCAGAGAAGGCATCGGCACACGAATGGCATCCGACCCTGCTTTTAAGGGGTTAACGACCGCAGAACGAAAAGCGCTGATAGATAATGAAATCGCGCTGGAAGAAAAAAGATTGGGGTTAGACCAGCCCTTCGTTATCCGTAGTTTCCGCTACCTCTCAAATGCCATGGTGTTGGAATTGGGACGGGCCCAATTGATGACCAGTGATGAAGGTTCGAAACAAGTCCGTCTCATCATCTTAGAACGCCTACCTCCCACCCTGCTCTTATTCGGAACTTCTAACTTGATCTTATTCTTTGGTAGTGTATTCTTTGCTTTAGCCCTCTCCAGGAAATACGGCACATTTTGGGATAAAGTCGTCATTGGGCTATCGCCGACTTCGTCGGCGCCCCCTTGGTTTTACGGAATCTTTTTAATTCTCCTCTTTGCGGCTGTTATCCCAATATTGCCGTTTAATGGGATGCTCGACTCACCGCCCCCTGAAACGCAATTGGGTTATGTACTCAGCATTGGAAAACACCTTATCTTGCCTGTCGGCGCTGTTATCATCAGCAACTTATTCTTGAGTATTTACAACTGGCGAACCTTCTTCCTCATCTATTCAAGCGAAGACTACGTAGAAATGGCCAAGGCCAAGGGGCTGTCTGACCGGGAGATCGAACGCCGTTATATCCTCCGGCCGACTTTGCCCAACATCATCACGAACTTTAGTTTATTGCTCATTGCCCTATGGACAGGTTCGATTTTAACCGAGACCGTTTTTGTATGGCCGGGTCTTGGGCGGACTTTCTACCAGGCCATCGGTCTCTACGATACGGCTGTGATTGTTGGCCTGACCATAATCTATGCTTATTTATTGGTCATCACAGTTTTCTTCCTCGAATTCATTTATGCACTCGTCGACCCACGCGTGAAAATTGGGGAAGGGAGTTAATAAGCACATGGCTGGTTTACAAAAATCACTTAAAGAACTGCTGAATTACCCCTCTGCTGTGGTTGGATTGGTGCTGACCACCTTGATGATCATTTTGGCGATCTATGCATTGGTAACCATCCCTTATGACGAGGCTGTCAGGTTGTGGCGTGGTGGGCAAGGGGTGTGGTACACGTCGCCGAGAACGGCCCAGCCTGTTTGGACGAACTTCTTCTCTGAAAAAAAACAACCAGAATCGTTCTCGATGAAAATCGCCGATGCCGAAAGAGTCGACAGCGTGTCTTCATCGGGATTCAAAGATATCCAGATCACCTATACTTTTGATTATCAGGCCGATGGTTTTCCCTCGGAGCTAGCTATCTATTTCGAGAGCTATTCTTCTGAGAAAGAACCTTTTGCTTCAATCACCTGGATCACACCTGATAACCGGGAATTGGAAGTGGTAGATATGAGTCTGGGTGAAACGGAAACGTATTTCATGGACCAGGATACAAGACTCACACGCAGGCTGGGGAGAAGGGAAGCCGATGTAGGTTTGTTTTTACCGCCGGACACTGACCCCGAAATCCATTATAGGGAACTCACTCCAATGAAGGGGACCTATCAGATGGTGATCAGTGGGCGTACTTTTGAAGAAGACTCAGATATCTTAGAGGCTGAGTTCGTATTGTATGGGAAAGTAGCCGGGATAGCCGGGACCGATCACCACCGACGAGATTTGATGGTCTCTTTGCTTTGGGGGGCTCCCATCGCCCTATCTTTTGGGCTCTTGGCTTCTATTGGGATTTCAATTTTCACCATCATCATCGCCGCTATTGGTACATGGTTTGGCGGCTTGGTGGATGGCTTGATCCAGCGGGCGACAGAAGTAAACCTTACTTTGCCCTTCCTGTCGATCCTCATCATGATTGGAACTTTCTACTCGAAAAGCTTGTGGGTCATGTTGGGTGTTACCGTGCTGTTGAGTATCTTTGGCGCCCAAATCAAAGCTTATCGAGCTATCTTCCTGCAGGTAAAGGAATCGACCTATATCGAAGCCGCACAGGCATATGGGGCCAGCAATATGCGCATTATTTTCCTATACCTTATCCCACGCATCATTCCGTTGATCATTCCAAACTTGGTTCTATCCGTCCCCACATTTGTGTTCTTGGAAGCGACCCTGGCGCAGTTGGGGCTGGGAGATCCGGTATTGCCCACCTGGGGGAAAGTCATCTATGATGCTGCCGCCAATAGCGCAGTCTATAATGGGCAGTTTTACTGGATTTTGGAACCTGCCATTTTGCTCTCGATCACCGGATTGGCCTTTGCGATGGTTGGCTTTTCCCTAGACCGCGTCTTCAATCCAAGATTGCGAACCCTTGAGTAAGAGGATTATTCATGTCAAACAATACACTCCTACGTATTGAAAATATGAAGCTTTATTTTCGCACCCTGCACGGTGATGTGCAGGCTGTCGACGAAGTTGACCTCAAACTGGGGTTCAACGAAGCTATCGTGATTCTGGGGGAATCTGGCTGTGGAAAAACTTCGTTGGCTCGGGCAATCTTGCGGTTGCTTCCGACCAATGTGTCTGCCTATTCAGGTAAATGCTACTTGAGTGGCACAGAGTTGATGCAGATGAATGATGAGGAATTCCGGCGAAAGGTCAGGTGGGTGATGTTGTCTATGGTGCCGCAGGCTGCCATGAATGCCTTGAACCCGGTTCTCAAAGTTGGCGATCAGGTCGCTGAACCGATGATCATACATGCCGGCGTTCGAAAGGAAGATGCCATCGTTCAAGCCGCAGAAATGTTTGAGCGCGTTGGCGTACCGGTGGATTTCTTGCATCGCTATGCTTTCGAACTAAGCGGCGGTATGCGCCAGCGAGTTGCGATCGCCATGGCTCTGGTTACCCTTCCCGAATTGGTTGTATTGGATGAGCCGACCTCTGCCCTGGACGTCCTGACACAGGCGAATATTTTTAATTTACTCAAGCGGATCAAGAAAGAATTTGACATCAGCTTTATCCTCATCACCCACGACATCGCCACCTCCAGTGAATTGGCAGATCGAGTGGCCGTGATGTACGCTGGCCAGATCGTAGAAGTAAGCGATGCCAGGCGGTTCTTTTCTTCCCCGCTGCACCCCTATTCGAAAAAACTGATGGCGAGTGTGCCGAGATTGCGGGGTAACGCAGAGCTTGAGTTCATCACGGGTAAACCCCCCAGCCTACTCAATTTACCTCCTGCTTGCCGCTTTGCGCCGCGCTGCCCGAATCGGTTTGGTAAATGTGATGTGGATCCACCTATATTTGAGAAAGATGGTATCCAGGTGAAGTGCTGGCTGTATGAGTGAGGTGAAGGAGATAACAATGATGAAAACACAAGTGAAGAGTAAAGGAATTTCCCAACCCACATCTTTCGACGGCCCGCTGCTTTCTATCTTAGATCTCCACGTGTGGTTCGAACTCAGACGCTTTGGGTTTGGACATGCGGGCTACGTACAGGCGGTGGATGGCGTTACCTTCGATTTGGATTACAAGGAAGCCATCGGCATCGTCGGCGAAAGCGGCTGTGGAAAGACCAGCCTGATGAAAACGATCCTGGGTTTATACGAACCTATCAAGGGCTTGATAAAATTCGAAGGCACGAATATCAATGAGTTGAGTGCCAATGAAATGGATTGGTATCGTTCGCAGGTAGGTTACGTGCAGCAAGACCCATACGGCGCACTTCCACCCTTTATGAGTATCAAGCGTATCTTAGAAGAACCACTGATAATCAACAAGATTAAAAGTCCAGGGGAGCGTGAAGAGCGCGTCCATAGGGTGATGGAAGAGGTCAAACTTAGCCCTGTAAATGATTTCTTAGACAAATTTCCCCACATGCTTAGCGGCGGTCAGCAGCAGCGTGTCGTCATCGCCCGCGCCATGATCCTTGAACCCAAGTTGATCGTTGCGGATGAACCTGTCTCTATGCTGGATGCATCTGTCCGGGTTGAAATCCTCAAGCTGTTAGAAAAATTGCAGGAATCTCACAACTTGGCGGTCATCTACATCACCCACGACCTTTCTACCGTGCGCTATTTCTCGAAGCGCATCTTCGTGATGTATGCCGGAAATGTCGTTGAAAAAGCCCCGGTGGAAAATCTTCTCAACAATCCACACCATCCATACACCAAAGCCTTACTCACGGCCACCTCAGAACCAGACTGGGAAAATGCCCATATCTTCAAAGAGGTACCGCCCGGAGAGCCGCCCAGCCTCGTCAATCCTCCTCAAGGATGTCGTTATCACCCCCGCTGTCCGGTGGCAATCGATGGTACTTGTGAAGTCAAAGAACCCCCCGAATTCGAGATGGAGACCGATCACCTAGTTGCTTGCTGGTTGTATGATAAATAATGTATAACGCAAAGAGAATGATTATCATGGGGGTGATATTAATGGTTATTGGCGTAATTGGCCCCTTTCTGATGGTCCTTAAAATCATCTCCCCTTCATTCTGGTTGGGTTTTCTTTTACACGGTGCTTCAGTCAGCGGGTTGTTGCTTGGCACGCTGGGCGTTTTTTCATACGCGCGTAAAGAAAAAAGGTAATTCTCTTACATATTATTCAGAAGGCCGTCGAGAGGGATCAATAATCTTTCGACGGTTTTTCTATTTACCTGACTAAACTGGTGATAAAATTGCCGAATGCGAATCAAAACTTATAAAGCCTACCAAGCAGCAATTCTGTCTATTCTGGTCATCTTACTGGCCTCTTGCGCCTCGCCGAATTCACCAGGGAATGGTGAAGCCACCGCCACGTCAGATGTTACACCCACCGCCACACCTATCCCCAATCCCCTGACTATCTGCCTTGGCGAATCACCCGACACCTTGTATCCTTACGGCAATCCCAATCGGACTGCCCAGCTCATTCTTCAGGCAATTTACGATGGCCCGATCGACCATCGCAATTATGACTATCAGGCTGTGATATTGAACGAGACTACCAGCCTGGCGAATGGGAACGCCCTCATTCAAATGGTTGAAGTAACCCAAGGCCAGCTGGTCATAAACAATAATGGAGAGATCGTCAGCCTGGACTTTGGCACTTTCGTCCGCCCCACGGGCTGTTTCAATTATGACTGCGCGATTCCCTATGACGGCAGCCAACTGATAATGGACCAAATGGTGGCGTTGTTCAATCTCCGCCCGGATATCACCTGGGCAGATGGTACTCCACTCACTGCCGCAGACTCGGTTTTTGGCTTCTCACTTGATTCCAATAATCCCTCTTCAAGCACAAAAGCTTTATTAGAACGCACGCAATCTTACGAAGCCGTCACCGAAAACCAAGCTTTGTGGACGGGGATCCCTGGCTACATCGATCCAACCTATGCTGACAACTTCTGGCTACCCGCGCCACAGCACTTATGGGGAGGATACAGCGCAGAAGAACTGCTTACATCGGAGATGTCTGCCCAAAATCCACTTGGATATGGCCCTTTCAGTGTGTTCTCCTGGGAGGGGGATGAGATCACCTTGCAGAAGAATCCCAATTATTTCCGCGCGAATGAAGACCTCCCATTAGTCAATCCGCTTATATTCAAAGTCGTGGGAATTGATGGGGATGCAAACCTTCAGCGCTTGCTTTCCGGGGAATGCGATATCCTAGACAGCAGCGCCGCCGCTGACTTAGACAGGGGAGAGTTGCAGACACGCCAGAGTGAGGGGAAGCTGGTGTATTCTTGGGCCAACGGGAATGCCTGGGAATTGATTAATTTCGGTATTCTCCCTCAATCATACGATGATGGTTTCAGTGTTTGGGCTTCGGACCGGCCTGATTTCTTCGGGGATGTTCGCACCCGCCAGGCCATCGCCATGTGCATCGACCGCCAGAGAATCGTCGATGAGATCACGATGGGGCTGTCGCCTGTAATGGACACTTATGTCCCACCCGACCACGGCTTGGCTTCTCCTAATACGGCTGCCTATACCTATGACCCTGCCGCTGCTGGCGCTTTGCTGGATCAGGCGGGATGGTTAACGGGACAGGATGGCATCCGCGTTGCCGCTGGCATCCCCGACTCGGCCTTCGAGGGGACACCTTTCTCGATTAATTATTTCCATTTAGATCACCCCTTCAGCCAGACAATTGCCCAAATCGTTAAAGACAATCTGGCACAATGCGGCATCGAGGTGACGCTTTCGGCTTTGCCGGCTGAAGAGCTGTATGCCACGGGCTCAGAATCGAAGGTCTTTGGTCGCCAGTTCGACCTGGCGCAATTCTCCTGGCAGATTGCTGAAGAACCGTCTTGTGATCTCTTCCTCAGCGATGCCGTACCGGGAGAAAATATAGACGAGTTCATTTATAAATGGGGCGGGTGGAACCTGACTGGATGGTCGAATCCTGATTTCGATGCAGCCTGCAAAGCCACCCGCGGCACGGCGCCTGGTCTGGAAGACTATGTGCTGAATCACCACACAGCCCAGGATATTTTCGCAGAAGAGCTTCCCGCCATCCCGCTCTTTGTCCATCAGGATATTGTGGTGGCCAGGGCGGACATCTGTGGTCTGGACTTCGGCCCCACCGATGGTTTCTTGTGGAACGTGGAGAACCTGGGGTACGGCGCGTTATGTAATTGAGGCCAGTAAGGAAAATCTTTACTATTTCTAATAACAGAGACAGGTTTCTACAACTGTCTCTGTTTTTATTGTTTAATTTCCTCCCCGGACGAGAGAAGGTCCCGGGAATTTCCGTGAGAGGAAGCCCTCGCATCCATGGAGTGAAATGTTATTGTTTTATGTTTTTTTTTGATGGAAGAATTCCTAATTTGAATTAATCCACCGATTTTCCCCAGTTTTCAAAAAATCTTAATAGAATATTAAAATTATTTAAAAATCTTGCGTTCTTAGTAAGTAATATGGTATTATCTTCCTATATTCTTATGCGAACTTCAAAATATCTAATAAAAGAATCAATTTTCTTAAGATTGGAGAAGAGAAATGGAGAAAAATAAAAATTGGATCATCCGGTTGAGTGTTCTCCTCTTTGCACTCGGTGTTCTGACTGGGACGATCGCGACACTGATCAACACCTGGGGAGACCTCGAAGCCGGCATGTTCGACACCTTGATCCAGGGCGAAGAAAGCATCGACTCTCTAAAATGCCCGGCGATGATCACAACTTCGGAGACTGCCACGGTGTCGGCGAGTTTCACGAACACGCATGTGCGCGCATTGGATCGCAATGTTCGTGTCCATATCAGTGACGGCAATGCGACCTTGATGCGAGAAGAAGTTACCCCACTTCCCCTCGATCCAGGAGAAACTGGAAAACTTCAATGGGTCGTCAACCCTGAAGATGCAGCTTTCGATCAGTTTGTTCTTGTGCGTGTATATTTATTCCCCAAACCACCCCTTCTTGCGCAAGACGGATCTTGCGGTATTATGGTTGTGGATATCCCCTCGTTGACTGGAAACCAGATTATGACGGCTTTATACGTTTCCAGTGTTTTGTTCCTGGCGGTTGGCTTTGTCTTGTGGATCGCAAACAACAGACCTCTCAAAGCTGAACAACAGAGTAATTTGCGGTCGCTTATACTCTTGGCTGTAGCTGTGATCGCAGGCTTGGTGGTCAGTTATCTGGGTTGGTGGTTTGCCGGGGTGCTTTGTCTGGCGGTGACGATGATCCTGGTTTTTTCAATCCCATCGAACTTGGCAGCAAAGAGTCAGGCTGTTTCAATTTATTAGGAGAAATTTAGTTGATGTGGAGGGTCCCAATTACTGGGACTCTTCTTTTTTAAGTGTTTGATTAATTTGTACCTGTTTTACTTGACAAAAGGATGGCAAGGTGATATAAACCGTCTAATTAAATATGCCACACAAAGACTGCGAAGAGGACGAGTACGCGTCGAAGCGGCGGTCCAGAGAACGAGGAACAGGTGAGAGCCTCGCCCGAACGCCGGCGCAGAATGGACCTCAGAGTTGCAGGGCGAAAGGCAAGCGCCGAGTAGCCTGAGCCGGACATTTGCCGCCGTTACCAGAGCAAGGAGTATCGTGAAGTTTGAATGCTTCACCGTACTCTCCACGAGTGAGGCTGGCCTCTTTCCCCCGTCGCAACACCGGCGGGTTTTTTGATTAATGAGGAATGCCTAACCGGGGTGGCACCACGGACGAATGGCGTCCGTCCCCAATGGGATGGGCGCTTTTTTGGTTAACCACGATGGAGATGACATGATGAAAGGGAAAAGAGACCGTATTTTAACCGGACACAGACCGACAGGCCCGCGCCACATCGGTCATTTAGTCGGAACGCTCGAGTGTTGGACTGAGTTGCAAAACGAATATGATGCTTTCTTCCTGGTAGCAGACCTGCACGTATTGACCACGCAGTTCAAACGCCCCGAACGCATCCAGGAGAATATCTTCCAATTATTGGTTGACTGGCTGTCAGCCGGGATCGATCCGGAAAAGTCCACCCTCGTACTCCAATCTGCCTTACCGGAGCATTCACAGCTTTCATTGTTGTTCAATATGCTCGTTACCGTAGCGAGAGCCGAACGGGTGCCGACCTTTAAAGAGCAGATCAAGGAGCTCGATTTACAACCTTCCCTGGGCTTGTTGACCTACCCTGTGCTGCAGGCCGCCGATATCTTGCTCTACCATGCCAATGCCGTGCCGGTCGGAGAAGACCAACTCCCCCACATCGAACTCACCCGGGAGATCGCCCGGCGCTTCAATCGCCAATACGGGGAGACCTTTCCGATCCCAGAAGCCCTCGTCCTCAAATCTGAAGCAGCACGGCTACCGGGGATCGACAACCGCACAATGCATACTTCCTACGGGAACGCCATCTACCTGGGCGACACCCCTGAGGAAACCAACCGCAAGGTCATGTCGATGTACACCGAACCCAACCGGCTGAAGTCCACGGATCCCGGGACGGTGGAGGGCAACCCGGTCTTCACCTACCACGACTTGTTCAACCCGGACAAAGGTATGGTGGAAGATTTGAAAAATCGCTACCGGGTCGGGAAAGTGGGAGACGTGGAAGTCAAGCAGCTGCTGGTCGATGTGCTAAACGAAGCCCTGGAACCCCTGCGTGATCGAAGGACAGAATTACTCCAACGTCGGATTGAAATCATGGACATCTTGCAGGCTGGAACGGAAATAGCCCGGCCTTTGGTTCAAGATTCTCTTGCTCTCGTCCAGGAAAAAATGGGGCTGCGTTCTCCCCTCCATGCGACCCCCTTGCCCCATAAAGAAGCCATCCAGATCTCCCTGCGAAAGAATCCTCTCGGATTTATATAAATAAAGGAAATCATAATGACTACACATACCACCCTCCCGCCGTGAAGAGATTTTTGAATATGACGATGAAAGGCGTCGTATCTTGCGCTTGCTCCACCATAAAGTAATTAACAAAACTAATCTACAAATGATTAAGGAGAAGAAACCATGTCTGACCAAACGAAATTCATTTTGAACGAAAGTGATCTGCCGAAACAATGGTACAACGTGAACGCCGATATGCCCGTTCCACTCACACCCGTCTTGCACCCGCAGCCACCCCACGAGCTGGTCACGCCTGAATTCCTGTCTGTGCTTTTCCCCATGGAATTGATCATGCAGGAAGTCAGCACAGACCGCTATATCGACATCCCGGAAGAGGTGCGGGAAGTTTATAAACTTTACCGCCCCACTCCTCTCCTGCGTGCCCGCAACCTGGAAAAGGCTTTGGACACACCTGCCCATATTTACTATAAGAACGAGGGCGTTTCCCCTACGGGCAGCCATAAGCCCAACACCGCCATCCCCCAGGCGTTCTACAACAAAGTCGAGGGGACCAAAGCCATGACGACAGAGACAGGCGCCGGTCAGTGGGGTTCGGCCCTTTCGCTGGCCTGCAACTTCTTTGGCCTCCCGCTGGAAGTGTATATGGTTAAGATATCCTACCAGCAGAAACCTTACCGCCGTGTGATGATGGAGACCTATGGCGCAGAAGTGTTCGCCAGCCCCACCGACCGCACGAAATTCGGCAGGCAGCTTCTATCCGAGAATCCGGATAATCCCGGCTCTCTTGGAATCGCCATCTCGGAAGCCGTGGAAATCGCTGCTTCCTCTGAGGGGAAAAAGAAATACAGCCTCGGCTCGGTACTCAACCACGTGTTGATGCACCAGACTGTCGTCGGGGAAGAGTCGCTGAAGCAGATGGATATGGCGGATGAGTACCCAGACGTCGTGATTGGTTGTGTCGGAGGTGGTTCGAACTTTTCTGGGCTTGCATATCCTTTCTTACGTGAGAACCTGAAGAACGGGAAAGATACCCGGCTCGTGGCTGTAGAACCCACGGCCACGCCTTCGCTGACCAAAGGCCTCTACGCGTTCGACTACGGAGACGCCGCCAAGATGGCGCCTATCGTCAAGATGTTCACTCTGGGCCACGCCTTCGTGCCGCCCCCCATTCACGCCGGTGGGCTGCGCTACCACGGGATGGCGCCTAGCCTATGCGCTTTGTATGAAGGTGGATACATCGAAGCTGTCGCTCTCCCACAACTCAAAACCTTTGATGCGGCGATACAGTTTGCCCAGGCAGAAGGGATTATCGTTGCCCCCGAAACCTCCCACGCCGTAGCAGTTGCCATCGACGAAGCCCTGGACGCCAAGGAGAAAGGGGAAGAGCGGGTCATCTTGTTCAATCTCTCTGGCCACGGGCACTTCGACCTCGCTGCTTACCAGGCTTATCTCGCCGGCGAACTGCACAACTACGAATACCCGGAAGAGAAAGTCAAAGCAGCATTGAAGGACCTGCCCAAAGTAGAGATGCCGGCCCCTGGCGACTAAAACCGAATATTTAAAATACGAAACTCCTCTTTAGATTTGTAGGGGATGGTCTCAGACCATCCCCTACGTTTTTTTTGAGTGATTAAGATTTCTCTGGGAAAAACCTCCCACATCTCTGGCGGAGCAGGCCATCGTGAAATATGTATACTGCCAGAAAAGTAGAGGCCTCCCTAGAAATCACCAGAAAGATATGAAGCAGTCAATTGATTATGCCTAATTACTTAGGAATCGGTCGATCGGAAAACTATAATACTAAGTACTATACAACTGCCTAACTAACCATCTATCTTCGTGACTATAAGTTGAAAAGAAATAAACGTATCGATTTTACGATTACTCTATTCCCACCCCTCTTCTTCCCCGATCAAAACAACCTGTATGTGTTGGTTGAGGAACTCGGGATGAGCTGCCCCATTGCGTTGGGCCAACTGCCCGAAGGTATAACCCCCAATGATAGGGATACCTCCCCCCAGAACCTCGGCCACGGCTTCCACCTCACTGCCGGATTTGCTGGTGAGGAGTAATTGGTACGAGACATCCGCAAACACCAATGCTAATTTTGGTGTTGAATCTCCCAAATCCTGGAGGGCATCTCTGGTCGCCTGCCGGGCAGCTTCAACACAGCTCTCCACCCTGCCGACGAGTAAATGCCCTACAGTGCCTTCCTGAACCTCCACACTCATACGCAGGCTGCCGTCTGGCTCGACCCGCAAGGGCGTCCGCACGTCAAGGCTTGTTTGGCCTTCATGTTCGATTCCCAGGGGATAGAGGCGCACGAGCGTGTTCAAAGGTGGTAAGGTCCAATCCCTCACCTGGCGGCCAAATAACTCCGCATAACTATCGGCAGCGGGTTTTTCATCCAGGGTTTGGATTAGGTGGTCATCCGCTTGCGTGATCTCGAAAGCGGCGCCCACAGACTGCCAGCCGTGTGCTGCGCCTACACCCAACCGGATTTTATCCCCCACCAGGAGGGCAGAAGCGATTCCTCCCGACCCGACTTTGGCTCCGCCGATTTGGAAGGTTCGCTCCTGGTGCAGGTCGCCTCCTGCCAGGCATCCTGTAAACCGGCATTCGCCCTCAGGGAAAGCGTGTAGAATCCCTTCGTAATCCCCACTGAAGCCGTCAGCCACACAAAAGAATACCCCTTTCATATCGGGCGCTAATTTCAAGACCTTGACGATTTCTTGGATGATAATGTCGCCGTTGTCAGTAAATTCCGGCAGCCAATCGCCCCTGGATTGGATATCCTCTCCGCAAAGTAAAGCCACGACCACAGACCGGCGGTGGCTCCCCTCTGCAGTGATCTCTCCAGAAGTGCTGAACCCGAGTAGAGGGGTGTTTCCCAATTGAGTGACGGCCCCGTTGAGGATCTCTTGAAAATTATATTCGAAGGAAGCAATGATGAAAGCTAGCTTGACGTCTTCACTTTCAACTTGTATCAAAGCTTCATAGATGGCTTGTGTGACCGCCTCACGTCCTTCTACTGAGAATGCCTGCCCAACGGACACTGTGAGAGTCATGGGAACCCTAATCCAGGCCTTCTTCTGAAATTGGAACGGTCACGTGGAAAGTCGATCCCTGGCCGAAGGTGCTGTCGAACCAAATCTTCCCCCCCTGCATCTCCACCAGGTAGCGGGTGATATTCAGGCCTAGGCCGGTGCCGGGGGCAAAATCTTTGCCTTCTTCCGTGCGGAAATATTGGGTAAATATCTTTTTCTGGTCTTCTAGTTTGATCCCGATGCCGTTGTCCACGACGGAAATATGCACGACCTGTGGGGCCCCATCTGGATCCCAAATGTTTTCGGT
Organism: Anaerolineales bacterium; assembly: GCA_050115475.1. Lineage (GTDB taxonomy): Bacteria > Chloroflexota > Anaerolineae > Anaerolineales > UBA11579 > JASFQL01. The sequence goes on from JASFQL010000001.1 coordinate 163,637, forward strand.
CTCCTGCACGCGGATAATGATAAGCCCCTCCTCTGGCGTATATTTATTGGCGTTACTAACCAGGTTTGTTAAAATCTGCATCAAGCGGTTTTTATCGCCCCACCCTTTGGATATCTCTTCAGGGACTTCGACCTGGATGTTTTGGTTTTTCTCGTCGATCAGCCGCTGGGTAGAGCGGAGGACCTCTTCGATAACTTCGTCGATACTCATCGGAGCAAATTCAAGCCGCAGCCGCCCGGCTTCGATGCGGGATATATCTGCCAGGTCCGATACCAGGGTCGCCATACGGTCGATATTAGAGCGGATGGTGGCCAGAAATTCGGTCTGCGCCTCGGTGACATCCCCCACAGCCCCGGCCGAGAGCAGATCGGCGTAGCCCTTGATCGAAGTCATGGGGGTTTTCAACTCATGGGAAACGAATGACACAAAATCACTCTTGGCGATATTGGCCCGTTGAACCTCGGCGTAAAGCTGGGCGTTGGCAATAGAAATGCTGGCATGGTCGCTTAAACGCATCAAGAAACTCGTGCTCTGTTCATCGTAGCGGTATTTCTCTAGGCTCTCAAGCAGCAATAAGCCGATCACTTCGGTCTCTCGACGCAGGGGCATCACCAGCTGGCTCTGGGCTCCCTCTAGCAGGTTCGCACCGAGCTTTAGTTGGCCGGTATCTGCACGGCTGATAGTCCCATCGGCAAACGCTTCTTCCAAAACTGGCAGAGACAATGGGATAATGCCGTCTTCATACGCATCCAGTCGTTTGTCATATCCTTCCGAAGCGACCACGTGCAGGTTGTCTTCGCCCACCATACCGATCAGTCCGGCAGAGGACCTGGATTGGCGCATAGCCCATTCCAACGTGATCCCCATTGCCCTCGAGACGTCCAGGCTGGTGTTCAATTCCCGGTCGATACGCTGCATGACTGATAATTCCTCCACACGCGAAGAAAGTTCTTCGTCTGTTTGGGTATACAGGCGTACGTTTTCTACTGCAACCGCGGCCTGTCCGGCAAAGGCGGTCAGGAGCTCCTGGTCGTCTTGGCTGAAAGGCATACCATCTTTTTTATTGATGACCTCGATAACGCCGATGACATCGTTCTTGTAAATCATGGGAACGGCTAAAATCCCGCGAGTGATGAAGCCGGTCTGTTCATCCGGTTCAGAATACCAGTTGCTGTCCTGCTCTACGTTGTTGACGATGAGAGGACTCATCTCCGAAGCGACTTTCCCTGCCAGACCCACACCGGATTTCAAACGGCTTCCGATTAAATCGTTGGCGACCGGGCTGATGACCACCTCGAATACCAGATCGCCGGTTTCTTCTTCCAGGAGGAGCAGACTCCCTGCTTCCCCATTCAGAATTTCCACGGCGCTTCCTAAAATACTCTCTAACAATAGATCGAGTTCGAGGGTAGAGGTCAGGTTGCGGGTGACTTCATTCAACCCCGCCAGTTGGCGCGCTCGCAGCTCGGATTCATCCAGCAGCCGGGCCTTCACAATCGCACCGGCAGCCTGGTCGGCAATCGCCTGCAGGATATTGTATTGGTCTTCGGTATAGAGCACAGCCGGGTCGCGGCTTCCGACAGCGATGACTCCAATGATCTCGGCACCCGCATTCAGTGGGACTCCCATCCAGGCGTAGACGCCGCTTTTGGTGGCTACCACCCGGCGGTTGCGGCTCTCCTGCTCGTAATCGTCGGTGATGATTTGTTTGCGAATCTCGAGGATTTCCCGCTCCAATCCATGGCCGAGTGGGATCATCGTGCCTTCTTTTTCTACCAGGCGCTCATCTTTTTCCACCCAAAACACGTGGCGAAGGGTGTTCGTATCCGCCGTGTAAAGTGTAATGTTGAAATCCTCAGCAGGGATGACTTGCCTGGTCTGGGCATACAGCAGTTCCAGGATATCATCGAAGTTGAGAGTGACGTTCACACCCTGGGCCACCCGGGTTAGTACGTTCATCTCGTGGACGCGGCGGTCCTTATCCGCCAGCACCTGAATACGCTCGATCGCGATGGCCGCTTGATCGGCCAGCGTAGCGAGATGGTTCATGTCTTGGCTTGAATAACGCGCCTGGCTGTTCTGCGGCCCGAGAGCGATCCACCCCGAGAGACGTTCTTGCCCGGGTAGGGCTATGAACAGTTGTGCGCCCAGTAAAGCCAGGCGGGGTTTGTCGATGCGTAGTTCTCTTGGGAATTCCTCACTCTCGTCGAGGTACAGCGTTGTCCGCCGTCGCGATAAGAGATGAACTAGGCCGCTGTTCCGCAAGAAACGGATATCCGTTGTCTGGTGGCCTGTTTCCCCTTCCGATGCCACGTAGCGGTCGATTAACTGGTCGTAGACGAAAACGTGCATGCGAACAGGTTGGAAGTGGCGGTTGATGTACTGGCGTAATAATTTCACGATGTCGGCGAGCTCAACGGCTTGAGAGAGCTCGTTCGTAAACGTCTCGACCTGCTTGCGGTATACGCTCTCCCCCTGGAAGAATACCGAATCAACGAAATACTGTATCCGTGTTCGTATAGGATCGAGCAATAAAGCCAGGATGAAGACTAAAAAACCTATCACAAAAGGGTGGTTTATTGTCACAGTGCTGTTGAATAGCAAACTGATACCGCTCGTTAATAAAGCATATCCGGCGCCTACCATTACGGTGAGGAAGGCGTAGATCAGCCCTCGGCTGATGATGTAATCTGTGTTCATGAGCCGGTAGCGCAAAATGGCGTAGGCAATTGACAGGGGGAATATCCCCGTGAACACGATTACTACGAGCCAGGGTACAGCCAGAATGGAGAAGGGTAGAGCCTGGTTTATCACCAGGAAAATAATTGGCAGAAATGCGATCCCCATGCCCCAGGAAATGATCCGGGTTTGTTCCTGCTCGACCGGGGAGGGGGATGTCAGTCGCCGTGCAATCGTGCTGGCATAAAAGATAAGCAGTGTCAAAATTAAGAAATCTATCTGCAAGCTGATGTTATTCCCTAGCTGGAAGGGTGTGCTGGGGTCGCCAAGCTTCGACCAACTGATCATCGCCAGCAGCATCCCCAGCAGATAACCTGCCCAGCGGAATGACATGATCCGGTGCATCGAAGGGATTTCCCGTGGAAAGACAAAGGCCAAGTGCCATAGTCCCCCAGAAGTCGCCGCTATTGTGAACATCCAGAGGGGGACTAACTGGTGGGATGTAATGAAATCGAATACGCCGGCAAGCACCAGCGCCGCGCTCGCTGAAAAGACGGCAAAGGCCTGTCCGGTCGGTTCGGTGGGACGAAAACGCACCACCCAAAATCCTGCCAGCAGATATACCAGCCCGATGGCGTAAGGGATGTAGAACCACGAGAGTTGGTCGTCTGTCGGTAAAGTCTGCAGCGTGGTAGCAATGGTTGATTTATGTCCGCTGCGGGCTTGGGTGACGATCTCCAATTTCTCACCTGTTTGACTCGAATCCAAAACCTTAATCACTGCATCCGATGATGTCACCTGGATTCCATTGATTTCAATCAGGCGGTGGTCTAACATTGTTCCCTGAGATAGCGCATCCCATGATCCGGGGTTGGCTGGTTCGATCTCAGGGATGACGAGATTCGGGTCGATGAAAAATCCAATAAAGGGGGTTTCAAGCCAGGAAACCCCCAGGATGGGTACCACTACCAGGATCAATACAATGACGACCTGATAGGTCACCACCGCAATAGGGGGAAAACGCTCTCGCAGAACAGATGTCAAGGGCGGTGCCGGGCTAATCGCCTTGGCTTCATCCATATCTTATACATTGTAAGATAGACTATTCGCTTCTACAATATGTGGACAATGACGGATGAATGACAGATTCGTATGAAGAAAAATGCACCCTGATTTAATGTTAATCTGAACCCCCTATTGGGGTGAAGAATCTAAAAAACAATCCTGTTCTTAAGAGAGTTTTAGTAAGCGCGCAGCATGATGCGCCCCAATAAAAATGTCTTTTTACGTTATTAGGAAATTTTTCAATAGATCAACTTCCGATGCTGATTTATGCTATACTTTTTTCAGTTTTTTTAACTATTCATAATCTTAGGCATTCAAAAACACTAAGCTGATAGTAACGATTTACTTTTTGGTGTGCCTATAGCACTCGAATACAGAGTTGGGTTGTTGAGTTATCGAAAATCACAATACTGAATCAAAAAGGAAGAAACAATGGCAAAATGCCCTATGTGTAAAGGTGCTTACCTGCATCTGTCAACCTATGAAGAAAATCTGCCTGTAAATGAATGTCCTGTTTGTGGAGGAGCCTGGCTGAGAGCGAATGAATATGCTGTTTGGCTTAAAACGCAAACACCTGGTTCCTACGATCTAGAAGGTGTCGAGGAGTTGAACATTTCTCAACAGATCAGCGACTCTCAACAAGCGGCTTTTTGTCCTGATTGTGGTCACTTTTTAAGAAGTTACCAGGTGGAGATAGGCATTGGTTTTCATTTGGATCGCTGCAATAATTGCAATGGTGTTTGGTTGGATCGAAATGAATGGCAGGTTTTGAAATCAGTGGATTTACACGATGAAATCAATCGGTTCTTCACACAGCCGTGGCAGCGGCAAATTCAAGATCAGGAAACAACAAAGAGACTGGATGCGATCTTTGCAGAGCGGTTTGGCAATGAAGATTATACAAAGGTTAAAGAAGTCAGAAATTGGCTGGAAGGGCATCGCAATCGGAATACGCTGCTGGCCTTTTTGATGGATGATGATCCCTACAAAGCCTAAGGAGTAACATTCCTTTGGAGAATGAATGTGGTGGAAATCCAATCGTATCATTTATGCTGTCTGTATCCATTTAAGGGCACAGCATGCTGCGCCCTTACAATACCTATTTATGCTATACTTTTTTAATATTTTTTTACATATTCATTAACAAAAAAAGGGTATTCGCAACTCATAAGTTCTAGCGAGGTATAACTTGCGAGTCGCGGGTTGCGCTACATTCATAGCCTAATGAACTATGGCGGAAAGCAAACATGAATATTCAGGAACTAACAATACAAGAGAATGAATTGCTTAAACAGGTTCGGAATATTACCGGTTTAATGGATGAAAAGGCGCAGAAGTTAAAGAAGTTGGGAATTTTTAGTTCATACAAAAGGCTTCACCAAGACTACGTTTCATTGGCTGTTGGTGGAGATATTGAAGCGCTAAAAAGAGTTACTTTTATTCAATGGTATTCTGTTTCTGAACCATCATGCTTCATAGGAATACCGGGCCCAGCTTGGGGTGATGACTCTAGGCTGGACAAAGGTACAGAGAAGGAAGTCTTTGCACTTGTTCAACACTCAATTCTCTCAGATCAAATTGATAATGAATTCAGAGGAATGCTGGCTTTGTATTTTCTGATTAGCCCTTACTACTTCGAAGCATTTTGGGATAATCCAGTCATACTGACTAAACTACGTAGATACAGCCAAGAGTTCGACATTTCAGTATATGCAAAAGACTTTCCATCCAAATCGTTTATAGATCGAGGACAAATGGGTGAGTATTGGTTATCAAGATTAGCAAAAGCTGATGCGGGGTAATCCAGCATAGAGCACAGCCCGCCTTTGACAAAGGGTGAGGGTCATGTTCTACTAGATCAACTTACAGAACAGTCAATCCTTACCTCTTTGAGTCTGTCGGAGCATGTTGTGACTCTACTATAATATTTAATTTCACCTCCAGCTAATAACAATGAACAGCTTGCTGCTAATTGTTTAAAGAATGCCTTCCCCATTTTTACTCCCCCTCTGCAAACTGTGCTGATTCCTCCACGTAGGCCAGGCTCTGGTGCCTGAAATACGTATTGTAAAGCTCGGCATAATGCCCCCCGCTTGCGAGTAAACCCTCGTGGTTCCCCTCTTCGATGATCTGCCCGTTCTCCAAGACGATGATCCGGTCGGCCGCCTTCACCGTCGAGAGGCGGTGGGCGATCAGGATGCTCGTCGAATCCGCCAGGATCAGGTTGAGGGCCTGCTGGATCTGCCATTCCGTAAAGGGGTCGATACTGGCCGTAGCTTCGTCCAAAATGAAGATCGCCGGTTTCTGCACCAGAACGCGCAGCAGCGACACCAGCTGCCGCTGCCCCATGGATAGGCGTCCCCCGCGCTCCCCCACCTCGGTCGCCAACCCCTGGGGTAAAGTGTCCAGCCATTCACCCTCGCCGATGTTCTTCGCCAGCGTCAAAATCTCATCGTCTGTTGCTTCCGGCCGGGAATAGCGGATGTTCTCTGCCACCGGCCCCGAGAAGAGGAACGGGATTTGAGACACGATCCCCAACTGCTGGCGGAATTGGATCAAATCGAACGAACGGATATCCTGCCCGTCGATGGACAGCTTCCCCTCCTGGAATTCGTAGAACCGTGCCGTGAGCTTCGCGATCGAGGATTTCCCTGCCCCGGTGTGGCCAACCAGCGCTACGTTTTCGCCCGGCTGGATGTGCAGGTCGAAGTCCCGCAGTACCTGCTCTTGCTCGGTGTAGCGAAAGCACACCTTATCGAAGCGGATATCGCCCTTCAAACTTGGCACCTGGTTTGCCGCTGCCTGAACGACCTTCGATTCGGCATCGATCAGCGCAAAGGCGCGCTCGGCTGCCGACAGGCCCGACTGTACCTGCGCCCAAAAGGCCGACAGGTTGAGTAACGGCCACCAGAAGCGGTCCAGACTCTGCAAAAATAAGAACCAGGCTCCCACAGACACCGCACCCTTGGCCGCTTCCAGCCCACCAAAATACAGCAGCATAGACGTTCCCACACCGGAAATAGCGTTGAGTGTGGGGAAAATCGTCGAAAGCACCAGCCCTCGCTGCATGTTCACCCGAAAAGATGTCTTGTTGGCATCGTCGAACTCAGAGAAAATCGCCTCCTCCTGCCTGAAATTCTTGGCAACGCTGATCCCGCTGACCGTCTCCTTGATGGCCGCGTTCACGTTTCCCATCGCACGCATCCCCCGCCGGGTTACCCGCCGGGCGATCCGCCGGAAACCGAGGGCTACGAAGAATACGACAGGCAGGAATCCCAAGAGGTATAACATCAGTTTCGATTCGATTGATATCAGTGCGACGGCGAGAATCCCCGCCTGGACAAACTGCGAGATGAGGTCGGTGATTAGGTTGACGACCTGCCCGAACTCGCGCGTATCCGAGGTGATGCGGGATACGATCCGCCCGGAAGAATATTCGTCGTAAAATGACAGGTCGTGTGCCGCCGCCGCACGGAAAGCATTTAACCGGATGTTCAACACCACATCTTCCACAGCCCTCACGACCAGCCGCCGCCGCACCCAATTGGCACCCCATACGAAGACACCCGCAAAAAGAACCGCCCCCCCTAAAAACAGGGTGGTTTCCAGCGGCACCTCAGACGAAAGTTCGTCGATCGTCTGGCTTACCAGGATGGGGACGGAAGCGCTGGCGGCCGCAATCAGAATCAAAAACACCGAGATGCTTGCCAGGCGGCGCCCCTGCCCTCGGAAATATTTCCCCACCCGTTTGACCAGTTCCCAGTCGCTGTATTTTCGGTCGTATGCTTCAACGTCTAAACTCGAGAAAAAGCCCATTCTTATTCCTGTAATAAACATTTCGTAAGGGCGTCGGCAAGGCTTTGCCGCGCATGCCTGCGCCTTTACATTTTATTGTCACTCCGTAAAAATCCTCCGGTAAGCTTCCGAAGTTTTCAACAATTCATCATGTGAGCCTATTGCCGCGATACGTCCCTGGCGCAGCACCACGATGAGGTCTGCCCAGCGGATCTGTGACAGGCGATGGGTGATGATGATCGTTGTGCGCCCCTTCGCCGCCGCGTAGATCGCCCGTTGTATGTGGTCTTCCGTTGCGCTGTCGATGGCGCTGGTCGAATCGTCCAGGACCAGGATGGCAGGGTTGGTGAGAAAAGCTCGTGCCAGTGCCAGCCGTTGTCGCTGGCCGCCCGACAGCGTCACTCCCCGCTCACCGATAACGGTATCGTAGCCATCTTTGAATTCCATGATGAAGTCGTGTGCCTGGGCAGCTTTAGCCGCTGCGATAACGTCTTCACGGGAATCATCCGGGCAACCAAAGGCAATATTCTCCGCGATTGTACGGGAGAAGAGGAAGATATCCTGCTCGATGATCGAAACTTGCCTGCGCAGGGCTTCTAACTGCCAATCGCGCACGTCTACGCCGTCTACCAGCAGATTGCCGCTGTTGATGTCGTAAGTACGGTTGACGAGCTTTACCAGGCTGGTTTTACCCGTGCCTGTCTGGCCGACGAGTGCCACTGTCTGGCCCGGTTCGATCTTCATCGAAATGTCCGTCAGCGCCGGTTCGTCTTCTTCATAAGCAAACGACACGTTGCGGAACTCGATGTGGCCCTTCAAGGCTTTCGCATAACCGCTCAGGTTTTGGTCTAGATCGGTTTCGCGGTTGATCAAATCCAGGATGCGGCGGGCGCTGGCCACCCCTAAAGAGACCTGCGAGTAAGCGAAAAGGGAGACGTTCGTGGGGAAGTTGAAAAGTTGCAGCAGGCCGAAGTACCCCACTACATCCCCGGCGGTCAATAAGCCCTTGTGGAAAAGTGCCAGCGAATGGAGTAGGCCGGCCGCCAGTGCCAGGCCCAACACCAAAAATGGCAGGAAACGGGCTTCCACATCCCCTTGCCGTACGGCAGCATCCCGGTATGTTCGCGCATTCTCCTTGAACAGGTTGACTTCGTTTTCTTCTTGCGCCATTCCCTTCACCGTTTCGATGCCGTCGATGGCTTCTGCCAACCGTGTGTTGAGCTGCCCGAAGGCATCGCGCACTTTGTTAGTGATGGGTTCCAGTTCACCCAAATACTGGATGATGAGGATCACGTAAAGGATAGCGAAAGCGATGGGCGTGATGATTAGCTGGGGGTGATAGCTTGAGGCAACGAAGATAGGCAAGATCATGAAATTAGCCGAACCAATCACGAGGTTGATGCCGGGGCTGAACATCAGGTTGATCTCACGTACGTCGTTGGTCGCCCGCGCCATCGTGTCGCCCACCGGCTGCAGGTTGTGGAAGGTCATGCTCTTCCCCAACAGACTCACGTATAACTCGTCCCGGATATTGCGTTCGAACAACTGCCCCAGCCATTCAGCCCCGAAGTTTCGGGCAAATTGTAGGAAGCCGCGAAAAACCTGCGTACTGATGATTGTCCACGCGATGCTGGGAAGTAAATCGACATTTGGTGGTGATTCGAGGATGGCGTTGAAAGCCCGCCCGACCATTACGGGGACGACCGCCGCCAGCGAAGCGTTTCCCGCGGCCCCAATCAAGAGTAGCAGACCCAGGAGCCAGTACAAGGGAAAGGATATTGACTTCCAACGGACTTTGCGGTTGAAGTGGGAGAACAACCATTTCACCGGTCCCGTACGTTTGGTCGTAGGCCGGTCTGGCAGGGTAAATTCTGCTGGTAGGTCCTGTGTAGCAATCGTGGAATTCATCGTATCTCGTCTTCGAATGGCATCGCTGCAGCGATCTTATACGGCCCAAACTTGGGGAAGGCTTCCGGTGAAACCCGGCGCATACGCTCGTTGCTGGGCGTGACCTTATAGGCCTTGCCGTTCCTGTGCAGTAAGGGCAGGGCTCGTTTCATATCTATCATCTCATCGCGGGTTACTTCCGAATGTGTTTTGTAGTTCTCGAACTCTTGGGGCATCTGTGTGAAGATGAACTCGAACGCTTCTATGAACTGCTCGATATATTTACTTGTCACCACTTCCAAATGGTTGATGATCCAACATTCATTCTCGTATTCCCAATAATAGGATAGCCCCAGTAAATTCCCCTGCGAATCGATGTACGGGAAAAAGGGGAATTGGCGGCAGGTCAGCGCCCGGAAATTCCGCTGGCATTGCTTGGGTCCCAGGCACTCCATCAGCACCATCGTATCTGGGGTCTCCTTCCTCAGCCGTTCCACTTCCGCTGCTGCTTCCTCTGGGGTGTCCGTGCATTGTTCTGCCTTCCACTCGTGCCACAGATCGGTATTGTCGAGCAGGTAAACCCACTCACTCTGGTAGGCGGTAGGCACCGCATGGCAGATGTCACAGCAGAAAGGTTTCCCACTCTCGTTGTGGGGCGCGCACTTCTCCCCGCAGTCGAATTCTGCGATGGGGGCAGCGAAATTCGCGTAGAATTTCTTGATTTCTTCCGGTCGGATACCATCTTGAGTCACAAAAGCTAGGATACCACAGAATTAGATAATTATCGAACGCTTGATTGGGAGGGAACAGATTAGAGAATAAAGTGTGCATGTTTCGGTGATTATCGCTTATAATTCTTGGCAATTTAAGTCAACCTCAAGTTTGATTCGAGAGAGACATGATCCAACACCCGGTCTGGCCGATTTTCAATAATGTTATCTTCGATTGTGACAGCACCTTGAGCACCATTGAAGGGATCGATGAGTTGGCGCGCATCACCGGGAATGATCAAGATATCGCTTATCTCACAAAAAAAGCCATGGAGGGGGATATCCCGCTTGAATCTGTTTATGGGAAGAGGTTGAAAACCGTCAACCCGACTCAAGACCAGGTCCGCCAGATTGCCAAGATCTACCGTGATAACGTCGTTCCTGATGCAAAAGAGGTGATTCACGCTTTGCAGACACTGGGGCTGAATGTCTTCATTGTCAGCGGGGGATTGATTCAACCCATACTGGACTTTGGCGTTTGGTTGGGGGTACCGCGAGATCGGATATTTGCCGTTGACATGGAATACGATCAGCTTGCCGGGGAGTGGTGGCGTTACTGGGAACAACCTGGAGGCCGGAATTCCAAAGCCCAATACATGGTCCACGAAGCCAATCCACTTGCAGGCTCTGGTGGAAAAAACCGCATCATTGCTTCAAAGATACGAAAAGTGCATGAGGGAAGAACGATGCTCGTCGGTGATGGCAGGTCTGATCTGGAAGCCGGTCCCAAAGTAGATCTCTTTATTGGTTTTGGGGGTGCAGTGTACCGCACTCGTGTTGCCGAAGAATCCCCCGTTTATATTCACAAACTCAGCCTGGCTTCCGTATTGCCCTTGGCGCTTGGCCAGTTGGGAAATACGCCGCCGTTCACCCGTCTCTGGGCCGAAGGGATGCAGCAGTTTCACAACCAGGAAGTCGTGTTTAGTGAAGATAATACACAGAAAAAGTTTATGGGAGCGATGCGACGCTGATGGATCGAGCCGGTGATAATTTCACTGTTTTCGTTGCAGAGCATCTTCCCCAGGCCGGGTGGGAACTTCTAAACGCGGCTGCTGATGTCGCCGTAGCAAAACCATTTGAATCTTGCGCGGAATTGATGGGCGTTGTCTCACAGGCTGACGCAATCATCATCCGCTCTGCCACGAAGGCTGATGCCGAACTGTTTGATGCTGCTAAAAATCTGAAAGTCATCGCAAAGCTTGGGGCGCAAATCCACAATATCGATATCGAAGAAGCTACTCGCCGCGGGATCATGGTGCTGAATGCCCCCAACGCCAACCGCTATGCAATTGTAGAACATACCTTTGCCTTGATTTTAGCGCTTGCCAGACAAATTCCTTATCCTTCTGAAACACGACAGGGTGAAGAGAGGATCAGCTGTCGGACAAACGGCTTCCAGCTTAACGGGAAGATATTGGGGTTGATTGGCTTTGGCGTGATCGGTCAGGAGATTGCTGCCCGTGGCCAGGCTTTTGGCATGAAAACAATCGCCTACGATCCATTTGTCGATCTTTCCCTGGCGCGTGAGCAAAGGGTTGACATCCTGGAATTTGAAGATGTGCTTGGAATGGCTGACGTCCTGACCCTACAAATTGGCCTGAATTCCCAAACCAGGCACATCATGAATGCTGATACATTTTCCCTGATGAAACCGGGAGCCTACCTGATAAATTGTCTTCATGCAGGCCTTGTCGATGGAATCGCATTGATAGATGCTTTGGACAATGGCCTTATTGCCGGTGCTGCAATGGATACTTTTATTGAAGAACCGGTATCTCCCCATAATCCCTTGATCGAGCATGAGAAAGTCATCACTACACCGCATTTGCATCGAAATACGATTGAATCTCAAAATGCGATAGGATTGGATGTCGTTGCAGACGTATTGGATATATTGAGGGGTGAAGATTACCGCAATGTTCTGAATCTGCCCTTTACGAAAAATGTATCATATCGAGATACGAGACGGCACATTCTTCTTGGGACGAAATTGGGAATGTTGCAGGGGCAGTTGGCTGAAGGGGAGATCATCAGGGTCGAGGTCGAGTTGATTGGAGATGGCGCAGAAGATTATATCCATGCCGCGACGATGGGCTTGCTCGAGGGTGTCCATAATGCAGTTGGTAAACAGGATATCAATTGGGTGAATGCACCCGTTTATACACATGAAATCGGGATCCAAACGGCGCAGGTAAAGAATCTCCTCGATCTCCCCGATTATCCAAGTCTAATGGCCTGCCGGGTCGAATGGCAGGGGGGAGGCTCTCGTCTGATTGCAGGCGCATTGCACGCAGGTGGCGAAGCCCGCATCATTTATTACGATGGTTTTACGGTCGATGCAATTCCTGAGGGCTATGTCCTCATCCTCGAGAATAAAGATGTCCCTGGGGTCATCGGTATGGTTGGTACCAGTCTGGGGAAAGCGGATATCAATATCGGAAACTGGCGTTATGGACGGGAAGTTATCGGAGGGAGAGCTATGTCGTTCATCAGCCTGGACTCACCCCCCACCCAGGAACTGTTGAATGATCTTGAAAGCCAGCCGGTAATTCTGCATGCCCGTTTAGTTCGTTTTTAGAACCAGCGCAAGATATATACTGACGGACTTCGATGTTTTTGTCTTGCTAGTATTTTTTACGCCCCTATTTTTTTATTCACCTTCGGTTCAACCGATTGGATGCGTCCGCCTGAGAACAGCAACGGCCATAGGATGCAGGCAATCGGTAAGATCATGTAGTGGAAGCGGAAGATGCTGAACACATTGCCGAAGGCGAAGATGGTAAGATGGACCAAAACAGGTCCGCCGATGATGAGTACCTTCCAGTCTTTTTCGTAAATCGACCCGCGAAATATCAGCCCGATGATGATAACAAATATATATGGAGCAGCACGCCATGGCGCCACGATCATTCTTCTATCCCTACCCACTTTTGCCATATATTCCCCCAGAATCCACGCCAGTTGGGGAATTTTCGAATCCTGCGATACGCCCGCAAGTTCGGCATATTCAGGGGTTACTTGATAGATTAACTCCTTTGATTTCGGACGTATTCGAACGGGGACCAACTCCTGGTATTCATCCGCGCGTGGATATACTCGGAAGAAAATTGAAAGGTTGCATATCTGGTGTCGCACCTCTACCCAGGGAGCTCGCAAAACGAGAGGAATATACGCGCGAATTAATTCATCGAAATTCTCCGGATCGAACAACATAGAAACAGGGTCGTAATATTCTCGATATAGCGGAGAATCGTGGCAGTTGTAATAGGCGATCACAGCCATGCTGGGCAGTGTCTTGGATAATAGTTCACTTTCCGACTGTTGGATTTCAGTGCCGGAGTATATGTGCGCTCGTAGTCTATGTTCGATGATCCGGGCAGCGGCTCCGAATGTCGACTTATCGTGGAACTCGGCTGGTTTCGGTAAAAATTGGTCAAAGGCGAGATTCATAAGAAACATCAGGGCAACAGCCGACACACCGGCCAAAGCCCATCTGTGCCAGGTTTTTCTATAAACCACGAGTAGTAAGATTATCAGTGCGCTCATCTCGATCAAGCCGTTGTAACGCAGCAAGATTGCACAGGTGATTGTGATGACGAGTAAGGTTGTGTTTTTATTGTTATAAATCCATTGGCCCTTTGAATAGTAAATCTCGACTAGAATAATAGTCAGCCACAGGCCCGCAATGGCATATGGAATATCTTTGCAAAGCATAACCACGTAAAACGCATTGGGCGGTACGATTGCCGCAACGACTGCCGCAGCTGCAAGAACGTACTTATGCAGGCCGATCTTATCGAGGCGGTATAGTGCATATCCTGTAGTCAGGCTTAAACCAAGGATCTGGGCTGATACAACTGTTGCAGGACTCATCCACACTCGTGTGACCAACCAGGTCAACAGTGTATGAAAGATTGGGTTTGCCAGATCGAAAGCAAACGCTTTCACCTGCATCCACTGGTCCAATGAATCTTGATTCATGATCCCCGGCCAGAACGTCAATAACAACATAAAACCCACAGCCATCATAGGAAGCGCATAGAATACTATCCACCACCGTGAAACCGCTTTTCTCGGACGGTATACCCTTTGCTTACCTGTGAATAATAAGAAGATCGCCCATAAGGAAAGGTCGAGCACGGCTATCTTCCCGACGAGGTGGCCGTTATAAATGACGTTTGGTAGGGGGGAAGAAGAGTATATCCCAAATGAGTCTTTCGGTTGTAGCGGGATAAAAAGGGTCAATGCAATCGAAACACAAAAGGCGAATAGGATGACTTTCCTATGTATGTCGGCATCTTCCGGTTTGGGCCTGATCCACCTGGAAAGCATACTCAAAACCACGTAGGTCACAAGAGTGACAAGAAGCCAAATGAGGGTAAATAGATACCACGTGATGACTATCTTCCGGATGATCCACAAACTGATCGTTCCGGATTGAATGAGTATTAATTGAGAGTGAGTGGCCAGTGTTCCGGGATCGTAAAGTTTGCTTATGTGAAAGACCAGAGTTCGAACCGCCAGCAAGGCGGTGAAGGCAAAAACTAATGCTAAATATAGAAGGAGGACCCACCGGATCAAATATTGGAGAAATGTCGCCGTGCTCATGTTGTATCGAAATTGTGGGCTCAGCGCTATTTTGATAAAATCCCCTTCACCAGAATCCAGATCCAAAACTTTGCCGTTATCATTCCCGGTCACTTGCACGGGAAGATATTCTTTTCCTCGCAGGAATTGGAACGAAACCCTTTCCAGCGCTTCCGAATCTGAGTACCGATAGAACACACAGTCACGAATCTCTATCGCCTGTCCTCCATGTACGAAATACTGTTTCTGGACCTTATCCCAAAATTCTGATAAGGGAATATCCGTTTTTGTTCCCTGGTTGGTCACGTTGACGAGGATGGGGTAGCTGCTCTCTTCCACATCGTTCGACCAACCAGGGCAGATGCTGATTTCATGGTCAGCTTCGAATACCCATAAGGATTGTCCAGAGGCAAAAATGATTGTCCAGATGATGATTAAATAGATAATCGCCTTGATTGTATAGGCTTTTTCTACCTTCTCTGATGCCAATTGATTTTTAATAAAGGTGTAGACGGCGTCGAAAGAAAGAAAAGTGACGAGACTACCTGCGATGAAAATGATCCCGCTGAATAATTCAGAAGTGTTCCACCGCAAGCTTGCATATGCAGCCATAGCAATACCGATGCATAAAGCTGTTGCGATCTTTAAGAAGGCCTTTGGGGCTCTGGCATCATTATTTTTGTGCGAATTACTCATCCAACGCCTCGAATATCATTGTTTACCCCATTATTATACTCAAGACGAAACATAAAAAAACAGGTTGATGAGTTCCATAAAATTCATCAACCTGTTTTACTGGAGTGTGCGCGGTCTTTGCTTGTTTATTTAATCTCCCATGCGTTGGATTTTTCCCAATCCGGTCACATTCGAATCCACCGTGGGGTTCCCATAATAGTCCACATTGCCGCCGCCGCCAATCGATACGTCCAGGGTTTCACTCACTCGAACGGTGGCGTTCCCCAGGCCGCTGATGTCGACCTCGGCATCCTGGCTCTCCAGGCGTCGGGCTTTGTAATTGCCACCGCCGCTGATGGAAACCACTTGGCGTACGACTGTTCCCCCGGCGACTTCCAGATTGCCCACGCCGCTGATGTCGACCTCGAAGAGACTCGCATCCAGTTGATCGATGTCCACGTTCCCGCCCCCGCTGATGTCGATGGCGAATTCTGCCATTTCGATCTCTGGCAGCTTGACGTCACCCAGACCGGATACTTCAATCTTTTCCACCTCGACGACTGTTAGATAAAACCTGATTGGTTCCATGGGTTGGAAGTTGTGGCCGTCTTCCAGTGAGATGTTCAGCGTTTGCCCCATTACTGTGGTCTCGATGTATTCTATAATGTTATCCTCAGCTTCGACCGTCAGGCTTTCCTCGTCCCCGAACTCGATCACCAGGTAGCCGATTCCCGCCATGTCGATCTTGTCGATCCCGCTTACCCGGCGCTCTTCTGTAATCACATTTCCGGAGCCTTCTACCCTATCTCCGCCATCCCAACCATTGATAGTAACGATGCAGGCTAGTGTGCTCAAGGCCAACACCAGGATAAATATCAATATTTTGTTTTGCTGTTTCATAACTTCCTCCATATCGATGATTGAATTTATTTCCAATCATCTATACGTGTATTTAAAGGAAAGGTTGTAAAAGCTGAGAAGTACTGGGTGTAATGATTAGGCCAGACACAGGGTTTAAGATTGACCTACGACCTCGTAATGCACGACCCGGGGTTCGAATTCAAGTAAATAGTCTTTGTCTTCAGGGTAGTATTTTGCTTTCTCGGCATCCTCCCCCGCGAAACCTTTGATGGCTTCCAGATCATCCCAAAACGTCAGTGTAATGAAGTGTGTGATCTCGCCTTCCTCACGTTCCAGGATATAAGCGTTGATATTGCCCTTGACCGATTGGTAGTCTGGAATGGCTCGTTCATTTTGGAACGCTCGATAAGCTTGCGCCTTGCTTGTTGGCACGCGTCCGTGCCACATTCGTACGAACATCTTGCCTCCTGTTTCTTATGGAAATTAGTTTTTAGAAATCACGCGTATGGCCCCGCTCCCACAACTCCCAGGTGAAGGCGTATTCGTCTCTCTCGCCGGTGGGATAATCCCTACTTTCTTGCAGCACCCACTCTTTCTCATCGTATAGCGGAAAGAAGGTGTCGGCTTCCACCACCGCGTGCACGCGGGAGAGATACATCCTGTCCGTTATCGGGAGTGCCTGGGCGTAGATTTCAGCGCCGCCGCCGATGAATGCCTCGCTCGCACCTTCCTCACGGGCAAAATCGAGTGCTTCCTGCAAAGAATGGACCACGGTTGTTCCAGGAGTGCTGTAGCCCTCTTGTCGTGTGATGACGACCATCTGGCGGCCTGGGAGCGGCTTACTGATGGATTCATAGGTCTTGCGTCCCACGATGAGGTGGTGCCCCATGGTGGTCTGCTTGAATAACTGCAGGTCGGTGGATATCCGCCAGGGGAGGTGCCCCCCCAGACCGATGCCCCCATTCTCGCCGACCGCCGCGATGATGGAAACGATCACACCGCCACCTCGGCCTTGATGTGGGGGTGCGTCTGGTAGCCTTGCAGATCGAAATCTTCATACTGGAAATCGAAGATCGAAGCGACTGCCGGGTTGAGGTGCATTTCTGGGAGAGGATAAGGCTCGCGGCTGAGTTGCAGGCGTGCCTGTTCTAAGTGGTTGTTGTACAGGTGCGCGTCGCCCAGGGTATGGACGAAGTCACCCGCGGCCAGCCCGCACACCTGGGCGGTCATCATCGTAAGGAGGGCATAGGAGGCGATGTTGAACGGCACCCCCAGGAAGATATCTGCCGAACGCTGGTAAAGCTGGCATGAGAGCTTCCCCTCCGCAGCGTAGAACTGGAATAACAAATGGCAGGGGGGTAAGGCCATCTCATCCAATTCGGTCACGTTCCACGCACTCACGATGTGGCGCCGTGAATCGGGATTGGTTTTGATCCCTTCGACGACTCGGCTGATCTGATCGACTGTTCGCCCGTCCGCACCTCGCCACGAACGCCACTGTGCGCCGTAAATCGGCCCCAGGTTGCCCGCTTCATCTGCCCACTCGTCCCAGAAGTGGACCTTGTTCTCACGTAAATAGCCGGTGTTCGTATCCCCTCGTAAGAACCAGATCAATTCGTAGATGATGGATTTTAGGTGGAGTTTCTTTGTGGTCAGCAGAGGGAATCCGGCCGAGAGGTCGAACCGCATCTGGTAGCCGAACACCGAACGTGTTCCTGTTCCTGTCCGGTCGCCCTTTGAAATCCCCTTTTCCAACACGTGGCGCATCAAATCCAAGTACGGCTTTACGATCCCACCTCCTGCTTTGTAAATATCGCTTCGGCTTGCCTGATGTCTGCCTGGATCTGGGCGATGAGGGCTTCGACGCTGGGAAAGCGTTGCTCATCACGCAGATGGGCTGCGAATTCCAGCTCGATCTCTTCCCCATAGATATCCTTGTCGAAATTGAGGATATGTGCTTCCACACGTGGGCCTGTCGTTTGTTCTTCGAAGGTTGGGCGCACCCCGATGTTGGAGACCGCCCGGTAGGTTTGATTGTCGAGGTTCACCCGCACAGCGTACACCCCCGCTGCAGGAACGGCTAGTTCTTTACGGATGGCTAAATTCGCTGTGGGAGAGCCTATCTTATGCCCCCGCCCGTCCCCTTTTTCGACCAGGCCGCATAATGAAAAAGGTCGCCCGAGCAGCTTTGCTGCTTGTTCTACCTGCCCGGCCTCCAGGCATCTGCGGATGCGGCTTGACGAAACCACTTCGCCTTCGATCTGGAAAGCATCGAGGGCTTGCACCTTGAAACCAAGCTCTTCTCCATACGCTTCCAGGACGGAGAACGTCCCTTCACGGTTATGCCCCATGGCAAAATCGTGGCCCACCCATAGCTGCTGGATGTTCAAGTGAGTATAGAGTTGGTTGACGAAATCACCAGCGCTTATCGACGAGACTTCACGGTTGAAAGGCTGTGTGATGAGGATATCGACGCCCAGCGCCTCGAGGAGTGCAGCTTTCTTCTCTTGTGTGGTTAGGTAAAAGGATTCTCGCGGGCCTCGCAGCACCACGGAGGGATGTGGGTGAAAGGTGAGCACGACTGCTGGTACCCCACTTGCGTGCGCACCGCTTGTAATTTGCTTGATAATCTGCTGGTGCCCTAGGTGGACCCCATCGAAAGAACCGATGGTGAGCCAGGCATCTTGCAGGGATACGTCTTGCAGCCCGGAGTATTGCTGCATTGCTTGTTATGTCAGGAAGTGAAGAAAACTTTTCGTGGTTGCCATTCCCCGGTCTCTTCGTCCACCTCGACCAATGCGACCAGGTCGCCTTGTTCGCTGATCGCCCGAGCCCAACCGCTATCCCCTTTCTCCGCAGGGAAGCGGTGTCCATGCCGGACCATTTCAAGCAGCTCGGCATCCAACTCGATCGTCCGCCAATCACTCAGCGCTTCTGCCGCTGGGATGAGGAACTCTGCCCACGTCCCGGCCTCGAAAGCCTCTCGCAGGCGCCGCAGCGCGACGGCATCACGTAGGGAGAACTGGCCGCTCTTCGTACGGCGTAATCCGACCAGATGAGCGCCGATGCCAAGGGCTTCACCGATGTCGTTTGCCAGCGATCGCACGTAGGTCCCGGAGGAACAGTATACGTCGATGACCACTTCAGGGGGAGCCCACTCCAAAACGTCCAGGTTGTAGACCTTGATCTTGCGGGGTTCGAGTTCTACCTCTTTGCCCTCACGCGCCATTTCATAGGCCTTTTTCCCTTTGACCTTTACGGCTGAATACGGGGGTGGGACCTGTTCGATCTCACCTTCGTAGCCTTTGACGAGTTCCAAGAACTCCTCTTCGGTCACGTTGACGGGCATCTCTTCCGATGGCACCCCTTCGGCATCGTAGGTATCTGTCCGGCTTCCCAGGCGAATAGTGGCCTGATAGCGTTTGTCTGATGCCGAGACAAACTCACTCAAACGGACCGCCGGGCCAATCAATACGACCAGCACGCCCGAAGCGCGTGGGTCCAGTGTGCCCGTGTGCCCGGCTCGACGGATACCTGTCCCTCGCCGGACGATTTGAACCACGTCGTGCGAGGTCAGGCCGACTGGTTTATCGATCACCAGCACACCTGATACTACATTCTTTACGACATCTCTATCCATAATCTTTCTCCTTTCCCCAAATTTGAAAAGAAACTAATTCCTTTCATACGATATATTATTTTAGTTGATATTATGGGGATTAATGACATAATTATTTCCTAATTGCTGATTTGGTCGCTTCGATGACTTTTTCCTCGACCTCTTGTAGACCCCCCTTGATCATAGCGCCGGCGGCAGCCGTATGGCCGCCCCCACTAAAATGCGCTGCGATCTGTGATACGTCGTAGCCAGACTGCGCCCGCCAGCTGACTTTCACGTTATCGTGATCTTGCTCGATGAAAATAATCGCGATTTCTGTGCCGTCGATCGCAGATAATATATTGATTAGGTCGGCGTCATCCCGCCCGTTGTAATTCACTGCTTTTCGGTCTTCCAATGACAGACTAGTCCATACGATGTTCCCCTCCCGCTTCAGTTGGGATAACCCAGCGCCCCAGTAGCTGGCTGCCTCGTATGTCTTGCGTGTCAGGGCATCGAAGAATAACGCCTGCATATCTGCGCCCTTTTCGAAAAGGTCGGCCGATACCCGCAGGGATAATGGGCTCGTGTTCGCGGTTTTGAAACCCTGGGAATCGGTAAGGATGCCTGCCAGCAGCAGCGAGGCAACCGTCTCGTTGATAGGTAGCCCTAAGGCTGGGAAGATGCGTGCCAGGATCTCCGTTGTGGAGACCGCCTCCCAATCGACCAGGTTGATCTCGCCAAACGCCGGATTGGAAGCGTGGTGGTCGATGTTGGCGTGGATGCTGGCGTGGCCGTTCAATATCGCCCCCACCCGTTCTTGGTTGCCGCAGTCGAGGGCGACGACTAGATCGAACACCCCATCGACTTTCTTGACCACCTGCTCACTCCCCGGCAAGAACCTCAGCGCAGAGGGAACACCGTCCGCAAGCGCCATCACCACCTGTTTGCCTTTCTCTTGAAGCGCTGTGCCCAGGGCTAAAACAGAGCTGACCGCGTCCCCGTCAGGCCGGACGTGTGAAACGATTAATATCCGTTCGGCCTCTTCTATGCGTTGCTTTAGGTTCGCCAGCGTGGATTTATCTATCTTCATCCTCATCTCGTCTGTCATCGTCGTGCAGCGACGTAATCAGTCTATCTATCCGGTCCGCGTTTTCGGGGATGGGGTCCCAATTGAATCGCAGTTGTGGGAACGAACGCAGTTGAATGCGTTGGGCAAGTTGGTGTCGTAAAAAGCCATATGCGTGGTCTAATCCTTCTAAAATCTCATCTTTCCGCGCCGATCCCTCAAGCGCGGAGAAAAAAATATTCGCATAAGCTAACTCACGATCCACCCGCACGTGGGTGACCTGCACCCCGCTCAACCGTGGGTCAGATACCTCGAAAAGCAAGAGCTCCGACAACGTCTCTTTGATTCTCTGAGCAACACGTTTTGCTCTCCCCTCGGATACCATATGACCTCCCGACCACCCTGCCTTAAGTCAGTTCCACAACTTCTCGAACGTAGCATTCCAAGATATCCCCATCCTGGAAATCCTCGAATCCCTTCACGCCGATACCGCATTCGAATCCAGCCCGTACATCACGCACGTCGTCCTTTTCATGCTTTAAAGAAGATACTGCGCCCTCAAAAATCGTCTTGTTGCCGCGCACCACGCGGATGAAGCTGTTTCGCCGTATCTCACCTTCAGACACGCGGCAGCCGGCAATCTTACCAATCTTTGGGATTTTGAATACTGCCCTTACTTCCGCCTGTCCGATGCGGACGTCTTTCTCTTCAGGGGTCAACATACCTTTCAATGCTTTTTCCACGTCCTCGGTGAGGCGGTATATGATGTCGTATAACCGGATAGAAACACCTTCCTGCTCGGCAGTCATCTGTGCCCCTTCGTCGGCTGTCACGTTGAAACCCATCACGATTGCCTGTGAAGCTGCTGCCAGGGTCACGTCGTTCTTCCCAATGTTTCCCGTTCCAGAGTGGAGGATATTGACCTTGATCTGCCCTTCTTCGTCGCTGGCGCTGATTTCCTTGAGGGAGGAAATGATTGGCTCTAAAGAGCCCTGCACGTCGGCTTTCACGATGAGCCGCAGCTCGCGCGCCTGTCCTTCCTGGAACTGCTCGAATATCCGCTCCAGGGTCACGATGGAAGCCCCTTTGGCTCCGGCGTCTTTCTGCCTTTGCTCTCGCTCCGATACGATCGCGCGGGCTTCTTTATCGCTTTCCACCACGCGGACGAGGTCGCCAGCTTGGGGCACACTGTCCAGCCCCATAACGGAAATCGGTGTGGAGGGTTTCGCTTCCTCGATGTTGTTCCCTCGGAAATCGAACATCGCCCGGATTCGCCCGTGTGACGTACCCGCCACGAGGACATCTCCAACCCTTAAAGAGCCGTTCTGCACCAGTAGAGTCGCGACCACCCCCCTCGCCTTGTCGCGCTCGGCTTCGATCACCGTGCCGATCACCCGGCCGTTGGGGTTGGCGAGGATCTCCGTATTGTCGGCCACGAGTAAGATGGCTTCCAACAGGTCTTCTAGTCCTTCCTGTTTTGTCGCCGATACGGGCACCACGATGGTGTCTCCATCCCAATCATCAGGGACGAGGCCTTCTTCGGCTAATTGTTGTTTCACCATTTCTGGGTTAGCGTTGGCTTTATCCATTTTATTCAAAGCTACGATCATCGGCACTTGGGCTGCTTTCGCATGGGAGAGCGCTTCTTTCGTTTGCGGCATCACACCGTCGTCGGCCGCCACCACCAGGATCACGATGTCTGCTCCCTGGGCGCCCCGCGAACGCATCGCCGTAAAGGCCGCGTGGCCCGGTGTGTCCAGGAATGTGATCGTCCGCTTTTTATGCTTGACCTGGTAGGCGCTGATGTGCTGTGTGATCCCACCCGCTTCCCCCGTTGCCACGCTTGTCGAGCGTACTGCATCCAGCAGAGAAGTCTTCCCGTGGTCCACGTGCCCAAGGATCGTCACTACTGGTGGGCGGGGAGAGAGGTCCTTTTCGTCTTCGTTGGAGATCAATCGCCGCCACAAGGCTACCTCACCGACGTCTTCGGCCTCGACTTGATCGATCACCTCCAGTGTGGCTTCGTAGCCCAACTCGGCCGCAACCACCGCTGCAGTATCGAAATCGATTTGCTGGTTGATATTTGCCATCACGCCGTTTGCCATTAACACTTTAATGATATCGATAGGGCTGGAATCAATCATCTCGGCCAATTCGCGCACCGTTGTAATCACAGGCAGTTCGATTTTTTTTGTATCTTTTACTTTTTCACTCATTCGCTTGCTCCTTACTTACCTAATCCGTTCTGGCCTGCGCTTTCGTCTTCAGGTAGAGTCTCCATGAATGCTGTCAGGCTTGCCAGGTCCTTTTCACTGATTGTCGTCTTTAGTGCTTGAGCCAGGCGTCCCTTCAATCCAGCTTGCCAACACGAGCGGCTGTTGTGTAAGTAAGCGCCTCGCCCGGCCATCTTGCCTTTTGGGTCCACCTTCAGGCCTTCAGGCGTACGTACGATTCGGATGAGGTTCCGTTTCGCTTCCACCGAACGGCATCCCACACATGTCCGCTGGGGAATGTGTTTCCCGTGTCTCTTTCCACGTTTGGCCACCGTCTCACCTTCTCTTCTAGGCCGTTGCATCCTTGCAATTCTACCAATCTCCCGTTTCCCAATCGTCTTCATCCCGTTTACGACGGCGTTTCACGATTGTGACGTCATGGTCTGGATCGTATTCAACCTGCCTGAAGGCTTTCTTCTTGGTCCGTTTCTTCTTATGGTCTTCTTCCAGTTTTTCCAGTCCATCTTCTTCATCGGGTGAAGTGCTTTCAATCTCTAATTTTTCGATCATTTCCATGAACTCGGGTTCAGGTTCTGCTGCCTCTTCCTCGGCAGTGTCTTCCGGTGTCTCGATTTCGTCCGTTGCTTCTGCTTCGGCCTTGGGCGCTTCCTCTTTTTCTTCCGATTCGGCTTCTTCCGCTTCGGCGGTTGCGCTAACCTCGCTTTCTTCTTCTGCTCCTTCTCCTTCTTCTTCCTGCGCTTCTTCCGGTATCTCTTCTGCGGCTTCTTCAACCACGGCAGGTTCTGGGAACTCGTAATTGTCTAGAGTCTCCTGAATCTCTTCCATGGCTTTCGGGCCGATTCCATTCAAGCTCAAGATAACGTCTGAATCCAGCGCCAGCTGAAGCATGAGATCGCCGGCTGTAGTAAACCCTTCACCGCTCAAAATGATTGTGAAACGGGGAGATATGCCCAGTTCTTCTAGGGGGGTATCGAAAGCCGTAGGCGCTAAAGTCTCCCTGATTTCATTCTCTACGGCTCGTTTGGCGTCCAATTCAGCTTGTCGGCGGTCCTCAGCGCCTGTCTCTACTCGGTTGACGAATCGGGCCAGTAGTTGGTATTCCTCCGGCGTCACCGGGCGGCCTTCGTCTTTCTTCGTCAGCACGGCTTCTACCTGGACCACCATTTCCTCCAATTCAGCGGCATCCTCTGCATATTCTTCGTTCTCTTGCAGTTTCATCAGCGCATCGCTTGTCGCCTCCGGTAGGCTCTTGATGTCGATGCGCCACGCCGTTAATTTGGCTGCCAGTCGCGCATTCTGCCCGTCCCGTCCAATCGCCAGGCTGAGCTGGTCTTCAGGTACGACGACGGTGGCTGTTTTGGCCTCATTCATTTCATTCAAGTACACCCCTGTCACCCGGGCGGGGCTGAGCGCCTTGGCGATGAACCCCGAGGGGTCGGGGTTCCATTCGATTACGTCGATCTTTTCGTCGTTCAACTCGCGCACGATTGCCTGGATGCGCACACCCCGGATCCCCACGCAGGCCCCCACAGGGTCGATGCCGGGCTGCAGGGCGGCCACTGCCACCTTGGAACGGTAGCCTGGTTCCCGCGCAATCGAGCGGATTTCGACCAGCCCGTGATAAATCTCCGGGACTTCGTCCTCCAGCAGCCGCCGGAGGAAGTTGCGGTGGGCACGTGAGAGGATCAGTTGCGGGCCGCGGGGGGTTAGTTTCACTTCCAGCAGCAGCGCCCTCACCCGGTCGTGTAGCCGGAAACGTTCGCCCCGGATCTGGTGGTTGCGGGGCATGTGGCCTTCGGCTTTGCGGTCTAGGCCCAATACGATCCCGCTTGGGTTGATGGCTTGCACGATGCCGTTGATGATCTCGCCTTCCAGGGTCTTGAAATGCTCATATTGCGCCTCGCGTTCGGCTTCACGGATGCGCTGTTGGATCACCTGCCTGGCTGTTTGTGCGGCTACGCGGCCGAAGTTATCCGGTGTCGATTCGACGATAACGATGCTGCCGATTTCGGCGTTCTCGTCGAATTTCTTGGCTACTTCCAGCGTTACTTCAGTGCGTTCGTCCTGTATCTCTTCGGCCACCTCTTTCTCGGCGAATATCTTCACCGTGCCGCTTTCTAGGTCGAATTCCGCCTGGACCTGCTGCGCACTGGACGCGTTGACCGTCTTACGGTACGCTGAGACCATGGCTGCCTCGAGGGCTTCTAAGACGACCTCTTTAGGAAGCTGCTTATCATCCAGCACTTCGTTGAAAGCCAGAGCAAAATCTTTCTTCATCTTATTTTCTCCACAATCCGGCTGATTCCTAATTCTCTGCCGTTTTTTTCCTCGGCATCACCACCGCAAGTTGTTTTCCTTATTAGGTGGTCATAAGAAGAAAAGTGGGGGTTGCCCACTTTCCGGTGACGCTACTATTTCGGTAATGCTAAATCATTCTAGCACGGAACACTCACAATTTCAAGGGGGAGTAGATTTTATTTTTGTAAGCATGGCAGATTCCCACACAGTCCTTTGTCTTATTACCCTTTCTCTTCCTATCCATGCAGGAGCAGCCCTTGTGACCGCCCGTCCACAGCCCTACACAATCTACTCATATAATCTCTCCTTGCGGCTTGAGAAACAAATAAACTCCCCTTTTTTATAATTCCAGGGATTCGGGGAGTCGCCACCCCCAGCGGTGGGGTGTGGGGGATTGGTCAGCTAAGCTGACCTTGGAGAACCGAAGGTTCTCCTGGTGCGTGTGGAGAATGTGAAACATTCTCCAGAGAAAATACTCGTATTTTCAGTAAATACATAGATTTGCACACCACAAATAAATAATCTATCAACATAATATTGACGTCCGTCTCCACATCACATACAAATGACCAGCAGTCTTGAAAATTTTCATTGAGGCGAACCTCACCCCCTATCCCTTCAACAACTCCCCTAACAACCTCTCTTCCCCTTCCGCCGAATCCACCTTCCCATCCAGCCACGCCGCCCGCAGTTCGTCCAAGATTCTCCGGTATTCTGGCCCGGGCGGGATCCCCTTCTCACGCAGGTCGTGCCCGCTTGTGTGCGGCCGCACCATACGCCACTCGCTGATGTACGCCTCGATATTTCCCTTGACGTGTTTGTCCTTTGTTACCAGGTAATGGGCGTATAGAGCCATCCGGGGCACGTCCTCCACCCGTTCCACCACCGCGCTGGGCGGTCCTTCGGCTAGTTCAGAGATGTCGCTCAGGGGCTTACACGCCGCCAACACGATCTTCGTCAGCCACCCCGGCAGCCTCAACCGCCCGGAGACGGAAGCCGCCGTCACCCGTGGCAGGGCCATCAGCCACGTCGTGTAAGCCAGCGCTAGTGGGTGGGCATAGCTGTCCATCGGCTTATCCAGTTCCCATGCGGGTTCCGGCTGGTTGGTCAAGGCCAGCGCCAATCTTGAACGCGTGTCCTCATCCCACGGGATGTCTTTGTGGATGGCGGCCAGCGTGCCCAAATCCGCCAGCCGTGAGAGCATAGCCAGCCCCTTGGGTTCCTTGAGGATGATGTTCAGTTCGTGCCGTAAGCGGTCGCCCGATACCCGGTCTAACAGCGGCAAAGCCGCAACCAGCAGTTCCAGCGTGCGGTCTTCGATCTGGTAGTCGAAACGCTGCTCGAACCGCACCGCCCGTAGGATCCGCGTCGGGTCGTCCACAAAAGAGAGCGAGTGCAGCACCCGCACCTGCCCGGCGTGCAGGTCCGCCAGCCCTCCCCAATAATCGTGCAGTTCTCCGTAATGGTGCCCGTCCAACCGCAGCGCCAGCGTATTGATCGTAAAGTCGCGCCGGTGCAGGTCCAGCTTGATGCTCCCTCGCTCCACCGTCGGTAGGGCTGTGGGATGCGTGTAGAATTCGCGCCGTGCCGACACGAAATCGAGTGTCGGGGGCAGATCTTCTGCCCGGATTTTGTCGGTGGATCCCCCCCCTAACAGCCCGGCGACTTGCTCCCTGATGTCCGCAATCTGCCATTTGGCCGTCCCGAAGCGTTTGTGGGTCGTCACCCTTCCTCCATACTTCTCCACCACCGCATGGCCCAACTCGATGGCGTCACCCTCGACCACCAGGTCGAAATCGATGCTGTGGCGTTCGATTAGCAGGTCCCGTACGAATCCACCCACGATGTATAAAGCCGTCCCCTGCGCCTGCGCAAGTTCCGCTACCGCCTGAAGCAGCGCCAGACGGGTGGGGGGGAGGGTTGCCTCCAGACGGCTCGCCAGGTTTTGCCGCCCGGTTGTCGCCCGCTCCGAAGTCAGGGTTTTGATGAGGTCTGTTCGCGTCACGATCCCGACGATCTTTCCATCCTCAACGACCGGCACCTGTCCCCATCCTGTGTCCGTCATCAACCGTTGTAAAGCCTCTAAAGGTTCCTCGGGCTGGATTGTGGCCGCACCGGCTTCCATCACGTCTTGCACCTCGAGGTTCAGCTTATGGCTCAGGGTTCGGTCCACCGCACGGCGGGTCAGCAGGCCCACGACTTCCCCTTCCTTCACGACCGGATAGCCCTCGTAGCCATAGCGGCGCATGCGTTCATCTGCCTCTTTGATGGGCGTATCCGGCGTGAGGTATTGTGGGCTGCGGGACATGATCTCGGCCACTGTCACCGCCGGCCGTACGTATTCCGGCAGCAGCTCGATCACCTGTGCGCATATCTCTTTCGCGTTCCCCTCGTGCACCAAAGCCGCCGCCGCCCGTGGATGTCCGCCCCCTCCATAATGGGCTGCCAGGTCGCCTACATTGACCAGGTCCGTCGTCGAGCGGGCGATCAACTGTGTTCCCCCACTTGTATCGATGAACAAGATCAAAGCGTCCGGGTCGAGTAGGTCGTAGAGCTTGTGGGCGATGGTCGAGAGTTCCTCGTCCGTTTCCCTCGCATCCGCGCATCCCACCATCACCATATTCCCGTTGATCAAATGGGTCTCGACCTGTTCTCGCAGGTTGTCATACAGCGCTTGCTGTTCCATCGAAAGGGGGTGGTTGAGGAAATCCCCCAGGATCTGCATGTTTGCGCCCTGCTCTACCAGGAAAGCGGCCGCTCGTAGGTCGCGTGGCGTGGTCTGGACGTAGGTCAACCCGCCGGTGTCTTCGTAGATGCCCAGTAAAAGCAATGTTGCCTGCGGAACGGTCAAACTTACCCCTCGTTCCTGCATCGCCTCGATCAACAGTGTCGCCGTCGCCCCGATGTCCTCGGTGGTGACCTGCCATTCTTTGGGGAGATCGCTTCGCCGCTGGTGGTGGTCGAGCACGTACACCTTGGTGTTCTTGCTCATCCCTTTGAGTGTCACCAGCGATTGGGAATCCACCAGGGTGACGTTTTCGATCTTCCCCTTGGGGAGGTCGCGCGGGTCCACGAACGGCAGGTCCAGGCCGTACAGCGTGATGAAAGCCCGCACGTTCCGGTTCATACGCCGCGGCAAGACCGGCACTGCCTTTTCGTCCAGTAGGTGTGCGCCTAATAAAGAAGCGACCGCGTCGAAGTCAGCCTGTTCGTGTGTCAGAATCACGTGCATATGCCTATTGTACATCACCCCCGCCTGGAATAGAGCTGTTTTTAGAATGTGTTTAATTTCCACCCAACATCATTATTCCCCTTTCGATTGGCTGGTCGACGATTTATTGCTGGTGTAATTCACTTCAATTTGATATTGGCTAATCCTGCTAAGAGTAGAATCATCGAGGCTATGACGATTCTCTAACAATCTATTTGAGAAATGAACTTTAGGTGTTCCCAAGGGGTGGGTAATAAGATTGGCCATAGATAATAAAAATTACCTCATATAGTCACGTTTTGCGGCCAATTGACTAAGAACCCTTGATATAAACCAGAGAATTAAATCACGCTTCAATGCCTTTGATCGCAGGGGTCCGGGGAGTCGCCACCCCCTGCAGTGGGGTGTGGGGGATTGGTCAGCTTCGCTGACCTTTGAGAACCTTCGGTTCTCCTGCGGCATGTGGAGAATGTTTCACATTCTCCCAAGCAAGCCAAAGGCTTGTCCCCCACAAATATTGAATCTATCACTAAAGTATACTCAACCGTTTCCTTATCAAACCTGAACAACTAGCAATCTTGAAACTTTTCCTTGAGACACACACCTCCCAGTAATCATAGAATCCAGCAACAAAATTTTACCAACCCTTTCCTCATCTATCCAGTGAAAAACCAATTACTGTGTCGCCAATTATTAACTATCTACTCTCTAGCCCTCTCCCAGGAAAGGAGGATAAGATCAAAGCCTCCTGTGAAGTCTTGGATATCTAAAAAAAATAAAGCGGTTACGCGTTTTGAAATTACGGCGTAGGAGTCTCCAAAATTATAACCGGAGCCGATGACGGGAGAGGTACCGCTGTCGGGGTGGGATCACCGAATAACGTCCGCCAGGCGAACATCCCCAAGGCAATCAGCATGATCAAGCCGATCAATCCCAACCCGATGTATGAAATGGTGAGCTGGGCTTTTCGGTCCCGCAGATCGATCTGCGGCGAGTTGATCCGTATCCCCGAACGTGGGACTTCCAGCACCACCACGGTGATGTTGTCCTTGCCCCCATTCAGGTTGGCTTCCTCGATCAAATCCGCCACCACGCCGTTGAGTTCCTTCGACCTGGCCATCTTCCGGATGGCCTCGTCGTCCACCATATCGCTCAGTCCGTCCGAACACAGGATCAGCCGGTCCCCCGGATGTAGCTTCATCCCTTGGTTCTTT
Organism: Anaerolineales bacterium; assembly: GCA_050115475.1. Lineage (GTDB taxonomy): Bacteria > Chloroflexota > Anaerolineae > Anaerolineales > UBA11579 > JASFQL01. The sequence goes on from JASFQL010000001.1 coordinate 193,580, forward strand.
TCCGTAGCTTCTTGCTTGCGCGCCGAGCGCAGCCGTAGATCGACTTCCACCGGCTGCGTCGACCCCAGATACCGCCGGATGATGTTGGCGTTTGGGTGCACGCGGGCCTGCTCTTCTGTCAATGCTCCCGCTTCCACAGCCTCCTGCACCCAGGTGTGGTCTACCGTCAGTTGCTGTAGTTTTCCGCCTCGCAGCAGATACAGCCGGGAGTTCCCCACCGCGCTCGTATACAGTTGATTCCCGATGACCCACACACACACGCAGGTTGTCCCCATCCCCTGCTTCTTTTCTTCACTTTTCGATTTGGCCAGGATGGCCTCGCTTGCCTGCATGATGGCTGCCTGCATGATGGTGGTGGGCTGGCTGGCATCGCTGCCTGCCACAGCCTCGCTGATGATTTCCACGGCCATCTCAGAGGCCACCTCCCCCGCCCGGTGTCCCCCGATGCCGTCTGCGATCATGGCAAAGAGTGAAGGGGTCGTGTCCAATCTGCTGTGCTGGAATGCGGAGATGGAAAACTGGTCTTCGTTGTTCTTCCCGGCGATACCGGGATGGCTCTCCGCTGCGACGTTCAGGTGAGCTTGCTCTACAGGGATCATTTTTCTTATCCTTTTCGAACTACCGTCTGTCGTGGTCGCGTAGGTCTTTCTAAAGAAAATCTGAAACCGATGTTGGCGATGTGGATCAGATCGCCGTGTTCCACCTCACATCCCGTCTTCGACACCGGCGCAAAATTCACCCATGTTCCCCCAACCGACTCCTGGTCCGCGATGTGGAATTCGCCCTTTTCGTCCCGCCACAGGCGTGAGTGCAGGGGGGCGACCGCCGGGTCTTTCAGCACGACAACCGCCTCGTCCGGTTCGGAGCCGAACGTGATCTCGGTCGTTGTGACTTGGATTAGGGAATCCGGCTCCGTCATGCCTTCTTCGGAGATAGGCGTCAGATAGGCGAACGGTTCGCCTCGCGCCGCCGGGCGTTGTGCCTGGCTGCCCTTGGCGTCTGACGGGCGCCTTCTGAAACGCTCCAGCAAACTCTTTTTCGGTTTGTACTGCTCTTCGATCTGGCGTAGCGGTTGGGTTACTGGGTCGTCGTATGCAGCCCGTGACCGCCATTGCTCGCCGATCGAGCGCGGGCGTAGCCGGCCTGCCAGCAGCAGCACCAGGATGAGGATTCCACCAGCCAGGACCACGAAACCGAAGGCGATCACGGTAGCGTTGCGCGCCAGGGTCGGCAGCAGACCCTGGGCCGGTCGCTGGATGGTGATTTGCACCGGGATGTCCACGCTGTTCCCGGTCAATCCCAATTCATCCGTCGCTTCTACCATCAGCACCACTTCATCGCTCGTTGCGTATTGGGTCAAGTCGAAGTTGAAAAGCTCGAATGGCGGCGATGTGTTCTCTGCTGCGATTTGGCCGTTGGCATATAACGAGCTGTGCGCCATCGCCCGCGGGATCGTATCTGGGAATTCGAAGAAAACTTCAACGGTGTATGTCTTTGGTTCCAGGTTCTCGGTCGCCACGTCCGCATCGTCCGGAATCGCCCGCACGATCTGTGAGGGCAGTTCCACGAAAATGGGGGTGGGCGGTCGCAGTTGCACTTCGAAGTTCACTTGCCCGCTCAAGATCTCCCCTCCGGGCGTGTTCACCTGTACGAAAAATGTATGCTCGCCCGGCGTGTTGATTTGCGAGCGGTACGTGAGTTGGTACACCCGCCGGGAAGATTCGAACAGCTGCTGGAAATCCGGGATAGGTTCCTCGTTCGAAAAGACGAAGAATTGCCCCCCCGTCTGGAACGCCAAAGCCTGGAGTTGGGACGCTGAGCTGCTCGTGAACAATGAGGGTGAATCGATCAGGCCGACGTGTACCCGCACGTTGCTCTGGATGGCCCGATCGGCCAGGCTCTGCACGGTGTCGCCCCACTCGGGGGATAGAGTCGGAGTCAGGAATAAGATCACCCGTCCTATCCCCACCCCTGGTGTGGGGTCTGACGCTACATCGAGCGCCGTAGAGAGTATTTCCAGGTTGGGGATCGCTGTCCTCAAATCTGGTTCGTAAGTGTTCCAGGCTTCCTGCCACTCACTCGGCACGCTAGAATGGGTCAGGAGTGTGCCGCTAGAGGTTACGATGCTGAAGTTGTCGATATCTGCTTCTGCCTGCATCCCCCACCAATGAGCTAAAGCCTGAGACAGGTAATAGAAACGGTTGTTCCCCTCGAAATCGACGATATTGAAGGAGCTGCCCGGGTTGAACGCCAAAACGATCTGTGCACCCGGCCTGATCTCCGTCACCTGTCCGGGAAGGACCGCATCGTCCTCTACGACGGCCACGTCTCCCGGACCCAGGCCGGGGATGAATATCCCGCTGGCGTCCATCACGTCCAGGTAAGCGGTAATTTGAGGGAATTCCTCCAAATTAGGGCCGCTCACCACCGCGCGGGAAGCTGACTGGGCACTCGCCGTATAGGAGATTAAAAACACCCCCACAACCAGTACAATCATACGATGGATGGTTCTACACACGTCCCAAATTGTAGCATGAATTGAAATGAAAGGAATTACAGATCGCGAGACCGGGACTGTGTAATGGATTTGCGAGGGTGAACCAATTTTTGCGTGGTGGGTGCTTTATAGGTGGTACCGGTCGTGGATGCAGGCGAGGTCTGTAGGGATCGGGGCGACCCCGTCCCTGACCGTCTTCCCCTATTCCCTATTGTGCTTAAACGCAAAGTAGACTTGTTCAACTCTTGTTCGGCTTACTTATAGTCTAATGGAGCAAAGTCGAGTAATCCCCAAAGAGTGAATAAATCATCAGTCCCTGTCCAAAAACCACTCAACCTAAAAGGATTCCCCCTTACGCAATACGCAATTGCCTACTAACCTGTAACAACCTATAACAACCTGTAAAATTATTGCCATCTCCCCGTAGACTAAATTTCCCAACCGTGGAGAATGGGTAAATACCACTCTTCCTTCAAGAAATAAGCCATCATTACTCTCTATATCCCCAACCGCTATGCCACCATTCTCCCAACGCGTGCCGTAGGCACGCACGAAATGACCTGTAAAGACCTGTTGAATAATCCATACTCCTTCTACTTTACAGGTTACAATTAGCAATTCCTTGTATCTATCCGTGGAGAATGAGCTTGCCTCATTCTCCTGAATCCAAGGCTACGCCTTGGATTGCCCTCCCCCAAAACCTAACAGGTTACAGGTCCATAACCACAACAGACCGTTGACGCCCCTTTTCCTGAATGGTAAGATGCCTCCATATGAAAGCGAAAACAGGACGGCTTCAATTCGCCTCAAAAGCCCTCAAACAACTCGGCTGGAAAATCGGATTCCTTTACGCCTCATACCAGATAGGCTTGCGTAGCGGCTTGTTCAAAGTCCTAACCCCGGCATCCGGCGATGACTGGTTGCCGGTCGAAGAAATTCCCTATAAGATCGAACCGCTCGACCTGCCCTTGCCCGAGAAAAAGGACCTGAAAAGGATTTTAGGGACCGAGGCAGAAAAACTTCTCGAAGAAGCAAACCAGATCGTCGCCGGGCAGGTGCGTTTGTTTGGCGGCAACCCCCAGCCCTTGAATTTTAAATCGCCCCAAAAACAGCGCCACTGGACGAAACACCTCGCCGCCTGGGTCGATGGACAGGACATCAAAATCCCCTGGGAGATGGGGCGTTTTACTTGGGCGACGGTATTGGCCCGTGCCTACCGGTTGAGTGACGATGAGTGTTATTCAGAAGCCTTTTGGGGGTATACCGAAGATTTCCTTTTCACAAATCCACCTAATATGGGCCTCCATTGGGCTTCAGCCCAGGAAGTTGCCCTGAGGCTGATCTCCCTGGTCTTCTGCTTTGAGATTTTTTCATCCTCCCCGCAAACGACTCCTGGGCGGATAAACCTGTTCAAGCAAGCCCTTATCACTCACGCCCGCCGCATCCCGCCCACGATGGGTTATGCCCGGGCGCAAGAAAACAACCACCTGCTCAGTGAAGCAGTAGGGCTGTATACCGCGGCAGCCATTCTGCCTGATCACCCTAGTGCCCGACGATGGCGCAGGTTGGGGTGGAAGTGGATCAACTACGCCCTCCAAACCCAAATTAACCCAGACGGGGCTTATATCCAGAACAGTGCCAACTACCACCGTCTGATGCTCCAGGCGAGTTTATGGGCGGAGGTGGTGGCTGAATGTCAGGGGGACAGCTTCCCGGAGGAGACAAACCGCCGCCTGGCCGCGGCGACACAATGGCTGCTGACCCTCCTGGACAAAGAAAGCGGAAAGGTGCCCAACCTGGGCGCCAACGATGGATCGTACATCCTGCCCCTCACCGTATGTGATTTCAGTGATTACCGGCCAGTCATCCAGGCTGCGGGGAAAGCCTTTCTGGACCACACTCCCCTCCCTAATGGACCATGGGACGAGATGTCCGTCTGGATAACCCCGAAGGGGGCATATGCTCCGGCAGAGACGCCCAAACCCAAGTTGGTCCGGTTGGATGGGAAAATGAGCTGGGCTTTCTTGCGTGCCGCTCTGTCCACCAATCGTCATGGGCATGCCGACCAACTTCACCTCGACTTGTGGTGGCGCGGCTTGAACGTGGCCCAGGATGCGGGGACTTACCTATACAACGCCCCCCCGCCCTGGAATAACTCTTTGAGTAATACGGACGTGCACAACACGGTTACGATCAATGGGGATAACCAGATGACCAGAGTTGGTCGATTCACCTGGCTGGACTGGAACCGGGTGAGGGTAACAGCCCCGCCAACCCCGACCAGCATCCGGGTGGAACACGATGGCTACGAAAAATACGGGGTCACCCACCACAGGAGTGTGGAACGCACCGCGGTGAACATCTGGGAGATCACAGATAAAATTATTGCAACCCACGGCCAGTTGACGGATGTCCGCTTACATTGGCTGCTGCCCGATTGGGTGTGGGAAATTGCCAGCACTACCTTGCGGTTGAAATCTCCTCACGGCTGGATCATCCTCGACATCCAGGGGACTTGCCCTTTGAAGGTGACCCTCACCCGAGCCGGGAAACTCCTTTTTGGGGAAGGACAGGCACAAGCCCACCACGGCTGGGTCTCTCACACGTACAATGAACGGACTCCGGCATTGTCCTTTGCCCTCACCACCCGAGTTACTCCAACAGTCACCCTGGCAAGCCAGTGGGAATTCCCGGGGTAAAATTACTGTGCTATGCACATCCTCATTATCCACCAGGCTTTTGCAGCCTTAGATGAACCCGGCGGCACCCGGCACCACGAATTAGCGCTGCATTTATGTCGTAAGGGGCATCGTGTGACGGTGATCGCCAGCCCGGTGAGTTATATCACAGGGGCAGCCCGTCAAGCACGAATCCCATGGGTGGAACGGCAGGATGGGGGGGAGGGAATCACCATCTTGCGAGCCTACACATATCCACAACTCCATAAGAGTTTCGTCCATCGGGTGTTCAGCTTCCTGAGCTTTATGGTCTCGAGCCTGTTCATCGGCCTGTCGGTGAAGGATGTGGATCTGGTGTGGGGAACCACACCTCCCATCTTTCAGGGGATCACCGCCTGGGTGTTGGCACGCCTTAAAAAAGCGAAGTTCCTCTTCGAAGTGCGAGACCTGTGGCCGGCTTTTGCCGTGGCAGTTGGCGTTCTCAGCAACCCGATCATAATCAGAGTTTCAGAATGGTTGGAGAAATTCCTATATATACGGGCAGACCAACTGATGGTGAACTCACCGGGATTCATCGAGCACATCAGCCAGCGGGGGGGGGAGGAGATTGCCTTGATCCCCAACGGGGCGGATACGAGCATGTTCGATCCCACCGAGGATGGTGGAGCTTTCCGCCAAACCCACGACCTGGAGGGGAAGTTCGTAGCGTTATATGCGGGAGCACACGGGATGTCCAACGACCTCGATGTGGTGCTGGATGCGGCAGCCCTCCTGCGAGAGAGGACGGATATCGTCATCCTACTGCTGGGCGATGGGAAAGAGAAACCCAACCTTGTCCGGCGAGCAATGGCGTTAAAACTGGATAACGTACGCTTCCTCCCTCCGATCCCCAAGGACGAAATGCGGCTCGCATTGGCTGCGGCGGACGCATGCATCGGCATTCTCAAGGGGGTGGAAATGTATAAGACCGTGTACCCCAATAAGGTGTTCGATTACATGGCGGCAGGCCGGGCGACGATCCTGGCAATCGATGGGGTCATTCGAGAGGTCGTAGAGGAAGCGGGGGGTGGGATCTACATCCCACCTGGAAATCCGGAAGCGTTGGCAGAAGCCATCCGTATGATGGCGGATAACCCGGAGAAAACCCGACAAATGGGGCGGGCCGGGCGCGCCTATCTGGAAGCGCACTTCAACCGGGTGGAGCTGGCAGAAAAGCTGGAAAGGCTTTTACGGGAAGTCGTTGGTTCAAAGAGGTAATGCTCTCTGGGCAATGACGGTATAATCTCAATATGGCAAAAAAGGTACGGCCCGAAGACCTTAGCGAAAGAGAACTGCGCCGTTTACTCATCGAAAAGAAACGGGCTGCAAGACGAAAACGACTGGATGCCTTCCGGGAGAGTGGGCGGCTGGTCGATATGGCACAGGTGCCGGATACGCAATCCTCAAGCCTTTTGGGTGATATTGAACTTACAGACCCCGAGCCACTCAACGAGGACGCCCAGCGCCGGGTGAAACGAAAGCAGGTAATGGACAAGGCTCTTCTGGCGGTCGAAGTGTTGGCAATCGTCGGACTGGTTTTCATTCTACTCAATGGGGTCAATATCCTGCAGGAACTCAACGAACAGGTGGCGGCGGCGCTAGCGCAGCCGACCATCTCACCAACCCCGCTGATCCAGGCGGTGGTACTTCCTTCCGGACACACACCGCCGGATATCGAAGGGGGTACCCGGTTCAATGAAGCGGAGATTCCAGAACATTTGAGACCTTTGTACCAATCTTACAACAATATCCCCATCCCCACACCCAGCGCCGAGCAAGCCCGCCGGATACAAATCTCGGCGATCAATGTGGACGCGCCGGTGGTGATGGGCGATGGATGGGAGCAACTCAAACAAGGCGTGGGGCAGCACATCGGTTCGGCCAATCCCGGTGAGGCGGGGAATATGGTCTTCTCTGCACATAACGACATTTTCGGGCAAATCTTCCGCGAGCTCGATCTACTCCAAATAGGGGATGAAATCATCGTGTATACCAATATACGCTCGTACACTTACGTGATCGACCAGGAAACGCAAATCGTGGAGCCGACTTTTCTGCAGGTGCTCGATCCCTCGGCAGACCCAACGTTGACCCTGATCTCATGTTATCCGTACTTGGTGAATGACCAGCGCATCGTGGTGAAAGCCAGTTTGATGGATGGGTAGAGGTCCTTGTATTTTTCCCTGACAGTTATTAAAAATTCTTGATTGTGGGGTTGCCACAGAGATTTGGATCCCATCCCCCCTGTATCCCCCCTTCCCAGGTGAATAGACTGGGGACATAGGTAACGGGTGTCTAGTCATCTATAAAAGGCCAATGACCCAATAACTTAAGCATTCGTAGTGTTACCCTTCAAAACCGTTAGGTCGATTCAAGTCAAGTTCATCTATAATATCAAGGAATATTCGACAGACTACATTACAGAAACAGGTGGCATGTGCTTGTGAGATGAACTTACAAAAAAACAATTCCGCCTCATTACGACCGAGACCAAACAGTGATCTATCCATCCTTGAAAACCCGTTAGAATGGCTCAAGGATTTCCAACGCGGCTGGCTGGCAACCTACGAAAAGACAGGTAAACCCGATTGGAATTTATACACCTGGCCGCGCAACCATTTTGCTCCCAGTGGATCAGGGGTAGAATTATCTGAGAGTCGACTCATGCTGATCTCATCTGCGGGGGGGTATCTAGCTGATGAGCATATCCCTTTCAATGAACGCAATCCTTTAGGGGATTACAGTATCCGAGTGATCCCTGCAGACACGCCTTTAACAGAGATCGAATTTGCTAACACCCATTACAACCACGAATTCGTCAACCAAGACCCACAGGTGCTGCTCCCACTCAAACACCTTAAAGATATGGTATCGGAAGGGATCATCGGGGAAATCGCCCCCGTGTTTGTAAGCTTCAACGGGCACCAACCCAACGTGATCCGCGTGGTCAAGGAGTTGGTCCCGGCTATTATCCGGGTGGCGAAAAAGCACGCGGTACAGGCGGCATTATTGATCCCGGTTTCACCGCTGTGCATCCAGTCTATTGCGTTGACCGCACGAGGGCTTGAAATGAATAACGTTGCCACGACGATGACGTGTTGTAGTGCAGGACTGGCAAGCTCCACCGCTCCCCCACGCATCACCATCACAAAGCTCCCGCGCGGCAGCACTTTGGGCATGCCGGATGACAATACCCAACAGCGGCGCATTCTGGAGGCTACACTGGCATTATTGGAAGCCGACGCTCCTTTGGGTAAAGAATACCTGAATGAGAAAGGGATGTAAGCAGCGGGAAAGGAAAAAGCCTGTTAGGAAAAGATTGAGCGCCTTGATTGCACTCTTTTTTTGTCCCCACACCGATTCTCCCCATGAACATGTGGTGGGAAATTGAATCAGGAGTCGGGTAGTGAGCCGGCGACGTTTTGGGCAGTAAGGTCTCAAGTCTTCTTGAGAGCTTTGTTGAGTAAATGTAGAATTACACCTGAGAAGACAACACCAAGAATGAACAAGGGTGTAAAACATACCAGGAAGTAAAAACCCATAACGGCCCCAAACGCTTTCAATTCTTGATTGTGTATCTGGTGTCCATCGACATCCACACAACTGGCCTCAATGGTATATTCGCCAGGCTGGTGGTAACTATATCTCACCTGGCGGTATTCGAGGGAAGACCCCTCGGGACATAGGAAATCCCCCACCAAACCGAAATGGAAATCAGGGGCAACGGCAGCGGCCACACCGCCGAAGGTCAACCCAAAGAAGACGGCGAACCACAAGCTTGCGGCGCCTATGATCGCGACAGCTAATAAATAAAAAACACATGAATTAGCGGTTTTCTTTTCCATCGGAGGGATTTTAACCTAGTTTTGTGGCTTAAAAGCGGTCACCTCAACGAGATGTCTTGGTCTGTTTTTGAATACGTGAAAAAAGGATTATGGTATCACTTTGATATTATTACTTCTCAGGCTGCAACACGACCTCAAACGGCGGGCAGGAACAATATAGACAATCGAAGCCCCCGAATGAGTATTCCCACGACTGGTACCCATTTAGTTCGACTTCGAAATGGAAACTATCTGTATCGTGCAAGTAGACCTCGAAGGTAAATGTTCCGTCTTCAGCAGCAACCGCCTCATGCTCCCCCATGGTGGGCGAACAATAACTGAAATGGGAGAGGTCCACCACGACGCCGCCCAATTCATTCCCCGGGACCGCCTCGCCGACATACACCACACCGTCAAGAGTGCAATACCAACCAGTACAGGCGGTGGGGGTGAAGGTCAACGCCGGGACAGCCTGGGTGGGTGTATCACCGGGCTGGGGTGGAGGGGTTGTCAGCAGGGGTACGATGGTTGTCGGGGGAGGAGGGGAAACGCATCCGATGAGGTATATACCAAGGATGAGTAATACTATGAAAATGAAGACTTTACTTTTCTGTTTCATACGTTCACCCTTATTCCTTAACTGCGACGCCGACTGGGTCTCATCGATGGAGTAGATTTTATCATCCCAGATGGTTTCGCGGATCTGGCGATCCACAAGGATGTATCCCCAGCCTTATCTGCCATCGGCAAGAAAGTTAACTCAAATTCCTCGACTGCTTGGTTGATGGCGCGACTCGGGTAGTTCTTCCTGTTTTCAACGAATCAACTTATCTTACTTTTTTATATGAGTGATAATTGAACTCGTTGTCTGTTTTTCTATGTTTACCCGTATATCCGGCAAAAACCGGATGATGTACAGGATTACCTTATTGGTTAAGCTTTACGCGGCTTACAGTATTTATCGAACCAGGCGGTCATGCGTTGGAGGCGGTCGACACGATGTTTTGGTTCACCGGAGCGAGAGAGTTCGTGGCCGTCTCGGGGGTAGCGAACGAATTCGACCACCCGACCGAGTCTCTTCAAGGCGGTGAAGAGCTGTTCGGCATCAGAGATGGGGACGCGGTAGTCGTTATCGGAGTGGATGATGAGAAGTGGGGTCTTCACGTCCCGCACATAAGCAAGGGGGGAATAACGCCACATCTTGTCGGGGTCGTCGAAGGCCATGACCTCGAACTCGCCTTCGATGAGACGGGGGATGTCGGCCGTGCCGTAGAAGGATAATAGCTGATAGACCCCCCGCTGGGAAACGGCAGCGGCGAAGCGCTTATCGTGGCCGACGATCCAGGCGGTCATGAAACCGCCGTAAGAGCCGCCGGTAACGGCCATGCGTTTTTTGTCGATGTAGCCCTGTTTTACGACGGCATCGACCCCGGCAAGGATGTCGGGCATGTCTGCTTCTCCCCAATCGTCGTGGATTGTGTAGCGGAAGTTCTCCCCATAGCCATCCGAGCCGCGGGGGTTGCAGTAGAAGACCACGTAGCCGCGGGCGGCGTGCAACTGCCATTCGATCCACATGGAGGGGGTGCTGTGACTCCACATGGCGTGGGGGCCGCCGTGGATATTGAGGGCCAAAGGCCATTTCTCTTTAGAGTCGAAATCGGGCGGCTTGACGATCCAACCCTGGATACGCTTCCCGTCTGGGGCTTTGTAGATGATCTCTTCGGTGGCGGCAACGTGGACTTCTTCCAGGAAATCTTTATTGAAATCCGTACGGCGGGTGGGATTCTCCCCGGCGGTATCGGTCGTGTAGAGGTCGGCGGGGCGTCCTGGTGTGGCGGCGGTGTAGGCGAACTCCCCCTCGGCATTGACGTCGAACTGCAAGACCATCTGGGTGCCTTTAACCAGATGGACGAAGTTGGCAGTCTCCACGTCGCAGTAATAGAGGCCGCTATCCCCACTATCGTCCAAGACAAGGTAGAGGCCATTCCCATCGGATGCCCAGCGCACCTGATAAACACCCCCATGGGCGCCGATGGCGCGGTCGATCTCGAGGTTGAGGTTGCGCCATTCGGATCCATCTGGTTTCAAAACGGTCAGGCGGGGGAGATGCCCGTAGGGGCTGGTGTCCAGGGTCGACTCGCAGGCGATCCATTTTCCATCGGGTGAAGGGAGGGGCGTGTAGGCGTAGTGCCCCTCACGGGTCAAACGTTCGACTTCCCCGTCTTTAACGTCGAGCTTCACCAGATCGGTCTCCGAATAGCGATCTTCGACCGGTTGGCGAGCCGCCCAGCTCCATAAGGTTTTTCCGTCGGGGGACCAGTGCGGCAGGCCATAGTCCACCTCCCCGGTGGTGAGACGCCGGGGCTGGGCGTCTTCCGCGTCCACTTCCAAGAGATAGACGTGTTTGTAGCGCTGGGGGGTGAAGGCTGTGCCGACCTTGAAGGGCAAGCCGGTGAAGACGCGGGGATCGGTCTGCTCCTGCTCCTGACGTTCTTTTTCGATTTTCTGGATATCGCTCTCGTATTTATCCTCCGGGAGCGGTGGGGGGTATTTCCCCTTGTCTTCTGCCTTCATCTCTTCTACGCTAATGGGGGAGATGAAGGCGATGGTCTTGCCATCGGGACTCCAGGAAAAGCCCTTGACCCCGTTGGGCTGTGTGGTCTTGATGACTGCCTCTCCTCCATCTGTAGGGATGAGGTAGACCTGGGGCTCCTCATTGCGCGTAGAGAGGAAAGCCAAGCGGCCTCCATTGGGATCGAAGCGGGGAGAGAAATCCTGCTTATCCATCCCGCCGTTGGTGAACTGGCGGGGTCCATCCCAACCGGGCTGCCAGCACCAAATAGTACGGCGGTAGGCATTCAGCCTTTTGGTCATCTCCAGACGCACGAAGGCAACCTGTTTCCCATCGGGACTCCATCGGGGGTCTTCGACTTCTTTGATGTTGTAGACGTCTTCGGCGGTAATCAATCGTTTATCTTTCTTTGCCATGGTCTTTTCCCTTCGCTATTGTGCTGTTTGATTTTCTAGTCTTTGCCATATTAGGGCAAAGTGGGGGCAATGCGTCAGTGCCTGGACGGCACAACCGTCGTCCCTACATACCTTTTGTGAATTAAACATTCCAATGTGTGTACCACCAATAATTATTGCCACGGACAGATCTTAAAATTCTTGAGGCTTGTAAGGGCGCAGCATGCTGCGCCCTTAGGTCTTCTATTGTCGGGGGCGCCTGGTCATTCGTTCTTAATCAAAAATGAAGACAGGGCCACCCTGTCTCTACATAAAACAGAAAATAACCATGAACCAATTGGACACACACCGGTTTAACTCTCCTCCCTCTCCCGCATCTTCTGGCAGAGGGAATATAGATACTTCCAGTTGTAAATCCCGGCGGTATGCCCATCCCCCCAGACGATGTTGATGGCATAATTGCCCACAGCAGTGACGTTCTCGAGCCTGGTCTTCTTGGGATCGATGACGGAAATGGTGAAGACGTCGTCGTCCGGCTCTGGTTTCATGTTCTCGTGCCCCCCACGACACTCGGCGCAGGGGCAGGCGTTTCGCAAGAGGTCAAAGGGGAATACACAGGATTCACCATCATCCCAGGTAATGGTCAAGGTACTTTCTTTGCGGTCAGCGGTTATCCCTGTGGGTCTGGGTTCAGGCAAGGTACACCTCCATCTATTGCTCGATTATGGGTTGGGGACGACGGAAAGGTAATTGGCTGCCGCCCAACCACTGCGGGCTTCATCCACCGGGGTGACGACGAACCACCAGGTAATGTCGTCCGTCACGACCGGTCCATCGCGTACTTCGAAAACTTCTGCGTCATAAGCAACGAAATTAATATCGTTGGACAGCCCTGCCCCCGCACGAAGGTTGAGGCCGGAACCTTCTGTGCCGACAATCTGCACAAAAGCCCCAACCCCGATCATGCCTGGCATAGGAGAGGGGGGCATATCGGCCGTCACCGAAGGCACCCGGGTGGACGTGGGCGTGGGCACGAAGAGGGTGGAGGTCGGCCCGGGAATGATGGTGAGGATGGCTGTGGGAAGTTCCCCGGTGGGGTTGGCGGGAGCAGAAAAAATGGCTAAGATGACCAATAAGGCAAACAGGGCAAAAGCCAGGCCGAAAGCCCCCAAGATGACCGGTAAAGTCTTCAGCGACAGCCAGAAGTTATTCAGGATCTCGCGGAGGAAATTTTCGACGTCCACAGATAGATTGTACTAGAAAATGGATGAAATTCGCGAGAGAGGAATCCCCTCAGCGTGAATATTCAATAGACCAACCCCCAGATTAAAGCGTCGCTTGAGAGATTCCTCGCTCCTGCCACTTTGTGTGAGTCATTCGGAATGACACATGATAGTCAGCATGAAGATTCAGACCGCAGGTCTGAATTTGGTGAATACGAAGCATTCACCACGCGTTTGAAGGGAAATGATCGGGGGTCCAAGGAGTAGTGCGGAAGGTATAGATTATGGTTATAAATGATTGTTTTGAAAGATTCTTCAGCCTTTCTAAGGATTCGGAATAACATGCTAGCGCAGCGATGTTTCTACGGGCATTTTGAGATCTGCGCAGCTTATTTTGGGTGAGAATGAACCTAGGCTGTTTTCAACTGCTCTTTCAGTTCGGCCAGCTTGGGAACAGGCGATGGGTCGATCCCATAAGCCATGGCCAGGTAGTAGGCGACGTAATCGCCAAAGAGCAAGGCATTCCACATTTGGGCCAGTCGCCCTTTGCCGCGCGCCTTCACGAGATCTGTGCCATGGCCTTCCATCATGAAGCCTTTGCGGGTGAGTTCGCTGCGGAGTTGGTCCCGTGGGTGATTGCTGTCCGCTTGAAGGAAGATGTGCATGGACATAGCGATCTGATCCTTCGGTTCGGTGATTCCCTGGAGGGTATTGTGGTCTCCTTCGGGGAGCACCTCGAAGGCGGCCTGGGATTTGGCGACTTCGTTTATCTGCCCTTTCCAGCGGCGGGCGACAGGGGCTAAAATACCCGCCCCCCATATGGTGACCCAGCGACCGACCAACTGTCCAGCAAGGCGTTTGGCGGGATTTTGGGATACAGGTACTTGCGGACGGAATCTCTCCCGATCTGCTTTAATATCAGCGATGAAGGCCGGTATGTCGTCTGGGAGTGCGATGTCAAGACCGAGGCGAGAAAGGGCAACCATCAGTAAGCCAAAGGAGAACCCCACCGCTGCACGGGGTTGGAAATTACGTTCAATCTGCCAAAGAGGGAAGCCCAAAGCCTGCGCTTTTTCAGCCAGCTTCCCCCCGGTGGTGACAGCCATCACCTGGATGCCAGCTTCAACAGCGGCGTCCAGGGCGGCGAGAGTCTCTTCGGTATTGCCTGAATATGAAGAGCAGATGACCAGGGTGTTCTTGGAAAAGGCCCACTGAGGGAGAGTGTACTCCCGGTGGACGATGACGGGAACTTTGCAATCTGTCTCGGCATAAGCCGCCAGCAGGTCCCCTCCAATAGCAGAACCGCCCATGCCTGCGATGAGAACCTGGTCGATTCCATCGGGAAATTCCGGCAGATCTTGTTTACTCCCTAATTCCCAGGCAGCGGCTAACTGGTCAGGCAAGCCTTCCAGGTCGTCGATATAGCTCTGGGTATCAATTTCTTTCATGTGTTCGAGGTTGTTTAGGTCCATGTGTTTTTCCTATCTATTCAATTATAACTACGATTGCAAATCAGTGAGTATTTTGTAAACTTTACGGCGCGGCCAGCCGGAAAGTTCGGCGACCTGACGGGCGATCTCGGAGGGGGGAGTGTCTCCCATGAGACGTTCTTTGAGAGCAGCCAGCAGTTGCTCCTCGTCCCATTGAGATGTATGTTTTGATCTCCCGGCAATTACGAGGGTGTATTCCCCCCTGGCCGGAACCTGGGCGAAGTGCTCCCTGGCTTCGTCGATGGTGCCGCGAAAGACGTCTTCGTACATCTTGGTCAGCTCGCAAGCCACAGCGATGTGCCTGTCGCCGAGAACCGCCTGCAGATCTTCGAGGGATTCGGAGAGGCGGTGGGGGGTCTCGAAGAAAATGAGGGTGTAAGGCAGTTTTTCGATTTCACGGAGAGCGCGCTGCCTTTCCCCTTGTTTGCGGGACAGGTACCCGAGATAGAGGAACTGGTCTGTGGGCAGCCCGGAGACCACCAGGGCAGCGATGGGGGCGCTGGGGCCAGGGACAGGGCTGACGGTGTGCCCGGCTTCGAGGGCGGCGCGCACCAGCAGAAATCCGGGGTCGTTGAGGCCGGGGGTACCGGCGTCCGACACAAGGGCCACATCCCCTCTCTCCAAAGCCGTGAGTACGTTATCCAGCTTCTTTTGTTTATTATGCTCGAAATAACTGGTCGTGGGGGTGTGGATGTCGAAATGGTTCAATAGTTTGGCGGTATGGCGGGTATCTTCAGCCGCAATCAATTTGGCTTCACGGAGAATCCGGATGGCCCTGGCGCTGGTGTCTTCCAGGTTCCCGATAGGCGTGGCAACGAGGTACAAGGTGCTCATTCTTTCCCCTGCTGCGCATCGTTGTCTTCGGGTTTCACAATTGTTTTCAAGCGCCGCGCCAGTTTGCGGCGGGTAAGGAGGGTGCGGCGCCCACAGCCAAGGCAGACGAGGCCGATGTCGGCGCCAAGGCGTACGACCCGCCACTCGTAGCTGCCGCAGGGGTGGGGTTTACGCAAGCGCAGGACGTCGTCTAGCTGGATGTCAGGTAACATGGTTGGATAATAACACGTCTATCAAGGTGAGGTTACGTAAAGTGGAATTTTCGAAGCGCCAGGCATTATAACACGGGGTGGTATAATGCCGGCCAAGGAGTTGAAATGTTATCGTTTTCTCTTCCGCAGACCATCTCGCTGCTGTTGGTATTGGTCGTAGGCCTAACTGTCCACGAGTACGCCCACGCCTGGACAGCCGATTATTTTGGGGATGATACCCCGAGACTAGCCGGCCGCCTGACCCTCAACCCGCTGGCCCATCTGGACTTCCTGGGTTCATTGATGCTGTTGATTGCAGGATTTGGTTGGGCGAAACCGGTCCCCATCAACCCCTACGCCCTGGAACGGCATTCACGCAGCGCACCCATGCTGGTAGCCCTGGCCGGACCTGTTTCAAACTTGCTGATGGCCATCACCGCCGGGGTAGTATTGAGTGTGGGGGGATTTCAACGACCTATTGCACCGGGGGATTTGTTCCCCAGCATGTATGAACTGCTGTGGTACTTCGTCCTGTTCAACTTGATCCTTTTCTTTTTCAACCTCATTCCACTGTTCCCGCTGGATGGGGAGAAAGTATTGATGTATTTCCTGCCAAGGAGGGGGCAAGCATTCATGGCATCGATTCGCCGGTATGGTTCTATCCCCTTGTTAATCACCGTGCTGCTCCTGCCGACGCTGGGGATCCCCGTATTCGAATGGTTGGTGTTCCGCCCAGCGGTTTGGGCCGCTGACCTGTTAATTTAATGGTTCTTTCACGAGCCGCCTACCGCGCCCGCCAATTTTGGGATGCCCTGGTGGCGAGGCCGAAACCGGTACAACTTGATTCGGTGCAGGAACGTCTCACCCCAAGACAATTCGAGCTTTTTCAAGGAATGCATCCTTCGGAGATGAGCCATGCCATCTGCATGTGCGAAGACCTGATAGCGAAAGGGGAAAATCACCCCGAGCTGCTTACGGCTGCCCTGCTTCACGATGTCGGGAAAGCCAGGCATCCCCTGAGAATATGGGAAAGGGTGCTGATCGTGCTGGGGCAGAGGGTCTTCCCGCAACAGGCTGCCAGATGGGGAGACGGGGAGCCGCAAGGCTGGCGGCGCGCTTTCGTCGTTGCAGCCCAGCACCCATCCTGGGGTGCAGAGATGGCTGCGGCGGTGGGCGCATCGCCCCTGGTAATGGAGATGATCCGCCACCACCAGGGGGAGGCCCCAGACCATTTCAGCGAAGATGAAAAGGAACTATTGGCCAAATTACAGGCTGTCGATAATGGGTAGACAGCCCTTAAGCTTTTTAATATGGTGACATAATCATTCAAGCAATGAGGATAAATCATGACAACGAAAATCACGTTCATCGGATTAGGCCAGATCGGGACCTCATTGGGTTTAGCCCTGAAAGGATTCAAGGAGGATTTCGAGCGTACAGGTTACGACATCGAAGCTGAACAAGTCAGACAGGCCAAGAAATTGGGTGCAGTGGATCATAGCGCCACCGCATTGCCCCTGGCCGTGCGGAAGGCCGACATCGTGCTTTTGGCTATCCCCAGCGACCAGGTGAAGGAAACACTTGAAATCATCTCGGGACATTTGGGAGAAAACACCATCATACTCGATACATCGCCGGTGAGGGGGGAGGCGACCCAATGGGCGGCTGAATATCTCCCCGCAAGCTGCCATTACGCCGGTTTTACTCCTCTCATAAGCCCCCGTTTTTTACAGGATGCTGAAAGGCAGCCAGATGCTAATCTGTTCGCAGAGGGACTGATTGCCATTTCAATAGCAAGCGGCGCAGAAGCAGTGGGGATGCAGACGGCGGCAGGTCTGGCTGAACTGCTGAAAGCCACGCCCTTGTTCGCCGACATCCTCGAGGTGGACAGCCACATGGCAGCCCTGCACATCCTACCGCAACTACTAGCCGGGGCTTTATCTGCTGCTACAAGCACCCAACCCGGGTGGCAGGATGGGACGAAGTTCGCCGGACGGGCTTACGCCCTTGCCAGCAACCCTACCAGCCAGGATGCCCCT
The DNA here is from genome assembly GCA_050115475.1 of Anaerolineales bacterium. GTDB lineage: Bacteria > Chloroflexota > Anaerolineae > Anaerolineales > UBA11579 > JASFQL01. Next base: position 211,362 of record JASFQL010000001.1, read on the forward strand.
GCCGGGTTGGCGGTATCTGCGGTGATGAACAAGCAGAACAGCCTGCGCGTCTTGGACGGGATCATCACCCAGCTTCAAGATATCCGATCACTCATCGAGCAGGAGGAGGTCGAAAAGCTTGAGGAAATTCTGGTCGAAGCACGAAAAGGACGGGAGACATGGTGGGAGGTGCGCGGCGGAACCAGGTGGTCGCATGAAGGGATGCCGGAGATCGACCGGGAGCTGACGAAGCTTAAACCCTTCGGCCGGTGGCTGCCGGAGAGGAAGATAACGGAAAGGCCGGACAAAGATAAAAACTCACCTGGGGAGTAGAGCGTTTATCGAGCAAAAAAGCGGGATAGATACCTAATATCCCTGGATAGATACCTGGGTGGGGGACAGGTCCCACAATTCAAAGTCCGAGAAAGTGCAACGGGTCCCGAAGCCATAATTCGTGCCGGAGCTGATAGTATAGGTGAGATAGCCGTTGAAATCTTTTTGGTTGGGGAGATTGAAGGTATGTTCTCCATTGACGTGAAACTGAATTCGATTCTCTTCCACGATCAGCATCACGTCCGCACTGCCCTCCATATAGTCGATCCTGTCATAATATCCGCTGGAGATCAATTCAAGGCCCCCGCTACAATTCCAACAGCGGAACAATCTCACATTCCCGTCGAGGGCAAAAATAGCAATGTGGTAGTTTTCAAAATCATTATCGATTCCGAAAGAAAAGCCACAGCCCGAACCAGCAATATTGGCCCCTTCTTTGGCGGTCTCCCAAGTGAGCTTACCGCGGAGGACGAAATCCGATAAGGCGTGACCGGTCCAAAAAGGCTCCATCCAGTTTATCTTCGCCAGGGATCCCGTATAATCATCTAATCGATAATAAAGGCCTTTGGTATCGTTTAATAATCCCTCCGAATAAAGGCGTTGGATTTCTTCTTCAAAGGGTTGAGCCTGTATGGTGGCCTGCGCCAGAGAAGTCGCTGTCAGGTTGGGTATTGTGGTGCGGGTGGGTGTGTTGGTAGGAATAGGTGTGGGGGTGGGGAGAGGAGTGTCGGTTACATATGCGGCCTGGGTATTGGCGATATCGACAGCTACCTGTGTGCGGAGAGCGGCCTGTTCTTCCGGGCTTAACCCACAAGCAGTGAGAATCAAGACGCTCAACACTGAAAAACTCAACAAGCAGAGGTTATGCGACTTGGTCATATTTTCCTCCTATCGCTACGGTGTTTTCACGGAGCAAACAAAAAGAGCAATTAATGCAGTCGATTTCGTTAATATCTACCCTAATGTTATCACCTAAGCAACTGGTGTAGAAACAGGAGAAAGCGTAAAACTACTCGGTGGGTGAGGGAATTCAGCCCGCTTCCTGTTTCTTGTGTAATCGCGGCAATAGGAGCGCATATGCGGAAATGATGAGCAATGGCAGGTGCAAAAATCCCATCCATCGCAATTCCGGCTTGAACCAATGTGTGAGATTAAATACCCCATACAATAATCCACTAAACGCTGTTATGCGATATGCCAGCATATTGACGTGCGGATAAAACAGCGTCAACAAGGATAAGAAAACTGGTGTGGTGAAACAAAATGTCAACCCGTAATCCGGCGAAATAAGAAGCAAGAGTGGATTGAAATCCGGCTGTACTCCATTACCGGATGTAACATATGGTGCCCAAAACGCCAACAACGCAAGAGGAAGTAAAACGAGATGTTCCCAAGAGAATGACCGAAAAGAAGCCTGAAGTTCATCACGAAAGGCGACGATCAGCCAAACTATCCCCAATATGCCATACAAGACCATTCCCCCTGTGTGCAGCGCAAAACCATATTGTGTGGTTGTTCCCATCGTCTGCACCACGGCAATGATTAGATAATTCACTCCCATATACCCGGCCCAAACACGCCCGATTTTTGACGGCTGCCAAACAGTTAGAGCGACCAATAAAATCGTCAAGACATGAAAAATTGGAGCATAGGCTTTATAGGGGGTTGTGACCACCATCAGAAGACTGATAATCACATCTTGTGTTTCACGGGGATCATATGGCTTCTCTGTATGGAGCGGCAACATGCTGATTATGAATAAGGTAATATAAAGAACCGGGTACAGCCATTTATGTTGTTTGACTAACTGGTTACTCACGATTCACCTCCAAATGCACTCTGCGGCGGCCAGGCTAACGGCCGCCGTTATCCGTAGGTAGATGAGAGTGAACGGGTCGCAAAGATATTCATCTCCACAGTCCCTTTGACAAGGAACTTTGTAACTTGGCGGTTAGTAACTTCAAGGCGCTAAGGTTGGGATGGGACCGTAAGCCGGGGCGCAGACGATGTCGTAAAATTCCAATTCTACGGCCTTATTGGCTTCAGCCAGATCGGCGGCCTCACGGCTCATCACGCGGATTTTGTCTAGATTTTCGTTCACATTGATAGGCCAGTAGCGGGGCAAGACCATCAAGGGATCGCCCACCGGACCTTCCTCAATAACGGAGGGGTGGCTCGGGTCGTATGCATCTGCAAGAGGAACCCAGTTGAACATGATGGGACCTCGCCCGTTAACGGTGAAACCGAGACGGTAACCGGTCTCACGGGCGAGTTCAACGGCGCGGGGGGTAAAGTTCCCGCCAGGCCAGATGAAAGCGATGGGGGTCTTATTGAAATGCTCCTGGAAGGCAGTGATAGAGCCTTGCAATTCCGTGAGGACATTGGCATCGTCTGACATGTAGTTGATGCCATAGGTGTGGATGACGCCGTGGGCCTGGTAATCGACCCAGCCTTCTGCATTGAGGGCTTCTTGCTGCTGCCATAGATCGGCGGTGGTTTCAGGGTGGCTGATCCAGGCATTCACAACCGGCCAGCCCCAATCCTCCCAATAGGGGCGGAAGTGGTTGTTGAAGTACTGGTTGTAGTGCCGATCATCGACCAGCAAGAGCACAGATTGCAGGGGTATCTTGGCGTTACTTTCGAGGAAATTCGCCAACTGCTCCATATCGATGGCCTCATATCCTTGCTGTTTGAGGGTCTCCATCATTTTATTGAAGCCTTTTTTGCTGATGGCGTTCCCCTCAGTGACCCCGCCATCGATGATGGCATGGAACATGATGACCATGACAACGGTGCCGGGTTCGCTGTTGTTGGGATCCCATTTCATTTTCAGGTATTGGCAGGCATCGTTGATATAAATGTGGGGCATCACGCCCGGGTCGAGGTAAGAGGACTGATACATCCCCGGCAAGTCCGGCGGGGTACGAATGGGGGTAGGCGTCGGCGCCTCTGTGGGGAGCGGGGTGTCTGTCGGCGTGGGGGGAGGGGGTTCTGTCTGTGTCGGTGTAGGGGAGGGCTCCGATGGGGCGCATGCCGTCAGGATGAGGAGAATAAAGGTTGCGATAAGTATATTGATAATCTTGTGTTTTTTCATCAGTGTGGATTTCTCTCCAGGGTCAAAGTGACGAAATTATACACGATTTGGACAATTAAGCATATTTATCATACAGATGGCGTGTATAAAGCGTTTTTTTACCAAGGGGATGTGCATGGGATGCTGTTCGTATTTAAACATGCTTTTTGCACATTCACCAATTATTCTAGGTTTGGTGTATGGCTAACCACAAAGTATTGCCATAACATGAGAAGGTAACAAAAAACGCCCAGTATTCGATGCTGGGCGTTCTTGTGAGCGATTCATTTCTCAGGCAGACTTGGCTGTAACCTCATCTTCCGGGAGGGTGTAGCCGAGGCGGCGCAGGGCTTTCTTCACGTCCGCTAAAGACTTGCGGCCGAAACCGTCGATTGCCAGGATCTTGTCTTCACCTTCAGCGAGTTTCTCGAGGAATTGGCCTACGTTTTTGATCCCGCTTTTACCTAAGGTGTCTACTACACGTTTGCCGACCTCAAGTTCCTTCATCTGGCGTTCAGGAGAGATACGGGAAGCAACCTGGGCTTCTTTCTCGTCGATGTACTGCTGGCGAGCCTCAAGGCGCTTATAGAAGCGGTCTACCTGCCCTTCGGTATCGACGATACGCTGTTCGCCGGTGAAGAAGGGGTGGCAGTTCGAGCAGATATCCACGCGAATCTCTTCTCTGGTGGAACCTACTTTCCAGGTGGCACCACATGCGCAGGTCACTTTTGCCTCAGGATAATATTTGGGATGAATTTCTTGCTTCATCTTTCTGATAACCTTTCAAAATATACCGGCAGATCAGTCGCCGGAAGCCAATTGTTCGATCCGGACACTCTTCTTCCCGCCGCGAAGGTCTTCATAAACTACAACGCCATTGACCTTGGCGAAGAGGGTGTGATCTTTACCCATCCCGACGTTGAGGCCGGGGTGGACTTTCGTGCCGCGCTGGCGTACGAGGATATTCCCAGGGATAACGAACTCCCCGCCATATTTCTTGATGCCTAAGCGTTTCGACTCGCTCTCACGCCCGTTGCGGCTCGAACCCTTACCTGTTTTATGTGCCATCAGTACCTCTCAATCGACCTGTTCTCATTCTGACTTCTTGGTCGTTTTCTTTGTGGTCGTCTTGCTTTTTGTCTTTGCCTTCGTTTTCGTTTTTGATTTTGTCTTTGGCGCAGCTTTGGTCTTAGTTTTTGTTTTTGGAGCGGCTTTCGTCTTTGTCTTGGATTTAGCTTTTGACTTTGTTTTCGCTTTTGTCTTTGTCTTTGCCTTGGGGGCTGCTTTCGTCTTCGTTTTCGCTTTAGGTTCGGCTTTGGACTCTGCGGTTTCTTTCTTGGCCGAAGTTTTGGTGATGATCTCTTCGATCAGCAAACGAGTGTATTGCTGGCGGTGACCTTGTTTCACCCTGTAGCGTTGGCGAGACTTGTACTTGAAGACGATGATTTTTGGGGCTTTGAACTGGTCTAAGACGGTGGCCTTGACTTTTGCGCTAGATACTTTTGGCGTCCCGACAGTGACTTCCTTCCCATCGACAACCAGTAAGACATCTTTTAAATCGACCTTCTTCCCTACATCCATCGGCATCCGGTCGACCTCGATGGTCCCGCCCTCAACCGCTTTGTATTGTTTGCCGCCGTTCTCAACGATGGCGTATTTCATACGCTTCCTCCAATCTTCACTTCACCACACAGCCCGCGCCAATGCGCCGGTGGGCGGGGAAGTTGGGGGGATTTCAAATATTAAACCCCAGCATTCTGCCGGGGCAGTAGAGCGGGAGCTATTATACTGAGGTTGAGAAGGATTGTCAATGAAGGAGTCGCGTCTATTTGACACTGCACGTCTTTTTGATGAAAAGGGAAATTTCATGTGATTATTTTTCCAAAAGAGGTATAATAGCTGAGTTTAATTGGTAGTTCATTACCAATTGCATGTTTACAAACGAAATGTTTACGTTTCAATTCAAATAATTTCTTTACAGGAATTATTTTTTTATGGAGGTTCAACAATGGCTACAACAAAATGGGTATATCTATTCAGCGAGGTCGATAAAGCTGAGAAAGCTGTGGGCGGCGACTGGGAAGACGTGCGCGCTTTTCTCGGCGGGAAAGGCGCCAACCTCGCCGAAATGACCCGCATCGGTATTCCCGTCCCCCCGGGGTTTACCATCACAACTGAGGCTTGCATCACTTATCTAGAAAATAACAACAAGTTACCAGAAGGTTTGTGGGACCAGACCCTCGAAGCGATGAAGCAGACCGAAAAAGAAACGGGAAAGAAATTCGGCGACCCAAAGAATCCCCTGCTGGTTTCCAGCCGTTCCGGCGCGAAATTCTCCATGCCGGGGATGATGGACACAGTCTTGAACATCGGTATGAACGACGAGACTACTAAGGGTATGGTGGAGCTGACGGGGGACCCGCGCTACGTGTACGACTCATACCGCCGACTCGTACAGATGTTCGGCAGCGTGGTCCTGGAGATCGATGATGAGGAATTCGAAGATATCCTCGACGAGTGGAAGGAGAAGAAGGGCGTCGAACTCGATACAGACCTAAGCGCCGAGGATTGGCAGGGGATCACGAAAGAATTCCAAAAGGTCATCAAGAAGCATAAAGGATTTGATTTCCCACAAGACCCGTACGAGCAACTGCGCATGTCCATTGAAGCGGTGTTCGGTTCGTGGAACGGTCGAAGGGCGATCAATTACCGCAATGCCGCCGGCATCTCCCACGACCTGGGAACAGCCGTCAACATCGTCACCATGGTGTTCGGCAACATGGGCGACACCTCTGGGACTGGCGTGGCCTTCACGCGCAACCCTGCCACGGGCGAGAAAGAGCTATACGGCGATTATTTGTTCAACGCCCAGGGGGAAGACGTGGTTGCGGGTATTCGCAATACTTCTCCCATCGCAGACCTGGGGAAAGAAATGCCCAAGGTATATGAGGAATTCAACGACATCTGCGTGAAACTGGAAGACCATTATAAAGAAATGCAGGACGTTGAATTCACCATCGAGACGGGCAAATTATGGATGCTGCAGACCCGAGACGGCAAACGCACCGCCAAAGCAGCCGTGCGTATCGCCAAGGAAATGGTCGATGAGGGTTTAATCGACAAAGAAAAAGCGGTCCTCAATGTGAAACCCGAGCAGGTCGACACCCTCCTGCATCCCCAATTCGTGTTGGAGGCCAAGCAAAAGGCCGAAGCAGAAGGGAAGAAATTCGCTTCCGGCGTGAATGCCTCCCCGGGGGCGGCAGTTGGACGGGTGTATTTCGACGCCGATACCGCTGAACAGAAGGCCAAAGAAGAAGGCCAGAACGTCATCATGGTTCGCCCTTTCACCAAACCAGACGACGTTCATGGGATGCTGGCCGCTAAAGGCATCCTCACCAGCGAGGGTGGTGCTACCTCCCACGCTGCGGTGGTCGCTCGCCAGTTCGGGATCCCCTGCGTGGTGGGCGCATCCTCCGTAAAGATCAACATGGAGAAACGACAGTTCACCGCCGGCGACGTAGTCGTGAAAGAAGGCGATTACATCTCGGTGGACGGTTCTTCAGGAGAAGTATTCGTTGGAGAGATCGGAACCTCTTCCCCTACATTGGATGAACAAACCGAGCTGCTGACCCTACTCAATTGGGCCGACGAGATCGCCGCCATGAAAGGCATCCGCAAAGCGCCTAAAGGCTGGCCGGACAAAGGTCTCCAGGTATGGGCGAACGCGGATTACCCCCAAGACGCCCGCCGGGCACGCGACTACGGGGCCAAGGGGATCGGTCTATGCCGGACGGAGCACATGTTCTTCGAGCAGGAACGCCTCCCCATCGTCCAGAAGATGATCCTGGCAGACAGCTCGGAAGAGCGCCAAAAGGCATTGGACAAGCTGCTGCCTTACCAACGATCGGATTTCGACGGGCTGTTCGAGGCCATGACGGGCCTGCCCGTCATCATCCGCCTGATCGACCCGCCGCTGCACGAGTTCATGCCAGACGAGCACCAACTCATGGAAGAAGTCATCGAGAACCGCCTTAAGAACAAAGCGGATAAGGCGAAGGAAGAACTCCTCGCCAGCATCCAGGGGATGCACGAGAGCAACCCGATGATGGGACTGCGGGGTATCCGCCTGAGTGTGATGATGCCGGAGATCGTTGAAATGCAGGTGCGGGCGATCTTCGAGGCAGCCGCGGACGTAAAGCTGCGCGGCTTCGATCCCAAACCCGAGGTCATGATCCCCCTCACCGGGCACGTGAATGAGTTGAAGCTGATCCAACCCAAGCTGGAAGAAATTGCCAAAAAGGTGATGGAAGAGAAAGGTGTGGATTTCGCTTACAAGTTCGGCTCAATGATCGAGATCCCCCGCGCGGGCCTGACGGCCGATCAGGTGGCCGAGGAAGCTGAGTTCTTCTCGTTCGGTACGAACGACCTGACCCAGTTCACCTTCGGCTACAGCCGAGACGACGCCGAGCGCAACTTCCTGGTCAAATATGTGGAAGACGGAATCCTGCCTACGAACCCCTTCCAGACCATCGACCGGGACGGTGTGGGCCAGCTCATGAAGATGACCGTCGAGAAAGGCCGTTCTGCCCGGATCGATCTAGAATGCGGAATCTGCGGCGAACACGGCGGCGACCCCGATTCGATCGAATGGTGCCACCTCGTGGGCCTGAACTACGTAAGCTGTTCACCCTTCCGCGTGCCGATCGCACGACTGGCAGCGGCACATGCAGCCTTGAAACATAGAGAATGACACTGACCAACAAACGGATCAGTGTTGTTGAGAATGTTAAAGACATTCTCAACAATAACAAACTGTAACATTTGCAGGGGCGGTGCAGGACTTGGCGGAAACCAGGTGTATGCCCCGCCCTTGTTTGTTTCTCATATCCACAACCAAGCGAAAACTGCAGGAATCCCACTTATAATACAATTCCATAAACCTGCGAAATATTTTATTAACTATGAATCTCCATTTAAACCGCCAGGACCTCCTCAAGCTATTTTTGATTTGTGTCTTCCCCCTGCAGACATGGACAATTATCATGACCCTGAGGGACGTAGAATGGGTGGCGGAACGGACCAATGTGGGAGATGCCGTCGGTTTTTGGGGGTACGCCCTGCTATTCGCCCTGCTCGAAAGCATAATTGCCTGGGTGTTCCTGCTCTTACTCAATTTCCTTTTAACAAAACAATGGGAACGGCAGATACGCATGGCCGTATTGGGAAGCATCGTGTTTATCGTAGCCATCTGGGCGGTTCTCGGGCAGATGTATTTCTTGGTCGGGCGAGGTACTCCTGAGTATTTCTTGAAATTCGCCATCGGGACCGGCCACCCCCTATGGGTCTTATATGGGATTGCACTCACGTCTATCACGGGTTCTGTGATATTTCCAGTTGTCTTGCTTACCAGATATCCTGATATCAGGGAAAAGCTGCTGGCGGCTTTTGACCGGATCGCCGTCCTGTCTGGATTATATTTATTTCTGGATTTTATCGGAATCGCAATTGTGGTTGCCCGCAATCTATTCTAGGTGTTGTATGAAAAAGATGCTCAGCAGGCGCGAATTCTTAAAACTAAGCAGCTGCCTTCCCCTGGCTTTTTACACGCCGCCAAAGGTGTTCTCACAGGACAGTTCGCAGCCCAATATCCTGGTCATCGTGTTCGACGCCTTTAGCGCGAGAAACATCACCTTCCAGGGGTATCCCCGGAATACGATGCCTCTCACGTCAAAGCTGATCGAACGGGCAACGGTTTACCACAATCATTTTGCGGGCGGCAATTTCACTTCACCGGGAACGGCTTCCCTGCTGACAGGCACTTATCCCTGGACGCATCGGGCTTATAAAATAAGGGGGGAAGTGGCAGAACCCTTCTTAGACCGCAACCTCTTTTCGTTATTCGAACAGTACTACCGTCTCTCTTATACCCACAATCCTTTGGTGAGCGTCCAATTGAAGCAGCTTTTCGAACACATCGATTTTCTCAAGCGGCGGGATGACCTGGCCTTCGGGAGAAATAAATGGATATTCAAGTTATTCGCCGATGATGAGGACATCGCCAACGTAAGCTGGCTGCAGATGACCGAACGGGCCAGCGACAGCATCTCGAACTCCTTACTCCTTTCACCTTTCTACGAATTCTTCGGAATCCCACAAAGCAGCGCTTTCCCGCGAGGTTTGCCGGAGATCGAGAAAAAAATATATTTCCTCCTGGAGGATGCCATCGACTGGACGATTGCGACCCTGCGAGACATCCCCCAGCCTTTTATGGGATACCTGCATTATTTTCCCCCACACGATCCCTACCACACCCGTGAAGATTTCATCGACGCTTTCAAAGATGACGGGTACGAAGCAATCAGGAAGCCGCACGATTTCGCCCGTTTTTTCGATATTATCCATACACATACCCCGGAAATGCTGGATGAGGTGCGTACCTGGTATGACGAATTCATCCTGTACCTCGACTATGAATTCAACCGGTTGTTCGAGCAGTTGGAAAGGGAGGGGATCCTGGATAACACTTGGGTCATCGTAACCAGCGACCACGGCGAATTAATGGAAAGGGGAAAGATCGAGCACATGCTCCCTCTGTTGTACCTGCCCTTGGTGCAGATACCACTGTTGATTTTTGCACCCGGACAGAAGGAGCGCCAGGACATCTACACCCCGACCAGCGCCATCGACGTTCTCCCAACCCTACTGCATCTGATCGGCCAGGAAATCCCCACATGGCTAGAAGGGGAAGTCCTGCCTCCATACCAGACCTCGCCGGTCGATCCGCAGAGGAGTATTTTCTGTCTGGAAGCAAAAAACAGCGACTTGAATGGACCGTTGGACCCTTATACGGCAATGATTGTAAAGGGGGAATACAAGCTGACCTATTACAGTGGATATGAAGCGTTAGAGAGAAAGACGAAACACTACGATCTATATAATATCGTCAAAGACCCCGAAGAGATGGATAATATCGTCAATTCAAGCCGCTCAACTGCCGAGGCGTTGTTAGCGGAATTACAAACGGTCATACGCGCTGCTGACCAGCAGTTTCGGTCTTAGATTTCATCAATTTCCTTCTAAATACTCCTGGTAGAGTGCTTCATTGATGAAGGCGATACCAAACTCATTTTCATATAAGAGATGATAACCATCCACTTGATTGTGGATGATATCGTTATACAAGGCTTGAGTCCGCATCATTTTTTCTTTATCTTCAGCCGCTTCCAAGATGTCTGGCCCCAGATAATCGATGATACGCTGACGAGAAAATATTAAGAGGTCGAAATTCTTTCCCTGGATGGTTTCGTAATCCGTGATCGAATAGATCACCTGTGTTTTCCAGCGGGAGGAAACGGGGATATAGACGAAACGGTCGTGGTAAATACGCAGTTGGCGATCAAGCGGGATTTGATTTAATTGTTCTTCTTCGAGGGTCGAGAAAAAGGCAATGGCGGGATGAGTTTCTTCTCGATGAAGGTGCTCTTGATAAATGCCGACATCCGACTGCACGTTGAGGATAAACTGGAAAGAAAAGACTGCCAGAAGAAGCACGCCAATCCCCGCAAGTAATTTGGATTTATTCCCTGGGCTGTGGGTGAAGGTTTTTCTATTCAAGTTGGGGAATATATTTCCCATACTCGCATAGAGAGGTAAAACGACCGGTAAGAAAAAGTGAAATGGCTTGATGACGATGAAAGAGAACAAGTACAGGGAGAAGGGCAAGACCCAGGTCAGGGTGAGGGTATTCAGCAGGCGGTTGGGACCGCGGACAGCGCCCCAAATCAAGATGGCAAGTGCGAGGCCTAGCATAAACCATTCCCCATAATCGAGGGTGATCGATCCAAGCCAGGCAGCCAGACCTTTGGTATAGGCGATATCCCAACCGAAAGCCATCGCTTCGGCCTGCCCCTGCATGGTACTCAGGGCTGTGTTCCGGGGACCGGCATAGAAAAATTGGGGGTTGACCAGGAAAAACGTTCCCACCATGATGGCAACAAACTGGACCGCCCTAATAAGGGATGTTTTCAGATCGATCTTTTTCGAGAAATATCCCCAGGCGATGTAGGTGGGGATGGTGATGAAAAAGAACAAACCGAGCAGCTTCGTGCCAGCGGCCAAACCGCAGGCAATAGCAGCGTAATGAAAATTCCTGCCGAACCGTAAATCGTCTCTATCTAAAAAGAAGAAGGTGGCAACGATGAAAAGAATGGTCAGGCTGTCGGCGTGCCACCAAAGGTTGTTTTTCACGACGGCGGGAATGGAAAGCAGGAAGAGAAAGAGGAGCAGCGACCTCCAGAGGTCTTTATAGCGGGTATGAACGTACACCAGGGCAAGGACAGCCATGATCATCGGGAGAATACCGACCAACTGCCTGAGAACCAGCATGATGTTGGCGGTCGTGTAAAGGTCCAGGATTTTCAGGGGAAGGATGAGCAGGGCAGAAGAATAGTAGAAAGGGGCGCCGTAATAGTAATGGTTGTAGAAAACGAAAGGTTTGAGACTCTCTTTGATGCCTTCACCCCCGATAAGCATGTGAGTCAGGGGCAGGTATTGGGCATATTCATCGATCTCAAAGATGGTGAGCATGTTCCTGTCTTGTGCGCCGACGGAATTTGGCGGTATGAAGAGCAGGAAGTAGGCGACTGCAATGATGGCGAGAACAATAAAGGTTTTCTTCTGCTGGTGGGTCAAAGATCACTCTTGGTGTTATTGCACATGTGAACTCTCTTTTGCTTTTCTAATATATTCATCTACCATTTTTTCCAGCATCGTCAGGGGAACGGCGCCGCTCCCCAGGACAACGTTGTGGAACTCCCGCAGATCAAACCGGTCTCCCAATGCTTTCTTGGCTCTAGCCCGCAGTTCTAGAACCTTTAACTCCCCGATTTTGTAAGCGCATGCCTGGCCGGGCATGACGAAATAGCGTTCGATCTCTGTAACCACGGTCTCATAGGGCTGGCCGGTGTGTGCAGTCATATACTCAATCGCCTGCTCTCGCGTCCATCGTTTGTAGTGGATGCCGGTGTCGACCACCAGACGTACAGCCCGGAAAAGAATCGAATCCAGGAAGCCCAATTCACTGTAGGGGTCATCCGCATACATGCCGAGTTCTCTGGCGAGGTTCTCTGCGTACATGGCCCATCCTTCAATATAAGATGTGAAAAAAATCATCCGGCGGAAGAAGGGGACACTTTTCAACTCAAGGGCGATGGTGACCTGGAAATGGTGCCCAGGGATGCCTTCGTGATATGCGAGGGTTTTCATGGCGAATTTCTGGGTTTCCTTCATGTCCCGCAAGTTAGCGAAGAAGACACCAGGGCGAGAACCACCCAAGTCACCTGGTTGGTAATACGCTCCTGGTGAAGTCTTTTCCATGAATTCAGGGACTCGCTTGACTTCCAGGTCTGCTTTCGGCCTGAGGTCGAAGACTGGATCTAGCACCCGGTCGATCTCATCGAGTATGTCTTTGTAATCTGCCAGGCAAGCAGCACGACCTTCGTCCGTGTTCGGATAGAGGAAGCGGTCATCCTCTCCTAGCGACAGTAATTGTTTAGTGGGATTTTCGTTCTCATGGCCGAGGTTTTCTAGAATGGCGGCCATCTCCCCCTCGATGCGGTCGACCTCTCGCAAACCAATCTCGTGTACTTGTTCAGGTGTCAATTCCGTTGTTGTATTGCTGCCCAGGCAATGTGCGTAGTATTTTTCTCCATTGGGAAGATTCCAAACGCCGTGATTCCCCTCGGCTTTCGTTTCCAATACCGAGAAATAATCGATCATCTTTTGATAAGCGGGGTAGACTGTGTTATCGATTTCCGCTTCCACGTCAGACAGCAGATTGTCGATAATAGGTTCGCTTAACTTGGTGCCTGACATTTTTTCTTTGAAGACCGTGTACAGCGGGTTTTTTATAGCTGGCTGGTCGATGAAGGCTTTCATTTCATCGAGGACGTGTCTCACGGTGAAGTGCGGGGGAATACAGCCCTTCTCCTCCCGGATGTGGAGGCCTTCTAGAACTTGGTCGAACTTAATACCAAATTTTCTCAGACGCTTGATGTAGCAACGGGCACCTCGCTTCGTCCTCAGAGGATGCATATTCATCATCAGATCAGGCAGTTGTGATTGGACCCCAGCCATCTGGTTGAGAGGATAGTTATGATAGCGGTATTTCTCTCCACGTACTTGATCATCCAGATACCAATCAAGGATGTCTGTAGATATGCGTTGGGCATCATTTTGGCGTTTCCGGCTGTAGCTGCGGAGTGTATTTAAATAACGTTTCGTTTTATTGATTAGTTTGGTCTGGTGTGCATCGGAAGAATCTGCAAGCTTCGTGTTGTGCTTATATATTCCAAACCGCTCCAATATCCCCAACATGGTCAGATATTCGGGATTGTCGAGCAGGATATCCAACATCATGCGATGGAAAAATAGGTTGACAGTCCAGGGTTTCCCCCAGATGAAACTGGCAAGCCACCAAAGAAAAAGAACACCTAAAATTGAAAGCAGGATGTACACGGCGTCTGTCATGGTATGTCTCCTCAGACGGGAAGATTAGGATGACGCGGATATTGTAACATCGAGCAGAACCAGCGTGAACGCAGCAGAGTCCGACTGCCATCAACACTGTATTATTTCATGTGATTGAAGATGGTGAGGAATTCCAGGTGGAATTTACCCGTAATATGGATTACCGGCCGAAGAGAAGAATTATCGGCGTCTATATACAAAGAGATGAATCACCCTCAACGTGAAATAATATCCTGATTTTTGCCAAGAGAAAACTGCTTTTCAGGACATTTTCTTTGAAACATCAGCAAAGTTTGATTGGATTAGGGCTTGTAAAACCTCGAGCGCATCGGTTTCATCTGGTCCATCGGCACTCAATTCAATGGTGTGATTTTGTTCGACTCCCAGACCGAGAACACTGAGGATGCTTTTTGCGTTTACCCATTCTGTTTTGGTGTTGAGATTTCTAACGTTGATATCGGAATCGAACTTATTGGCTTCCTGAACGAAGAGACCTGCGGGGCGAGCGTGTAAACCAACTTCATTGATAACTGTTACTGTCGTATTTTGCATATATCTAATCGCTGATGAGAAGCGATCAGCACCAACCTGTAAAAAAACAATCGTTCTGACCTATCTCAAAAGGCTCCTTTGTGAGTATCGATAATTTTTTTGTTTATATAAACATTAGGATATAAATTTCTATATCTCTGGATGCGAAGCTGTCAGTATTTTTAAGATTTTCGCGAGTAATTCTTTTTCGCCTATACCGCTAAGAATTGGATGACCGTGAAGGATGGGAACTCGGAACTTGTCTTTTGGGATTTCGACAGTTGTAATGACCAAATCGTATTTCTCTCTGTCTGTATTCGAGCTAATGCCGAATCCCATGTAGTCTCCAACTTTTCCTTGCGTTACCTCAATATCGATTTTTTTCTCCTTGCAAACCTCGCGGATTCTGGCAGCAACAGCAGTCGAGGTGGCGATTGAGGTTGCACAAAGAACCAATACCTTTTTTGACATCGTAACATCTCCGAGATTGATAATAAATTATTATACGCCTTTTGTCTAACCAGAATAAATAATGAATAATTTCTCGAATTAAAAATTCAGGGAGTGCCTATATTGAGCTTTGAGATCTGTTTTGAACAGGCACTCCCTTGTGGTGGGTTAGCCAGACTGTGATTCTGATAAGCAGATGTACGGAGGTTTAACCGCCGAAGAGGCCACCAAGCAGCTGGCCAAGTGCGGTGAGGAGTGAGACAATATAATCTCCGCCTTTCAGTAACCCAGTAATCTGGCTAGCGCCTTCGGGCACACTGATAGCAGCAGCTGTAGCTGCTTCAGTGATTGCGGGGGCCATCCATCCTGCAATATATAATCCGGCTGTCAATTCGATGACACCAATAATGAGACTCTTCAACAAATTGCGATTGGTATAGGGGACTGCAAGCAAGACGAATCCCAGTGCCAGAGCGAGATCGCCGAGGGGCAATACTTTATTTCCGGGGAGGATGAAAGCTAATCCAACGGCAATCGGGATCAACAGAACGCCGAGGGTGAAGTGTTCTGGCTTCAGGAGCAGGATCCAGTCCATGCCGATGTAGAGATCACGATCGGCATACCGCTTCTGGAAGAAAGCCTTGCCCGCCTCTGCCAGGGGTTGAAGCGCTTCCATGAGGATGCGGATAACGAGAGGGAAGAGGTAGAGGACTGCCGCAACGGTAACAGACAACGATAGCACATCGACGGTGCTGAAGCCCGCAAAGATGCCTAATAGGGCACCAACGATAACGCCGGAAATGATTGGATCACCAATCACACCTAGGCGCTCACGCAGGCCTTCGAAACTCCAATCTACGTCTTTCAAGCGGGGGAAGATCTTATCAAGCAGCTTGTTCAACCCCATCGAGACCAAGGCGTGGCCGGACATTTCGAGCGTGGTGATAGAGATTCCCGGAACACCGATGAAATCCGACAATTTCTTCTGTGTGAAGTCGGCCATCAGGAGTACGACGACCGCAGCGATGATTCCTGCGATCAGGCCCAAGACAAAGCTGCCGCTGACAACTTGGACGATAGCAGCTGTGTAGGCGACGTGCCAGAAGTTCCAGATATCGACATTGAATGTTTTGGTCCAGTTGAAAGCCAGCATGATGAGGTTGATGACGAGGAACAAGGGGATAATCAATAACCCATATCTACTGCCCCAGCCGATGGAAGCGAGTGTTCCCCACCCCACATCGATGACGCTGAGTTCAAGACCAGAGCGCTCGACCATGGCTTGGGTGGCCGGGATGACTGCTCCTAATAACGCGCCTAAGGCCACGTTGATTAACGTGAAACCAATACCGATTTTCAAAGCGGATAGAAGTGCCTGACCTGGTTTCTGGCGTAGGATCAACCCGATAATAAATATGACAACGGGAAGCAATAAGGGGGCGCCCAGATTCGTAAGACTCTGGAAGGCATTTAGAAAGTTATCCATGTTTTTTTCTCCAAATTAAAAATGTAGATAGTATCTCAATAAACACCTTCGTCGATAAAAAAGCATCTGTCACAAAAAACATATTGCCACAATTCGATCACCTCGGTGTTCAAGGTGAAAAAAACCCATTTTATTCGAGGTGTGTTTCGAACAGAATGCCTCGTAAAAGTCGATATTTTTGTGAGAAATGTAAGCATGATAAATTCCATTTTTTGACGAAGGCTTTGGCTGGTAGGATTTTCTATATATTTTTGGAAATTACAAGTCCGGTGATACTCCAGGTAATCTCCTTCCGTTCTTGAAAACTTTGGAAATCCTCCAATATAGAAATTCTATCAAAGCATATGTACCTCCTTGTGATACAGGTTTAAGTATAAGGCGTTTGTGTTAAAGAGAAATATTCAATTGTTAATAGGATAGCGCCTATCTATTAGCGGATCAATATTGATTTAAGTATATATTTGGAAAAATCGTCTATTGACTGTCAGTATTGGCATAAACAGTTATGACAATTTCAGTCTCATGATTTAGAGACACCAAATGGGGAAAGTGAGGCTTGTATTTCTATACAAAAAGCAATGCAAATGGACTGGATTCCCCTTGAAAGGGTATGTCTCACATGTATTCAGGGAGTTTTGCCTGAGGAATGTGCTTCCATACTGTACGTAAGGCGTCTGCGGCACTCCTGGCACGGCGAAGGGTTTGGAGGAATTTTTGGTTACGAATCATTGTGACCAACTGCCGTAATGCCAATATGTGCCCCCGGTCGTCAATGGCACCCAAAACGAATATTATATCGACAGGGTCGTAAGCGGCATGCCCAAATTCAACACCTTTCTTTAGCAGCGCAAGCCCTAAACAGAGTGATACAACCCCCGCAGAAGGTTTTGCGTGGAGCAGCGCAACACCCGGCGCGATAATGGCAAATGGTCCGTGCTGTTTAAGGGCAGCCTTCATTGCATCGATATATCGAGATTCGATCTGCCCGCCGGTAACCAAAGGTTCGCTTGCCTTATCTACGGCATCTTCCCAGCCTGTCGCCTTGATGCCGCACACAATGCTGTTGTTTTTCAACAGGTCGACGATACTTGGCAACTCACCGGTAAAGTGCCTGGCAAGACGCTCTTGCTTTTCCTTGGCGCTCAACCATTTCCGGATATTCTCCAGGTCTCTATCCTTTAAAAAAGGACTCACTTCAATGATAGTTTGAGGGACCGGTTGAAGGGGTATAGTCGAGATAACAAGATCGATTCCATCCAGGTTGTGGGTGTGAGGTTCAATCGAGTTCGCTACGTCGACAACTCGTAAATTGGGAAGTTCTGTCGTCAAGCGTTCATGTAACAAAATGAGTGATGAAATTTCCTCGTCACAAACGAGTACGACCTTGTACGAGCGTTCTTCCGTCTTCCGGAGCCGCTCGAGGGCTGACGCAAAATACATAATTAAATATCCAATTTCTTCGTCTGGGACGGAGACACCGATTTCCTCGGCGATTGCCTGGGCAGCGTATACCGCAACGCCCCAGATGTTGGGATATAGAGACTTAATCTGCGGGAGCAGCGTGTTGCGGATGCGAAATCCATGAGAAAGGTAAGGAATAGTGGTTGAAAAGTGCTGAGCCAGGTTGACTGTCAGGAGCCGGTCGACCATCAGCCAGGGATGAAGTTGTGTCGCTGCTCTTGACACCACCGCCTGTGCCAGCCCTATATACTGCTGAGAATCGACAACCGGTACAGTGTTTGGGTTCGCTAGAAATTCAAATGAAGGGGAAACTCGAGCACGTTGTATATGGATTGTAAGTAAGTGAAGTTCGGATTCAGGCAATTCAAACCCGAAATTGTGGCTGATATCCAAGGCAACCAACTCGGCGATCTGGAATTCGCTGCTAGTATGAATTCCAGGCGCGTTGAATTCGGTCTCGATTCTATCGGTGTTTAATGCTTGAATTAAGATAGCGGACTTCAATAATAAAGCGCTGCGAGAGGTCGGTGGTAGTTCATAGCCTAATCCACCTTCGATTCTGCTGACAATCCTGCGGCAATAAACCAACTCTAATGTGTCAAGAAAATCCCTGAAGTGTTCCATAATAGACCCCTCGAGCTGAAGTGGAACCTCGTTTTCCCTTGATAATTTCAGCCAGTTGGTCGGCCCTAACTCATCACGGATGAGTTGGCTTAAGGCGAATCTTCGGAATGCTTCTTGGCCTTTGATGTATACACCGGTGCGTGGCTTGCGTTCCAAGATTAAATTAAACTGGTCGAGCCAGCCCTCGATGATTTGAAAGTCACGAAAGATGGTCGAGCGGGATACTTCGAGAAGCCGCCCTAGATCTGTCGAAGTGACGCCTTGCTGTGTGGTAAGTAGATAGAGTAAGATAGCCCGGCACCTTTGTTCGGTGGTTAACATCAGGTCGAAATCCCCCATTTTGTTTATTTTTGACACCAGTTGTTTACGCTGCGCCTTGGGTGCATCAACGTAGATACCAAATCCAGGCCGGCGGATCACATCGACGTTTTCAAGGTGGAGCCAGACTTCGACGGTATTCAGGTTGTATCGCACCATCCGGGTATTGATGCGAACTTCCTGGGCGAGTTTCGATAAGGTAATTGGCCCATCCGTCTCAAGCAGGGCAAGAAGGATATCTCGCTGGCGCGTGTTTAGCGTAATCATGATGTTATTCCTTATCGGTGAATAAGATTGACGGGTGAATTCCTGTCTCTAATTTCGATTTCTCAGGCTTAACCATCAAAAAACGCATGGAAATAATAGATTTGTATTGGCATAACAGGTTGTGCCAATAGTTGGATACTTATAGTATATCACCTAACTTATAATTAATTTACCAGATACTGGCAGCCAGGATTTCAAACCCATAACTCTGCTGATATTTATATACCTGAGGCAGCTAAAATGCTCGATGAGATATTGGATAATATACAAATCGTCAAAATCGCCAAGGCCAAAACGAGGGAAGCCACACTCAAAAAACTGGCGAATACTCTCATTTCAGAGAGATGGGCAAAGCGCGGATTTATTAAAGCATTAATCAAGCGGGAAAAAGAATATCCCACAGGGCTGCACACCCTCACCATGGGCGTTGCTCTTCCACATGCGGACCCCAAATGGGCGATCAAGCCTGCAATGGTCGTTGGCATTCTCGATGAACCGGTCGAGTTCAAGCCAATGGACGGCGTCAGCGAAAATGTGGAAGTCTACCTTATATTTATGCTGTGTATTCCTGCTGGCCAGTCGCACATCTCCTTTCTGCGAGCGCTTACCAAGTTGTTCTCGTATGAAGACAGTCTGGAAAAGATCCATACCAGCGGCGACCGGGAAACATTGGTGGAATTACTGGTTGAGGTGAGCAAGAATATCGACCAATAAACCAATCCATATCATTAATCGAAGACAATCGGATTAGTCTTCGGATTTGTAGCTTTCTTTCCAGGAGGACAATACGATGAAAATGAAAACAGTTATGTTTTACGGCCCAGAGGACCTTCGGATAGAGGAAGTTGAAGCGCCAGTACCTGGTCTGGGGGAAGTCGTCATTGAAACCAAGGCTACGCTGACATGCGGCACGACCGTAAAACGATACAAGAGAGGGTATCCGGTTTGGGATCCTCCCTATCCCTTGGGACATGAGGTGTCGGGGGTGATTTCACAAGTGGGGGAGGGAGTTACTCGTTTCAAGGAAGGGACGCGCGTAGCCGTTCATAACACAGCGATGTGCGGCGCTTGTTATTACTGTAAACGAGGGAACTTCAGCTTATGCCCAAACTACGTGCACATCCCCGGGACCTACGCGAAATACGTAAAAATCCCTGCTCGCATCGTCGAACAGAACATGTTCGCCATGCCCGATGAAATGAGTTTCCGGCAGGCAGCCCTGCTGGAGCCCCTGGCCTGTGCGGTGTATGGCGTCGAAGAATCCGATGTCCATATCGGTGATACTGTCGTTGTGAATGGAGCCGGCCCCATCGGTTTAATGATGGCTCGCCTGTGCAAGCTGAAAGGCGCCCGAGTCATCAGCTGCGACCTTTCCGAGGACCGACTCGAAGTCGCCAAACAGCTGGGGATCGATGAGACCATCAACGTCGGTAATGTCGACGATCAAGTGGCTGCCGTGCGTGGATTAACGGAAGAAAGCCGGGGTGTGGACGTGGCTATCGAGGCGGTGGGTTTGCCCGAAGTTTGGGAAATGACCATTGCCATGGCACGCAAAGGGGGACTGGTCAACCTGTTCGGCGGCTGTGCAGGCGGCACATCTATCAACATCGATACAAAATTACTTCATTATTCCCAACTGACCATCAAGGGCGTACTCCATACAACCCCAAAGCATGTAAAGTCAGCATTTGAATTGTTGAAGATGGGCGAGTTCAAGGAAGAAGACTTTGTCACCGGTGAATTCCCGCTTGAGCGGGTCGTGGATGCCATCATAGACCACGCCTCAGGGAAAGGATTGAAAAACGTCATTGTCATCGACTAAGCATGTGCCGATAAGCATGATAGTGTAAACTTATTACAATAATTATTGATCGACCTTCGAAATAGAGGTAAGACAGGAAAATGCAATGTTTGAAGATATTAAAGAGCAAGTCATACGTGTATGCCAACTTTTTGTCGAGATAGGGCTTATCCACGACACTGCTGGAAATATCAGCGTGAAAGTCAAAAACAAGAATGAGACCCTGCTCGTCGTGACGCCGGCTTCATTCCCCTACGATGTAATGACCCCTGTCGATGTCCCCGTCATCGATTTAGAGGGCAAGGTCGTGGAAGGGAAAACGAAACCAACGTCGGAAACCCCCATGCACCTTGTTGTTCAGCGCACTTTTCCTGATGTCGGCGCAGTGGTACACACGCATTCAAAATATGCGACGGCATTCTCCATCGCCAACCAACCTCTCCAGCCGATTCACACCCTCTCGCTTTATTTGGGTGGGACCGTCCCCGTTGCGCCTTTCCGCACGCCCGGCACAGAGGAATTAGGGGAGGTGGTTGCGGATACTCTCAAGTCCGGCACAGCCAGGGTTGCCTTACTCCAGAACCATGGTGTGCTCGCTGTTGGAGACAACCTCGAAGAAGCCACCTACGTAGCAAAATTCACCGAACTCGTTGCAGAGATGCAGCACATCGCTTCGTCGGTTGGTAAATTAACGACGATTCCTGAAGAAATGATTGCTGAGTTCATTGGCCAAAAAGCGTTATGACTCCTGCAAAAGAAGTCGCCTTGAAACACCTGACTCAGAACCTCGGTTTCCCAGATTCTGAGAACCTGCGTAAACTGCTTGACCTTTTGCTGACTGAGCAGGAGGCGGAATGGATCAGCCAATTACCAGGTACACCTGAAGCCTTGGCCGAAAAGTTCCAGTCAAATGAGGATGAGATGAAAACCGCTCTCAATGACCTCTTCATGCGGGGGATCATATTGGTTTCAGAACATGAAAACGGCCAACCGGTATATATCTTCGATCATAAGCCGGGCCGTTTTATGGATACAATTCTCTTCGACCCACGCTATCGTGAGGAGATGGATGAGACCTTCTTCGACATTTGGAAGGCTTTCTATAATGATGAGTTGGTCCAAATGCATACCGATCGTCCTCCAAAGGAGCTGCCTTTCCGGGTGATTACGGTCATGGAAGAGATCGAGGGACAGCAGGGCGTTCTGCCTTACGAGCACGCCAAAGAAGTCCTCGTAAAAGCCGAACGTATTGCGGTTCAAGCCTGCCCTTGCCGTACACGTGAACGCAACTGCGATGCCCCGTTGGAGACCTGTATATCCTTGAATAAAGTAGCTGAATACATGCTTGCCCGGGGAATCGCCAGGGAAGTGGATGTGGATGAAGCCTTATCTGTGCTGCGCCAATCGGAAGAAATCGGCCTGGTGCATGAGACGGACAATAACGTCGACCCGACCGTCATCTGCAACTGCTGCCCGTGCTGCTGCACGTTCTTGCGTGCGATTACGAAGTACGGGCAAGATGCCGTCGTGGCTCGCAGTCGCTACCGGGCATTCATCGACCCGGCGCTGTGCCAACAGTGTGATTCTTGTATTGAGCGGTGTTACTTTGATGCTATTATAGCTGCCAATGAAAGGTATGTCGTGGACCAACACGTCTGCTATGGCTGTGGATTGTGTGTTTCAGTTTGTCCCGAATCAGCCATCTCCATCATCCTCGTCGAGGATGGAGAGTATATACCTACGGATCGTGACACATTTTTTCACAACGTGGATGGACTGCCGTAGTATGAGAAATTTATTTGTTGTGAAAGGTTAATACCCATGAAGGCTGTCGTTTTAGAAAGCCCCAAGAAAATAGTATTCGATAAGGATTTTCCAGACTCCGTTCCCTATCTGGGAGAGGTCCTCGTCGATGTCAAAGCCGTTTCGATCTGCGGATCGGATATCCGCCGCGTCGTCCATGCAGAGGCGCATACGTACCCGATAATCCTGGGACATGAGATCGCCGGAGTAGTATCCGAAGTGGGGGAACAAGTCTACGGTGAATGGCTGGGGAAACGGGTGTCTGTCGTTCCCCTCATCCCCTGTATGGACTGCCCGATGTGCCTTCAAGGGAGATACTCGGGATGCCAGTATTACTCATTCATTGGTTCTCGACGCAACGGCGGCTTTGCTGAAAAAGTTGCCGTACCTCGAAGCAACCTGATTGAAATCCCAGATGACCTGGCGTTTGAACATGCTGCCCTAATCGAACCCTCCTCGGTAGCGCTGCACGCCTTGGAGCGAGGAGGCCTTGCAGAAGATATGAGTGTGGCAGTTTTGGGGAGTGGATCGATTGGCATGTTCGTCATCCAATGGGCCAAAATCAAGTGCGCTTCCCTGGTGATTGCGTCTGATGTCGATAGTGAGAAGCTGCAGCTTGCGAAAAAATTAGGCGCCGACATTACCGTCGATGCTGGAAAAGAAGACACCGAGCGTATCGCACGCGAACAGACCGGGGAGGGTGTCGATCTCACCCTCGAGACAGCCGGCACTATCGATACCCTGACCGATGCCGTGAGGGTGACCCGACCAGGGGGTGTGGTGGTATGTGTGGGGAATTTACCCTCGGATGCCGCCTTACCCGCTACGCTGATTGAATCGATTGCTAGGAAAGAGCTGGATGTGCGCGGAACGTGGATGTCGTATTCAGCCCCTTTTCCAGGCCACGAATGGCATGAAGGCATCTCCAGGCTGGCAGATGGATCGCTGGATCCTGCCTCAATGATCAGCCATCGTTTTAAATTAAAAGAAGCACCTGCTGTATTTAAGAAAATTGAAAGGGGGAAGCTTCGATATAAGAAAATAATCTTGTGTGGGGAGTAAGTGTCACCATTCCCCAACACAAGGAGCGGAGAGATTTTGTGACGATTTCAATTGGAAAATGGCGAAGAATCCAGACGGCCTGTACAGAAAAAAAAGTTTTTTGCATCCTGGCCCTCGACCACCGGGGGAATTTACGCCGGGCTTTATCCCCTGATGATCCCGAAAGTGTTTCCATCCAGGACATCATTACGATAAAACACGACGTTTCTGCTGCCCTTGCCCCGGAAGCGTCCGCGATCCTGCTGGATCCAGAGACAGGCGCAGTCCAATTCATGGGGGATTTCTCTGTGCCGGGAAATACGGGATTGATCCTCACCCTGGATGCGACGGGATATTCTGGGGATGCACACAACCGCACCAGCCGGATTCTCGATGGATGGTCGGTGGGACAAGCCTGCAGAATGGGTGCATCAGGTGTCAAGCTGCTGGTCTATTACCACCCCGATTCCCCGGACGCGAGCAACCAAGAGAAGCTGGTCTCGGAGGTCTCCCAGGCTTGCACGAAATTCGATATTCCTTTCTATTTGGAACCCCTCACTTATTCGATCGACCCCAACCTTCGAAAATTATCATCCGACGAACGCCGCCAGGTAATCACAACGATAGCGAAGAAATTCTCTGCATTCGGCGCCGACATACTCAAGCTGGAATTCCCCGTGGATGTTTCGCAGGAGAAAGATAAGGAAGTTTGGCGCGCAGCATGCCAGGAGGTTAGCGCGGCGTGCGGCATTCCCTGGTTGTTGCTCTCGGCCGGTGTCGATTTTGAGACTTTTCTGGAACAGGCTCAAATCGCGTGCGAAGCGGGCGCCAGCGGCGTGATGGCTGGACGGGCTATCTGGAAAGAAGCCGTTGGTGTTACCGGACCAGAACGCAGACAATTCTTGACGACAACCGCCAGAGAGCGGATGGCGAAATTAGGCGAGGTGTGTAACCGCGCTGCCCGGCCGTTCACAGACTTGATTTCCCCCCCTGATTATAAAGTCGAATGGTATCCATCCTACGAAGCTCCTTGATCTCGTGATTTCTTATAGGTAGATCCATGGGTAAATATATATTGACTCTCACCCCCAATCCCTCGATTGATAAGACCGCCGTGGTAGAGCGCTATCTCATCGGCCGCATCCATCGCCCCCAACGTCTGGTGGTCCTCCCCGGCGGGAAAGGGGTGAATGTCGCTCGAAGCATCAAGATCCTGGGCGGACCTGTTTGCGCCGGTATGCTCCTGGGCGGCCATGCGGGAAAATGGATTTTAGAGCAGCTAGAAAAAGAAAATATCCCCTGTCGGGCAGCCTGGAGCGACGGTGAAACGCGCTCGTGTCTATCCGTAATCGATGGTTCAGTTGGCACGATTACGGAACTTTATGAAGCAGGGACTCAAATCAATGGGAAGACCTGGAACCAATTCGAGAAGTTAGCCGAAGAGTTATTGCCCCATGCAAGCTTTGTGACGATGAGTGGCAGTTTGCCAATCGGTGCACCAGGCGATGCGTATGCTCGTCTCGTTCGGCTGGCAAATAAGCATCGTGTGCCCGCGTTTATCGACGCGAGTGGAAAATTTCTCAGAGAGGCGATCGCGGCTGAGCCATTTATGGTGAAGATTAATCAGCAGGAAGCTGGCGAACTTCTGGGCCTGGATCTTCAAACGACGAAAGGTGCGATTTCGGCCGTGAAGAAAATCCGGGATTCATGCGAGATCGCAATCATTACCTTGGGCAGGGATGGCGCTGTCATGGCTGCCAAGGATGAGGTATGGCATCTGCAGCCCCCAAAGATAACGTCTGTCAGTTCTGTGGGAAGCGGCGATGCATTGTTGGGCGCTTTTTGCGTTGGACTTGAAAGGGGGGACAGCGTTATTGATGCACTGCAGTTGGGTATCGCAGCAGGCGCAGCGAATGCCCTCGAAATTGGCCCTGGCCTGTTTAAAAAGGAAATCGTTGAAGAATTTATTAAAAAGAATGAATTAGTGCGAAAATGATTGATTTTTACTGACGCTGGCATAAACCGGACTGTGAAGATCACATATTTGTGTTATTTCTTAGGATTTTCCATTTTTCCCCTCCCAAATTGAATCGCTTCAGTTTTGGTCTTAACCTCCCCCAGTGCCTGGGCCTCGCGGATGGCTTCCAGAAGTTCACCGATCCGGGGTCCGGGTCTGAGTTTAAGGGCTTTCATCAGGTCATTCCCATCCAGCAGGGACGGGGGAGAGATGATTTCGTCGTGCTGGTCCCAATAGGCTTCTAACAGCGACCGGACGACATCTAGGTGCCTGGGGAGGGCGTCCTGGAGGTCGGTGGGGGTGTAGATGGCGAGGATGTCGGCGATATCCAATAAACAGATGTCAACCCCGGCGGGGCCTGTGTCGCGGAAAAAGCGGTAGATATCCCGGCGGGAGGGAGATGTTCCCACTTTGGCAAAGTTCCAGGGACCTTTATGGTAACGGACGATGGTCTTGAGGCGGTCAACCTCGACCTTGCTCAGGCGCAGGGCAGCGGCACGTTTGGCAGCCACACCTGCTCCCGCTTCCTCGTGGCCGGGGAAGTGTACCCTGCCGTCTTCGTACACCTGGTGCGTTTGGGGCTTGGCGATGTCGTGATACAGCGCGGCGAGGAAGAGCAAGGAACGGGAACTTCGTTCGGTCGTGAGGGGCGTTTCGAGGTGTTCAGTAAGCTGATTGCGGAAGCGGCCCAGCCCTCCAGAGATCATCCCGCTGGAAATGTTCCCCCCGGCTTCGTTGTCGTGGACGTAGGCCTTATCCAACAATCCTAAGATTGTATCCAACCCCTGGAGGGTGTGGAGGGTATGCTCCCAGGCGTCGCCCGTGTGGATCTTGGATTGGGATACTCCCTTCAAATACTCCAATTCCGGCAAGGGGTGGTCGAGTGCCCCAAGGACGTCCAGGGTCCGGATGGCAGCGGCTGGGTGGAGTCCATCGAGGATCTTGAAGAGTTCGTCTCGGATCCTTTCAATGGAGACAGACGGCAGCTCTGGAACGGCAGATTTGAGCCAGGAGCGGGTATTATCTTCCATCCGCAGCTGGTAAGACAAGGCCATACGAACCGCCCGGAAGACCCGGACGGGGTCATCCTGGAAGGCAGAAGGCGAGCAGGCCCGCAGGACCTTGTTCAAAAGGTCGTTCAGGCCGCCGAGAGGGTCGAGGAGTTGCTGGGAGTTGCGTACGTCCACGGCCATGGCGTTGATGGTGAAATCCCGCCCCCGGAGGTCGTCCTCGAGGGTGGGGCCGACCATGGCGGTAAAATCGAGGATTGTCCGTTCCCCGTCGATCCCCACCAAAACGACGCGCCCGGTCTCGTGTTCTTCGTCCATCACGTAGAAAGCTCCCTTCAAAGCATTGGCGACCCGTCGGGCGGCCTTGATGGCGTTCTTGGGGAGAGAAAAATCGAGGTCGTGGGCTTCGATATTGAGGAGGGCATCCCGCACTGCCCCACCGACGAGATAGACGACCGATTTTTCAGGGAGACTCTCCCTGACCTGACCTAAGATGGGGGAGAAATTAAGGGGCGATTTAGTGGGCACGTAATCGATGTGGGGGTTCTCTTTATGTCGGGCGGATTTGGCAGCGCCTTGGGCTTGTTCTGGCGTTCCTCCCTGGCCGACGATACGCCCCCACAGTCGGGCAACCCAACGGCCTGCATAGGCAGTGAGGCCGGCTTTTTCGTCGTCGGGTGAGTGGGGGGCGTTAGGCATGGAATCATTCCTGGGGGGAGTACTCGTTGAGGTCGACCACGCCGATGAAGGGCAGGTTGCGGTAGTGTTCGTCCAGGTCGAGGCCGTACCCGAACACGAATTTATCCTCGATATCGAAACCAGCGTAATGGATAGGAACTTCGCACTCACGCCGGGCGGTCTTATCCAGCAGTGTGCAGACGTACAGGCTCTTGGGGTGGCGGGTCTCGAGCATTTCGATGACGTTGGCGATGGTGCGGCCGCTGTCGACGATGTCTTCGACGAGGAGCACGTTGAGGTTGTGGATGTTGGTGGTCAGGTCCATGGTGATGCGCACCGTGCCGGTGGACTCGCGGATTCCTGACCCATAAGAGGAAATAGCCATGAAGTCGATGGCGTGGGGGATGGTGATGTAGCGCATCAGGTCGGTGAGGAAGATGACCCCACCGCGTAGGATGCAGACGAGCAGCAGCTCTTCACCGCAGAAATCTTTGCTGATCTCCGCCCCCAACTCGCGGACGCGGTCGTTAATCTGCTCCTCGGTGATGAGAACTTCGGCGAGGAATTTTTTATAACTCTCGTTTTCCATAACATATGCCTGGGTCAATCATAGGGCACGACGTGGCATTTACGACAGCGGGCTTCGTACATCTCGTCTGCGCCGATAATGACGACGGGGTCGTCGTAATGCGCCGGTTGGCCGTTGATGAGCCGCTGGGAGCGAGAGGCATCTTCCCCGCATACCATACAGATGGCGTGGAGTTTATCGACGTGCTCCGCCTGGGAGATGAGGGCCGGCATGGGTCCGAAGGGTTCAGCCCGGAAATCGAGATCCAGACCGCTGATGATGACGCGCAGGTCTTCGCTGGCAAGTTCGTTCACCAGGGGGATGAGTTCCTTATCCAGGAATTGGGCTTCGTCGATGGCGACCACGGTGGTGTCTGAGGCCAGCTTATCGCGGATGTCGGATGCTTTTTCGATGGGTACAGCGTCGAAGGAGGTCCCGGCGTGGGAGACGACCATCTCCTCGTCGTAGCGCTGGTCGATGGCAGGTTTAAAGACCTGAACCTTTTGTTTGGCGATCTCGGCCCGGCGCAGCCGCCGGATCATCTCGTCGGTCTTGCCGCAGAACATCGAACCGGTGATCACTTCTACACATCCTTTCTGATGTTTCATATGCACCTCGGTAGGGATAGTGATTGGGTAATCAGTTACTCAGGGATCGGGTGATCGGGATAAGGTAAGTGTACTTGAAGATGAGGTGAATGTAAACGGGTGGGGGCTTAAAATGTTGAATTGAATATGAGGATAGATATTTCTCTTTAAATATCAAACCACTAAGACACAGTCGTAAGCCTTCGGCTTACTTAGGGAGAATGCGTGAAAATTCGTTTCGTCTGCATTCTCCACAGAGAGATAGAATGGTTTTCTTGTATAATGGGTCAGCTTTTTATATTCCGAGGAGCTTATGACCCCAGTTGGACACGTACTGACCGGTATCTCTATTGGCATCGTTTCTATGCCTGAAAAGAAAAAAACGCCGTGGAAGATCCTCTATTTCGTCGCCTTCAGCGCATTGTCACTCGTTCCAGATTTTCACATACCGTATTGGGGGCACGACCGCTACTACATCAGCCACAGTATCTTTACGAACCTGCTCGCAATCTCTATCCTCATCCTGCTTTTTTCCCGCAGTAAAAATGTGATTGAAAAGCTTGGGGGATGGAAGGTCATCATCGCGGGTTGTCTGGCCTGGCTGAGCCACCTGTTGCTAGATACATTTTATAATCACGGGAAAGGCCTCTTGATGTTTTGGCCTTTCTCCGAGGCCAGGTTGGCGCTGCCGATCCCCTGGTTCTCGGTCGTGAAAGATCTCCCCCCGCCGTTCACAGAGGAGACCATCCGTATTTTATTGATAGAGTTGCTAAGCTACGGCGCATTACTTCTTTTTGTTATCCTGCTGAAACAAAGTGGGGCTCTACAGTGGATAGCCCAACGTATTCGTAGGACAAACAGCCACATAAAGGGTGAAATTGAGTAATAAGGTAAAGGTCTGGCTCCCCTTCAATCATCTGGGAAATACCAATGACTTAAATCTAATAATGAGGGGAATAATGGACGGCGACACGTGGGATAGGATAGAGCAAATCCCTTTTATTGATTGATTGTATCTAGATACAAGATAAGTTAGTTTCCCATTCATTCTCCTGGATCCAAAAAACAGCCTGGAAGCAACTACCCAAACGATTAGGTCCCCGCCTGCCCAAACACCTGATGTGCCCGGCAGGGTCTTTTTGTATACTCTCAATGTGGAAACTGTAATGTAAGGGCGTCGGCAAAGCCTTGCCGCGCATGCTGCGCCCGTAAAATGTAGCTAATATCCCTCCACGTTAACAAAGCCTGATAAGATGATAAAAGGAGAAAAAGTAAATGGCTAAAAATATCTTAAGCGAACTCTCCAACGCCATGGCTGACGCGGTCGAAAAGGCCGGTAGGTCGACCGTATTGGTCGACGCCCGCAGGCGCATCCCCGCCAGCGGTATCGCCTTGAGCAAGGAGCTTGTCCTCACAGCCAGCCACGTTGTGGAAGTAGATGAAGACATCCTGGTGATCCTGCCCGACGGCAGGGAACTTTCCGCCGAAATCCTCGGGCGCGACCCCGGCAGCGATCTGGCCCTGCTCAAGCTGGAGAAAGCCGGCGCCGTCCCCATGGAATCGGACGGCGACCCCCGCATCGGGCAGCTCGTCCTTGCCCTGGGGCGACCCACCTCCGGTGGGGTCCAGGCCAGCCTGGGGGTGGTCAGCGCCGTCGGCGGCCCCACCCGCACCCGCCGCGGCGGGATGCTGGAGAAATACGTCCGCACCGACGCGGTCCCCTATCCGGGTTTCTCCGGCGGGCCGCTCGTCGACGTAGACGGCAAAGTCGTGGGAATCAACACTTCCGGCCTGGGGCACGGCAGCTCCCTTGCCATCCCCATCGAACTGGCAAAGAAGATCGCTGATTCACTCGAAAAGCACGGCAGCGTTAAGCGCGGCTACCTCGGCATCCGCAGCCAGATGGTCGAGGTAGCAGAAGAAGCCCAGAAAGCTTTAGGGCGCGAACAAGCCCAGGGACTCCTGATCGTCAGCCTGGAAGAAGACAGCCCGGCAGCCGCAGGTGGACTGCTCGTTGGCGACATCATCGTCGGGTTGAACGGCGAATCTGCAGAATCTCACGACGAACTCATGGCCCTGCTGACCGGAGAAGTCGTTGGTCAGGATGCTTCGGCGGAAGTCCTGCGCGGTGGCACACCCAAGACCGTCAAGGTCACCATCGCCGAACGCAAAGAGTCTCCCCGCCGCAGACGCTACCATGGTCCCCACGTGATGTACGGGGTTTTTGGTAGGGACCACAGGAGTCGAAGGGGACACCGTCCTCGTCGGTCTGTCCGGGGGGAGAAACAAGACGACGAAGACGATTAAACTAAAGGGAATATTCGCTGAACTTGTAGAGGATATCCAGGGCGACCGAGGTGTTGTGTTTCCCAGCGCAGTGGCACAAGACCTCATCGAGCGGTACAATCATGGGGAACGTGAAACGGAGAAATTGATTTGATCCGAGTGGTGATCCTGGCCCCCACCCTGGCGGTGAGGACCGGGCTGAGAACCCTGCTGACGGCAGACGAACATATCGATGTGACTGCAGAAGCGTCCGACCTATCCGAACTGGAAACGCTTCCGCCGGAGACCGACATCCTCGTCGCCCTGGCGGAAGCGGCGGCGCGCCCGGACCTGGAAAGAATGGCGCGCCAGGCCGACCCCGCCCCGGCAGTCCTCCTCCTCTCAGATGAAACCGTCGCCGCCCAAGGCTTGGTTGGGCTGCCTCTGCGTGCCTGGGGCTTGCTGCCCCTGGACGCCTCCGAGGAGGAGTTGCTTGCCTCAATCTATGCCCTTTACCAGGGTCTGATGGTGGGGGCACCAGCTTTCTTCCAGCTGCTCATCGGTCGGGCGATCCCCACCGCTTCCGAGGACTTCCTGGTGGAGGAACTCACCGAGCGAGAGATGGAGGTGCTCGACCTGCTGGCCGAAGGGCTGGCAAATAAACAGATAGCCCTGGAGTTGTCCATCAGCGAACACACGGTCAAGTTCCATGTTTCTTCGATCTATACCAAGTTGGGCGCTACCAACCGGACAGAGGCCGTCCGCATCGGGGCGCGCCTGGGCTTGATTGTTCTTTAGTGATAAGTTGCCCAGGAATCAGGCAGCCAGGAAGCAAGAATTTCAAATCCCTGATTGCCTGATAAACTGATTACCTGACTACCTGACAAGGAGTTTTTATGATTATGATGCGAATGGGGCATATGCATGGCAGGATGGCTGATGATGAGGCCAAACCCCAAATCACCCGGGAATTGATCAAACGCGTCTATAGATATGCAAAACCATACACGGGCCACATCATCCTGGTCTTGTCGACCATTATCCTGACCTCGTTGATCAACCTGATTCCTCCCCTGCTTTACCGGGACCTTTTCGATACCGTCATCCCCAATAAAGATTTCGACCGTCTCAACTACCTCGCCATTGGAATGATTGGCATTCCTATCTTCACGAACCTGATCGACGTGCTGCAGCGATACTTCAGCGCCAAGATGGGCGAAGGGATCATCTTCGACCTGCGAGAGGCACTCTACCAGCATTTGCAGAGTATGTCTCTACGCTTTTTCACCCACACCCGCCGCGGCGAGATTGTCTCACGTTTCAACAACGACGTGGTCGGCGCCCAAAGCACAGTGACGAACACCCTGCCGAATATTGTTACCAATACGATTACGCTGGTTGCCACCCTGATTGTGATGTTCTCCATCGAGTGGCGGCTGGCGTTGTTGTCCATCATCGTGCTGCCTCTATTTATCCTCCCGGCACGCCGGATTGGGCGTCAGTTCCGCAAACTGCGCCGCCAGTCGCTGGAATACAACGCCGACATGAGCAGCATCATCACCGAAACGCTGACCATCAATGGGGCCTTGCTGGTCAAGACCTTTGGCCGCCAGAAACATGAGAGCGAGCGCTATCGCCAGATCAATATCAAGGTGCGCGATATCGGCGTCAAGCGCGCTTTGACCGCCCGATGGTTCTTTATGGGCATGGGTATCGCCGCCACCATCGGCATAGCCCTCAATTACTGGGCGGGGGGCTACATGACCCTCACCGGCGTCATCAGTGCAGGCACCATCGTCGCTTTCGTCGCTTATCTCAGCCGACTATACGGCCCCTTCACCGCCCTGACCAATGTCCAGGTCGAGTTCGTCACCTCGATGGTCAGCTTCGAGCGGGTCTTCGAATACCTCGACCTGCCCGTGGAGATCGAAGATAAACACGAGGCCGTCGTGCTCGAAGAGGCCCAAGGGCACATCAAGTTTGAGGATGTCTCCTTCGACTACATGGAAGCCAACGAACGGCTGGGGATCATAATCCATGCTGGTGGGAATGGTGAAGGTGAAAACGGCAAAGATAAAGAGGCTATCCCCGCCTTCATTCCCACCCGCCGCTGGGCCTTGAAGGATTTGAACTTCGAGATCGAGCCGGGACAATTGGTCGCCCTGGTGGGCCCCAGCGGGGGCGGGAAAACGACCCTCACCTACCTCCTGCCGCGTCTGTACGACCCCACTCAGGGGCGCATCACCCTGGACGGGCACGACCTGCGGGACGTAAGCCAGGAATCCCTCGCCGGGCAGATCGGCATGGTCACCCAGGAGACCTACCTCTTCCACGACACGATTCGCGCCAACCTAGTTTTTGCCCGCCAGGACGCCACCGACGCCGAACTGGAAGCGGCTACCAAAGCCGCCAACATCGATGAGTTTATCGGCAAACTGCCCAACGGTTTGGATACTGTTGTGGGGGAACGTGGCTACCGCTTGAGCGGCGGGGAGAAACAGCGCATGGCCATCGCCCGCGTCGTACTCAAAGACCCCCGCATCCTGATCCTCGACGAAGCCACCTCCCATCTCGACTCGACCAGCGAGGCCCTCATCCAGGCGGCCCTGGAACCCCTCATGAAGGGGCGCACCAGCATAGTCATCGCCCACCGCCTCTCCACCATCCTGGCGGCGGATAAGATTCTCGTATTGGACGAGGGGAAATTGGTGGAGCAGGGCACTCACGATACGCTCATCAAGGAAAGCGGCCTCTACGCCCAGCTCTACGAGACCCAATTCCGGGGAGAGCGGGCGGGGGTGAGTGGGAAGTAATCAAATTTCAGAATAATTAATTTCAAGCGCCAGTTCATTGCTGGCGCTTTTTTGTGTAAGAGCCATCCATCATCTCCCTTCTATTCTTGTCCGTAACTTCAACTCCCCTATCGTGTTTTATTATTGTTGCAAGGAAATTCATTAACTCCAGTCGATACATTTTAATGAGGAGATGTTCTTATGGCGAATAAAGTCGCAATTGTAACCGACAGCACCATCCACTTGCCACAGGAATTTATAGACAAATATGTGATCAAGGTGGCCCACTGCGTCGTGATTTGGGGAGAAGAGGAACTCGTCGATGACATAGATATCACCCCCAACCAGTTCTACGAACGCCTGTCGACGGCCAAAGTTATGCCGACGACCTCACAACCCACCCCGACGGTCTGCAAGGATATTTTCGATGATTACCTGGCCAAAGGATACGACATCCTCTGCATGCCGATATCCAACCAGCTGTCCGGCACAATCGATTCGATGAATCAGGCCATGGCGATGCTGCCGGATGCCAACATCGAATTGGTCGACTCTTTGTCGACTTCAATGCAAACGGGATGGCAGATCATGGCGGTGGGGGAAGCGGCCATGAACGGGGCCAGCCTGGCAGAATGTAAGGCGCTGGCTGAAAAGCTGCGGGATTATACCGATCTGATTCTTACGGTGGATACGCTTGAATTCCTGCACAGGGGCGGGCGTATCGGCGGGGCCAGCCGGTGGGTTGGCACGATGCTGCAGATGAAACCAGTGCTGGAGGTGCGGGGCGGGCGCATCGAACCCCTGGAGCGCATCCGCACTCGCTCGAAGTCCATTGACCGCCTGGTTGAGCTGGCCCTGGAACGCATCGGAGACAAGAAACCGGTCTATCTGGCTTGCCTGCACGCCAACATCGAAGATGAAGCGAAGGATTTACTCGCCAGGGTCGCTGACGTCGTCAAACCCGAGAAAACGATTGTGACCGGCCTCAGCCCCGCAGTCGGAACGCATACCGGCCCAGGGACGATCGGGTTGACCTGGATGGCGGGGTATAAAGCTTTATAATCGAATGCATTGAGGTTCGATTGACTCAGAAGGTAAGCGGCTGATTGAATTCTTTCAGCCGCTTTTTTTTGATTTGTTATTCAGAGTGAAGCTAAGAATTATCCTCATCTTTAATGTATAGGAGCGACACATATTGTGACTGACATAAAGCGTCAGCACCCATGGCGCCGCGTGCAATGTTCTCCGGTATAATGTTGTTAGAGTATATTTTATCCAATAAGAATTCTACTATACATCTGTTTAGCTGGCTAAGTTATTTAAGGATTTAGAAAAAAGAAGAAATTAACCAAGAGATTATTTATCATACATGAAGAGTGAAGTTTACGATCCAGAATGGCATTTGAATGACCCAAGGACGCGAAAGTGGTTGGTTCAATGTGTTATATGTCAGAAGATTGGCTATCGAGAAGATGCACCCGAGAAGTTCTTTGGTAGAATGCATTTGGTAAAGTATTTTAATCCTTTACGATTGTCAAAAAATGGTATATGTGAAGTATGCGCACAGGCACTATCAACTTCGTTGCAAAACGAGTAGAACGATAAAGGCCAGCGAACAAAGCGTGTGCTTGGCCGGGGGGATTGTATTCGAAATTTGTTAATATCTTGCTAATATTGTTTTGTTTGTAATGGCGTTTTCAAGTTCCACTCCCAGCAAGTAACGCAAGCCATTAGATTTCAACTTCCAGAAATAACGATACTTGCCGCTTTGATTCGGGCGAGGAATACTTAACACTTCAATAGATAAGATTGAAATAATATAAGCGATCTATTTCACCACCCCATAGAACAGCGGCAGCGGGTCGACGGGGGTGTCGCTCCAGCTGTGGGCTTCCAACAAAGCCTGCCGGGCTGCCGCCAATGAAGCCTTGTCTTTCGCGTGCACCGTGAAGAGCGGTTCTCCCGCCTTGACTTCATCCCCGACCTTGCAGTGCGTCACGATTCCCACCGAAAGGTCGATGGGATCGCCTTTAGCGGCTCGCCCTGCGCCGAGCGTCACGGCGGTTTCTCCGAACACCTTGGCGTTGATTCCTGAGAGGAAGCCGCTCTGCGGGGCGTCGGCGGTTTCGATTATCTTGGCCTTGGGCAGTTTACTGGGGTCGTCGACGTAAGAGACATCTCCCCCCTGGGCGGTGACGAGCTGCAGGAACTTCTCCCAGGCGCGCCCGTCCTTGATCGTCTCTTCGGCCATCTGGCGAGCTTCTTTTTCTTTAGCGGCTTTTTCACCCAAAACAAGCAGGTGGGAGGTGACTTCCAGGGCGTGTTCGCGGAAGTCGTGCGGGCCGCCGCCGTGGAGGGTGTCGATGGCTTCTTTCACTTCCAGGGCGTTCCCCACGGCGAAACCTAAGGGCTGGTTCATGTCCGAGAGAAGCGCTACCGCCTGGCGGTCCGCCAGACGAGCGATATCCACCATCGCCTGGGCAAGCTCGCGGGCAGCCTCCATTGTTGTCATAAAGGCCCCTAAACCCATTTTGACGTCCAGCACGAGACGCTGTGCACCTCCGGCAATCTTTTTACTCATGATCGAAGAAGCAATTAGAGGAAGCGAGGGCACGGTGCCGGTCACGTCCCTCAAGGCATATAATTTTTTATCGGCAGGTGCCAGATCGCCGGTCTGGCCTGTCAGCACCAGGCCGATGTCTCGCAGCTGTTGTTTGAATTCATCAGTGGTCAGGTCACAGCGGAAGCCGGGGATGGCTTCCATTTTATCCAGTGTGCCGCCGCTGAATCCCAATCCCCGGCCGGACATTTTCCCGACCGGTAAGCCGCAGGCCGCTACTACCGGCAAGACGACCAGGGAGGTTTTATCGCCGACGCCTCCGGTCGAGTGTTTATCCACGGCAATGTCCACCACGTCAGAGAGATCTAAGATGTCCCCGGAGTGCGCCATGGCGAGGGTCAGGTCGGTCGTTTCACGCGGGGTCATCCCGTTGAGTAACACGGCCATCGCCCAGGCCGAGGCCTGGTAATCGGGCACCTCTCCCCGGGTGTAAGCGTCGATGAAATAGTTGATCTCTTCGGTGGTGAGTTCGAATTTGTCACGCTTTTTCTCGATTAATTCGACGATTCGCATTCCATGCCTCTATTCCAGAATAGATGAGAAAGACAATACTTAATTATACAAGAAAGTTCCTGTGGGATTGGTTGAGCTTATTCCGCTGGTCTCTAACTCCTTGTCTAGACAATCAGCATGGCATCTCCGAAAGAATAGAAGCGGTATTTTTCCTGGATGGCGGTCTTATAAGCCTGGAGGATTGCTTCCCGCCCCGCAAAAGCGCTGACGAGTAGCAGGAGAGTCGAGCGCGGCAGGTGGAAGTTCGTGATCATTGCATCGACAACCTGAAATGGATAGCCTGGATAGATGTACAGGTTTGTCGGTCCTTCGAATGGGAGGACTTCCCCCGCTTTGTCTCCCCTGTTCCCACCGGTCTCTATGACACGCACGCTGGTCGTCCCCACCGCCACAACGCGCCCGCCTGCCTGCCGGGTGTGGTTGATCGCCTCGACCGTCTCTGCTGGCAGCCGGCACCATTCGGTGTGGATGGTGTGTTGGGTCACGTCCTCTTCAGTCACCGGGGCGAAGGTATCCAAACCAACGTGCAGGGTGACCTCCGCAAATTGAATCCCCTGATCCTTCAGTTGCTCGATCAACCGGGGTGTGAAATGCAGCCCCGCTGTGGGTGCAGCCGCCGAACCTGGTATCTCTGCGTAGACAGTCTGGTAGCGTTCTGGGTTCTCCAGCTTTTCGTGGATGTAGGGTGGCAGGGGTGTATGGCCGATGGAATCGAGTAAAGATTCGACCGGCTGGTCGAAGCGTACCAGACGGCGGGGGCCGTCCAAGACCTCTACGACTTCCGCTCCCAACCCGCCTTTGAAGGCAATGCCTTTCCCCACCGTCATACCCTTCCCACCCACGAGGATCTCCCAGGTCTGGTCGTCCCGCCGGTTGAGCAGCAGGATTTCCACTTTCCCGCCAGTGAACGTTTTCTTGCCGTACAAACGGGCAGGGATGACGCGCGTTTGGTTGATGACGAGCAAATCTCCCTGTTGCAAGTATTCACCGATTCGATTGAATTGCGTGTGGGTGAGGTGCCCTGAACCACGGTCGAGGACCAGCAGCAGGGAGGCGTCGCGCGGCTCGATGGGTGTCTGGGCGATGCGTTCGGGGGGAAGGTCGTAATCGTAATCGGAGAGTCTCAAGGTTGGGGGCGTTCTGTTTTTCATTAAAAAGCGTGATCTCAAACGTAATCAGATATTGGTCAATGAGTGATTGGGAAACACCTGATTACCTGATTCCCGATAATTAATCCCTGGATTATTTATTCAACCATTTCGCCAGTAGATTGAGGACGATGGTGAGGACAATCGAAACCAATATCATCGTCGCCAGGGGAAAGACACAAGTGAAGTTTTCCCACTCGATGCGGATGTCTCCCGGCAGCCGCCCCAGGGGGAGCCCAAACTTCCCCGCCAGGTACAACCCGCCGCCCACCACAACCAGGACTGCGCCTAAAACCATGATTCCTTTACCGATCTGGAGGGTGTTCATCTAAAACAGCCGGGCAGGTTTATCTTTCGGGTAGGGCAATCCCAGGTGCTCGCAAGCCTTTTCGGTGGCCAGACGCCCCTGCGAAGTCCGTTCCAGGAAACCCAGTTGAAGCAGGTAGGGCTCCACGACGTCCATGATGGTGTCGGCTTCCTCACTCACCGAAGCGGCGATGGTATTCAAGCCCACCGGTCCGCAGTTATACTTTTCAATGACCGCCCGCAAGACCCGCCTGTCCATATCATCCAGCCCCAGCGGATCGACTTCCATGAGGCTGAGGGCATTCTGGGCGACCTCGGCAGTGATGGTCCCGTCTGCCCGTACCTGGGCGAAATCGCGTACCCGCCGTAGCAAACGCAGGGCTACGCGTGGGGTGCCCCGCGCCCGTTGGGCGATCTCTTCGACCCCACTCTGGTCGGTCTTCACTTCGAGTTGTTTGGCCGCCTGTTCCACGATGGTCTGCATGGCGGATAACTCGTAATAGCGCAGGCGAAACACGGCCCCGAAACGGGCGCGCAAGGGCGCCGTGACGAGCGCCAGGCGCGTCGTTGCCCCAATGATGGTGAAGTGGGGTAATTTCAAGCGGATCGAGCGCGCCGAGGGTCCCTTGCCGATAACGATGTCCAGCGAATAATCTTCCATGGCCGGGTAGAGTACTTCTTCCACAGCCCGTCCCAGACGGTGGACTTCGTCGATGAAGAACACGTCCCCTTCCCGTAAATTCGTTAGGATGGCGGCCAGGTCACCCTGTCGCTCGACGGCGGGCCCGGCCGTAACCTTGATGTTCACGCCCATCTCGTTCGCCAGGATGTGCGCCAGTGTGGTTTTCCCCAGGCCAGGCGGGCCGTAGAACAAGACGTGGTCGAGCGGTTCGCTGCGCCTCTTGGCGGCTTCGACCAGGATGGCGAGGTTCTCCTTGACTTTATCCTGCCCGATCAATGCTACCAGGGACTTGGGTCGCAGGCTTTTATCGTATTGGTCTTCCGGGCGTGGCGAAGGGTTGAGAACACGGTCTTGTGGGTCGCTCATATCATCGATTATACAACATGTCCACAGAACCCGGCGTCCAGGTGATGTGCAAGCATTCCCGCCATTAAGATATAATACCTGCAATTTTGCACAGGAGTGTAACATGTCGAACGTATTTGAATCTGCCCACCCCCTCGTCGCCCATAAATTAACCAAACTGAGAGATATCAATACTTCACCCAAGAAGTTCCGTGAATTGACCCGTGAGATCGCTGCCCTGTTGGCCTACGAAGCCACACGCGATCTCGCCACGACCCCATTGTCTATCACGACACCGATGGGGGAGACTGTCGGGGTGGAGCTTCAAGAGAAGATTGGTCTTGTGCCGATTCTGCGCGCCGGTTTGGGGATGGTGGAGGGAATCTGGGAACTGATGCCTAACGCCGAAGTATGGCACATCGGCCTCTACCGGGATGAGAAGACCCTCCAACCGGTGGAATATTACAACAAGCTGCCTGTTGCGCCGACGGTCAAGGTCTGCCTGGTGCTGGACCCCATGCTGGCGACCGGCGGCTCGGCCGTGGCCACGCTGGATATCCTCAAGAAATGGGGAGTCAGCCGGATCAAGTTCATCGGCCTTATCGCTGCACCGGAAGGGGTGGCAATGATGCAGGAACACCACCCAGAGGTGCCCATCCACATAGCGGCTATCGATGAAAAATTGAACGACATCGGCTACATTGTCCCCGGTTTGGGAGATGCCGGCGACAGGCAGTTTGGCACGGCGTAGTTAAAAAAAACTAAGCACCTATGTTAGTTAAAGGGAGTGTCGATAATTAGGCCAAACCATTGTCGCCAATCTCTGGCATTCCTGCAATGTGGGTCGATCATGCTATCCTGATCCGATGTGAATGATAACCAATGCCAGTCTTCATACCCGGGGCAGCCAATCTGGGCAATACGATCGATGAAGTCCTCGAAGTTTCGACCTAATTGATAGCCGTGTCCTCTTCCATCATCATGGCTGAGGTATATAACAGAACCCTTTTTTGATCCAAGGTCAATACCGATATAATCGCCATTTCCTACATCAACGATCGGGAACTTGTTGTGCCAAACTACATCGTAAGTATCATCGGGGTTTGGGAAGCAATTATCTATCCACCCTTGATAGATCTTTTGAAGGGAAGGCAAATCCTGCAAATTCCATCTACATTCTCCGCTGAATATATTCCGGAATAGCTCTGGTGGTTTGTCTTCATCCTGCAGTCGCCAGGTAATTTCAACTCGTGTAGAGTAAGTGAGGAGAACGCGCCGAAAACTTTCAGGCAAGGAACACTGTAAAACTCTTTCAATTTCCTTGATTTCAGCTTCAGTAGCGGGTCGCTCTATGATAAATTTTGGAGTACCATCTTTCCAACGACCAATAGCGTTGTGTTTTTGACACGCATCTAATAAAGCATTCCAATAATAATGCCACCTTCGGTAAATTTCTGAGATTCCGCTTGCCCTTTTTTCTACCTCTGATAAATGGATTCGTATTTCATCAATTTCCTCATTACTCAATGCTTTCCAATTTCCACTTGGCTTTGCGCTTTTTCCAAGTCGCACAAATATGAGAAGAATAGGTATGCCAATTAATAAACCTACAATAAAACCGATTATTGAAGCAACTATTGTGATAACCAGATCATTCATAAATACTCCCTTATTAAGCGTGTCCTTATTATATAAGAAGAAAAATTAAATAATTTCAGATTAGTATCATTTTGGTGCTGCGATCATATCACCCAGACAAGGCATTCCCGGTCACTACAGTTATTCATCCTAATAAGGAAACCTACAACCTTCTTATATTCCGCCAGATGGAACCAACAAACCAGGAGGATAGCGGGGAGTCCAAAGTGTAGAAAGGTTTTCTTTATCGAGCCGCCTATCAAGTCAGATAATCCCAGCGTATAGTACATCGAGATGGTTTATGTAGTTGTTCTATTTGGACTTTAAGCACTAAAAACCAAAGAGAAAACGCGCAAAATCGATAAACCAGTGAAAAGCCATTGCTGTTTCGAGGTTTTTTCTAATCTGCAGCCATGCCATCGGCAGCCCAAATAAAAGAACGTTGGCCAGAAACACGGCAAA
Organism: Anaerolineales bacterium; assembly: GCA_050115475.1. Taxonomy (GTDB): domain Bacteria; phylum Chloroflexota; class Anaerolineae; order Anaerolineales; family UBA11579; genus JASFQL01. The sequence goes on from JASFQL010000001.1 coordinate 252,687, forward strand.
GCCCATTAGGGCATTATCCAGGAATAAATCGGGGAAGTGATTCAAACTGTGAGGTACAACGGCCATGGTAACCGAGGCAATTATCACCAAGCGCGGCGTTTCACTGGATTTCAGTAAAGTGAAGCAAAGAGCCAGGATAAAGAAACGAAAAACGATCTCTTCACCGATGCCTGCATTGAGGGCTTTGAATGCGCTTGAAAACACACGCTGGAATTGTACCGAATGGGAATTGATGTAGAAATAAAGATTGTTAATGATTGCGAACGGGATACCTGCTGCAACACCGAATAAGATACTCGAACCGATTCTTTTCAATGGCAGTTGGAACGCTGCAACTCTGAAGGAGTCCAAGTCCTTGAAAAGCAAACTTCCGGCTAGAAAGCATGACCACACCGACACGCATTCCAGGAAAAAGCGCAGCCATATTGCCCCTAAGTAGCCCAAGAGTGCTGAATTGTACAACCAGCGAGAGGATGCACTGATAACGGCGAGTACCAATCCGACCATGGCATTTCCCGGCTTGATGAATCGCCATTTGACAATCAAGGTGATAAACGCTGCTGCTGTGAGAGCAATCTGTGACCACTCCCATATTCGACTCGTATAGCTGCCGGCCCTCAGGGGGATCAAGTAATTGAGAACGAATAATGTCGCATAGGTCAATCCTATGAATCCAATACCAATCCAACCTGAAATACGCCTCCTTGGTGTTTGGTGAGATATAGTTTGAGACATGATCGATCCTTTCGTATCGCATCCGAATATTCAAACCATTACTAAAAAGCGCCTTATTTTGCCGATAACAGACATTTGTGAATGATGTCTTCCCGCATATCGGTAACGAGCATCGAGTAAGAGAAGCAGCAAATCGGAATTAGTAACCCAAAATAACAGAAAACGTTTCCATTGTTCTGAGAGAAAGAACAATGGGCGTGCTTACTTTTCTTCTCAAAGGGATATTTTAGTGGGAAATTTACTACTTATTCAAGTATCGCCAGATGAAACCAACCAACCAGCCCAGGAGGGTTCCGGCGGCGGTGAAGATGACAATCCCCCATAATTCATATTTCATAATCAGTATAGGCGTGCCGGGAAGCCCAAAGGAGAGATAGGTGTTCACGAGCAAACCGCCGATCAAAGCGGATAGCCCCCATCGTACCCCCCAGCGCACATGGCCGGAGGTCACTCCGATCTGGTAGGCAAACATGCCGATGAAGGTGATTACTGCCAGGGTCAACAACCAATCCCCTAAGTTTATCTTATCTTTTATTTCGGTGGGAACGGTCGGTGTGGCAGCTGGCGTGTCTTCAGCAGGATCGGTAGGCGCAGGTGTACCAGTAACCACCACCGGGCCGCCCTCTGCGGCATCGGCTACATCGATTTGAACGACTTCGGATACGGCTGCTGGAATTCCGCTGGTGATTTGTATCTCTAAAACACCGGCAGTTTCGAGGATGAATGAGGTGCGAGCAACACCTCCAATGGTCTGGGCGTTGATCTGCCGCGGATTGGTGCCGCCTTCTGCGGTTGTGGTATTGAGAGAAATGTTTGCGGCGGTGTTATCCGGCACGGGGTGTCCGTTATAATCCAGGATTGGATCGGTTTCGATCACAACCGTATCCCCGACACGGTAGTCCACAGGCGCTTCGGGTGTCCCTTCCTCCCCTTCCGATGGGGGACCAGCGGCAGCTGTGTACACGACCAATCCGAATGTTCTCTCCGGATCAGGAGTGGTCGCCTCAGCGATGTCATATCCGATTCCGTCAACAGAAATGGGAGACGCTCCCGGCGCAGTCACCTCTTTGAACAAGAGGCGGGCAGCGACTTCTATGAATTGGGGGTGTTTGCTGTACAGGCCGTAGAAGGCGGTCAGCTTCGAGATGTCGGTTGCATCCAGATAATAAGGAGCGTTAAGGGCAAAGACTACCGTTTTTTTATCTTGAATCAGGTCGGGACGATCTGAGAGGAGACGCTGTAAAGCGCTTGAAGTTGGGCGGGCCTGGTCGATATTCAACATAATAAAAATTATCCAATCGGCCGCCTCCAAAGCGTCTACAACATGATTTTCCTCGTCGTCTTGAGAATCCAGGGCAAAGTTCAATTCGGAAAATGAATAAGAGAGTAAATCCCGAGAGAGGATCAAGCCCCCGGCACCGGGATCGTAGAGCCGGTTGACGACGGAGGCCAGAGAGTCGGAAGGCAGCACCTGGAATTGTGAGCAGGTGGAGCATTGTCTTTCTTGGAAACTGTCTGTGATGATAACGATCTTCTCTCGTTGTGCGGGAGAAGATGGGAGGACTGTCCCCAAAGCATCAGGGCCAGGGCTTAGTAGGGTAACCGCTTTCCGGGCGATATCGAAGGTGATCTCCTCCTGCATGCCAATATCCGTTAAATCCTTTTCATCCGTTAATACATTTCCGATGGTGAATTGTCCGTAAAGTTTGAACTTGAGGGTGAGGATACGAAGCACAGCGCTGTCTACGCGGTCGGCAAAAGCGGGGTCTTCGCGGTATTTCTGGGCGAAGAAAGACAGCGTCCGGGTGATGGTCGTATACTCGTCGGGGGCGTCGCTTCCCAGGTAGTCGCCCAGGATCAAGAGATCGTTTCCGGCCAGGAAAGCATTCAAGGCTACGATTCGGGCGTTGAAAAAACCTTCAGTCGGATCGTAGAAACGTCGGATGGCGCGTGTACCAAGTTCATCACTGATCATCAAACCGCCCCCGTCGTACCAGTCGGCGAATTCAGGGAGTGCTATCAATTGTTGGAAAGCTTGCGGGTCGGAGCTAATTGGGCGGGTGGATGCGTTTACATCTCCCTGGAATGCTGTATAACGGGAATGCGATACGAGTAGGCCATCCACCCTGGATTCAGGGGCGCTTGTCAGGCTCGTGACCGCGAAGAAGGGAGATAGTTCATTCCTTTTGAGCTGCTCCAAGGTTTTTAACACAGTCGGGATGTCTTCCTCAAGTGGGCGGACGGATCCAGAATATCCAGGGAAATGTTTGCCGATCACCGCCATCTTGTTGTCGCTGCCTGTGTGAATACCGGCAGTAAATGCACTGCCCATAGACCCTACCCAATAAGGTCTGCCCCCGAAGCTGCGGACGCCCAGGTCTCCTGCATATTCAGGATGGGGGGGAGCGAGTATATCCAGGGAAGGGCCGAGTAGGAGATTGAAACCGAGGGCACTTAGTTCACTTCCCAAGACTTCTCCTGCCTGGCGGGCCAGGTCTGTATCCCAGGTCGCTCCGATGGCCAGCTGGCTGGGGATAGGAGTCAAGCCAGATAGAATTTCATCGTGAGGGTAGCCATCTCCATCCTGTGAAATGCTGACGAACAAGGGAATATATGAGGGGGCGAATATTTCCTCGGATACCGGATTTACTGACGTTCTTTGTGAGGCAGTTTCTTCTGCTGTTTGCAGCGATTGGATCAACCCCCAAGCGGTGATCAGCGTATCCTCTGGCCCCACGAAATTATCATTCTCAGCTTTCAACACGACCCCCCCAATATGGTGCTTGCTGATAAGTTCGTAGATGGGGCTGTCCCCAGCGATCTCAGCACCGTCAAAATCGACCAGGAACAACTGCCCGACACGCTCCTCTGGCGTTAAGTCATCCAGAAGCGTTTGTGCGCGGGTTTCAGGGGAGACTTGTGTTATAGGTCCCGCCAGACCAGCCATTGGCTGCATCAGCAAAGCGAGTAGGGTGGCGAGCGCCAGTGCGCGAGCAGGCGTTCTTCCTTTCATGCCCCCTCCGTACGAACTTGTATTGCTTGGGCTGGGTTGTCAGTGATGATTCCATCGATGCCCATGGTAAATAAACGCCGCATGTCTTCGGTCTGGTTGACTGTGTATGCAAAGATTTTATAGCCGTTGTTTCCAGCATCCCGAATCATCTTTGGCGAAACAGCGCTGTAATGGGGATGCAGCGAGCTGTAAGGAACGGTTTTCCCGAATATAGATTTGAATAAAGCGCCCAAAAAACCGGGCATGAGCAGGAATCCCACCGGAACTGAGGGAAGCAACCTGTGGACCATCACCAAGGCTCGTGGGTTGAAGGAAGAAAAAATCACCCGTTTTCCCAGGTCGTGATGGCTTACCACTTCAGCCACTCTACCGACCAACTGCCTCATGGGTGAATAAAAAGGTTTGATTTCGATATTCGTGAAAATTCGATCCCCCACCAGCGCCAAGACTTCGTCTAGAGTGGGGATGTGTGTGCCTTCGAATGTCTCCCCATACCAGCTTCCAGCGTCGAACTGCTGGATCGCGGCGTAGTCCATGCCTTTCACTGTCCCTTCACCGTTCGTTGTCCGGTCGATCGTAGAGTCATGGATCACCACCACCTGACCGTCCGCCGATAAGGTCACGTCTAGTTCGATGCCGTCGGCATGTTGGTCTAGAGCCAATTGGAAAGAAGGGAGGGTGTTTTCCGGGGCATGCGCGCTGGCGCCCCGGTGGGCAAATATCGCTGGAGTCGGTAGATCTTGGAGCATGCCTTACAGGTCGACGAAGAAGGCCTCGGCAGCGCGGTCGAGCATTTCGCGATCCATAGAGGGTTGAACGGATAGATATCCGGAAATATCCAGGATTTGATCGCAGATATCGCGCGGGTGAGAGGCGCGTAGTTTACGGTTGGGTTTGATGTACCACTCCTGCAGGAAGTAAGCCAGTCCCTGATCGTTGTAGGGGATCCCCTTTTGCTTGGCAGATCGCTGGAAGATTTCCCGGAAATCTTCGTAGGAGGGGTCGGGGATTTCGATCTTGTGGCGCAGCCGCCGCAGGAAAGCCTCGTCGACGAGGTCTCGAGGGGGTAGGTTGGTGGAGAAGATGACCAGCACGTCGAAAGGCACCTCGACTTTACGGCCGGTGTGCAGGGTGAGGTAGTCGATGCGGTTTTCAAGGGGGACGATCCATCGGTTGAGCAGGTCGCGAGGCCGCACCTGCTGGCGGCCAAAGTCGTCGATCAGGAAGATGCCGCCGTTGGCCTTCACCTGGAAGGCAGCCTCATAGAATTTATTCGTATCGTCGAAGACCAGGTCCAGACCGGCCATCGTTAACTCGCCGCCCACAACGACGAAAGGTCTGCGGATGAGCACCCAGCGCGGGTCCCGGCGGCTGGCCGCGCGCATCGAGCCGGTGCCTGTGGCCGTCGAATCTTCATCGGGTGAGAGTTGGTGGTTGACGGAGTCATATAATTTTACGACCTGCCCGTCGATGTAGAGGGCGTAAGGGATGTACAGCGTGTCGCTGCCCCGCATGTTGCCGATCGCCCGGGCAATGGAAGTTTTCCCGTTGCCTGGCGGGCCGTACAGGAACATGGACGTACCCGAGTTGACCGCTGGGCCGATCTGGTGGAATGTTTTTGTGGCGATCACCAATCCAGAGAGCGCCTGCCGCATGGCTCGTTGGGTTACGTTCGTGCGGGCGCGGGCCTGACGGATGATGGATTTGTTGTACACTTCTATCGGGACCGGTGCGGGTCCGGCGTATTGACTCCGGTCGAGGGCTTCTCGCGCCCTGGCAATCCCCGCGCCGGTGATGGCATATTGATAAGCGCCTTCTCCTAATCCACCCATCTGGGTTTTGACCTCGACGAATTTCTCCCGTTTGAGGTTATCTAAAATATATTCAACAATACCGGCGAACGGCAGGGCGATCCTTTCTGCGATCTGGAAACCGTTTAGATAACCGCCAAAATAGATAATTTTCAACGCCAGGTCTTGCAGCCAAAGCAAAGACAGGCCGGTATCCTCGATCTTTGTCACCGGTGGGGGCACAAAGGTACGAGTTTGTTGAGCTGTTTGCTGAGCTGTTTGCGTCATCCTTACCTCCGAAACCTTTGACAGGCAGAGAGTTCATTTGCGAGTCAATAGGAAGTTTGCAGATTAAATCTCCTATACATGTCATCCTTAACCCACGAAGGGGCGAGAAAACATGCTTATCCTAAAATCTTCGGATTATGTTTGTGATCGCTGGATGCTGGGCTTCGTTCAATAAACAAGAAAACAATGAAAACCAATCGAAAAATGTTCATCTAACGACCACATGCGCCTTCTATTAAGCCGTTTAATTATAGCATGCTGCACACAGGTGACAAACTTTCAGCGCTGATAGGTTGTCAAAGGGGGGAATGACTTATATAATCACAACCTATGAAACTGTCTGTCATTATACCCGTGTACAATGAGGTTGATACCATTCGTGAGATCGTCAGCCGCGTCCAGCAGGTGAAGCTGGCTCACGAGATCGTCATTGTCGACGATGGCTCTATAGACGGTACGCGTCAAGTTTTAAAAGTGCTGGAAAAAATGCCCGATGTACGGGTGCTGTTGCACGATCACAACCAGGGGAAGGGGACTGCGGTCGTCACGGGGATGAAGGCCGCCGTGGGCGATGTGATGGTCATCCAGGATGCCGACCTGGAATATGACCCGCGTGACTATCCGGCTTTGCTGAAGCCTATCGAAGAGGGAATCGCCGACGTGGTGTTCGGCTCACGCTTCCTCGGCGGACCGCGGCGCCCGATCCTCTTCTGGAACATGGTTGCCAATAAAATATTAACTCTGACTGCCAATATACTTTATAACAATATCCTGACAGATATTGAAACGGGCTACAAATGTTTTAAGCGGGAGGTCGTCCAGGGGATGACCATCAAGGCCAAACGTTTCGAATTCGAGCCTGAATTCACCGCTAAACTGCTGAAACGTAAGGTCCGGATTTACGAGGTGCCCATCTCCTTCAACCCCCGCCTCTACTCCGAAGGCAAAAAGATCACCGCCTGGGACGGTGTGATCGCTTTCTGGACCCTGCTCAAATTCCGTGTGATGAATTGATTGAGGAATCCCGCATGGAAAAGGGAGGTGTAGCGTTTTAGGAGGGGGTATTCGCTACAGGTGCTACACCACGTTACATCTAGGGTACGGAGGGGGTTTGGGAAATTTATACCCTGTTACAGGTTTTATCTTAAATTTAACTCCAAATAAATTTTATTATATGTACTAAATTTCAAGGAATGCGATTAAGGAAATATTTTTTCTAAATATTAACTGTATAATAGGACAAATTGAGTTTAATTACTATATGTAAAGAATGAAAGGTGATAACCAGCTAAAGGGATATTTTAGATGTTTTACTTTATAAACTTCTCAAAAGACCCAACTTCTCAAGCCTATGATCAAGGAATTCTTTTCGAGAAATTAGTAATAGAAATCGTCGACACTCTTGGTTACAAAGTAACAGATTGGCGGGAAAAAATCTCTGGAAAAGAATATGACATTCGTGCTGAAGCAAAACTGGGCAAAAGAAACCTAATTGGGGAAGCGAGAGCACGTAGAGAAAATCAAACTATAACAGAAATTACATCATTTGTAGGCAGTTTAGACCACGAGGATCTGGCGGAAGATACTTTAGGATTATTTATTTCAATAAGTGACCTATCACCAGATGCTTGGGATTGGTTTAAGAAGAGTAGAAAGCGTGAGCGAGTCGAAATCATTGTGGGGAATCAAATTCTAGATAAATTAGTAGAAATAGGCTATCCCACTCTAAATCAAATAATGTATTTTGCAGAATCTAAATTTAAGATGAGACCAGGGGATACTTACCTACTAATTTCTGATAAGGGAAACTTTTTCATTCAGACTTTATCCAGACAAAACGAGACGCGAATAAAAGCATTTTGTGTTTATGATTCGAAAGGGAACTGCATTGACGAAAAAGAATTTGGAGACCAAATAAAACACCGTATTGAAGATTTTCAAGAATTGGTTTTCCTTTCTAGCCCACAAAGTTTTTCAACTCATCTCGATGATACTCCTGGAAGAATAGCTGTTGATAAAGAAGGAGCCGGTTGGTTTGAACATAAATTACCTGCTCACCCAGAACGCTTTATTGGACGCATCGCGCAAATTAAAGATTTCAAATCTTTCATATCCAATGTAATTAAAAAGAAAACAAATATTAGGGTTTACACGGTTTTGAGTCCCTCAGGAGTAGGAAAAAGCTCATTCTTGTTAAAAATACATGATGTAACGGATCCCATAAGCGTTGCTGTTTTCCAAGATGCACGGAATTTTCGAGGATCTTTAGATTTGCTAAGCCTACTACAGGAATTTGTTGAAGAAGGATTTAAAGAATACAAAATAGATGAATTGGTTCCCACAAATCGAAAGGATATTTTAAATAGTACAAAATTAATAGACAATGCATTAGAAAATCAAAACGCTGTTGGGATTTTATTTGTCGATCAATTTGAAAGTCTATTCCTACGACCTGAGCTATACACTAGTTTTTTGGATATGGTGTTAGACATTATTCATTGTTGCCATAATGTAGTAATCTGTATTGCTAGAAAAAATGATCAGCCAACAACCTTTGATGCAAAAGAAGAAGTGGATTTGCAGCGATTACGACAAATATCTAAAAGCATTGAACTTACTGATTTTTCATCAGTTGAAGCATTAGAACTTATTTCCCATTTAGATGAGGAAATACAACAGCAACTTTACTCAAAACTAAGAAGCATGATATTAGAATTTTCAGCATCAGGATTTCCCTGGTTAGTGAAAAGAATTGGGGCTCATATAATAGATATGATTACTAAACATGGAATGTCTCAAGATGAACTAATTCAAAATGGTGTTCGGCCAGATGAATTATTCCAAGAAGATTTAGCAGAACTTGATATTGTAGATCGTGAATTCTTAAAAGACTTAGCCCAATATCTTCCTGCTACAACAGATGATCTTAGTCAGTTAGAAAAATTCCAGGGGAGACTTCTTTCAACCAAGTTAGCATTGTTTCAGAATCAAAGACTCATTCGTCTGATCGGTCGTACTTATGATACTTACAATGATGTTTTTAAGCACTACCTTAAGTTTGGAGAAATACCCCATCTAAATAAGTACACCTTTAGGACATCTCCAAAAACAGCTATAACCCTATTAAAGTCAATCCTAAAAACCAAACCACAAACAACGGAAGAAATAAAAGAGAAGTCAAATTTGGATTCTGGAACAGTCCATAATGCAATGAGAGAACTCCGAATGTTAGAATTTATTGATTACACAAGGGGGCAAATAAAAATTAATGATGATGCAATTTCTGCATTTGAAAAGGATGAATTGGATTTATATATTAAAGAACGCGTTTGGAGAAGTAATGGATTAGTTCAAGATATTGTAAGTCGTATTACAATGGAAGGGGAAATGGAATTGGAAGAGCTTGTTAATCTTATGAAAGAAAGCCTTCCACTTCTTGAATTATCAGAAGATACTTGGAATACATATGGTAGAACATTAGTCAATTGGTTGCGATACGTAGGATTGACTCATCCAGGAGCAATAACGGCTGAAGGGAGAGCAATAGGAGTAACTCGTAGAGGGCGAAAAAGCGAGTACTTTTTACCATCCAGTTATGTAAAACAAGTGATTTCCCTAATGAATAGATTTGGTGAGCGGGAAACAATACCAGTGTATGAGTTAGAAGAAATGCGTTGGGCAAAATATGATTGCATCCAACTTGGTTTACTTGAAGAAGATAACCATCAAAATCTAAGAGTAACTTCAATTGGTACCGAATTTATACAAAATGAAATAAGCAGACCAAGAGTTTTTAGAGATTGTCTATTAAATTTAGACTATGTTGATCGATATTTAGGAATGATAAAAGATCGAGAAAAAAAACATCTTGACGTGTTAAAAATCACTCTTGGGGATACCGCATTTACTGAAGAAACTTGGCAATGGCGGAGCAAGATTTTAGCAAATTGGTTAGTGTTCGCTGGGCTTATCCACCGCAAATCAGGGAAAATTATTGTTTCAAAACAACAAAGGCTATTCAATAATAAGTGAAATACTTTTGACTTACCTTAATGATAAATCTAGAAACCTATAAGCATGTAATAACTTATTGATACTTGTAAGACCTGTTGGCACTTTTTGCATCACTGCCATTCCCCCCATAGGCTAAATCACAAAATCCTCTCCCCTGGTGGGAGAGGAAGCTGACCTCCTGGTCAGCAGGTGAGGGTGAAAATACAATACCACAAATAAATTTGTGCCTTTGTGTCTTAGTGGTTAATATCCATCCCTCCCCATTTCATCAAAATCTGCATCCATCAAAACGATCACAGATCGTCATGCGTCTGCGGTTATTTTCCTGATTTCTAATTCCTCATTCCTAATCCTCAACCTGTCAAACCTAAAAGGTTCCGCATTCAATCTATCCCGAACCGTGGAGAATGGGGAATAACCACTCTTCCATCAAGAAACAAGCCGTCATTACGCTTTATATCCCCAACCGCCATGCCCCCATTCTCCCAACGCGTGCCGAAGGCACGCACGAAAACACCTGTAAGACCTGTAGAATAACCCATACCCCTGTTATTTTACAGGTTACAATTTCAAATTCCTTGTATCTATCCGTGGAGAATGAGCTTGTCTCATTCTCCTGAATCCAAGGCTATGCCTTGGATCACCCTCGCTTGATATCTTTAACGTTCAACTGCAGGCTTTTGAGTCTATTGAATTCATTCAACTCAAATGTGAAGATAAGATCGATCCGTTGGGGAAGGTGGTCTATCCAATCCCCCTGGCGGAAAGCGATAGCATCGTAGAAATTTTCCCCACACCTTTACCCCCGTAAAGCTCAGAGTCAACAGGATGGCTGTTCTCAAAGGCTGTAGTGTGCCATCCATGGAAGGAGAAGATATGTCTTCAATTAGAGCTGCCTGGCGGCAGGTCGAAAGCAGTAGCAGTCCAACAATACAAACCATTGCCGTATTATTAAATCGATACATCGGAAAGCTCCATTTTTCTTCTGCTTACTCAAGCTTCGATGTACTTCTTACGCCCCTGATAAGTAGAAAGGCCTATTCCTCTGGCGGCTCAGACCAGGGCAACAAACTGGCAAAAGTCTCCAGGTCGTAACCCCCCTTTATTTCTATCCGTTTCATATAAAACAAACTTTTTTCACTATGGGTCGACCCATTGCCCAAACCCATCCCGCCCAAGTACTCATAAAGATAGACTTGCTCTCCTATAGTTTGTGAAAAAGCGCCAAATGGATATGCAAAGGTTCTAATACGGGTAGGCAATGCCTTTTCAAGAATATCTCTTGATCCCTTGATCTCATAAGGGATGAGGCTTGTATCTTTGCTAATATCTACATGAGTTGTGCCGTGGCTGCCCACCTCCCAGCCTGCGTCCAACATTTCGGTCAGCTCTGCCACCTTGGTGAAACCATCGGCTTCTAACCTGTTGGCCACCACGTAAGTCACACCCGGAAAACCGTATTCCTGCATGATAGGAAAGGCGTTCTCATATACACTGAGGTGACCGTCGTCAAAAGTGATCACCACCGGGCGGGGTGGTAAATCCCCCCCCTTTTTGATCACCCTGATCAAGGTTTTGGCCGTGATGGCCGTGTACCCCCATTCATCTAAAGCCGCCATCTGCTCAGCAAATTGTGACGGTTTAACGTTATAATCTACTAAAGTTTCGTCAAAAGACACATGGTGATAGAGCAAGATCGGCGCGACCACCTCTCCGGGAGGATGCCAGATCCATGTGGGTGTTGGGGTCACCGTAGGCGTGCTGGTGTGTGTGGGGGTCAGTGTTTGGGAAGGCGTAGGCGTCTTCGTCCAAATGCTCGTCGGAGGCGTGGTTGAGGTGGGTTCGGGGGAATGCATGTTCGTATTACACCCGATCGTAAATGTAAACAACATAACACACAGGATAATGCAGCGTTTTAACATAGCGCTATTAAACCACAGTGATACAAAGACCACTAGGTTTATATAAATAATTCATCTCTATAAATATCTGCGCCTCCTTCAAGGAATAGAATAAACCCCGATTAAATTCTATTAGAGTTTTATATCTATTGGCATATCTAATAACATATTATAAAATCACAGAAACAGGGAGGATAATAAAATAAATATTAATGTTGACCTGACCCACGAAAACTAATGCAGATGCTGTGATAGTATCTGGCAACAAATCGGAGGTTCAGTTATATAATTTGCTTCAATATTTTGTCGCCTCTCCTTACCTTAAAGAAAACTCTGGTGCAATCTTGGTGCAAAGAGAATAGAAACAATAGAGAATTTAGAAAGGTTATTGGTTCTTTTCTCGATAAAAGGGGAAATCCATAGAAAATTTATTGCCTATAGAAAGGATAGAGCCTTTAGATACTAACTCTTAATAAGTAGGTCAGGCTAAAAATCACAGAGTTCTCTATCATGCCCCAATAAAAGAAACAGTCATTAAATACCATCCCAAAAATATCTGTTTTTCATGGATATCATAATATACCCCCTCCTCATCAAAATCTTTGTTTATCTAAACGATCGTAGATTGTCATGCATCTGCACTTAATTCCACCCCAAACCTGTAACAACCTGTAAACACCTGTAAAGACCTGTAAGCACCTGTAAAAATCGAGCCGCGTCCCCGTACCCTACCTGTAAACCTGTAACGACCTGTAAACACCTGTAAGACCTGTAAAATATACCCCCCCTATAAACCCTTACAGGTTACAAGCCTAACTATCTGCGCGTGGAGAATGAGCTTGTCTCATTCTCCTGAATCCAAGGCATAGCCTTGGATCAGGTTGCAGGTTAACAATTTACATCAAATCCCCTAAGATCCCTGCTTGATATCCTTGACGTTCAACTGCAGCGATTTGCGTCCATTGAATTCATTCAATTCAAATGTGAAGATAAGATCGATCCGTTGGGGGAGGTGGTCGATCCAGCTTCCCTGGCGGAAAGCGATAGCGTCGTAAGTGATCCGCCCATCTGAAACGGTCAGTTTTAAATGGGCGCTCTCACGCCCTACGGCGCGAGCGTCTCGGACCATCACATTCCGGCTGACGAAGACTGCTTCGGGGTTGCCGTACCCCGTCGGTTGGAGTAGGTCCAGGTCGTTGAGTAGGGCGGGTTTCAGATCGATGAGGGAGACTTCCATATCGGCGTGGATGACTGGCTGCAGGTTTGCGCCGGATAACTCCTTTTCAGCGTCTTTCTTCAATCGGCGAACGAGGTCAGGTACTTTACTGGTTTCCACCGTGAATCCCGCCGCTGCGGCGTGCCCCCCAAATTGGACCAGCAGATCGGCGCACCGTTCGAGCTCATCGGTGATGTGGAACTCGGGGATGCTGCGGCACGAAGCCCGCGTGAATTCCTCTCCCTGGTGGGCCACCACGGCCGGGCGGTAGTATTTCTCTACCAGGCGGGATGCGGCCAGGCCGACCACACCGGGGTTGAATTCCTGGTGGGCGGCGAAAAGGATAAAAGGCTCCGGATCATCTTCCGTGGCGATGCTCTCAGACATCTCTTGAATGTCTCGCGTGATCCTTTGGCGTTCGCGGTTGCGGTTGTCCAATACCTGGGCCAATTCTCCTGCCTCACGCACATCCTTTGTTATCAAAAGCTTGTAGGCATCCAACGCCGAAGCGATACGCCCGGCGGCGTTCAAGCGCGGCCCCAGTCCGAAACCGATTTCAGTGGTTGTGATGGTGGCATCTCGCAGTCCAGCTACACCCAGAAGGGAGAGGATCCCCTGCCGCCTCGGCATGGTAAGAGACCGCAAACCGCGGCGTACAAGGGAGCGATTCTCACCTACCAGGGGGACCAGGTCGGCCACTGTACCGATGGCGACCAGGTCGATGAGGTCTTCTTCAGTCAGGCCGTCAGGTTTTAAATGGTCGATCAAGGCGCTGGCGAGCTTGAAGGCCACCCCCACACCGGCGAGGTTTTTCTCGGGGTAGGGATCGCCCGGTTGTTTGGGGTTGATCAGTGCGGTTGCCTTGGGCACTTGTTCCCCGGGAGTATGATGGTCGGTGACGATGATGTCCAATCCAATCTTGCTGGCATGATCGGCCTGCGGTACGGCCCGGATGCCGCAGTCCACCGTCAGGATCAGGTTGGCTCCTTCTGCTTTCAATTTGTCCAGGGTGGGGATGTTCAACCCATAGCCTTCTTCGAAGCGGTTGGGGATAAAAACTTCGGCATTCGCCTCCAATACGTTGAGGGTTTGCATCATCAGGGCAGCGCCTGTCACCCCATCGGCGTCATAATCGCCGTAGATGATGATCTTCTCGCCCTTTTGTATCGCTTGTTCGATACGCTTGAGCGCTTTTTCCATACCGGTGAGGTTGAAGGGGTCATGGCCGGGAGCAGCCGCATCGAGGAAGTTTTTTGCTTCCTCGTGGGTTGCATAACCACGATTATAGAGGATTTGCCTGAGGATGGGGGAATAAGCTTTTAGGTTTTCATTCGCTTCGGGAGAGATCGTGGGGGCGACTTGCCAGCGTTTTTCGGTCGAATTCATACATGTCCTAGGGATGGATTTTTATTGCAAGTGCTTGAACTATAAGTATAAGATGCCTTGGTTGTGCTGGCAATGGGGAAAAATGGGGCAGTGATACTTGATAGGACAATTGGCTTGGATAGTATTTGGGTAGTTGACGCCGTTGACAAACACTGCTATCATCGCTTTGGTATGCGGTCGAGAAGACGCCCACTTGGTGAGCGAATCGTAGAAAATATCCGGCAGTTCCTCCGTTGGTTTACCCCTGGACTGGGGGTCAAGCGCTGGTTTTTCGTCATTCTCATGGGAACGACTGCGATCAGCATCGGGCTGGCTTTTCTTTTATTGGATTTATACCGCAACACCACCGACGACCGCTTTCTAACTTTTATTTCTTATATCTCCTTGATCTTTCTCCCGCGCCCCTTGCGTGCTTTGATATTTGCTGGGCTTGGGATCGGCTTGGTCATTATAGGTATCTTGCGCCTGAACCGCTCGATCCTGGCCCCCTTCATCCGTCCCGGTCGTCCGGTCATCGATACTCTTGAACATTTTCGCAGAATCGACCGCGGCCCGCGTGTGACCGTTATCGGTGGGGGACATGGATTGGCTACCCTCCTGCGGGGGATGAAGAAGTTCACCCGCAACCTGGCAGCTATCGTGACGGTAGCCGACGACGGAGGGTCTTCCGGACGGCTGCGGGATTCCTTGGGCATCCTCCCACCTGGCGACATCCGCAACTGCCTGACGGCTCTATCCAGCGATGAGGATTTGATCAACCAGCTCTTCCAATACCGCTACGTTGGGGCTGGAGGTGAGTTGGAAGGCCATTCTTTCGGGAACTTATTCATCAGCGCCTTGAGTGAGATCACCGGCAGTTTTGAGGATGCCGTGGCCGAGTCTGGTCGGGTGTTGTCCGTATACGGCCGCGTCCTGCCCTCCACCCTGCACGATGTCCGTTTGATTGCTGACAAATCCCTCCCGCACGTGAGACGAGAAGTGCGGGTAAAGGGGGAGAGCCATATCTCCGAAGTGACCGGAGAAGTGCGGCGTTTATGGCTGGAACCCAACAACCCGCCTGCCTTTCCAGCAGCAGTGCAGGCTCTCCTGCAGGCGGATATGATTGTGATTGGGCCGGGGAGCTTGTTTACCAGCATCTTACCCAACCTGCTTGTCCCCGATATTGCTGCTGCCATCCGCACCAGCAAAGCCTTGAAGATTTTCGTCTGCAATGCCACCACACAGAAAGGTGAGACGGATGGGTATACCTGCGGCGACCATATTTCTGCCATAGAAGACCACATTGGGCCTGGGTTTTTCGATCTCATCGTGAGTAACGGGAACTCTTCCGGCAAGCTGCCGGAGGGGGTCGAATGGGTCGAGGTCAACCCCGAGCTTGAAGCCATCTACGCCGTGTATCAATCTGACCTGGCGGATGAAGAAAACCCTGGAAGGCACGACCCCGAAAAACTCGCCCAAGTCGTGATAGATCTTTTCATGGAACGCACCGGTCCTTTGGTGGTGTGAACCATACTTTCCTTTCCCTCCAATTCGAACTTATTTTGATATAATACTCGGTTGAGTAGAGGAAATCACAGGTCGTTCCACACATCTCTATGTGGGCATTGACCTGATACCATTCTTCGGAGGTAAGTCATGACAACGAAAGTCGGCATTAACGGTTTTGGCCGGATCGGCCGTCAGGTATTGAAAGCTATCAAGGAAAGGCATGGAGATGCTCTTGAGGTGGTAGCCCTGAACGATCTCTTTGATTCGGAAACCAACGCACACTTGTTTAAATATGATTCGAACTACGGCGCTTATTCGGGTGCGGTAGCGGTGGAAGACGATGGGGATGACCTCGTCGTCGATGGGAAGGTGATTAAAGTCTTCGCCGAACGTGACCCCGGTAAACTGCCCTGGAAAGACCTGGGCGTCGAGATCGTAGTCGAATCGACCGGTGTTTTTAGAGACACTTCAAAAGACCCCGGCCCGCAGTCTCACATCGAAAAGGGCGGCGCCAAGAAGGTCATCATCTCTGCTCCTGCCAAGAACGAAGACCTGACCCTTGTGCTGGGCGTGAACGATAAGTCCTATGACCCCGCCAAACACCACATCATTTCCAACGCATCCTGCACGACGAACTGCCTGGCCCCGGTGGTCAAAGTACTGCTGGACAACTTCGGCATCGTCAAAGGGATCATGACCACAGTGCACTCTTACACCAACGACCAGCGGATCCTCGATCTGGCACACAAAGACCTACGCCGTGCACGAGCTGCTGCGCTGAATATCATCCCCACTACAACGGGGGCAGCGAAAGCGGTTGGGTTAGTTATCCCTGAAGTGGACGGCAAGATGGACGGTTTTGCCATGCGCGTTCCCACCCCAACGGGATCGATCGTCGACCTGGTAGTGGAAACCGAGAAGAAGACCTCAGCGGATAAGGTCAACGAAGCTTTTAAGAAAGCTTCAGAAAGCGGCCCGATGAAGGGAATTTTGGGCTACTGTGACGAACCGCTCGTCCTCGCGGATTTCGTCGGCGACTCGCGATCCTCTATCGTCGACAGCTTGATGACCCGTGTGATGGATGGGAATATGGTCAAGGTGCTGTCCTGGTATGATAATGAATGGGGTTACTCCTGCCGCACAGCCGACCTGGCCGCTATGATGGCGAAGTCGCTGTAACAATAAATTAGGGGCGGGCATTTGCTTGTCCTAATTATCCTGTAAGGGCGCAGCATGCTGCGCCCTTACATTATCACGGAAACACCAAGATACTCTACCTTTATGGTGAATCATGTTCAACAAAAAAACAATTAAAGACATTGATGTAAAGGATAAACGCGTCCTCGTACGTGTGGATTTCAACGTTCCCCTTAAGGACGGGGCAGTAAGCGACGACACCCGAATTCGGGCCGCCCTGCCGACGATTCAATACCTGCTTGAAAAGGGGGCAGCTGTGATTCTCTGTTCCCACTTTGGAAGGCCAAAAGGGGCGGTCAAACCGGAATTATCCCTGCGTCCCGTTGCCGAACATCTCGACACCTTGATCGATAATCCTGTATCTTTCGTTGAGGATTGTATCGGCCCGGAAGCGGAAGGCGCTGCTGCTAAATTGAAACCTGGCGATGTACTGGTGTTGGAAAACACCCGTTTCCATCCCGGAGAACGTGCCAATGATCCCGATATGGCCAAGGGACTGGCGGCCCTGGCAGACCTCTTCGTCAACGATGCCTTTGGGACTGCCCACCGGGCACACGCTTCTACGGTTGGCGTGGCAGATCACCTGCCTGCTGTGGCTGGTTTCTTGATGGAGAAAGAGATCCGCTATCTGGGGCAGGCCATTGCAGACCCGGCGCGGCCTTTTGTCGCTATCCTGGGCGGGGCCAAGATCAGCGACAAGATTGGCGTGATCCACAATCTGCTGGAGAAAGCCGACCTGGTGCTTATCGGTGGGGGCATGGCGAACACCTTCTTCAAAGCACAGGGATTCGAGGTGGGGGATTCCCTGATCGAAGCAGATGCAGTCGAGACCGCCGGGCAGATCCTCACTAAAGGCAGCCAACGACTGCGACTTCCGGTCGATATGGTCGTTGCCGATGCCTTTACCGAGGATGCCGAACACGAGACCCTGCCTGTCGGGGATGTCCCTGCCGGGTGGCGAATTCTGGATGTCGGTCCGGCCACGGTGGAGATATTTGCGAAAACCCTCAAGGATGCCGGCACGGTCGTATGGAACGGGCCGATGGGCGTTTTCGAGTTTCCCTCCTTTGCCGCAGGCACCTTCGGCCTGGCAAAAGCTGTGGCGAACTGCGGGGCCACGACCATCATCGGTGGGGGGGATTCGGTCGCAGCAGTGCAGAAATCAGGCCTGGCGGAGAAGATCACCCACATTTCCACCGGCGGCGGCGCTTCCCTGGAGATGTTGGAAGGGAAGACCCTCCCTGGTTTAGCGGCTTTGCAGGATAAATAATACTCTATCCGTTAGATCATCACGACAAGAAGTAGGGGAATATACATACAAGAAGTAGTAAGATAAGAATCTGAAAGGGCGGTTATCTCAACCGCCCTTTCCTGTTCAATCACTTAAACTAATTTCTTGACCGGCAGCCACAGGTTGAAGCTGTAATCTTCCTCTTTGGTGCCGAGAGGGCTGGTGACCTCCTCCAGGCCATCCATATGGCGGTGCTGGTATTCGTCGCTGGCCTTGACCCAGTTATACAGGTATTCCCAGGCAGCGCCGATTTGCGCCAGCTTCTCGATGCTGGTCACCGCACACAGCACAGCTGATTGTTCTTTAACCTCGATACCCTCCTCGACCTTTATGTCTTTCCCAATCACCACCCACAGTTCGTAGCCGTATTCTGGGCCGTCGGTATCCCAGGGCGGGGGATTATTGAATCCAAAAGTGCGATAATCTTTTAGCAATCCTTTCTCCTCTGCCCATTTCACAGCGGCGTTGTGGGCTTCCATTTCAGGAGTTTTGCTGAATCCTTTAAAAGAAGCCACCCGCATGGCAGGGAGTTCCTCGATGCGAATTTCGAACTCCTTCATTTTTCTCTCCTTTTATATTGGTTTCTGGCAAGTGAGAGAAGTATATAGAAAGATACCTGTCATCTTGTGTCAGGTATCTTTATGAATGGGAATACAGTAAAATCTCAGGGATTATCGAGATGGGTTATCTTCCTCCCTTGCCCTGTTGAAAGGAGAAAACCTTCAATAGAAGTGACTTTCTTGGGTTTGTGGTCAGGTTACGGTGAGCGCAGGATGTGGGGATTGAACCAGAAAGCGTTGGCTTCCTTCGTGTTCCCATCTACGGCCACGACGCCAAGGATGAAGGTAACCGATTCCCCTGCCAGACTGGATAAGTCTATATCGATCTTGGTGATCTGACCGTCATATTCCTCATACCACTCACCTAAAGACTTGATTGGGCCACCGTCAATCTGGTAGTTCAGATTGAAATCCACTTTGCAGCCCTCGTTATCATGTAAACAACCAACCCAAACTCTGAAGCGGTCGTTTTGTTTCACCTTGATAGGGGGGAATTCTCCTGTGATCCATCCGTTGATGTGGGCGTCTGGGTGTGCCCAGATGGTGGGTTCGTCGTCGTGGCGGTTCTCCATGTTGGGTTTATCTAGAAATTTAACAAAGCCTTTTTTATTATCGCGCGCCGAAGGGCAATCGAGATCCGCGATCACGCCGGTGCGCCAACGGGCTAGACAGTAATTGAGGGCAAAGTTGAAGGTCTTATCATCGTCGATATCGATGACATCGATCTCGACCCAAAAGGGAGAAGTGGCATCATCGCCGTAACCGAAAACGATCCCGTTGGCATTCCGGAGCTGCCAAAACCCTTTATAGCTGCCCCCCTTATCCGGTGCTCTCAACTTAACGGATAAGTCGATGGTCTCACCCGGCACGGCTGTATCCGTAAAGGGTACCGTTGCATACGCGTTCATTCCATCCCCATCTACGAAGACGAGGTCATATTCTTTCGTCCAGGTACATCCACCGATATTCTTCAACCGCCAGGTCTTGGTGAACTCCGTCCCCGGCAGGAAGATGGTGCCGTCTTTCACGGTTACGTCCGTAACGAACTGCGCCCAATCGCAGGGTGCCGGCGTGGCTGTTGGGCTGGGTGGCGGGGATGTAGCGGTGGGAGGGGATGTGGGGGTTGCCGTGGGTGGGATGGGGGTATCAGAGGGGAATACCTCTGTGAGTATGCTCGCTATTTGGGTTTGAGTGAAGCTTGCTTCAACAGTCTCGTGCGCCTGGGTAAGGACTGCCCCAGAATTTGTGGGTTCGACTGGCGAGACCAAACTGCAGGCTATCAACAAGAATGCAAAAAATACCCCAAAGGTTATCATTCTTCTTTTTACACTTTTCATTTTGGAATTACTCCTTACTCCTTCATAATAATTCCACCCTAAAGACGTTGGCCGCACCTGTTTAGTTCCCGGTTTCGTCAAAAAGCAGCAGGTTACTGTCAGCTAGAAATCCCTGCCTTCACTTTATGCAGATGGATGTTTGCGGCATCTTCATCGCATCTACGTATATCTCTTTTTGGAGGATTGCAGCCACCTCTTGATGATGATGTGAGATATTCCTATTGGTGACACATTGCAGGTTGACAGGCCTCCTTTCCTGCATTAGACTAGAATTCCTGACTTTGAGAGAAGAATCCCAAATGATTTACACCCGTGAACAACTCGAAGAGATTGAAGACAAATCTCTTGCCCCCTACGGTTTCCGCAGCAAACGCTCCAAAGGCCGCCGCTACCCCGACCGGGAACCTGGTTACCGCACCGCCTTCCAGCGCGATCGTGACCGCATCCTGCACACAACAGCCTTCCGACGCCTGGAATACAAGACCCAGGTCTTCATCAACTACGAAGGCGACTACTTCCGCACACGCCTGACTCATACGCTAGAGGTTGCCCAGATCGGGCGCACCCTGGCGAAAGCGCTGGGCGTCAATGAAGACCTGACCGAAGCCATCTGCCTGGCGCACGACCTCGGCCATCCTGCTTTTGGGCACTCTGGTGAGGTCGTGCTAAACCGTCTGATGAAAGACGCCGGTGGATTCGACCACAACAAACAATCACTGCGTATCGTCACTCTCCTCGAGAAACGCTATCCTGATTTCCCCGGGTTGAACCTCACCTGGGAAGTGCGGGAGGGGATCGTGAAACACGAGACGGAATACGACGTCTCCGATGCCCGGGATTACGACCCGGAACTGCACGGTCACCTTGAAGCCCAGCTTGCCAACGTCGCCGATGAACTCGCCTATACCGCCCACGATCTGGACGACGGTCTGCGTTCTGGGATGATTAGATTGGAAATGCTCGATGGGATTGAAATGCTTGAAGTGATCAAAGAGTCGATGGATTGGCAGGGGGCCGTCTTGAATGAGGTGGACCGCCACCGGATGATCCGCCGTCTGGTGGGTATACTTGTAACCGATGCTGTAGAAAGCACATCCCAACGGATCAAAGAGAGCCGGGTAAAATCGGTCGCCGCGGTGCAGAAGCTGGATTTCAACCTCGCTGGTTTCAGTGAGACCACCACCCGCCGCAACCGGGAATTGAAAGATTTTCTCTATGCCAAGCTGTACCGCCACCACCGGGTGGTACGTATGTCTGTTAAAGCCGAACGGATTCTTACCGATCTGTTCAATGCCTATTGTGGTGAACCTGCCATGCTGCCGGCAACTGTCAGTAAAGTTTTCGATGAATACGGGCGGGAACGGGCGCTCTGCGACTACCTCGCCGGGATGACCGACCGCTATGCGGTCGAAGAACATGGTAAACTATTCGACCCAACTATCTTGCCTTGACGAGTAAAAACACATGACAGAGGAGTATTTACTGACCAAAGAGGGCGCCAATAAAATGCGCGCTGAATTAGAAGAGATGAAGACCCACCAACGTGAGGAGATTTCAAAGCGCCTCAGGACCGCCATCCAACAAGGGGACTTGAGTGAGAACGCCGATTACCACAAAGCCAAGGAAGACCAGGCTTTTCTGGAAGGGAAGATTAAAGAATACGAAGAGATATTGGCAGGAGCCAAACTGATCGAATCGAAGCAAGAAAACGGCGGCAGGGTGGACGTGGGTTCCTGGGTGACGATCAAAGAGGGGGACAATCCTGAAGAGAAGTACCAGGTGGTGGGTCCGCAGGAGGCCAATCCCCGTGAAGGACGGATTTCGAATGAATCTCCTATCGGGGTTGCTGTGATGGGTCACAAGGCCGGGCAAACCGTCGATGTTGAAACACCGCGGGGGAAGAATAAGATCCTCATCCTTAAAGTTGAGTGAGAACACTTTTTAGCGATATTGACTATATGCGTTTAAAAGCTGGGGCTATACACCTGTAATTAAACATCAGACCTGAAGGTTTTCCGATCGATAGAATCGTACAGCCTGTCAGGTCTTATCTTTTATTTATGATCAGGGTGCAGCACGCGCACAACGCGCTTCCGATGCCAGAAAGTTGATTTGTATGTTATCTTAGGGCTTGCGTTTGACGCGTTGACTACGTCTGCCGGCTTTCAGTTCGTCACGCAGTACGATATTGAAGAAAACGCTGACGATGCTGACGACCAAGGCGCCAAGGAAACCCCACCCAAAACCGTCGATGGTGAAACCTACCCCGAACTGATCACCAATCCAGCCGGTCAGGTAGAACAGGGCTGTATTGATAATCAAGGTGAACAGGCCCAGGGTGAGGAATATTACCGGGCAGGTCGCCAATTTAAGGATGGGTTTGACCAGGGCGTTCAGGATCCCGAAAATCAACGCCAGCCAGACGTAAGTGAGTGGGTTCGGGTCTTGTACCTGGATGCCGGGAACGAGGATGATGGCGATGTACAACGCCAACCCGTTGATGACCAATCTAAGAAGAAATCTACTCATAGAAACACCTAAGAAATAAATGATATGTTTATTTAATTATACCTTAACGCTTATCTCGTGCTGCAGTTTTAGGGGGATAATAGTGTCATAGGATCTTGATATATTAACTGACAATAAAAATTTCAGTACAGCAGAAAATAATTCACTCATCTTTTTGAGAAATCCCCCATAAGTAAATATTACTGTCGTAACTGCCAGATGCCAGCAACTTGCCATCTGGAGAGAAAACGATCGTCATCACGTTGCTGCCGTGTTCGAGGGTGCGTAAGAGTTTGGGATTGTTATTAGTCATATCCCATAATTTGACCGTATTGTCGCATCCAGCTGTTGCCAGCAAACTGCCATCTGGCGAAAATTCCACATCGTAACAGCTGTTCCCTTGTATTGTAAATAATAATTCTTCACTTTCGACTGCCCATACTTTCGTAGTACCTTCAGTGCCGGCTGAAGCTATGAGGTTCCCATCGTGGGATAACGCCACGCTATGGATGCTGTTGACCGGGTCTTCTTCAAAGACGTGTATCAATTGCCCACTTTCTAGGTCCCACAATGCCACGATACCAATTTGCCCCCTATCATGTGAATGTCCGCCGATTACAAATTGTGTGCCATCAGAAGAGAACTCAATGTCGTGGACAATGTTGGTAAGCTGGTTTTCGATTGTGCGAGTTATCTGTCCATTGGATACGTTCAGGATAATGATGGGTTGATCGGCTTGTGCAATTGCCAGGCGTTCACCTGTCGGCGAGAACGCCACTGCTCCGTGGTTGTTCTGGTTGACAGTATGAACGACTTGTTTGCTTTCTACATCCCATATTTTTTCTGCGCAGGCTAATAGTTGTCCGTCAGGTGAAAAGGCGATGTTGTTCATGACCGCCAGGCCAACGTGAAAAGTGTGCACGTCTTCCCGATTTGCTACATCCCAGAGTTTGATTTGTTTATCGAGACTGGATGAAGCAAGATAATCGCCACCTTTCGAAATGATCAGGGTAACCACCTGCTGGCTGTGTCCACTTAGGGTTGTTATGAGTTCTACCTGGTCGGCGGTGTCTACAGAAATCGTTCCCGCCGCGGAGGTATTCATTGGCGTTGTCTGCGATTCCATCGCAGCTGTCGACAGTGACGGTGTATCTGTAGAGTCAAGGTTTCCACAACCTGGGAGAAAAACCAGGATAATACTCATTGCGATAAAAACTTTTCGATGGACAGGCATGTATTCCTCCTGATTATTAACTTATAGATTTTTTGTATATGGAAAATTACGCTGATTTATCCAGTGGATACTAATTAATTGACCAGGTACGTGTCCCGATGAAAGAAAAAGAAGGTTGTTCGTCGAGCCGGTAGCAAATGACTTTTCACAAAATCATTGACCGGGCAAAAAGGTTACGAACAACCTTCATATGCGTCTGGTTGATGATATAAAAACAAATTTATCTATTTCAGTATAGGCTATAGCCTTAGTGGGACATAGCTTTTACTTTGCCTTCGCCTTGCTCGAATTTGGCCTCCACACGGGCCTGGATGGCGGAGAAGACCAGGGTCAGCATCCAGTAAAAGAAAGCGGCGATGAGTAAAGCTTCCAGGTTTCGGAAGTTTGCCCGGCCAACTCGCTGGGCGCGCCACAGCAGCTCCCGTACGAAACCGGTGACAGAGACCAGGGAGGAGTCTTTCAACATAGCGATGTATTCATTGCCGATGGGGGGGATAGCCAGTCGTAGAGCCTGGGGCAGGACGATGTGGCGCATCTTTTGTCCCTGACTCATCCCCAGGGCAGTGGCCGCTTCGTGCTGGCCTTTGCCCACAGAGAGGATGCCGGCTCTGAATATCTCACTCATATAAGCCCCGTAGTTCAGTCCCAGGGCGATGACGCCCGCCCAAAATCCGGAAAAGTAGATTCCCATCTGCGGCAGGGCCAGGAAGAAGAAGATGACTTGAAGATATAGGGGGGTACCGCGGATTAATGAGACATAAAAAGCACTGGCCGCGACGGCCGGGGCGCTGTTCGATAAGCGAGCCAGGGCGGATACCAACGCCAGGAGCATCGCCAGGAGGATAGAGACGATTGAGATTAATATGGTTTGAACCGCGCCCTCAGCGATGAAAGGTCCATATTCCCGCATGAACTCGGGATCCAGTTTGATGAACTCTATTTGTGTAAAACCGAGATTGATCTCAAGCCCGCTGAAAACGAGTCCAAGCACGAGCAGCAGCCCGATCCACGATAAAACCATCTTGGTACGGTAGGCCACTTTCTTGCCGCGCTCTTCGGCCAACAATCGCTGGAGGTCTTCTTCATAAGAACCGATGGAAACATTATCAGTTGCCATGGATGTTTTCCTTGATGAAAAGGTGGAAGTAGATAACTCTACTTCCACCTTTTGTGTGAGTTGCTTATCTTACGAACGTGGGTCTTTTGACAGGTCTACTTCGAACCAGTCCATTGAGTAGCCAGACAAAGTCCCGTTGGCGTGCAGCCCTTTGATCACATTGCTAACAGCATCGATAAAGGCGGCGGTATCGTAAGAGGAATTCTTATCGATGGCGGGTGCCAACTCTTCAACGAAGACAACGGGGCCGAGTTTGACGACATCCAGACCCCCGGCGATGTTCGAATTCACCACGGTGTCTGAGGTCAGGTAGACGGAGAATTCCGGTCGTCCGGCCGCGATGGATTGAGCGCACTCCTGGTCGGTCGGCAGTTCTACCACCGTGACATCGCTGGGTGGGTCGACGAAGATACTCTCATCGGGGATGGTCAGATCGCCGTTGAACCAATCCAGATAGGTGGTTGCGGCTGCCACACAGACGGTTTCACCTGATAGATCATCAAGGGACTCATAACCGGAGTCTGACGCCGCTGCGAACTGGGCTGGCGTGTAGTAGTAGGGTTGGGCGAAATTGAGTGCTTCTTGCCGGGTCTTGGTGATCGTCATCGAGCCGATGCTGATGTCCCAGCGGTCGCCCCAACTACCTGCCGTCACGACGTCCCAGTCGGGGGTCGCAAAGCAGACTTCCACACCAAGGCCTTCGGCCACAGCTTTCGCTGTGTCGACATCGAAACCCTTCATCTCCCCGTAGGTGAGAAGTTCATCCGGACAAACGGTGCCGGCCGCCCGTTCTGCGTTGGGATCAAGGAAGCTCTGAGGCTCATAGTTTGGGTCGGTAGAGACGACCAGGTAGCCGCGATCCTTGACGACTTCAAGGAGATCATTGCCGGCATCGCCACCGCCGCAGGCGGCCAGTCCGATGCCTACGACGACAATAAGGGCAAAAATTGGTAGGAACTTTTTCATTACTGCCTCCTCTGCAATAGTGGATAAAAAGATATTGTGATTATAAGGAAAAAACTATCAAATGGCAACGAAAGGGCAAAATAGTCTGAGTTTTTTCCTTGTATCAACCGAGATAAGATAAGATAGCTATCGACCCATCACCTCTAAATGCCAGAAATCAGGTGGTTTCACTTAATGATGCAGTATCTGTGAGAGGAAGAGTTTGGTGCGGTCTTCCTGGGGGTTTTCGAAGATATCTTTTGGCGATCCGCTTTCAACCACGATGCCATCGTCGAAGAAGTACATGCGGTGGGCTACGCCGCGGGCAAACCCCATCTCGTGAGAGACCACCAGCATGGTCATACCGGTTTTTGCCAGTTCGACCATTACGTCCAAGACTTCTTTTATCATCTCGGGATCGAGAGCTGAGGTGGGTTCGTCGAAGAGCATCACCTTCGGTTCCATCGCCAGAGCGCGGGCGATAGCCACTCGCTGCTGCTGGCCCCCGGAGAGTTGGCCGGGGAACTTCTCCGCCTGTTCGGGAATGCCGACGCGCTCTAGCAGTTCCCTGGCTTTCTTTTCGGCTTTTCCTTTCGACCATTTCTTTACCTGTATGGGTGCCAGGGTGATGTTCTGCATTACGTTGAGGTGGGGGAAAAGGTTGAAAGATTGGAACACCATGCCAGTTTCTTCACGAATCTTTTCGACGTTTTCAGTATCCCCTGTAAGTTCGATCCCGTCCACAAAAATCTGGCCGCGCTGGTGTTCTTCCAGGCGGTTGATCGTGCGGATGAAGGTCGATTTCCCCGAGCCAGAGGGACCAAAGATGACGACCACTTCCCCTGCCTGCACTTCCATATCGATGCCGCGCAGCGCGTGGAACTCGCCAAACCATTTATGTACATCTTTGCAAACGATGATGGGTTCTGACAAAGCACTCCTCCTTCTTGAAGCTCAAAACCGGGATTTAACAGGCTTTTTAATTTAATTGGGGATACGGATAACGAAAAAAGCTTGCCTAATTATAGGGCACATTCGCACCAATAGCAAGACTGAGTTAGCTTTCAGTATCGATTGATGATAATCTGTCGTTTTGCGTGAAATGAAAGAGGATGTCAGGCTGCTGGATTTTATTAATCCACAAATATAATGGAGGGGATGAGCTTCCCTTTATTGGTTTGCTATGCACTGTTTAGATTTGGGAGGATAAAAATAGGTAATTTTCAGCTTTTACGAACGGCCTGAATCCCCCAGACGAGGAGGAAAGCAGCTGTGCACACGAGCACGATAGCCGCGCCGGAGGCGATCCCGATATAGTAAGAAAAATACAACCCGACTACCCCGGATGCGGCGGCGATGAAAGCCGCCAGTATCATCACCAGGTGCACACGCCGGGTCAGCAGGAGAGCCGTAGCGGCTGGCGTGACCAGCGTGGCCACCATGAGGGCGATTCCCACTGTCTGGAGGGAGACGACGATGGTCATCGCGATCAAGACAAGGAGGAGGTATTCAAGGGTGCGGGAGGGGAGGCGCAGTGTGATAGCCAGAATGGGATCGAAGGATAGAACCAGGAACTCTTTGTAAAAAGCCAGCACGGTCACCACAACCAGGCCGCCCAACCCGGCCGTCAGCCACAGGTCGGAAGTTGAGACCGCCAGCACGTTCCCAAAGAGGAAGTGGGCCAGGTCGACAGCGTAGCTCCCCATGCTGGAAATGATGGCGATTCCCAGAGCGAACATGCCGGCAAAGATAATCCCAATGGCAGTATCCTCGCCGAGGCGGGTATGCCTGCTGATGGCACCGATCCCCAGAGAGGCCAGCACGGCTGTTACTAAGGCGCCCCAGAAAGTCGCTCCCTGGGCACCGCTCCCTACGACATAGCCCACCGCTACACCGGGGAGGATAGCATGGGCGAGGGCATCGCCGAAGAAAGTCATCCCCCGCAGGACGATGTAGGTTCCCACCAGGGCGCACACGATCCCTACCAACACGGCGGCGATGAGGCCCCGCTGCATGAAGGCGTAGGAGAGAGGTTCCAGAATCAAATTAGCCATCACAGCACGAGTCATCCAATAAAACCAGGCCGTCTTCTGTACGGATCGTTTGAAGGTGGGCGCCATAAGCCGATTTCAGTAGCTCTTCGGTGAAGACTTCCTCCGGTTTCCCAAATCCTTCCAGGGTGGTGTTGAGCAGCATCACCCGGTCGAATCGTTGAGCAGCCATCCCCAGGTCGTGGGTCGCCAGCATAACCGTCACATGATGATCCCGGAGTTCCTCCAGAATCCGTAAGACTTCCTCTTGGGAAGGGACATCTAATCCGCCCAGTGGTTCGTCCATCAGCAGCAGTTCAGCCTCCTGCGCCAGTGCCTGGGCGATGAACATGCGCTGCTGTTGCCCACCGGATAGGGCGTCGATCTGCCGGTGTGACAGATCATCCATACCGACGAGACGCAAACACGCCTGGACGAAATCCCAATCGGTGGCTTTCGGCCAGCGGAACAAACCCAGTTTGCGGACGCGCCCCATCATGACAACGTCCCTTACCGTGGCTGGGAAATCCCAATCCACATCACTTCGTTGGGGAAGATAGGCAATGCAGATGTGGCCGCCCGGCGCGTGGCCGGAAAGTTGAACTTGGCCGGAGGTGGCGGGGATGACGCCGGCGATGACCTTGAAGAGTGTGCTCTTCCCCGCCCCATTTGGCCCAACCACGGCGACCTGCTCTCCGTCCTGCAGCCCAAAACTGATCCCTTTCAAAGCGGGATTCCCGTTCAGGTTCACACTCAGGTCATTTATTTCGAGAAAGGGGGCGTCGTCGAGGTGTACGACCACCCTGACATTCTCTCTCAGTTCCCGGATTTTTTTGAAGACCTTCACAGCGATATTTTACCTCAGGACGAATGATCAGAAAAAACCATCCCAGTCCTTCTCCCACCCATGCTCCCCCCGTAAAGGCACGAAGGAGACGGGGACGATGTCATCGTGAGTATATTTCGGGCCTTCTTGTCGCCAACACTGCAAATACTGACCTCTCGCTCCACCCACCGGCAGCACCAGACGCCCACCCTCTGCCAACTGTTCCAGCAGTGGCTTGGGAACCTCCGGGGCAGCCGCTGTGACCATTATGCCGTCGTAGGGACTGTGTTCCGGCCACCCACCGGAACCATCATCGTAGCGGACATCGACGTTTTCAACTCCTAATTCTTTGAGGGTCTCTGCTGCGCGGGCTGCCAGCGGCTCGTGCCGTTCGATGGTATAGACTTGCCTGGAAAGATACCCCAGGATGGCGGCCTGGTACCCCGATCCTGTGCCCACTTCCAACACGATTTCTTCCCCCTGCAGGCACAGCAGTTGGGTCATCAAGGCCACGACGTAAGGCTGTGAGATAGTCTGCCCTTCGCCGATAGAGATCGGGCGGTCGGCGTATGCCATCCTCTGGTATTCAGCTGGGACAAAGCTGTGGCGGGGGATGTTTTCCATGGCCTCTAACACCCTGGGGTCGCGTATCATGCGATACTTGAGCTGGTTTTTTACCATGGCTCGGCGCTGTTTGGCAAAATTCTTTTCAGAGGCCATTCTCATATCCCTTTTGTTCGGCTGCAATTTGCAGCAAGACTTCAAAATTATCCTCTTTGACAGCCTTGTTCCAACGCTCCTGGCCGCAGCGCGTACAGCGGAAAAGGATGCGGTATTCACCCCCTTTGATCTCTACATTGATGGGTTCCATCATACCGCCGCAGGATTCTGCCCGGTCGCCGGGGTGGACGTCCACGTGCCGGCTCCACAGGCATACCGGGCAGTGGTTGGTGTACCCGCTGCCTTCAACCTTATGGTCGCAGTTGCCGCAGATAAAATCTTCTATCCGGCGCTGAAATTTACGGCTCATGGTTTTCTTCCATTCATTTGTTGCAGTTCCTGAGAAATGAGTCTGTCCAGCTTGCTCATGGGGTAATCGTCGAGTTCATCCAGGGTGACCCAGCGGAGGTCATCGACCTCGATCGGCTGCGGAGTTCCCCTGTCGAGCTGGCACAAGAAAGCGTGCAGGGTCACACGGAAGTGGGTGTAAGTCGTATCGAAAACACCGATCTCTTCTCTCACCTTGATTTTAACCCCAAGTTCCTCTTTAATTTCACGTTTCAAACAGGATTTAAGCGATTCGCCCTCCTCCTGCTTCCCGCCGGGGAATTCCCACATCCCCCCGAACATATCGGCTTGGGCGCGTTGGGCGATGAGTACGTGCTCCCCTTTTTGAATCACTGCAGCAGTTACGGTGTGGTGGGGGATCTTCGTTTTTGGTTTCCTGCGCGGGTATTCGGCCTGGTGTCCGGCGGTATGGGCCTGGCAGTCTCCCTGGATGGGGCATTGGGCGCAGTCCGGCTTGCTGGGCAGGCAGACCAACGCACCGAGTTCCATCAAGGCCTGGTTGTAGTCCCCCGCCTGGCCGGGGGGCAGGTGCTCGGATGCCAGCGCCCAGATGCGCCTTTCCCCTGCCGGAGAGTCTACGGGTTCTTCGACCTGAAAGACTCTCGCCAATACACGCTTGACGTTTCCATCGACGGCAGCCTCATCTAACCCGAAGGCGGTGGATGCGATTGCGCCGGCGGTGTAGCGGCCGATCCCCGGCAAGCTGCGCAGGGATTTTACCTTGCCGGGCAGTTCCCCCCCAAACTCATTGACGACGACCTGGGCGGCTTTGTGCAGGTTGCGCGCCCGGCTGTAATAGCCTAACCCTTCCCACAGGTTGAGTACTTCCTGCTGCGGGGCGGCAGCCAGGTCTTCGATGGTGGGGAAACTCGCCATCCAGCGCTGGAAATAGGGGAGCATGGTTTCCAGGCGGGTCTGCTGCGCCATGATCTCGGCGACCCATACCGCGTAAGGGGTAGGGTTGCCGCGCCAGGGCAAATCTCGTTGGTGGGTCTTGAACCAGGTGATTATTTTTTGAGTAAATGGAACAGGCACAGGAGGGGTCAGACGAAATAATTATTCAAAATATCATTACAACTGCCAGCGAGTCCGGTTGGGGATGAGTTTATATTCGAAGTTCTCTACGAGGTCATCCAACTCGTTATTGAGGTCGGACCAGGCGCTTGATTGCAGCACCTTGTTTGCACTGGAGAAATTGGGGATGACCGCTTCAGCCATTAGGCGCGGGTGTTCGCCGTAAACGGTCAGCCAGGCTTCGTGGAAAGTCAGCCCCATTTTTTCGAGTGCAGGAACAAACCGCCGGATGTGGAATTCGAAGTATTCTTCTTCTCGCCCGGGACGGATGTCCCAGGTCATCATGAGTTTCAAATCATTCGCCATCGGTTTGCTCCTGCGTCAGGTGTCAGGCCGGGCTTTTATATGAAAGCACAGTCACACGGGTCTCTTCTGGGATGTCCCGTTTGCTGACTTTCAAGGATTCTTGCTCTTCGAATTTCTTCCCCAATCCCATTTGTTTCAGGAAAGCGTCGAGACTGCTGAGTTCTACCGACGAATCAGGCGTGCTGTAATGCATGGGAACGACGATTCCGGGTTCGATCAGGTTGACCACTTCGGCGGCTTTAGCCGCTGAGATGCCGCTCCCACCGCCGACCGGGATCAGGAGGATGTCTACGTTGCCGAAAGATTCCACCTCTTTTCGGGATGGGACAGATTTTATAGCGCCCAGGTGGGCGAGGTTGACCCCGTCGTAGTCGCAGACGAAGGCCATATTCTTATGGCCGTTTTTATTGTTCCCTTTTCCGGTGGATACGGCGGTCAGGAAAACGCCGCCGATCTCATACTCGCCTGCACCGGTGATGTTCCATTTTGCGCCTTTGACAGCTTTCACGAAGTTATGGCCAGGCGCATCGTGGCTCACAGTGACGATATCTGCTTTGAGTTTCAGTTCGCTGTAGCCGATCGCTTGATGGTCGTAGGGGTCGGTGACGATGGTCGCCATGTTGCGTTCGGTTATGCGAAAACAAGAATGTCCATACCAGGTAACTTCCATTGAACCTCCGAATGTTTTTTGATTATATCATTGCCCCCTAATCCCGCAGCGAATATAATGACACTAAGTTATCGGTGATAAGGTAATTAGTAATCAGTCAACCAGGTAATCAGGAACAAGGTGTGCATCCCTGAATACCAGATTACCTGATTACTAATTACTGGTTACTATTTACTGACCGCAGATGAAAAACTTTGATTACCACATCCATAAGACCGAAGCTGCAAGAGTCGAGGAAATTAATCCCGGATACTGGCATCTGCGCATACCCGCTGGCCAGGCAGGGATATACCGGTTGGCTCAATTCGATGACTATACTGCGTTGAAACGGAGAGAATTCCCCTGGCATCCGCCGGTCGCCATTCATCTTCAAGGACGGGCTTCCGCCCCAGACCTCCCCGGCACTTGGGGCTTCGGCCTGTGGAACGATCCCTTCAGCCTGGGTCTGGGGCTTGGTGGGGGCGCCCGGAAACTACCCGCCCTCCCTCAGGCAGCCTGGTTTTTCTTCGCATCACCTCCCAACTATCTCTCCTTCCGCAATGACCTCCCCGCCGGAGGTGGGCTGGCAGCTACCTTCTCTTCGAAGAACATCCCCACCCTCCTCCTCGGCCTGGGCGCGCCGCTTTTACCCACCCTGGTGCTGCGACCTGTTGCCCGGATATTCAGGCGGCTGGCGCAGCGGGTCATCGGGCAGAGCGCTGTTCTCATGACACACGACCCCACGACCTGGCACGATTATCGAATCTTATGGGAGAAAGAAGAAGTAGCTTTCGCCGTTGACGGCCAGACCGTATTGGAGACTGTGATGTCCCCCCGCCCCCCTCTGGGCCTGGTCGCGTGGATCGACAACCAGTACGCCGCCCTGCCGCCTGATGGTAAACTTGGCTGGGGCACGCTGGAGAATGAAGATAGTTGGATAGAGGTCCGAAACCTGGAAATTGATCATGGATAGAAAACAATCCATTACCCAATACGCAATACGGAATAGTATCGATTACGTATTGCGTATTGCGTATATCCTTGCGAGAAGGGTTGTATGGGGATGAGACTTTCGCGCGTGTGCCTCGTCCCCTATGCCCGCGGCGTGGGCGGCCCGGCCAGCTTCCAGGGCAAATTTGCCGCCGGGCTGGAGAAACAAGGCATCCAGGTGTGCCATTCGCTGGATGACCTGCCCTACGATGCGGTGCTCGTGGTCGGTGGCACGCGCCAGTTGGGGAAGTTGAGGCGTGCCCGGCGTATGGGAATCCCCATCATCCAACGGCTCAACGGGATGAATTGGCTGCACCGGAAACTCCGCACCGGCGTAAGGCATTACCTCAAGGCCGAATATGGCAACCTGCTGCTCTCGACCATCCGCAGGCGGCTGGCGACGGGTATCGTCTACCAGTCCCATTTCGCCCAGGGATGGTGGGAGCGTGTCAAAGGGAGGACGCCCGTAACCCGGCAGGTGATTTACAATGGCGTGGATTTGGACGAGTTTACGCCTGAAGGCTCCCACGAACGCCCAACAGACCGCTACCGTATTTTGATGGTTGAAGGTCGCTTGGGGGGAGGATATGAGATTGGCTTGGGCAACGCCATGCAGTTGGGCGAATACCTCCAGCATAATCACAACTTGCTGGTGGAATTGACCGTAGCCGGAGAGGTGCCTGAAGTGGTCAGGAGCTACTGGGAGAAAGCTGGCATGGTGGACATCCAATGGACCGGAATCGTGCCGGGCGACCAGATCCCCCACCTCGACCGTTCGGCGCACCTGCTTTTCTCCGCCGACCTCAACGCCGCCTGCCCGAATGCTGTCGTCGAGGCGCTGGCCTGCGGCCTGCCGGTCTTGTCTTTCGATACCGGGGCACTCCAAGAGATGGTCGCGGGGAACGCCGGGCGGATCGTCCCTTACGGCGGCGACCCATGGCAGTTGGACCGGGCAGATACGCTTTCTTTGGCTGACGCGGCTGCCGAAATCCTACAGGACCAGGCGGCATTCCGCCGGGGCGCCCGCGCCCGCGCTGAAGAGGTTTTCGGTTTGGACGACATGGTGGATGCGTATCTTCAAGTGCTTTCAGGAGAGTGGTGAGGTTTTATGGCAAAACAGAACGTAGGGGGGCAGCATGGTGCGCTGGAATCAAAGCGTCGAGTATCGTTTATTTTGGAAGTTGAAATCTAGCTGTTTGTGTTACCGGTTCGTGGGTGAGTGCGGATTATGTTCATTATAGTGGAAGTGGTTCAAACTAGAATCAATTCAATTTTGCGGCGAGAATCCCACCAGTCAGGTGAACGCTGTGTTAGCCCGCTTTTGGACATTAAGTTACTTTGCCAGTCTGCGGTTTACCGCATTAACAAACGATGTGTATTTTGGATCAGACACTTCCCATTGTGCGATAACATTTCGCTTGATTTTTTCCTTATGGTCTCTATATGTTTGCTTTACCGAAAGTAAAATATCGCCCTTTTTATTGTTACTGCGTTGCTCGTAAATCTCTATCATTGGATGGGTGATTTCTTCTTCTGCAATTGCTAATTCACTTATTTCTTGCAGGCTATTCCCTTTCAACAAGGTGAGTATTTTCTCTTTGCTTTCCGAAGGTAAAGCGCAAATTTGTTTCGGTAACGGGTTGTACCAGTCATTAGCACTTTCACTAAATGCTCGCTTGCCAACATCATAGCCTGTCCATGCGGTTGGTATTGAGAAAAACACAGTTTCTAACAACCAATAAAGCCATGCCCAAGTGGATTTCAAAGCGAAACTGAATTCAAGAATTGGCATTCCATTCGCAACCACATAATTAGTAAAATGGTCACCTTCTTTTGCTCTCAATTTCATGTAACCCACAAAACCACCTGTACCTGTTCCTTCAATGAGAATTTTATCGAAAGCAGCAGATGCTTTTTCAGCGCTTGCATGATAGTTTTGTTGTGCGTTGGTGATGAATTCATTGCGAAGTATCCAGTAAGGCGTAGCGTAATAAGTCAATGCAACTAATAATCCTATTATCAATCCCATTAATGCGGCAATTATTGAATGGCGCACTTTGGCAAATTGTAATAACTTGTAATAGGCAATCATTGTTGCTCCGCCTACAACAAGCGAGAATGCAAAGATGTAGTAAATTAAATTGCTAACGAAATAAGCAAGTACGCCTATCGCAATCCCAAGAATCAAAGAGCCAACAATTAACAGAATTATGCCGGAAGAGGGAATTCGATTTGGAGCGAGATATGGTTTCATAAATACCCTTATTGATGAATTTGCGGGCTAACTGGGTGTTATGCAGAATTCTTATTAGATAAAACATACTCTAACAGTATTATACCGTAGAGCACTGTACGCAGAACCTTGTATTCTGACTCTTTGGGTCAGTCATAATATCATTCAAAATTCAATCTAATCATATAATTATTCATATGAAAGAAATAAAACTTATCAGCGCTTTATTACCCTCCCATCCTGATCTTCAAGCAATCCTCATAGATATTCGAGAGAAATACAATATTCCAGATATCGGTCATGGTGATGACAGTATTACCGAAATCCTCTTATCTGATGATGAAATCAATTGGGAAGAAATCAAATATAAAATATCCTCCAGAATCCGGGAAATCCATGAATTATTACCTGATAGCTTATGCTAAAGCTTGTGTGAATATGAAAATCGAACAGAAGACAAATTTGTCATCTAGTGGATAATAATACTTTGATTACATCGAATCCTACCGTGCTCCCACATGAAAAAAACACCTTTGCGGGTCGCTTAGGGCTACTGCAGCGAGTTTTCCCCGCCTACCGGGCAGCTTTCTTTAATTTGCTGGCGGCCTATTGTAACGGGGGATTGAGTGTCTTCGCGGGGGAGCCGCGGAAAAGTGAAGCCATTGCTACAACGACAAAACTACGAGTTGCCCAATACGCCCCGGCGCGCAACCGCCATTTTTTCTCCGGCCCTTTCTACCTCTGCCGTCAAGATGGCCTGATCGATTGGTTGGAGGATTGGCAGCCGGATGCCTTGGTCGTCGAGGCCAACCCCCGTTACGTGAGTACTCCCAGGGCGGTCGCCTGGATGCACGCCCGCAACAAGCCGGTATTGGGCTGGTCGTTGGGCGCGCCACCGCTCACCGGTCCCCTGGCGGGTTTTCGCCTTCGTGCCCGGATGCGGCTGCTTTCCAGTCTCGACGGCCTCATCGCTTACAGCCAGCGCGGGGCAGAGGAGTTCCACTCCCTTGGTATTCCCCCGGAAAAAATCTTTGTGGCCCATAACGCGGCCGCTCCCCGTCCAACAAACCCGCCGCCCGATCGTCCGGCGAAATTCGAGGGTGCACCTACTGTTTTGTTTGTGGGGCGCTTACAGGCCCGCAAACGCCTGGATCACCTCTTCAAAGCCTGCGCGGCCCTGCCCGGCGAGGTCAAGCCGCGCCTGCTCATCGTGGGCGATGGCCCAGCCAAGGAATTATTCGAACACCAGGCCGAAGCAGATTATCCCCAAACGGAGTTCCTGGGGGCGCGCTACAGGATGGAGCTTAACGAAATCTTCGCCCAGGCCGACTTGTTCGTCCTACCCGGCACGGGAGGGCTGGCCGTCCAGCAGGCCATGTCCCATGGTTTGCCGGTCATCGTGGCGCAGGGGGATGGCACCCAGGAAGATTTAGCCCGACCGGAAAACGGCTGGCTGGTCCCGCCGAATGATTTAGAAGCATTGACGTCAGCGCTGAAGGAAGCACTCAGTGATCAAACTCGGCTGCGGCGAATGGGAGCTGAATCCTACCGCATTACCGCCGAAGAGATCAACTTAGAAGCAATGACGGAGGCATTCATCCAGGCGATTAAACAGACAACCGCTGAATATCATTCTGACTGAGTAACTACGCACCTCATCAACTAAGAACTAAATAACTGAGCACCTATCTGTTTCGTGTCATTGTGACTTAGTGGTGAATTAAAGTTCCGACTTTACGATTGCCCAATTTCATAGTAAATAGTATCGAGCATATTGGATAAAAAGAGGGTACAATTGATTTTATGTCTATTTTACACATGACCAAGCTGGAAGAAGGTGAGGAAATCCTTTTCGGTCCCTCCCGCAAAGCCAGCAAATCGAACCTCACGGTCAAATCTGAGATCAATCCGGAGGATGCTACCCATACGACCTTCCGGACGGTGTGTATTACCAATAAACGCGTGATTATCGAAGCAGGGGACTCGGCTCTCGCCTATCCCACGGATGACGTCCAGCGGGTGGTTGTCAAACGCAACCGAGATAAAAAGAAGCAGGTAACCAGCTTCAACATTATGGAAATCCGCACGAATCGGGGCAATGCAGTGAAGATCGAGATCCCTGGTGTGAGTGCTGAAAAAGAAGACATATTATCCCAACTCTTCCCGAACGCCAAGATCACCGAGAAAAGTAAGTTGAATGTTTTTTTGGATCGTGTTCTGGGGACATAATTCCGAGATTCACCAAAGCTGATATACTCATAGGATATGCGTATCCTGTTCATCGCCGATGGGCGCTCCCCGATTGCCCTCAATTGGATGGGCTATTTCACTCGTCAGGGGTTTGAGATCCACCTGGCGTCGTCCTACCGCTGTGAACCTCAACTCGATCTGGCATCCATCCATTTCCTCCCCACCGCCTTCAGCCGGATGGCTGGCGCTTCCTCTACACGGCACGCCGGTGATGGGGAAGGCCTGATCAAAAGGATTTTTCCTACCGGCGCACGCACCAGGATACGCCAATGGGTTGTCCCCCTGTCGTTGCCGCGGGCTGCCAGGGCGTTGAACAGGATCATCGAAGCGATACAGCCAGAACTCCTCCACGCTCTGCGTATCCCCTACGAGAGTATGCTTACTGCCCTGGCCGAGCCCCACATCCCTTTCATCACTTCTGTTTGGGGGAACGATTTCACTCTCCATGCCCCCGCCAATCCCCTGACGAGGCATTACACCCGCAAGGTAGTACGGCGCACGGATGCCCTTATGGCTGACTGCCGTCGGGATATCCGTCTTGCTTATCGTTGGGGATTCCCGGCAAAACGTCATTCCATCGTGCTGCCCGGCGGCGGGGGGATCAAGGCAGAGCTGTTTTTTTCGCCAGAAGAACCTGTATCCACGCCGGTGGTGGTCAACCCCCGCGGGTTGCGGGCTTACGTCCGCAGTGACACCTTCTTCCACGCCATCCCCCGCGTATTGGCGCAGCGCCCGGGCGTACATTTCCTCTGCCCGGCGATGTCCGGCGAAGCTCAGGCTGAGAGGTGGGTGGCAGAACTGGGGATCGAAAAGGACGTTACACTTCTTCCTCGCATGGATCAGAAATCCCTTGGTGATGCCTTCCGGAAGAGTATGCTGGTCGTCTCGCCCAGCGAACACGACGGCTCCCCCAACAGCTTGCTCGAAGCCATGGCCTGCGGCTGTTTCCCGGTCGCAGGGGACATCGAATCCCTCCGAGAGTGGATCAGGGATGGCGAGAACGGTCTCCTGGTCGATCCCGCTGACCCAGATGCACTGGCCGCAGCGATCTTGAAAGCCTTAGAAGATGATGAACTGCGTACCAGGGCGCACACACAAAACCTGCAAATAATAGGCGAACGCGCTGAATATAGCGCAGTGATGGCGCAGGCAGAGGCTTTTTATCGACGAATAGTTGATTGATTAGCGGATAGGAAAGGAGAGTGTGGGATGAATATCAATGACCAGATAGGATGTAAAGATTTTCCTTGTGAAGATGTAAACCACGACTGCTACTTGCTTCCAGAGATTGATCTCGACCCCGAAAAAATTTCACTGATAATGATTTCAGAAGCGGCGTCGCCCGACCCGGGAGATTATTACTACGCCGCCGGTGATCCCTTATTTCAGCAAAACACCGTTCAGGCGTTCGGGCTGGCCGGTGTCGAGGTTGCGTCCATTCGGGATTTGCTGGAAATGGGGATTTATTTCACCACCGCGGTGAAATGTGGGAAAACAGGTTACGGGATCAAGGCGGCAACTGTTAGGGCTTGCTCTCACATCCTCGAAAGTGAACTGGGCCTTTTTCCCAATGTGAAAGCTTATCTGCTGATGGGGGACGTGGCCATCAAAGCCATCAATTACATATCGAAGAGAAATAGTCAGGGGCGGGCGATCCCGGCCGGCTCGACCTATAAGATCCGTGGTGGAGAGTACGCATTCAGGGGGAAGAGGGCTTTCCCATCCTACCTGCAGGTTGGACCGAGTTTCGGTATCGAGAAGAGCAAGCAGAAGATGATTGCCGAGGACATCGCCAGCGCTATGAAACTGCTTGGGTAAGGGAGGGATTGGAAACTGGGGCTTGACACCCGACTAATATTTAGGTATAACTAAATAATAGTTTAGCTATGTAATATAAGAAGGATATTTCTATGAATATATCTACTGAAGCCCCCCTGCAAGCCCCTGAAAAAAAGAATCCCATCCTACGGATGTTGATTCAACTAACTATCAGCGCCTTGGTGTTATCTGCTTTTCTGTTCCTGTTTGCTGGGCGGGTAAATTGGCCTTTAGCCTGGATCTATATCGTTGTTTGGTTGAGCACCAAGTATATCTTTATCCTCGTCCTCGCCAAACGGAATCCGAGTCTGCTGTTAGAACGATCTCATGAGCATAAGAATCGACAGCGGTGGGATAAGCCCATTCAAACCCTCAACGTCTTCTTCTCCCTGATCGCTTTTATCGTCGCCGCATTGGATGCAGGGAAATACAATTGGGGTAAAGAGGTTCCGGAGGGATTGATCATCGCAAGTTATGTGGTGTTTGTTGGCCTGAACTTGCTGGCCCTGTGGGCTTCTCTCTCCAACCCCTTCCATTCGGATGAGTCCCGTATCCAGGCAGATCGGGAGCAGTACGTGGTCTCAAATGGCCCTTATCGCTATATACGCCATCCCTCTTACCTCGCCGGTGTGTTCATGTGGATTATCTCCCCCTTTATGTTGGGGTCTTGGTGGGCCCTGATCCCTGGGGTTTTTGCAGCCTTGATGGTCGTCCTGAGAGCTGCGTTGGAAGACCGCATGCTCCACAATGAACTGCCCGGTTATTCGGAATACGCTCAAAACGTGTGTTATCGTTTGGTACCTGGGATTTGGTAAGTGAATGTGCGAAGGTATTTGGAATTCTCATTGCACCTCTTGCACATTCACCGAGTAACTAACCGTATAGAGCATTATTTTTAATCCTAAAATCAAACGGTTAGTTACCTAAAAGGAGACGAAATGACAGAAATCAAATCTCAACACGCCCTCATCCCTCCTGAAGAGAGGAGGCGGCTTCTTAGCCAGACGGTTATCATGGTGGTTGGCTTCAACCTCATAGTCGGGCTGGCATTTTTCCTTTCCGCCGGGGATGTCAACTGGCCCCAGGTGTGGATCATGCTGGCGATGTGGGCGCTTTATTTTTTAACGATGTACTTCGTTGGACTTCGGATATCTCCGGATATGGTCCTTGAGCGCGCCAAGGGAATCCAGCGGGAGGGCAAATCCTACGAGCGCCCCATCATCTCTGCTTATCTACTCACCTTTGCTGCCCTGGCGATCACCGCCGGGTTGGATCATGGGCGCTATGGGTGGTCGCATGTTCCCCTTTGGGTAGAGGTCATTGCTTTCATCCCCCTTTTATTCGTTTATATACTGCCGATATGGGCGACCTTCAGCAATCCCTTTGCCGCCGGAGTCATGCGCATCCAGGAAGAGCGCGGCCACCACGTGATCTCCACTGGTCCCTATCGTTTCATCCGCCACCCGATGTACCTTTCTACGGTACTTTTTGGGTTGTTTTCCCCTTTATTTGTTGGCTCCTGGTGGGCATTGATTCCGGGCTTTGCCATGGTGTGTGTTTTCATCGTACGCACGATTCTGGAAGACCGGACGCTGACAAACGAACTGCCCGGATATGCAGAATATACCCATAAGGTGCGCTATCGAATTTTGCCGGGGATCTGGTAAATGACGAGAGTCTGTTAAGCCCCCTGGTAGACCTCTTTCTTCAACTCGGCGATAAAAGGCCAGGTGCGGTGCCGCTCGGCGAAATCCAGCCCGTAGCCCACCACCCAAACGTCTGGGATTTCAAACCCGAGATAGTCCACCTGCACGTCCAAGCTTTTCCCCTCTTTGCGTGTCAATACACAGGTCTTTAGCGAAGCTGGCTTCTTGGTTTGCAGTACAGTGGAAAGATAGTGGATCGTATTCCCTGTATCGACGATGTCTTCGACGATTAACACGTGTTTGTTGTAGACGTCTGCCCTTAGATCCAGCAGGATGCGGACGGCCCCGCTGACAGCCTTGCTCCCATAGCTTGAAAGCGCCATAAAGTCGATGTAGTGGGGGGCGGTCAGTTTTCGAGCCAAATCTGCCGTGAACATGAACGACCCCTTGAGAATGCCTACCAGCACGATGCTGCCTTTCCCCTGATAATCCTGGGAGATTTGTACAGCCAGTTCATTCACTCGGGTTTGGATTTCTTCTTCGGTGACGAGGATTCGTTCGAATTCTTTATAGAGTTGTGTCATTTTTTAGCTCCAGTTGTATAGACAACCCACATATTATAGCCGGAAATATTAAAAGAAAATGTGAAAAACCCGCGTCACCATATTTTCCACAGTGGTTGATTCTCTCAGGAAGGAATACAGTTAAAGAAAGCACCGGGAGAAAACCCGAAGAAGATACTCAGAGGAGAGATTATGACAAACGAACAGAAGACACCGGCGGAAATGACTCCAGCGAAAATGGTCATCCGGATGGTAATTTACATCGCCATCATGGGCGCTATCCTTT
This sequence comes from Anaerolineales bacterium, assembly GCA_050115475.1. GTDB lineage: Bacteria > Chloroflexota > Anaerolineae > Anaerolineales > UBA11579 > JASFQL01. Next base: position 294,446 of record JASFQL010000001.1, read on the forward strand.
TCTTATGCGCTGGTCGGGTCGATTGGATCGTGGCTTGGGTGTGGTTGGTCGTCCATTTCATTGTGGTCTTGACGAGTGCAACAATCGTCCCCATCGATCCCGAATTGGTCGATGAGCGCACCCATGTCAAAGAGGGAGTCAAGAAATGGGATAAGATCATCGTATTTCCCACGCAGATCTTGATGCCGTTCGGATTTTTGGTTCTGGCAGGCTTGGATATGCGCTACGGTTGGTCGTCCGGCTTGCCCCTGTGGCTTCAGATAAGCGCCGTGATTGTTGGGGGGTTGGGATACATGCTGTCGGTATGGGCCAGCGCTGTCAATAGATTCTATTCTCGGCTGGTGCGTATCCAGAAGGAGCGCGGCCACCATGTGGTTTCCGAGGGCCCCTATAAATACATCCGGCATCCAGGTTATATTGGCGTCATCATTTTCATGCTCACAACACCATTGGCCCTGAACTCCATGTGGACGCTTACCCTGGGTGGGGCATTGTCTCTCCTCCTTGTCATCCGTACAGTGCTGGAAGACAAGACCCTCCAGGAAGAATTGGAGGGTTACACGGCATACACCCAAAAAGTGAAGTACCGGCTGGTCCCGGGCTTGTGGTAGTAGAGTAAGCGATTTTCTTCTTCTCCTCCTCCTATGCAGTGGCGCAGCGATCTTTTTAAACTGCGCCACTGCCGTTTAAACAAAAGAGGATAAACTGTTGCTAAGTCTGCTGAAATCCTCAATTTCGTAAAATTGAAAGCCAATTCGATTCTCTCTGGAAAAGTGTACGCCGTGTTGGATAGATTCTACAGGGAACAGGGTTGGTTCAAACTTTTCTTTATTGGTGATTTCTTAATGAGGAAATATTATTTCGGCAGCGAGAAACAAAATAAGAAGCGCTCCGATTAAGGTGGAGATATAAACTAGAACCGCGTTGTCCTTTTTACTAATAATTACCAGTAGACCGGCGATGAAGGCTGATATGCCGGCAGCCATTCCAGCCAGCATTGTAATCGCCAGGGCCGGTCTCACGGTAATATCTGCCAAAATGGTATCGCCTGCTGTGGTAGATTTGTATAACGAGTTTGCGAGAGATGAGCCGGCGATAAACAACAGCGGCATTGCGAGGATGAGCCCGATCGACCACTTTCCCAATAGTGTTCTTGGTAATAGTCTCCAATGCTTCATTGTCAAACTTTTCTCAATTGACAATTAAAAAAATCATCAAGGCAAGCAAGATCACGCCCCAAATTTTAATGGCGAAGTTGAGACGTTCCTGGGTCATCCTGCTCAGCATTTTATTGTTCAACAGTGCTACCAACGGAAAACATATCAGCGCCATACCGATACCCGCCAAGACATCACTCACATAGTGCGCGCCTAATACCACTCTTGAGTAGCACACAGCGAGGGCAAGAATCGCTATCAGGATTTTCAACCCCTTATGCCAATTATCTTTCGACGCAACCAAAAGCAAGAAGGGCAGAGCCAAGGCCACGCTCTTGGTTGCGTGTCCAGATGGGAAAGCGGGTGTTTCTCCGTCTGAAAATGCGGTGATTTCACCTGCATATTCATCAAAAGGCCGCGGCCGGTTAAAAACCTCTTTCAAGATGTCCCCGCCTATCCCCGCAACACCGAACATAAAGAAGACCATGAGATATATCCGGTAAACATCACGCAGTTTTTCATACTTGAAAGCAAATAATAAATAAATTAAGTAAACCAATACGATGATTGCCATCCCGTACTTGGAAGCCACCTTTGCTGCACCAACTACCAGTTCATTGGTACGCAATCCGTTGTGGCTGATCAATAGCCCTTTATCGAGTTCTACCTGCATCCACAGGAAAAACGCGCTACTCCATAACACGATAGCTATCGCGACGATAGTTAAAACTGTTTGTCTACTCAAAATCAGTGGTTTAACTTCTGGTGTTTCTCTTTCCGAATTACCCCTTGATCCTTCCATTTCTGCGCCTCCTCGAGCTGTTGTGATACCTTATCTCCAATGATTGATTATAACCGATTCAAAACCCTCAACCTTGACGCCGGCAGCCCCGTAGACCAGGGCTCGAGTCTATCTCGATGCACAAAAAGTAGGATTATTTTTATCAACCTGAGAACGGGATAGTCGAAATCCGCACATTAAAAGGCGTAGGGACAGGTTTCCAAACCTGTCCCTACATCGATCGATATGTTGATTGGCCTAATCCAGCGACGTGGTGGCGATGTGCTGCAGGAACTCAGTGCGAGTCTTGGCGTTTTCCTTGAAGCAGCCAGTCATTTTGCTGGTCGTCATCTTGGTGTTTTGCTTCTTGACACCTCGCATCATCGCACACATATGGGCGCCTTCTATCACCACGGCAACCCCTTGCGGGTTCAGAGTCTCTTGCAGGAAGTTGGCGATCTGGGAGGTCATCTGCTCTTGGATCTGTAAGCGGCGGGCGAACATATCCACGATTCGGGGGATCTTGCTTAATCCGATGACCTTCCCATCCGGGATATAGGCTACGTGGGCTTTCCCATAGAAGGGGAGCATGTGGTGCTCACACATACTGTAAAAATCGATATCCTTGACCACGACCATCTCGTCGTAGTCTACGTTGAAAACTGCTCCATTGACCAATTTTTCCGGGTCGATGTAATAGCCGGAGGTTAGTTCCTCATACATACGGGCTACCCGGTTGGGGGTCTTGAGCAGCCCTTCACGTTCTGGGTCTTCACCAATATCGACCAATATCTCTCGTACGGATTCCTCGACAGCAGCCTGGTTGATCCTGATTTCTGGTTTCTCGATTCCCAGGTTGTTTTCATCGGCGAATGTTTCCGGATCGAGGCGAAAACTATTATTATTTTTCAGCATTATGTCATCTCCATAGTATCGATAATTCATGTATATAGTCGATGAATATGGGCGATTCCTTACCTTTGTTAAATTCATAACTTCTTCACAATTTCCACATAAGGTATTTAAAGGTTGTTTGTATGATTTCTCAAACAGGTGTAGGAAGGAATTAGGTATAAAAAATGAATAAGAGAATCACATTTTTTATTTCAATGATGATGGTGCTTCTCCTTGTCGCTTGTGGGGATAATGATGCTGACCAGACGCAAGGCTTGGTAGTTTCCAATGCCAGTGGGCAGAATAACTTCCAGGGGGAGATGCCTCTTGAATCAAAACTGTTGACTGGCAGTTTGCTGCTGGAGGGGACTGATATCGCCATCAGCTCTGGACAGGCGCAGGACTTGCTTCCCTTATGGAAATTATACAAAAGCCTGATGGAAAGCGATACGGCTGCCAATGCTGAGATAGATGCCGTCATGAATTCTATTCAAGATGCGATGACGCCCGAACAGATTGCTTACATCGACGAAGTTCAGTTTGGTGCTGAAGAGATGTCCAAAATGATGGAAGATTTAGGGATATCTTTCGGTGTTAGTGGAAACAAAGGAGAAGAGGTGGTGGGGATTCCCAGCGGCCCAATGTCTGGTGAATTTATGATCAGTCCTGCTGGTGGACAGGGACCAGGCGGGGGACAGGGGGGTGCAGCAATGGGTGGGCCGGAAGGCGGTTTTCAGAACCTATCCCCCGAACAGCAAGAAACTGCCCAAGCTATGAGAGAGGAACGTGGTGGTGGCGGTAGGGGTTTCTTCTTCCAAGACACAGCATTCGTCGATGCGCTTATCGAATTACTGGAAGGAAAATTGGAATAATCCAGAATGCTTGTGCCCAAATGATTGCATAAAGGGAGAAAACCCTCATTTTGACATGATCCCAAATGCATCCATGACAATGGAATCAAAACAGGGCGCAAATTGTTGCGCCCTGTTTGTATCTGGTATCTGAATGCGGAAAGTATTCTCTTAGCGCTAGACCGTTTGGATGGTCTGTCGCGTACTCAGCGCCTTGTTGTTCATTGCCATCCTTCTCAATAATAATTTATCATGGCGCTTCGGAATCGACGTGTTGGGTGATACAATCACCGCCGCCGCCATTTTCAGAGCAGATTTTCGCGTAGACGCGAATATCATGCCCGGATACGAGGGGTCCAAATCCTGAAATGGTTATGTAATAGTAATCACCAGGTTCCACATCACCGATCGCAGCACCTGCAAAAGTACAGTTTGTGCCGTCCCGCCAGGGCTTGTTGATGATAGCGCCCCACGGTGCAAGGTCGACGCTGGCTGTCCTATCCACGACTTTGAATTGGGCCGACTCCAGATGCTCAGATCCGTTGTTCCTCGTTTTCACTGTGATCATTTCCGGTGGGCAGTCCAAGAAATTTTCGAAGGTGAGGACATAGCTAAAAGCGGCAACTACCTTGATCTCTACCCAGAAACCATTCGGCGTGAACGTTTGCCCGCCTGAATTACGGATCTTATATGTTCCCCGGTATGTGCCGGGAGACGCTGGCGCGGTTAGGTCGAGTTCGATCTCAACAGACTGGCCTGGGGCAACTGTGCCGCTGGTGATTTGCTTCGTAGCAGACCCACCCATGGCATCCCCCGAAGAGAACACCCATTGGTACCCTGATGTCCACGTACAAGAGCCGTTGTTCTTGATCACCCATTTCTTCGTGAATGTATCCCCCGCAGCGAATTCCGTTCCATCAGGCACGTTTTCGCTAACGAACCCAGCCTTATCGCAAGGGATTGAATCGGTTGCCGTGTTTGTCGGCTGCTGCGTATTGGTTGGTTCTAGCGTATTTGTAGGTCCGCTTGTGCTGCCTGGTTGTGATGGTGGGTCGGTGTTGAGTGGTTGCGGTGGGCCTTGTTGGGCGTTCAGCGTGAGTTGGGCCGATACCGTTTCTGCGGCGGCAGTCTGTGCCGCCCCTCCACTCACGGGTGGGCCGGCAACGTCGCTGGTCCACGGAAAATTGCACCCAGGCAAGGTGGCTACCACCAGCAGGAATACAATAAGGATTATTATTTTTCTATTCACTTCTTCGTCCTCCCCGGGATATTTCTCAGGTTGGTTGACAAAATTCACCCCAATATTACATTAAATGGGGTGGCTTGGCAATGAGATGTAAGGGTTATACCATAGTTCTATCGTCATGTATAATAAGTGTAATTACGAGCGAAAGGGCATACAAATGACTGAAAATATCTCCACAAAAAATATCTCTAGGCGTCATTTTCTCATCATCCTTGTTATCGCCCTCATTTTGATGGTTTTTGAGGTTGCGGCGAATTTCCCTAATACAACTACGCCCATCGAGCGTTTGGAATTGACTGCCTCGGATACAAGCTTCCGCCTCCGGGGCGATTCGCTGCCGAATGAAAACATCATCATCGCCGCCATCGACGACCAGTCACTCAAATGGGTTGGCGAACGCTGGCCCTGGCCCCGCAGTGTGGTGGCAGACATCGTCAACTGGTTGAACGATGCCGGGGCAAAAGTCATTGCCCTGGATATCTTCCTCTTCGACGAATCGGCCGATCCGGCGGAAGACCAGGCCCTCGTTGAGGCAATGGCAAATGCAAATACCGTCGTCACTGTAAACCAGATTTATACCAGCCAATCCGAGAACACCATCTCTGTCACCAACAATGTCCCCGAAGAAATTTTCCTTGATGAGTTGGATGGATTCGGGATTACCGAGATCGAAAGGGATGACGACGCTATTGTGCGTGGAATCAGCGCGTTTAAATCTCATCATGACCAGATTTATTTCAATTGGTCCTTTGAGATTGTCGAAGCATTCCTTGGGATCGACCCGCCTTCGAATTTCTCCCTGGCTTCTCTGACCTTCAATGGGAAAGAAGTCCCCCTCAACCAACGCGGTAAGTTGTTGGTTGACTTCGCTGGGCCTGCTCAAACTTATCCTACCTACCCGGCTGCTTTCCTCCCCTTGGGAGATTTCGATAAAGAAAAGGATTTCTTCAAAGACAAGATTGTCCTCATCGGCGCTTCCAGTGAGACCTTGCAGGACCTATACCCCACACCCTTCTCCGCCACAGATCTGACGCCTGGTGTGGAAGTCATCGCCAATGCTGTCGCTACGATCCTATCTGGTGAATACTTCCGTATCGCGCCTCCCTGGGTGAACCTGATACTCATCCTCATCGCGGGACTAATTGCCTGGTATATCGCAAAGATTCCCCGTCCGACCCTGGCGATTGCTTTGATGTTCGGTGGGATTGTCCTTTATTTTATTCTCCGGAACCTTTTCTTCTTCCAGACTGGCTGGCAGTTGGCGATTGTATCTCCCTCACTGACTCTCTTCCTGGGCGTGGTCATCCCCACGCTCGAGCAAGCCGTAACCCAGGAAGCCGAAAAACGACGTGTGCGCGGCATGTTCAGCCGCTTTATTTCACCGGAGATGGTCAACCAGCTGCTCGATACACAAGATATCAACTCCCTCAACAAGCGTACCGAACTGACGATTTTATTTTCAGATATCCGCGGGTTCACCTCGATTTCAGAGAGATTGGCCCCCGAAGAGGTCGTCGGTCTGCTCAATCCCTACCTGCAGGTGATGAGTTCAGTTATCCATAAACACGGGGGGACGGTGGATAAATATGAGGGAGACGCCATCGTGGCTTTCTTCGGTGAACCTATCCCCCATCCCGACCATGCCGTCCGGGCGGCGCGAGCCGCCCTAGAGATGCGCCAGGAGCTGAAGAAACTTACGCACCAGTGGCAGGCCGAGGGCCGTTTCACGGACATCTTTGAAATGGGCATTGGGCTGAACACCGGTGAGGTTTTCGTCGGCCTGTTGGGGTCTGAGCAGCGGGTAAATTACACCGTCATCGGTGATACCGCCAACCTGGCCGCTCGTTTGCAAGACCAGACCAAAGAGTTGGGCTATCCCGTCCTGCTGAGTGAAGCGACCTACGTGCAGATCAAAGATGTATTCACTGCCTATTTCGTCACGGAACGTGTACTCAAAGGGAAATCGGAGCCGGTGCGTATTTATCGCTTAGCGATTCCTGATACTAATTTATGATTCCGCGTAATCGTTGTAAACGAACCCTGTGTGGAATTTTGTATATTTTTCTATGAAAAACGTCACCTGAGAATGACATGTCAACATAGGAAAAGGGAAGAATTATGATTCGAAATCAATGGTACGTAGTATTAGAATCGAAAGAGGTTCGCCGTGGACCGGTCGGCGTCACTCGCATGGGAGAGAAGCTGGTGTTCTGGCGGAACGAAAACGGGAAAGTAAGTTGTGCCGTCGATCGTTGTCCACATCGTGGCGTTGAATTGAGTAAGGGCAAACGAAAGAATGGCTATTTACAATGCCCCTTTCACGGTTTTGAGTACGATTCCAATGGCCGTTGTGTCCATATTCCCGCAAACGGGAGAGGGGGGCGTATCCCAAAATCCATGCAGTTGCACAACTATCCCACCTTTGAGGCACATGGTTTTATCTGGATGTGGTGGGGCGGTTCGCCCCCCGAAGTACTCGATCCCCCTATTTTCTTCGATAACCTGGATGATTCATTCGTTTATGGCACAAAACCCGATTATTGGAAAGCGCACTACTCCCGCGTCATTGAGAATCAGCTAGATGTCGTTCACTTGCCCTTTGTCCATTACAATACGATTGGCAGGGGTAACCGTACGGTTGTGGATGGTCCCATTGTACGCTGGGATGGTGACATGAAATTCTACACCTACGTCTTCAACCGTCTAGACGATGGAACCCCGCCGCGCAAGTCCAAGGAGATCGATCTAGATACCGAGCAGCGGGTGCACTTGGAGTTTATCTTCCCCAATCTTTGGCAGAACTACATCAGCGAAGATGTCCGTATTTTGGCTGCCTTCACGCCGGTCGACGAAGAAAATACGATCTTGTATTTGCGATTCTACCAGCGCTTTCTGCGGTTTCCACTATTGGGAAAGCTCATATCCTGGCTGGCCATGCCTATGAATGTCTATATTGCCCATCAAGACCGGCGAGTTGTCGTTACGCATCAACCCCAGCCGAGCAGCATGGATTTGGGTGAAAAATTAATTCAAGGCGATTCACCGGTTATTACATACCGCAAATGCCGTGCAGAACTCAAAGCTTTGGCAGAATCGTAGACAGCTAAGGATTTATAATTAAAGTCGGAGAAATACATCGTGAAGAAGTTCAATCGGCGCACCTATCGGAGCATATCGGCCTTTATTGCCGATTTGAAAGCCGTTATGGCTAAAAGAGACCAGATGAAACCATTGATGCGCGGCGAAACCATCGATGGCGCCTTTCGAGAGCGCCTGATGCTGGCCGTTACGGCAGTCAATGATTGCCGGTATTGTTCGTTTGCTCATGCAAGGCAGGCCTTGGTTCAGGGGATCGATGAAGACGAGGTAAAGGCGTTGCAGGGGGGGATCATGGAAAACTGTCCGGAAGGTGAATTACAGGGCTTGCTTTATGCCCAACATTGGGCCGAAACACAAGGAAGACCGGACCCATCCGCTCGTCAGCGGCTGCTTGAAGAATACGGTGATGAGATTGCACAAGCCATCGAATTGACCTTGCGGACGATTCAAATTGGGAATTTATTGGGTAACACGGCCGATTACATTTTGTATCGGTTGTCATTTGGGCGCTTAGGTGTGTAGTAGGAAGTGGTCGCTGCCCATCCCTACAGGTCTTGGATTTGTGAATCGCAGCTGGGTGAGACTTGGGTACAATGGAAATTTGGGCAGGGTTTCAAGATGCCTCGATGCAAGGACTGACGGGCGTCGAAACAAGTTGTGAACAGTAAAGAAAACCAGGAAATCTAAAATGAAAAATTTAAAACAATCCCATAATAAACCTGATATTTCGATCATCGATAGAGAGTTGGAAGGTGAGATTCATTATATCGATTCCTTCAGCATAGAATTCGAGAACGTAAACCACTATTCAATAGATTATATATTGACGGCACTATTCCTTTCTTCCATCCCCGGATGGGTAAGAGTGCTGCTAAAACTGCGGGATATTTTGGTCAAGCCATTTGACCTGGAAACCGGACCGATTCCCGAACAAGTAAACGTAGACACATCTGTACGTTACAGCATAGGAGATAGAGCTATCATATTTACCGTAATTGACAGGTCGGATACTGAGATAGTAATGGCCGAAGATGATAAACATCTCTATTTCAGGACTTCATTATGCATCGAGAAAACTTCACGTCAAAATCTTGAAAATTTACACCTGACCACCCTTGTACAATATCATAATATTGGGGGACGACTGTATTTTATGCCTGTAAAACCATTTCATAGATTGATTATGAAAACCATGTTAAAAAAACTTCCTCATACTTTTAAATGATATGTGGATGTTGTTAGACCGCCATATGGTCAGGAGGAATCGAAATGCCCGTAGAGCATAAACTCCTCAAGTTCATCCTTCCAGCCGCTCTTTTTAAAGCGGTTAGGGAAGATACGAAGAACTGGCTGTTAGCTTGTCCATGCGGCCATATACGGGATTTATGGGATGCAGGGGGCGTGCGATATAAGGCGGTGGGAGAACCACGACAGTATCGAAAATGCCCGGCATGCGGCCGTAGAACGTGGCAAAATGTCCGCAAGAAAACCGATATCGAAAAGCAGCAGTTGCTTTCGTAAAATAAAGACATCCAACTTATGCTCCTGTTTGATCATGGTTCAAAACAATACGAAAATTTATATCAACCGAAAGCTTATTGAGATGGATAAGAATAAGAATTCAACCAACAATAAAGCAACGAGAATCTTCGCATCGACTCTCGGCATTCTCGTGGGTCTGGCGGGGGTTGAGCATGGAGTCTTGGAAGTCCTTCAGGGCAATGTCAAACCGGAAGGCATCATGATCGATGCCATTGGCTCCAATCAAAAGCTGTGGGAATTGGCAGGCGAAACCGCGCTAACAATCATTCCCAATATGCTCATCTCAGGGATCCTTTCAATAATCCTTGGGACTCTGGTCATAATTTGGGCATATAAGTATGTTAGCGGGAAGTATGGTGCGGTTGTACTTCTGCTCCTTTCAATTGTACTGTTCATGGTAGGAGGCGGCTTCGCCCCCATTTTCCTCGCCCTCCTGGCCTTCGTTGCCGCAGTGCGGATTAATAAGCCCCTCGAATTTTGGCGTTCACGTATTCCTACAAGTCTCCGAAATGTAATCGCTGCGTTATGGCCGTGGACCCTCGTCATCGCTGTCGCTTCGTTTGTGATTGCTGTTGAAATCGCTATCTTTGGCGAACCTTTGTTGGGACTTGTTGGTGCGGAAACCGCCTATTCGGTTCAAGTATTCTTGGGTTTTGCCACGCTGATTCTTGCCATTATGGCGCTTCCCGCTGCAAATACTCACGATGTCAATCGTCCTGCGAGTGAGACGCGATAAGAAAACACCTGATCACGACCATCTGGGCTGGAGGGTGAATAACCTTGTTTCTGGTTTGGTAGTTAGCCGGAAGCTCATCTGTGTTATGAGACTGGATGAATCATCATCCCTATCATCTTGTATCGTTCTAGGTATCCAGTGAAACCCCCAAAAAGTACATTCTACCTAAAGGATTGATACGTGGTATGATGCCACAAAATCTGCTAAATAGATAGTCGAGTAAACCATTGGTAGTGAGTAGTAGGGAGAATCGCGTGAACATAATGACGAAGTTTCTAGACCAGTGCCGAAAACCAACCGGCTGGTTTGGTATTGCAACAGCGTGGGGAATGAACAGGGGACATTCCGAGATGACAGACTGGGGGCTGGATCACATTTCAATCGAGAAACACGACACGATCCTAGATGTAGGCTGTGGCGGTGGGGAAACTGTTCGGAAGTTAGCAGCAATCGCCCTGGAAGGCAAGGTCTGCGGCATCGACTTTTCGGAGGCGAGTGTTAAAGTATCTAGGAGAAGAAACAGGCAGCCGATAAAGGCGGGGAAGGTCGATATCCAACACGGCTCTGTGTCTTCTTTGCCGTTCTCAGAAGGGATGTTTGATCTCGTTACGGCTATCGAGACACATTACTTCTGGCCTGATTTGATTTCCGATATGCAGGAGATTCTACGCGTATTGAAGCCGGGTGGAAGGCTGGTGGTTATGGGCGAAGCATACAAAGGCGGTAAATTCGACGACCGCAATCGAAAGTGGGCAGAATGGGGAAACATGACATATCATAGCGTTGATGAATTTAGCGAACTCCTCTCGAAAGCTGGATACTCAGATGTTCAGGTGTTTGAGGAGTATGAATTGGGGTGGCTTTGTAGTATTGGCGTGAAGCCATTGTGATTTGCTGATGGGCAAGGACGGGTGACCACGCGAATGCAGCATTGTATGGATACCCCCAACCAACACATGCAGCGGGCATAGGAACTTTCAGGAATTGACATTTCCCCCCCCTGCCTCGGAAACACCAACGTAACTTGATTTATTGGCTTTTCTCGACTATGCTAAGGACTGATATACCAGGCAGGTGAAAAGAGATGCTGCCCGATAAACACACAGATGAATGGCCGACCTTTCCATCGCCGCCCACTGGAACCAATTTCGGTGGTCGTCTTTTGCTTGGCGTGGCTGGTCTCACCACGGTAGCCATTTATATTGCCTATCTCGTCAGCACGCACGGCTGGGAAAACCCCGGCACATTTGTTCCCAACACTATTCTATTTATCCTTTTCGCCTTGAGTATCTACCTTTACGCCGAATTCTTCGAACGCTTTTGGTATCGTCTCGTTGTTTTGTTGTGCCAGATCCTGCTCGTTTTTGTCATTGTGCTTATCGGTAAGGGTTTGGGTTTCCTGCCCATTCTTTACTTCATCGTCGTTCCGATGGCTTATCTCTCGCTGACCTTTGTTCAGGCCAGCGGGCTGACATTGCTTTGCCTGGCGACGCAGTTCATCGCTTACCTCATCATCGCCGACCTCGGTGAGGCCTTGGAGTCGCTGTTGACATATGGGGGAGGCTTTGCTTTCTTTGCGGCTGTCAGCATGGCGCTTGTCCAGCAGCAGAAAGACAGGCAGCGAGCCGAACAGTTGCTGGCAGATCTCGAAGAAGCCCACCGTCAGCTTCAAGCCTACGCCGCCCAGGTCGAGGCGCTGGCTGTGGCCGAGGAGCGCAACCGGCTGGCCCGTGAAATCCACGACAGCCTGAGTCACTATCTCACTGCCATGACCATGCAGTTGCAGGCCGCCGGCAAACTCATCGCTGAAGAACCGCAGCGCGCCGCCGAGTCCATTGCCAAAGTGGAAGGGATGGCGCGCGAGAGTCTGGCGGAATTACGCCATTCGGTGGCTGCTCTGCGTGCCTCCCCGGTGGACAGCGCCGCGTTGGAGGAGGCCATTGGTGAACTCGTCCAGAACCTCCGGGATGGCGGCATTGCTGCAACGTTTGCAGTCAAAGGGGAACCACGGTCGGTCCCCATTCAAACCAAGACGGCGCTCTATCGTGCTGCCCAGGAAGGGCTCACCAACGTGCGCAAGCATGCCAACGCCAGTGCTGTCGAGGTCAAGCTGGCTTATGAACCAGATCAGGTAACCTTGAGTATCACCGACAACGGCATAGGGCAGCGCAGTCAAGAGGGGGAAGGCTTTGGGTTGCTGGGATTGGGCGAGAGAGTAAACCTGTTGGGCGGCACCCTGGAGGCTGGCGACAACCTTGAGGGTGGCTTCCGCCTCCTTGTGACAGTCCCTATTGAATTCCATGAACATGAGTGAAAAAATCCGCGTCTTGATCGCCGATGACCAGAAATTGGTTCGTGAGGGGCTTCGCGTGTTGCTGGATCTGTTCCCCGACATCCACGTGGTCGGTGAGGCCGCCAACGGCGTCAAGGTGCTCGAACGTGTCCGTCAGATGGAACCCGATGTCGTCCTGATGGACGTGCAGATGCCCGAAATGGACGGCGTGGCAGCCACGCGCCAGGTCCGGGAAAAGCACCCTGATGTCCAGGTGATTATCCTCACCACCTTCGACGATGATGAGTACGTCTTCGAGGGGCTGCGCGGTGGGGCCGCCGGTTATCTTCTCAAGGACGTGCATTCTGAACAACTGGCCGAAGCCATCCGTGCTGCTGCCCGGGGGGAAGCTTTTATCCATCCATCCGTGACCCGAAAAGTGGTGGCCGAACTTACCCGTTTGACCGAGCGTGAGCGCGTCCGACGCGAGCAGCCGCTGGCCGAGCCGCTCAGCCAGCGCGAAATCGAGGTGCTGGCTCTCATGGCCGAAGGTCTTTCCAACCAGGAGATCGCTGACCGCCTCTATGTCGCCCCGGGGACGGTAAAGAACCACGTCAGCAGCATCCTCTCCAAACTAAACGCCCGCGATCGCACCCAGGCAGTTTTGCAGGCCGGGGAGCTAGGCCTCTTGTAAGCGGTTCCAATCGAAATGGTAACGCATAGGCCCAATTCGGGCCTATTTTTATATGCCCTGAAAATAGGCCGTACGGCACATCACAAATCCACCTGGCTGGCGTACACTGGCGACCAAGGAGATTGTGATGAATCAAAACGCAATTGAAGCGAGAGAATTGAGTAAAAGATACGGCGAGTTTGAAGCGGTCAAAAACCTCAGCTTTGCCATCCGCCGGGGAGAGATATTCGGCTTCTTAGGCCCCAATGGCGCCGGTAAGAGCACCACGATTTCGATGCTCTCCTGCCTATTAGAGCCGACTAAAGGAATGGCCGTAGTCGCCGGGTACGACGTAGCAAAAGAGTCGCGAGAGGTCAAGCGGCGTATCGGCCTGGTTCCCCAGGAGTTGGCTCTCTACCTGACCCTCAGCGCCCGCGATAATCTGAACTACTTTGGGCGTATCTACGGGCTGGGCGGCAGGAAGCTGCACCGGCGTGTGGACGAGGTGTTGGAGATGGTCGCGCTGGCAGAGCGCGCCAACCAGGCCGTTAAGACTTACAGCGGCGGCATGAAACGGCGGCTCAACATCGCCGCCGGGCTGCTCCACCGACCCGAGGTGCTCTTCCTCGACGAGCCCACCGTCGGCGTTGATCCCCAATCCCGCAATGCTGTCTTTGAGCATGTGGAAAGGCTGCGGGATGAGGGGATGACCATGGTCTTTACCACCCACTACATGGAAGAGGCCGAACGCCTCTGCGACCGTGTCGCCATCGTCGACGAGGGACGCATCATCGCCCTCGACACCCCCAAGAAGTTGATTGCGGACCTGGGCGGGGGTCTCATCCACCTGGGCGTGGCCAATGGCCTGGCCGATGGAATTATCCCCCAGATCCAATCGCTGCCCCAGGTTAGAAACGTAACGCGTCTCAACGGCAAGTTGGAGGTGGAAGCGGTGCACGCACAGGAGGTCTTGATTCGCCTGCTGGATATATTCAACCAGACCGATACCGATATCACCGCGCTGGAGGTGCTCGAGCCTAACCTGGAGACCGTTTTCCTGCACCTGACTGGCAAACGCCTGCGGGAATAAATCAAATACTAAGGAGAAAACCATGATACGCCAAATCCTTTCCACCACCTGCAAAGACCTGCAAATCCTGTTCAAAGATGTCGGCGGGATCGCCACGCTTTTCCTGATGCCCATGATGTTCATTATCGTGATGAGTACCGCCCTGCAGGGGCTGTTCAATACAGGGACGGATACGCGCCCCCGGCAGTTGCCGGTGGTGGACCTCGATCGTGGCGAATACGCCGCCCAGGTCATCGACGCCCTGGACAACATCGCAGGCATCGAAGTAGTGACTTCCTGGGAAGGGGTGCCTCTGACTCGCCAAAACGCAGAAGCGTTGGTCGCCGATGGTGAACAATCGGTGGTTGTGCTCTTCCCCGAAGATTTTTCCGCACAGATCAAAGCCCGGTCCGGTGATGGGGAAGCGACCGCCGTTGTTGAGCTGATTGCCGACCCGGCGGTGTCCGTCCAGTTTATTGCCCCCATCCAGGGGATGGTCTATGGCGTCGCCGAACGCGTCGCTGAGATCGAGGTGGCCCAGGCCCATATCGCTGAGAGTCTGGCCGAGGTCTTCGCTGGGCTGCCTTCCGGGGTGCAGCCTGCCTCCAATCAGATCGTCGTCGAGATCGATGGGACCAGTGTCGTCGCGCTCCAGCAGGTCGCCCCGGCAGAGATGAACATCGACGTCGAACCCGACACCTACCAGCAGAACGTGCCCGGCTACACCGTCCTTGGCGTCTTCTTTATCGTGGGGACCATGGCTTCGTCCATCCTCCAGGAGAAGCGTGAAGGCACCTTCCGCCGCTTACTCGCTGCTCCACTGCCCAGGCCTGTTTTGTTGGCAGGCAAGATACTGCCCTACTATCTCGTCAACCTCATCCAGATCGCCATCATGTTCGGTGTCGCCCACCTGCTCTTCGGCATGGCTTTTGGCAATCCCTTGGCCTTGTTGCTGATCAGTATGGCGCTGGCAGCTGCTGCTACAGGGCTGGGGATCATGATTGCCGCCCTGGGTAAGACCGACGCTCAGGTAGGTGGGCTGGCGACCCTGCTGACCCTGACCCTTTCCGCGCTGGGTGGGTGCTTGATGCCCACTTCCATCATGCCCGTCTTTCTGGAAAAGCTGTCACGCTTCACACCCAACGCCTGGGCGATGCGGGGCTTCCAGGATGTGCTGGTCCGCGGATATGGGCTGGCGGGCATCCTGCCCGAAGCCGGTGTCCTGCTGGTCTTTGCTGTTGCCTTTTTCCTGGTTGGCGTGTGGCGTTTCCGGTTCGATTAACGAGTCAATTGCATATTGATACGAATCCTCAATTTGAGTTATTACATTCACATTTGGTTATTGTAGGTATTCCCCTGACTATGCCCTGATTACTTGAAGGGTTTCGGGAAGAAAACGTGAAGCCTGCCCTTGAGATTTTCTTGTATAAATAATATCGTTCAAGCGAACATAGCAGCGGGATACACGAAACCTTGAGCGATATTCACTAACCTGTGGGAAAGAGATAAACTGAGGAGGTAAATCAATGGATAAGCGCAATGTAAAGAATAGTGAAAGATCCGGAGCCAATATTAGCAGAATACATCGCATCGGCGGGTTCACGGCGCTGCTCACCGTGGCAGTGGCCTTTGCCGAGGGCGCAATCAATTTCCTGCCCGGTGGGAGTGGCCCTACCGAGACCGTCCTCGATTGGTTTGCGCTGTTGCAGAGTAACTGGTTTATGGGGATTCGGAACCTGGGCTTTATGAACCTCTTCATGGTGGCCCTGGGAATTCCGATGTATTTCGCCCTCTACACGGCCCACAGGAAAGTAGATAAAGAATTTGCAGCCCTCGCAATGATTGTCAGTTTCGTGGGTGGGGCGATTTTCTTTGCGACCAATTGGGCTTTCTCATTGCTCGAACTGAGCCGCTTGCATGCCCAGGCAGCAACCGATGCGCAGCGGGCGTTGTTCGAAGCGGCCGGGCAGGCCCTGCTCTCTGTTGGCAGGAGTCATTGCCCTGGCACCTTCGTCGGGTTTTTTTTCGGGGACCTGGCTGGAATTCTCATGTTTGTGGTCATGCTTCGTGGGGAAATCTTCTCCAAAGGTACTGCCCTGGCAGGCATCGGGGGATTTTCGCTGCTCTTGATCTATGAGGTCTTCATATCTTTTATCCCCGCACTTGGTGGGGTGGCGATGATATTTGCGATGTGCGGTTTATTGTTGAACCTCATATGGATGGTTGCACTCGGTTTGAGATTCTTTCGACTCGTTCGTGAAGGTGTTTCTTAGGGAAGTGGTAATTTCTCAGGTTTGCCTGCATTGAACTTGATTGAAAAATTCAGGGGGAAAAACCCCGTCTTACGCCACCTCCATCCGGTTTTTCCCCTTGAGCTTCGCCTTGCGTAATGCCTTCTCAACTTGCTTGATTAATTCTTTTATCGTTTTCCCGTGCTTTGGGTAGCTTGCCAAACCCAGTGATATTGAGACCGGGAATTCCCACGCCGTCGAGACTTTTTCTACCTTCATACGCAAACGCTCTCCAACCCGTTCGGCCTCACCGGTATCTGTCTTTGGCAGGATGATGAGGAACTCATCGCCGAAACGCCATCGGGCCAGAAAATCGTATGGTCGCAGTTCCTGTTTCAAGGTGTCGCCCAATTGCTTGATCATCTTATCTCCCGTCAAATACCCCATCTCGTTATAGGCTTTTAGGTTGTCCCCGTCGATCAAAAGGATAGAAAAACTCTCATCTTTTTCGGCAGCTTCTTTGATGGCTGTTTCGAGTTTTTGTTCCATAGCATGCATGTTGGGCAAGCCTGAGATGGAATCCGTGTAGGCCAGGCGAAATGATTCATCCAGCATCTTGCCCAACTTCGACATTTTTTTGATCATGTCGAGAGCGCCGTAGCTCCTTTCCCCCAAGATTTGCACGTCCGCTGTATTGTATACGCTGAATGCCACGTCCGGGAAGTCGCGTTTCCTTGAGATGGCATAATAGAAAAATCCGAAAATTGTTTCCAGGGAGATTTCCTCCAAATTGTTGAAATTGATCACTGCGATCCTTGCAGCCGGGGGGGTGAGGTAGTTCTGTTGGGCTTCTTTCTCTAGGCGTTCGACCAGCCGTTTGACCTTTTCTTCGATGATGTCCGGCGGGTCCTCCGCCAGGATGAGGGCAAACTCATCGTTGCCGATACGGTAAACTTGCCCATCTGTTTCTTCTGATAAGACCAGGGCAAACCAACGGATTGCAGCGTCCCCGGCATCGTGTCCATGGGCGCTGTTTACCTCGGAGAGTTTGTTGATGTCCAACGAAACCAGGGTAAATGGGCGGGTGGCTTCTGTCTCGAAGCGCTCTTGCAGATATTCATAGAAGCCCAGAATATTCCCTGCTCCTGTTAAGCCATCTGTACGCAATAGGCTGAGGATAGAGGCATTTTCTCCGTACATTTGCTCCTCGTTGAAACCCGTAGCGTCTTTTGAAATGTCACAGGGTGCAGTTCCACGAAAGGAACTGCACCCTGCGCGGCCGTCGGTTTTTTGGGAGATTACGGTGCAGGATCATAGCAATAGGGCCAATTAAATCCCCAGCCCCAAAAACATTCATACTCTACACCTAGGCAGTGGCAATAATCTTCATAAGCTGCTCCACATTCATAAACTGCTGGAACCGTACAGACAGCAGGCTCGACGCTTGAAGCTGCTTCTTCCTCAGGTTCGGGAACGACCAGCGATAAACGCGGATGGCTGGAAATGGGTGTGTCGCAGCCATTGACCATCATTGCGAAAGGTTGCGCCGTGTTGTAGTAGCTATTGTCGATAGGAAAGACACAGTAAATCCGCCCCTTATAGATATCGCCTTCATAGGTTCTACAACCCAGGCTTTCCAACCCACCGATGGTCGCCTCATAGATCCAAGCGGCATCATCCCCTTCGATAGGCTCCACCAATCCCGGCACGTCTTGGCCGTCAGGCAGCTTCACGTACATCACGAAGCTTTGATCCCCCCATGAGATCGTATGTAACACAAATTTGTTTTCCTCTGGTGTAAAGAGATCGCAGCGGTCGGGCGGTTCGGGAGGGCCGGGCGGTTCCGTTTCTTCAGGTGCCGCTTCGCCCCCGGCGGGGGCAGAATCCGCATCTCCCTGTTGCGCGATTGCCGTCAGGGTTGGGGAGACGATGTCTGCGACCTCTCGTAAGTTTGCGCCGCCGGTGCAGGCTGTCAATATGAGTGCAGATAATAATACGATTACCGCACCCAGGAGTCTTTTCTTCATCTCAACCTCCTCATCGAAGAAATGCTAAATTGCGTTTTTATCAATTTGAGTATACAGAGTTTCACAGTCAACTGCAAGCTGTTTCCTCCTTCATCGCTTGAATTACTACTCCGGTGATTATTCTCAAACCTAAGCTGCGTGCATCCTTGACGAATCACCTCCACAGGGGTACAATAATAGAACAAGTGTACATTTACACCAGAGAAAGGTTGTATGGCAGGTAGAAAGACACCGATACCGAATCGAATACATCCAACCTTGAGAAAACAAGGCCACGGAAGCGAAATTGGAAAAACAAAAAGCTCCGTGGCCTCAACATTTAAATTGAACGATTTCACGCCCCGGCCATGGTTCCACTCCGTGGTCGGGTGTATTTAAGAGAGGGGGTGATCCGTGAAACCATAAGACATTCTCAACTGCTGTAACAGATGCCTCACGTCTGATTGGAAGAGCCACCTCACCATCCGGAGGAAGATACATGATAAGCCAGGATCTGATCGAAAAGTTTCAAGAAGAGATTAAGATGAGTATTGCTGATGTAGCAGGGCAAGACTACCCGTCTGCGTTCGCCGTTTCATTACACGACGGCGACGGTATCGTCTGGGTTGAAGGTTTGCTGCGTGCCCGTTCCTCGCCTCGCTGCGGTGGGACTGAATATCTGCTTCAATACTCACTCCAACGGGATTTCGACCTGCCCCAGGATTGTCCCTACGCTATCTCGATCACGATTATCGATGAATGTGAATGACCCTTGAGAGCACAGGGGGCGCGGCAGCATAAAAAACCCACCGCGCTCCACAGCTCTCATTCTGTCGGATAACGAAACTGAAAACCCACGCGGAGCATTTTTTATGTATAATATAAGATAATTAATCACTCATTGAATTTATCCTTATTTGATGACATCGGAAAGACGACTAAGCGGGAAGGTCTTTGGGGATTATACGCTGGGTGAATACCTGGGCTATTCAGGGATTGCCCATGTCTATAAGGCTGCCAGGCATCGCTCGGGTTACGATGTTGCCATCCAGTTGCTTCCCAACCATTTTATCGATCAACCCGGTTTTAACGAGGCCTTTATTCATAATGCTGGCCCCCTGATGGGTCTGCGCCATCAAAACATCATCTCCGTTTTGGATTGCGGTGTCGATAATGGTTTCCCCTATCTAATCACCCAATACTTTGTTGGTCCCACTCTCCAAGATCTGATTGAAACCTCGAAAAAACGCCGTAGTCGTATTCCGATATCCGCCTGCCTTTTCATTATCGACAGCTTGGGTGCTGCGTTGAATCACGCGCATAAGATGGGTATCCCCCACGGTAATTTACAGGCCAGTAATGTCCTCTTGGAAAAAACCGGTATCGTGATGGTCGGCGATTTCAGACTCTATCGCATCATGATATACAAACCCCGCCTTCATATCGATGAGGATTGGCCGGGGACCGATCGATACAGCATTTTAGAAGACAAACGTCTGGATATGTCTGCACTGGGGCATATCTTCTACCACATTGTTACGGGGCAGCCCCCCTTTGAATCGGCCAGCACTTTATTGTTCAGCCGGGGGAGACCTAAGCCGGTTCTCACACCGCCATCGGAATTGGTTCCAGACCTCCCCAATGGTCTAGAAGACGTGATTTATAAGATGCTCGCTCCCGATGTCGCCGATCGATACAAGTCCATCGACGAGATTCTCAAAGACCTTACCAATTTGAAGCAGAAAGTAAAAACCAATATGTTGCCTACTGGCCAGTTGCTTGATCTGGCTCGTGAAAGTAGGCGCTATAAAGATAGCGAATCGCCCTTAATCGTGGGGCCTGAAGAACCTGAGAAGATTGTCCTCTACTTCCCTGATAACAGGCATATCCTCGAATTGGAAGAAGGGAGAGAATACACGCTTGGACGCAAATCTCAAAACCAGCCGCTTATTCCTGACATCGACCTGACTCCACTGAAAGGCTACGATTGGGGCATTTCACGCATGCACGCCAGGTTGGTCGTCAATGATGGCGAGGTCACGATCACTGACCTGAACTCGTCTAACGGTACCTGGGTCTCTGGCAAGCGTATTTCTCCCAACGAGTCGTTTCGAGTCAAAAGTAAAGAGACCTTCTTGTTGGGGCGGATGCGCTTGCAGGTCATCTTACCGGAATAAACCCCCTTACATCTTTATCGATTGCGTACCATTTACTGAAACTAACAGGATTCGTTTCCCCCTTGGAAATTAAACCCCTAACGCAAGGAGATAGTTTACTCCTCCGGCTCCATGTGCACGATCACCCGCCGCAATGTTGGTACCCGCTTTAGCAGATCCGCCTCGATCTCTTCGGTCACGTCGTGCGCCTCCGTAAGTGACATAGCGGCAGGCAGGGCGATACTGACGGCTGCATGAAGATGCCCCCCTGAAACCATCAGATGCAGGTCACTTAATTGGTCTTCCTCCACATGTTCTGCAAGGATCGATCGAATTTCTTCCTCCTGGTCGATGTCGGCGTGATTGTTCGTTCTCATCACGTCACCCGGCAGTGGTTCCAGGTGGGTGAAGACCTGTTCCGTCTGTGGCCAGCGCGCTTTAACCTGCCCCTCGAATTGCTCGGCCAGGGCGTGCGCCTCACCTAAACTTACCTCGATGGGAAATTCCAGATGGACCTCTATCGTATACCCTGCCTCTGCGCTTTCATGGATGTGCAGGTCGTGGAGTCCCAGCCCCAATCCGTCTGCCATCCCCCTTAATTGGTTCAAGGCCGCTTGCCAGTTGTCCGGGCCCAGGTTGCCCCGCCCGATGCCCTTCTCAGCTTTTCCCGGCTCAAGGTGCACCAGCACCTCCTGCACCCCTGGTGTTTGTGTCATGATTTCCTTTTCCAATTGTCCGGCCAGATCGTGGGCTTCCACGATAGAGAGATTGGGATCTGCCAGGCAGTGCATCACCACGTCGTAGCCATCTCTCACAGGCCACACCCGCAGGTGGTGGCAGCCCCGCAATCCCGGCATCCATTTGGACAGCGCCATGATCTGCGATCGCAGTTGCTCTTGGGTTTGGTTCACCTCTGCGCTGGTCGAAGATGCCTTCCCGGCGAGTGCTTCGATCTGTGTGTTGATCTCCTTGATCTGCGGGAGTTCCGATAGGATCGCCTCTTCGAAAATGCTCACCCGGTCGTGGGCTTCCTCCAGGGTGAGTTCGCCTGGCACCTCCACTCCCATATCCAGATGATATTCCTCCTCTACTCTGTGGGCGTGGATGTTGTGAGTGAGTAGGCCGAACCGGTTGGCGATAGCCCGTGCTGCTTGCGGCAGGCTCTCGTCTGTCTGCTGTACCGGGTTCACGTGGACGACGATGTCGCTTTTCGCCGATAGGGCTGCTACACGTTTTTCCACCGCTTCCGCGATTTGGTGTGCCTCTTCCAAAGAGGCGCTCCGGTCGACTCCTATCGTGACGTCGGCGAAAATGGATGGCCCGCTCTGGCGTACACGGATAGTTCCAATCGCTTGGATGCCAGGCACCTTCCCAACCTCTGTTCGAATGTTGTCCCTTAAACCTGTGGGTGCAGTATCCAGCAAGACCGCCACCGCCCGCTTTCCCAATTCGATGCTGACGTGAACCACGATTCCCGCTACGGCCAGTGCGGCCACTGCGTCAGCCTTCACCAGCCAGGCCCATTCGGATCCCAACACCCCGCTTAACCACACCAGGGCTAGTCCTCCAATGACGGTCAAGGAGCTCCAGATATCTGTGCTGAAGTGGAGTGCGTCTGCTTCCAGCGCCTGGCTGTTGTGTTTCTTCGCAACTCGATATAGCATCCGTGAACGGTTGATGTCCACCACGACAGACGTAATCATAACCAGGAAGGCCCAATAGGTGGCCTCGACCTCCACATTCTCGAAGAACAAACGTTGGATAGCTTCATACACGATCCAGGCGCAGGTGACCAGCAGCAAGAGAGTCTCGATCAAAGCGGAAAGGTTCTCCACCTTCCCATGCCCGTATGGGTGTTCCCTGTCCGCTGGTTGATCGGAAAATCTTACCGCGTAATAGGTCACAAGCGCAGCCACCAGGTCCAACCCTGAATGTGCTGCCTCTGAAAGGATTCCCAGGCTGCCTGTGGCGAAGCCAACGACCAGTTTCAATGTCGTCAACAAGACGGCTGCCCATACAGAAGTAGAGGCAGCTTGTTTCTTTTCTGATTCGGCCTTCATCTCAATTCCATTCTAACCGCTTTGGTATAAGGATGTCCTGCATTTTTGCATATTATAATCATTTACAATTGCATTTTTTTCAGGAAACACTATCATCGTAAGGCAAACACCTTACGAGGTAGGGCTGGGGGTCGCTGTCACCACAGATGGAGAGGTGCTCGTCGCCGTGTTCGTTGGCATCGGTGTTTGGGTGGGCGTGTTGCTCGGTATTGCTGTTTCTGTCGGGATCGGTGTCAGTGTTTCTGTAGGTGTTTGAGTTGCTGTGGCTGTCGGCACCTGCATGTTCAGGTTGATGATTGTCTCCGCGTATGAGCCCTTCTTGCCCTCCATGAACAACCTTAGGGCAACTTGCCCTGTAGGTACACCCGTTAAATCCCACTGCACCACCTCTTGAGGGGATTCATACTGCTGCTCGAATTCGCCCAGGCTTATCCATTTGGCGCCCCCGGCAGGCCGGTAGTGGATGCGGAAATTCTTGAACCTGCTCCCTCCCCAGGCGCGCACGCTGATGGGCATATTGTTCTGGGTGATTGTTTGCCCGTCCTCCAGGTTGGTGAACGCCAGGATCGCCGGGTCGTCGTCTTTTGTACACACCTCGTCGATGTTGAACAAGATAGGGGTATCGAATCCCATCTCATCTGCCCAATCCTTGCCCTGGCTCGTTTCTGTGATCCATTTGATCGCCCAGGGGTCGCTCACGTTCATCGCCATCTTGGCGTCTTTGAAATTCGAGCATTCCTGGGATGCACGCAGGCGCGTCCATGTATCGATGGCCATGTCGACCCATAGGTCCTCGTCGGGTCCTAGCGGGGGCTGGTCTGAGGCGAAGTACTCACTCCGTTGGGATGGGCACCACTGGCTTGGTTCCGCACCCGATTCGGCGCAGATCACCTTTTCGATCACCCCGGCGGGTTTCACGAAGGGGGTTGGGTTGTTCCCCGTCAGGCTCTGGATGGCTGCCTGCATGAATTCATTCCATATCGGTGCCGCGCCTGATAGACCGCTGACGTTTTCCATCGGCGTGTAGTCTGGGTTCCCCACCCACACCCCCACGGCGATGTCCGGTGTGTAGCCCATTGTCCAGTTGTCCCGGAAGTCGTCCGTCGTGCCTGTCTTGGCCGCCGCTGTGAACGGTAGTTTCAACGCAGAGTTCGGCCCCATCGCCGGAGTGCGAGCCTCGTTATCCGACAGGATCGACGAGATTAAATAGGCGTGTTCCGCCCGGATGACCTGTTCGGGGGTTTCAGCTTCGTGTTCGTACACAACATTCCCTTCGTGGTCGCTGATCCGGGTGATGGCAACAGGCGGGATCAACTTCCCCCCATTGGCGAACACCGCATATGCCGAAGTCATATCCACCAGCTTCACTTCGCCCCCGCCCAGCGTGAGTGACAGGCCGTAGTAGTTTTCATTCAGGTCGCTGATTCCAAGTCGGTGGGCCATCTCGATCAGCCCGAACTCTTCTTCGGTTTCTGTAGCGATACCGACCCCTGTGAACATCAGCGTTCTGACGGCCGGGATATTGTAAGAGTTTGCCAGGGCGTAGCGCGCCGTGACCGGTCCGTGGTACCGCTCGTCGTAGTTGACCGGCACGTACGGTTCCCGTGTGTCGTTTTCCAACCCGGAAGGTGGGAACTCGGTTTCCACGTCCCATAGCAGCGTTCCCGGCGTCCACCCTTTTTCGAATGCTGCCGTGTAAGTCAGCGGCTTGATCGACGATCCCGGCTGGCGCGGGGACACCGCCATGTTGATCTGTCCGTCGATGTCCTCGTTGTAGAAATCTGCTGACCCCACCATCACCAGGATTTCCCCCGTGGACGGGTCGATGGCCACCAGGGCGCCGCTCTGCACTTTATGCGCGTCCCGCAGTTCCTCCACCTGCCCCCTGATAGCTTCCTGTGCTGCTGCCTGTAGGCCTGGGTCTAGGGTCGTCTCTACAGAAAACCCCGAGCGGTAGATCGTCTGCGCGTCATATTGTTCTTCCAACAGGCTGCGGATGTAGTTGACCCAATGGGGGAAACGGATCGTTACGTCCGGTGTATTGAACTCGTAGTCCACCAGGGCGTAGGCGGCTTCTGAGGCGTTTGTCATGTCCACGCAGATAGGCAGGGGGCTGTTGCTCACGTAGATGCAGCCCTGCGCTGTGCTCGTCTCGACCATAAGACGCAGCACGTCTTGCTGGCGGGCAAAGGTCGCCTCTGGGTTCGAATACACGTCGTACACCGATGGCGCCTGCGGTAGCCCGGCCAGGAAAGAGGCCTGCGTCAGGGTCAGTTTTTCGGCCGAAGTTCCGAAATAGGTTTGCGCCGCCGCTTCTACCCCATAGGCCAGGTTGCCGTAGAAGTTCTCGTTGAGGAACAGCTCCAGGATTTCGTCTTTGGTATATCGCCGTGTGATTTCCATTGCCACCAGAGCTTCTTTTACCTTGCGTGCATAGGTGCGTTGGTAAGCCTCCTCGGGGTCGAGTACCAGCATGCGTGCCACTTGCTGGGTAATCGTCGACGCGCCCGATACCACCTCACCGCTCATAAGGTTCTGGATGTAAGCCCGCACGATGGCGAACAGGCTGAATCCAGGGTGGCTGTAAAAATCTTCATCTTCCGTGGCGATGGTTGCCGCCACCATGAAGGGAGAGATGTCTTCCAGGTAAACGTAGGTGCGCCGCCCGTATGAGGGGTCGAGGATTTCATACAAGAGGTTGCCGTTGCGGTCGAAGATCCGTGTCGTCTCGAATTGAGAGGCCTTACCCGCCAGGTCACCGATGTCTGGCAGCGTGGCTGCAATCGAATAGTACTGCACTAGCATGAATGTCACCGCCCCCAACGTTAGCAGGATCATCGCGAACAGTCCCCAGATGAACATACGCACCATGCAGCCCCGCCTGCCCCAGCTTCCGCCGTTTTTCCCCACTCTTTTAGAGCCCAACGATCTCGGCGGTTGCGTTTTCTCTTCAGGCGTGAAAGCTGTCATAGAGACTTCCGTCGCGCCCATATCCGTCTCTGTCACCCGGCGCGGCAGCGGCATCCCTTCCGAATCTACCGCCGGGGGGTACGGCAGTGGCGTGTCGCCTAATGGCGGGGGCGGCGTTCGCTTGCTCGGCACGTACTCATCCGGGGGGATAGTTTCTTCTTCACTTGGTTCAGACGAACGCTTATCGGATAGATTGTATTCTTCGGTGGATTTCTCTCCCCCGAAAAGGATTTCGCCGTCATCTAGTTTGTACTGAGTTTCTTCAATATTCGGCCTTCCCTCATTGGGATCGTCCATATTGAACACCAGTGTATCCTGGGGGCGTACCGTATCTTGTTCTGATTCATCGATCCCCACTTCATCGTCGGAGTGGGTGCCTTCAGACGGGATTTTTGGTCCTTTACTCGGCACGTGGGATGTCAGCCGCCGGAACTTATCCGTGGGGTCTTCTTCGGGATTCTCTTCCTCTCTGCGGGCTTCTTCTTCTCGACTATCGAATTCGTTTTTCATGTCTTACCTGTTATATTATGAAGTAATATTGGGCATGCCATCCATTTGCAGGATGCTGGCGTCATGCTCCCTTTCTTGTTTTGATAACCTTATCCTTTTGGCTTATTGTGGATTAAGACCACCCACTCGCCCCGCTGTACTACCTCGTCGCGTTGGTTAATGATATTGACCTTGAGTACCACTACCCCGCCGTTTAATTTTGACATTGGCTTGGTCTCTTGCACTTCCATAACCACGTGGACAGTATCGCCGATGAACACCGGTTTAGAGAATTTCCATTTATCGATCTCCCTGAAGGCGATCACCGTGCGGTCGATTAACCCCGTTTGGTTCGCCAGGCCTGAGATGATGGACATCACCAGTAAACCGTGGGCTACCCGCTGTTTGAAGGGTTGCGCTTTGCTGAACTCTGCGTCCACGTGGATCTGGTTGTAATCGCCCGACAATCCTGCGAAATTGACGATGTCCGCCTCCGTCACTGTCCGTCCGGGGGAGGTGACCTTCATTCCCACCTCGAATTCCTCGAACCATTTGCCGCGTATTTCGCTTTCGTTTGAACCCATTTTCATCCTCCAGTTCTGTTTTACTCTATAGCAACACAGAACAAATGTTTTGGTTGCGTGTTCCTTGGGTGAAGTGGATCATTGTTCGTCCTCTTCATTACCGGACTTATCGCCAGTTCCCTGTGATTCTAGCACAAAACCCTTTGACCGATTGCCGGACTCCTCTTACAATGCTGCTATGCGAGATTGGCGCTTACAGCCCGGCGACCCCCTCAACCTGACCCTGGCGGCGGACGCACGTTTCACAGCCCTCGATTACGTCAACGACCACATCTGGGAGCTTCTCCTTGGGCGTGGCGAGCCGGGGGCTATCTTGCTGCACACCTCCTACGGCTTGCGTGTCCGCAACATGCGCCTCTTCCCTCAGTTTGTTGAAAAACACCACACCGTGGCAGACCCTGCCGAGTTCCACACGCCCCCCGCCTTGGTGAAGTTCTATCCCAACTACCTCAACATGGTCCTCTTCCCTTTCCCCGATATTGAGGTGCATTTGGAGTATTGGGTCCCGGACTGCCATATAGTCGCCGGGCGTGTCCATGTTGTTAACCACGATGATGCCGACCGCCAGGTGCGCCTGGAACTCGCTGCCATGCTGAACCCCATCTGGGGAGGGCAGGCCATGCTCCCCCACAAGATCGAAGCCGTCACCGTGTTGCAGGGGCAGGCTGGGGGCCTCACCCCCACCCTCTTCATGACCGGCGGTGCCGAAGGGGTCAGCAGCCCTTATCCCTCCCTCAACCACCACCTCTCCCTATCTCCGGGGGCTTCTCGCCGTTTCACCTGGGCGCTGGTTAGCCTGGAAGACTCCGAAGAGTCCTTCACTCTCGCTCGCCAGACCGCTGCCCGTAAATGGGACGCCGAGATTGCCCATATCGAGATGGTCAACGCCCATCAAATTGAAATTACCACCGGGAACCCCGATTGGGATGCTGCCTTTGCCTTTGGCCAGAAGGTCGCTCAATCTCTCCTATATACCCCCAGCGAACACCTCCCCTATACTTCCTTCGTTTCTGCACGCCAGCCCGATCGTGGCTTCTCGCCCAAAGGGGATGGCAGCGATTACCTTCGCCTCTGGGACGGGCAGACCGCCCTGGATGCCTGGTACCTCTCCGGGTTGCTTCTCCCTGGCGCGCCCGAGGTCGCCAAGGGATTGCTTCTCAATTTCCTCCACGTCCAATCGGACGATGGGCGTATTGACGGGAAGCCCGGTTTGGCTGGTCAGCGGAGTGGGAGGATGTCCGCGCCGCTTCTCGTGAGTCTGGCCTGGCGTATTTATCAGTATACCGGCGACAAGGCCTTCCTGGAGCAGGTTTTCACTCCCTTGAAAGATTTTATCAACGCCTGGTTCGATAGCCGCCATGACCGTGATGATGATGGCATCCCCGAATGGGACAACCCCATCCAGACCGGTTTTGATACCAATCCCTCCTTTTCTCGTTGGTATCCCTGGGCGCAGGGCGCCGATATTTCCCTGGTAGAAAGCCCCGACCTCTGTGCTATGCTCTACCGCCAGATTCGCCTGTTGATTCACATGGGGGACGAGTTGGGCCAAACCGAAGCGAATTCATCGCTTGAAGCCCTTGCTGGTGACCTCCACACCGCTGTTGAATCTTCCTGGGACGCCCGGCGGTCCACCTACCAGTATTGGGATAGGGAGACCCAACAGACCTATAGGGGGGAGACCTTGGGCAAACGCCGGGGTTCCGGTCGCATCCAGCTTGATCGTGTGTTCGATATCCCCACTCGTATCCTCCTTCGCCTGGAATGCAAAGATTCTCTTCCACCTGGTATTCGGGCTTCTGTTCACGGTCATCTACCTTCCGGGCAGCCTCACGTTGCACAGGTGGCCCCCACTCTTTTCCAATGGATCGAGGGAGTCAGTGCGGTCACACTTCCTATGCTTTTTACCGATCTGGAATACATCCACATTGAAAACTTACCTGATCGTGGCAAGGTTTCGATTCACGTCGTCGATTTGCGCGCTGAAGACCACACCCTCCTCTTGCCGCTTTGGGCGGGTATCCCCGATCCTGACCGGGTCGAAAAGCTGGTCCATCGCAAATTGAGTAAACCGACTCAATACCATCGCGCCTACGGGTTGCCGGCCTGCCCCAAACCGCCCAAACGAGCCGATCCCGACATCTGCGGGGCGGTCTGGCTGCCCTGGAATGTCATGGTTGGTGAAGGGCTTCTGGCTTATGGGACTCGCTGTGAGGCTGTCGATCTCCTGGCACGCCTGATGAAAGCTGTCGTCGAATCACTCAAACGCGAACACGCCTTCCATACCTATTACCATGCCGACAGGTCGCAGTGCTTGGGTGACCATAACGGGCTCTGGGGCTTGCCTCCCTTGGGCTTCTTCCTCGATATCCTCGGGGTGTGCATCCGCTCGCCTTGGGAAGTACATCTCTCCGGCCATAATCCTTTCCCCTGGTCCGTGATGCTGAAGTTCAAAGGTCTCACAGTTACCTGCGCACCTCACGAGACCATCGTCGTTTTCCCGGATGGGGGGCGTGTCGTTGTCGACGATCCCAAACCCTGTGTAGTAACCAGCACCTGGGTCACATCCGAAGAATAGAAAAAAGGCTAATCCGTGATAGAAGTATCAATGACCAGCTTGATGTCCATTGTCATCCTCATTCCCAGGTCTTTTGTTGTTTGATCGCGCCTTGCCTTTCTGGCTGGGGAAGGGGGTCAGGAGGTTGGGGCTTTAACTTTTCATGAATAAACTTCTACTTATTCTTATAAAATCCATTAATAAGCTTCCTGATCCCTGATTGATTGATTTTTTAATCCACTGATTCCTGCTCCCTTACAGACTTCAAACGTTCACTGAATAATTAATCCCCCACAATTACGTAAATAATTTAATATAAATTACTGAATTTTGTGGTTAAATTGTTGCACCCTCATAAAAAATAAAAGTCGCTCTGAAAATCCTCTATTAGGAAGATTGAGTGGAGAGGTATACTTCTCTATTTAATTCACCCATAAAATGGATAAAACTATGAAACCCAATACCAGAATCGCATTCATTATCATCCTCATCGGCCTGATAGGCCTCGCTTGCAGCCTCACCGGGGCGGATAACAATGCTGCAGAAACCTCATCCCCTGACGCACTTCCTCTCCAAGAGACGCAAAGTCCTCTGCCGGGTTCGGATGTTTTGCCCTTTTCCCTCCACTTCCTCAGCAATATGGGAGATTGGGAAACCTACCAGGTCTGGCGGCTTGAAAAAGATGCTGCTACCCAAACCCAGGTGACGGCTGAAGCTGTATCCATAACGGATTTCGATGTCTCCCCGATGGATGGTCGTGTGGCGTTTATTATCGATAACCAGATTTTCATCGTCAACCCAGATGGGACGGGGAGGGCCTTACTCGTAGATGGTGGGCAGGTGGACGAAGAAGACTCAGATTACCACTTCACCAGAAGGATCAGCGCCGTGCGTTGGTCGCCGGATGGTGCCCGCATCGCTTTTGGCCGTAATGGGATCAATTATCTCGACCCGGCTACAGGCGAAGTCACCCTCATCCTCCCCAACGACCTGGAACCCCGTGAAGGAGTCTATCCTTATCCTCAAGCATTATATGCCCCCCACACCTGGTCGCCGGACGGAAGCCGTTTGCTCGTCGAGATCGGTTTCTATGAAGGCAGCACCCTCGGTGTCATGGATGCTGCTTCCGGCGCGGTGGCGAAATTAGAAGGGCATATTGCCTGTTGCTACCCCTATTGGGCCTCCGACAATCGTTCCGTTTTGGTGGGTAGCCACTGGACTGGGGTTACACCTGCCGGATTATGGCGTTATAATGCTTTTACCGGTGAAAAACTAGAATTGATTCCCAATCTCTCTTCTGATGGGACCCTGAACTTTGTCGGTTGGCCGATGGAACGGTCTGATGGAGTCTTGCAATACTTTTTCACCAATACAGCTGCACCCCCTCCTGGGACCCCTCCTTTGACTTTGGTGCAATCCGCCAATGATGGAGTCACTGATCGGGTGCAGATTCGTCAAGAGAATTGGGATCCCCACGAAGCCCTATGGGCGCCTGATGGTTCCCTTGTTGTTCTCGTGGAGCCTTACGTCCAGCAAGCACAATCACCGCAGGACGGCACAATTATCCTCATCGATGCCCTGACTGACGAGCCGGTACGACCATTGGTAGTCAATGGTTATCGACTACGTTGGGGCCCCTAAACCCTCAACTGCGGTTATTTTTATTTTACTCTTTTTAATATAGCTTGACTGAGTGTCGTATTATGTAGCTAAGTCCTTCTGGTGATGAAGAAGAAATTTGACCGTATTATTGAATATATAGTCTCGCAAAACGTTGCCTTAATGGTCTTAGTTCTTCTGGGGTACTCTCTTCTATTTTATCCTCTTTTCATCCTCGCTGATCGCCAGGTAGTCGTCTTCTACCTTTTCCCCACCATGCTGCTTGCTTGGCGTTGTGGCCGTTGGTGGGGGTTATTTACAGGCCTTTTATATGCCCCTCTCAACCAACTGTTGTTTTTCCTCGTCGACGCGCCGCTGATCGATTATCAGGCCGTTCGAAATTTCTGGTTTGCCTACTTGATTTTCCCGCTTATTGGCTATGTTTTAGGCTACTTCATCGAAGAAAAAGATCGCTGTATATTGGAATTTGACCGACAGCAGTTGGTCGAATTCGCCCTCGATCGGGATGAAAGCATGTATAAACATATCGTCGAATCAGCCATCGACGCTGTCCAGATTATCAACCTGGATGGGAAAATCACCTATGTGAACGAACGCACGCTCGACATGCATGGTTTCTCCCGCAGAGAACTGCTTGGTCGCTCGATCCTTTTCCTCACCGCCGAAGGGGAACAGGATAACACAGAAGAGATGTTTAAAATCATCCTTTCTAAAAAAGCATCGCCGGTCAATTACGAGCGGGTGGTTCGCCATAAAGATGGCTCGGTCTTTCCTGTTGAGGTCAATCTTTCTCTGGTGACCGATGCGGATGGTACGCCGCTGTACATTCAGAGTATGGCCCGGGAGATCACCGCCCGTAAACTTGTGGAGGAAGAGCTTAAGGCCAGTGAAGCCAGCCTGAAGAAAGCCCAGCAGTTGGCTCATGTAGGCAACTGGGAATGGCATCTGGATGACAACGCCTTTTGGATTTCTGAGGAGTTGAGTCGCATTTACGGTCTTGCGGAAGATGATAAATATCATGAAATTTATAACTTCCTCCAGAATACCACCCACCCGGGGGATCTGGATAAAGTCAGGAGAACCATGCGGTATTTTCGTTCTGGGCAGAATCCGGAGCAGGGAGTCGCTTACCGTATCCAACGCCCCCAAGGGGAAATCCGCTGGGTGAGGATTTCCGCGGCCGAGACCAAAAGTGTGGATGTCGATGGGAAGCCCTCCATCCTCATTGGCATGGCGCAGGATATCACCGAGCAGGTGGAGGTCGAGGAGAACCTCCAGCATCTCGCCACCCATGACTCTCTCACAGGTTTGCCCAACCGGGCGCTTTTCTACGACCGGTTGAACCACGCCATCGCCCGGGCAATACGGGATCAGGTCTCCCTGGCGATTCTTTTCCTCGATGTCGATGATTTCAAGCTGGTCAACGATACATATGGGCACCTCGTTGGTGATAAACTTCTCAGGGAGGTTGCTGAACGTCTCAAAGCTTGTGTCCGTGTGAGTGATACCGTCGCCCGCATGGGTGGGGATGAGTTCACCATCATCCTGGAGAATGTGGGGAAAAGGGTGAACACACAGACCGCCGTCGACAATATTGTCGCTGTTCTCTCGCAGCCTTTTGACATGGAGGAATGCAAGACCTTTTTCAGCGCCAGTATCGGCGTTGCCTTGTTTCCTGAAGATGCTGAAGAAACCCACGAAATCCTTCAAAAGGCCGACCAGGCCATGTACGCCGCCAAGAACGATCCCTTTAAAGAAAAATGGTACCGGTATTACCAGGATTTCTAGTACTCCGTCATTGTGGTTTTGATAGAAGCATTTGGCTATATGATGCACTTTTTCCCATTGCCCCTCCCGTAAATTTCGGGGGAGGGTGATTCGGGGATGGGCGTCTATAGAATGTGAGAAATTTATTTATAGAAAAAAAGTAGACATTAGAGAGTATATAACAAACATTCTCGATCACCATTGGCTTGCAAAGAACATCATAATCAATAATTGACACATTATTTGAGCCTTCCCATATTCGGGTGTTTTGGGGCAGCTCTGCTGCCCCAAAACACCCGTTTTTTATACCCCCGTCCCGGGGGAGGGGAGATG
>JASFQL010000002.1:0-240901 GCA_050115475.1 Anaerolineales bacterium
CTCCTTGTGTAATGCCGCGGTTAATCATGCAACTATCGTGCCAAAAATGGATCTTTTCACTGGAAATCAGCGGTGAGTTTTTAAAATTAGAAACAGGGGGATTTTTTTTGAAGAGGAAATTATAAATCACCGAAGTAAAATCTCTTCGGTGTTTCGGGTAAAGACTATAAAGAGAATTATTTTTTTTGAAGGTTCTCACTCCAGACGAGGTTATCAAATCCCCACCCTAGCCTTCAATACCAGTGGCTGGCGAGACGGCAGTTTTTGATTGGTTGCGTATCTGTGGGGTGCAAGCCTTCGGCTTGCTTGGGAGAATGTGAAAAATTCTCCACATGCAGCAGGAGAACGGAAGGTTCTCCAAGGTCAGCGAAGCTGACCAATCCCCCACACCCCACCGCCGGAGGAGGAACCCTCCCCGGACCCCTGGAATCAAATGCATTGAATCGTTATTTTATTCTTTGGTTTATAACGGGGATTATGAGCCAATGGGCCGCAAAGAGGGGTCATGGATGGCGAGGGGTGCGAGGTATGATCGGCCTGAAGTCAAAAACGGGTAAGATTTGTTGATTGGCTCAATGTTTATAGAAAGAGGTGTGGTCCATAGATTGGATACAGGATTGTTGGTTGTTTGTGTTTAATGGTGAGACAGTCGAGTATGTTTAGTAATGAATATTTAATCTGCGGGGGATGGCGGCATCCCCCGCACCCCACTGCCGGAGGAGGGACCCTCCCCGGACCCCTGGAATCAAATGCATTGAATCGTTATTTTATTCTTTGGTTTATAACAAGGTGGTTTAGCCAATTGGCCGCAAAGAAAGGTTATGGATGGCAGGGGTGCGAGGTGTGGTTTATGGAGTGGATTCAAGATTGTTGGTTGTTGGTGGGTGATGGTGTGACAGATGGGTATGTTTTTTTGATTGGTTGCGTATCTGTGGGGTGCAAGCCTTCGGCTTGCTTGGGAGAATGTGAAACATTCTCCACATACAGCAGGAGAACGGAAGGTTCTCCAAGATCAGCGAAGCTGACCAATCCCCCACACCCCACCGCCGGAGGAGGAACCCTCCCCGGACCCCTGCGATAAAATTCCTAGGGGCGCGGTTTTATTTTGTGGTTTATAGCAAGGTGTATGGATAAATTGGCCGCAAAGAGGGGTAATGGAAGGCAAAGTGTGTAAGCTCTGACCGGCTATATAGATGGGGCGGTTACTCGGCACGAATAGGTTTCTTGATAAATAACAAGAACCCCGAAGCATGTTCTCTTCGGGGTTTGATTTGAAATTATAAGGTCAAGATAGGCCTTGCCTGGGCGCAGCATGCTGCGCCCCTCCATTAAATTATGATCAAGCTGAAATTAATCTTCTTCTTCTTTCTCTTTTTCGCGGGCGGCGATGATCTCTTCCTGGAGGTTGTGAGGGACCTGCTCGTAGTGGGATTCTTCCATGGTGAATACGCCGCGGCCACCGGTAATGGAGCGAAGGTCGGTGGTATAGCGGAGCATCTCGGCCAGGGGTACCTGGGCGTTGACGATAGAGCGGCCTTTCTCAGAGTCCATTCCCTGGACGCGTGCCCGGCGGGTGTTCAGATCGCCCAAGACGTCGCCCATATTCTCCTCGGGGACGGTGACGCGTACATCCATGATGGGTTCTAAGAGGACGGGCGCAGCAGCCTTGATGGCCAGCTTGAAGGCCTCACGTCCAGCAATCTCGAAGGCGATGGGTTTTGAGTCGACAGGGTGTTCCTTGCCATCATACACAGCGGCTTTCACATTGTGGACGGGGTAACCCGCAATGACGCCCGCATTCATTACACCTTTGATCCCTTTTTCAATCGCGGGCATGTAGTTTTGGGAGACAGCCCCACCAAAGACCTCATTGGCAAACTCAAAATTCTCCTCCGGCAAAGGTTCCACACGTAAAAAGACCTCACCAAACTGGCCCGCGCCGCCGGTTTGTTTCTTATGGCGGTATTGGGCATCGCCGTTCTTGGTGATGGTCTCGCGGTAAGGTACACGCGGTTCTTTGATATTCAACCCGACCTGGAATTTCGACTCGGCCTTGCGGACAGCAACGTCTATATGCTGGTCACCCATCCCCTGGAGGATGATCTGTTTGGTGGAGGGTTCGTTGTACCACGAGAGGGTCATGTCTTCGTCACAGATGCGGGTGAGGGTCTGTCCTAACTTAGTGGCGTCGGCCTGGGTCTTGGGGGAGACGGCCACGCGGTAGAGGGCGCTGGGGTATTCACCCGGATCGAGGGTAAGGGGATGACCTTTGTCGCAGAGGGTATCGCCGCTGCCTGTTTCACTCAATTTCAACACGGCGGCGATGTCACCGGCATGGAGGTTATCAACTGGGAACTGTTCTTTCCCCTGCACCACGCTGAGATTGGTCATGCGTTCTTCGTCTTCTTTGTTGGCGTTCCACACACGTGCGTCCCCCTGCAAGGTACCGGAAACCAGTTTTAGGTAGGTGATCTTACCGACAAAGGGGTCGGCCAAAGTTTTCCATACATAAGCGGCTAAGGGTCCGGTATCCGTTGCGGGGAGTTCTTCCTCGCCTTTAGCGCCCTGCGCTTTTTCAGCCGGGGCATCGGCGGGGGAAGGAATGAGGTTGATAACGGCATCCAACAGTTGAGTGAGACCGACTTTGTTATCGGCGTCGGTCACGAATATGGGGACGATCAATCCCTGCTGGACGATATTTTTGAAGCCTTTCATGATTTCTTCGGGACTCAATTGGCCACCTTCGAGGTATTTCTCAAGGAGCGTATCGTCCCCTTCGGCGGCAGCCTCGACCAACTGGGTGTGGGCTTCTTGGGCGGCATCCTTAAAATCATCCGGGATATCCACGGAAGCCCCACCACCCTTGGGGTAGGCTTTCATCTCTAAGAGATCGATAATCCCCTGAAATTCTTCCCGCTCACCCCAGGAAAGGTGCACGGGGATGAGGCGTTTATCGGTCAGTTTTTGAATGGAAGCAACAGCCGTCTGGAAGTTTGCATTCTCTCGGTGCATGCGGTTTATGACTACAAAGCGGGGTAGATTATACTCATCGCAGTAGCCCCAGGCGATCTCGGTGCCCACTTCGGCGCCGGCGACGGAGTCGATGATAACCAGAGCACCTTCGGAGATGCGCAGGGCAGAGATGACTTCGCCGACGAAATCGGGGTAACCGGGCGTGTCGAGGAGGTTGATCTTATGACCGTCGTGTTCGAGGGGGATCACTGATGTGGAGAGGGATATCTGCCGCCGCTGTTCTTCTTCATCGAAGTCTGAAACCGTGGTGCCATCTTCGACTTTGCCCATACGGTTGACGGCGCCCTTGGTGAAGAGGAAGGCATCGGCGAGGATGGTTTTGCCAGCACCGCTGTGAGAGACCATGGCGATGTTGCGGATTTTGTCGGTTGTATATTCTTTCATTAACAATGCCCTTCTTTCAAAATAGTATTCGGATAATAGCAAGCCGATAGGATATTATAAATGAGAAAAGCGGGATGTCAAAGAGTTGAAGGTGAATAAGGGGGGAATATCTTCCCCCTTACATCAGAAGAAGACATCACAGGACAATGCACGAAAAAACCTAGGGCCGATTTGACGACCCATTTCAAGTATGGGTGTATACAATCGGTATTGGGTTTATTTGCATGGCGCTTACCTGCAGGGTTTGCGCTATCCTCTACAGGCAGCCGGGCATAGGTCGATTTGGGAGGATCGAATTATTTATTCAGTCTGTCTCGGATATTTCCTGCTCCAGGTACGAAATCCATTCATTATAGATTTCCAGAGGCGATTTTCCAAATACTTCTTCATAGTTATTGGATTTAATCAGCTGAATAATTTGCCTGCTGCTATACGTTCTATCTAAAAACTCTATATATTTATAACTAAATGCATAGCCATCATTTTCCAAGAAAGTGTTCATATCTGTCGCTTGGAATGTTTCAAACTCAGGAATATTGGGCGGTAATTTACTTTCTTGTCCTGCCAGATATGTGGCTGTTCCTTCGTCCAACCAAATGTTTGCCATTTCATTATGAAGGTATACAAGCGTGTGGACATACTCGTGTACGATAATTTCGAGGATATCTTCATAGGTATGCTGTGCCCCCGGATTTTCGGGGGATGAAACCAGGACCGTATCTTGATATGCTGCACCACTTGCCCAATCTCCATAGACCAATGATAGGATATATCCCAGATAGGCTTTCTGGAATCTTTCCACTGATTTGTATATTATTACCTTAGCTTTGCTGTCGCTATTCAACCCAAAGAAGTCCTGGATACGGGGATAGCCTGTCTCTAGCTTTTGTTCAATGTCTTCGAGTGTTTGTTGATTCAGCTCTTCATAATAGATTTCAAAATGGGGTGTATTATATGTTTGCATCCCTTTTAAATCGATGTTCTTTTTAAAGCCCAGGAACAAGATTACCAGTATTAGGATTATTGTGATTGGCAGGTATTTGGCAGTCTTTTTCATCTGAATTCCTTTCAACGCGAAATCTCATAGTTAGGCATATAATAGCCAGGTAAGTATTTATACGTATGAAAGTATAACAAGTTGTATATTTTGACTGACCAACACTTTGATGTGGGAGAATTACTAAACGCATGAGAAAAAAATCAGTTTGAAGGTCTCAACTCCAGATGAGGATGAGGTGCCAGTATGTATGAGAAATGGCACTCTAGACTATGTCGTACCATTATTCAGCCTGTTTAAAATTAATCTCGTTTTACCTTTATAAATTCTAACATTTACAGAGATTTTCTCGGACTGATTCGAGATATTTTTTGTGTTTTGAATCTTATATGGTGATAAAATCATTTGTCGTGAACCTAATTTAGATAAGCGCCAAATCAATTTTGTACCTAACAATTTACTGAAGCTGACGATGATAACACCCGTAAAATCATTTTTCAAAAATAACTGGCACCACTTTGTTCAGAGCTGTTAATCGTCGAAGCACAGAAAGGAAACCAATGAATAAGAACCGAGAACATCATGAAGGTGTCGTATTGCCATACAAATCGCTGATAACAGTAGGCGGCATTTGTGCGGTAATATCGGCTGCGATCATACCAATAAGCATCATTGCATTCTTCTTTTGGCCGTTATATCCAGAGGATATATTTTCCGTCATCCAAAGTAATCGATTAGCCGGGATGATGGGGCTGGACTTGATCTATTTGTTAGGGAGTTTTTTATCTATCCCTATCTTTCTGACATTCTATGTCACCCTAAAGCAAACGAACGAGTCTTATTCTCTTTTGGCGTTGACTCTGGGGTTGATTGGCCTTGTTACCCTTTTCTCGTCAAGGCCGATATTGGAGATAGTATCTCTTAGCGATCAATATGCGTTAGTGACAACAGAAATTCAAAAGACAGAGCTGCAGGCTGCCGGTACTGCGTTGATGACGCTATTTAGGGGGACTGCATTTAACATTCATTACGTATTGGGAACGACATCATTATTAATTAGCTCTTTTCTCATGATGAAGAGTGAAATTTACAGTAAGTCAACAGCCTATATAGGCATAATTACAAACATTCTGGTGTTTACATATTATGTCCCCACAGTCGGCGTATACCTATCGATAGTATCAGTAATTGGCTATCTGTTATGGTGGTCGCTGTTAGGGAAGCAATATATACAAATGAGTAGTACTGATCAGGTCAAATTCAAATCAAAATAAAATCGGGTTGGAAAACCAGGTATCGAGGGGTTCTTGCCCATCCCAGGTTCATTATACGCGATTACGCCTTATAGAAAACATTAGTAATTATCGTAATCCCTTACTCCACGGAATCCACAATAGGACCACATCAACATAAACTACGAAGCTAGCCTACCCTCTCCCGCTAGCTGCGGGAAAGGGTCTCCGTGTCATAGTCTAATTAATCCTGTGGTGGGTGAGAGCGAGTCAGCCCACTCGTTCAAGTTGTTCGTATTCACCAATCAGCAGCGTCTCGACTTCCCCCTGGTCGTTGGTGACGAAGGTGAAGTTATCGGGATGGGACAGGCAAAAGAACTCGGTCTCAGATTCCGGGTAGAGTTGGAAATGCATCCCGCCCCCAGATTCCTGTAGAAAGAGTTGGCTGCTATCCAGGGAGATTTCTACGCCGAATTCCGGGAAATCGACATAGCGGTATTTCCCCTCGAGTTGCGTAAAGGCAGCCGGATCGACCTGGGCGACGGCCTTTTCTATCTGGCGGTATCCGGGCCATCCCATGGTTATTGCCAGGCCGCGGATCACCTCGTGGCCGAGGAATTTGCCGTTCTCCCCATTGGTCATCCAGACAAGCCCTTGACCGGCATCGAGGAACCCTAAAAAGTCGCTGTGGAAACCTTCGTTCCACCCACCGTGTGTGATCCAGGTGCAGCCATCCTTTTCGTCGACGACAAAGCCCAGGCCCATCCAACCGACCTGGGGTGTGAGCATTTGCCGGGTCATTCCCGGGGAGAGGACCAAGCCAGACGCACCTATATATGATTTGAGGACTTCGACAATCAGGTGGGCATAATCGGAGGGCGTGCTCCATAGGCTGGCAGGGGCTCCTTCGGGGTAGGTGTGCCATTTCCCGGGGAGTGGGTTGCCGTTATCGCGGTGGGCTGCGGCGGCCTGGGAGAGGTATCTCTCAGGGAGGATGGGTTCGAAGGTGCTGTTTTCCATCCCCAGTTTGTCGAAGACAAGCTCCTGGGCGAGGCCAGCCAAGGATTTACCGGTGACGTCTTGGATCAGCTGCTGAACAACAACGTAGCCGCCGCCTGAATACATGAAACCCTTACCCGGCATCTGGACC
This sequence comes from Anaerolineales bacterium, assembly GCA_050115475.1. Lineage (GTDB taxonomy): Bacteria > Chloroflexota > Anaerolineae > Anaerolineales > UBA11579 > JASFQL01. The sequence continues at coordinate 6,797 of JASFQL010000002.1, forward strand.
ACCCGCACCGGCTCCGAGTTGGCGGGTGGTTCACCGTCCAAAATCTGCTGCAAAGTGGGGAGTTGCGATCCGGCCGGGTAGCCAAGATAACCGGATACGGACAGCCCGGCGGTGTGTGAGAGCAGGCGACGGAGGGTGACCTTGTGTTCTTTGGTGTGTTCGTTCTCGGGAACTTGCCAGGAGCGAAGCGATTGGTTGACGTCGGCATCCATATCCAGCATACCCGCTTCTACGAGACTCAGGGCCGTCATGGCCGTAACCGGTTTGCTGTTGGAGGCTGCCTGGAAGATGGTTCCGGGCGTCACGGGATTAGTGCTGCCTGCCTCTGCCAGGCCGTATCCTTTTGCCCAGGCGATTTCACCGTCGTCGATGAGGGCGATACTGAAGCCGGGCACACGATAGAAATCCATGCGCTGGCGTAAATTCAGACTAACACCAGGATGGTCTTTAATGGTGGTGGCCGTCAGCAGGCCCCCTTCGATTGATTGTACTACTCGTTCTAGATTCGTCATCTTATTCTCCTTGTTATTTTATCAATCAATTTGGATTGGGGGATCATGGTCTACCTCATGTTTCACCTCCATTTTTAAAACAATGACACCACGAGGATTCGTGGTGCTGCGCTGCCTCCAGTATACAGGCTTTGAGGGGGAAAAGGAGTTTTTATTTTAAATAAAATGGTTTTTCGGCATTGTTTTTGTGGTAGAATCGCTGGCTTCCCACGAAAAGTGATTCCAATAACAGCTAGCCAACAAATGATTTGGGGGGTCTTTTCAAGCGAGCAGGATACAATTGTACCTTGTTTCGATGGATAGAATCTTATAGAATAAAACCGATGAAATAGATTTGCAGTTTTATGAACGACCAGCAGATTGGGGGCGCAAATTATTACAGCCGACAAACACATACACCAACACGAATAAAAGTGCAAATAGCAAGACCATCGTAAACATTTGTATCTCTCCACTTTATTTACACGGATTCACGATCACAATGGAGTGAGTGATGTATGTATGTGTATCCAGATTTTTCATAGGAGGAATTTATATCAAATAGTAATTCGTAGAACAGCAACTCGTCGATTTTTTTATCATGTACGGAGGGAGATTGTGACAAATGCTAAGAACTTCTTTGTCGTAAAAACAATTCGATCGGTGAAGCTAGAAATCAAGGAGGTGTTTATTGGAGGTTCATAAACTAGTTGGCTTGCGGAAATATTGATCGATACACAAAGGAGGAAATGTGTATAAACGAAGATATTCTTCCTGGAAAAACTGGAATCTCATCCTCATCTTCTTATTACTGACCGTATCTGCTTGTGACAATAACGGAGTAACCTCAACACCAGGGATAGGGACAGACGTGTTTGGGATCTATTTCATGAAAGATATCGATGAGGCGATCGACGTGATATTCGTGCCGGATGACGATTACGGCGACATGAGTGTTACCTCCAACAAAGAAACTTTTCTGAACGACGTTGATGAATTGATAAATCAAGGGTTTTGGCAGAACAATGTGTTGTCGGTAAATTCAGACCTGTTCAATTTCTGGTACATGACCCGCTCGGGCAACGCTCAAGAGAGCACTGGCACCTGCCCTACCGTCAGCTGGCCAAACTGGACAGGCGCCCATTTCGCCGAAGTCAAGATCCTGGTTCACCCCAACGACCTGCGGGATTGTGCCTGGCGTACTGTTGGATTGTCAACGACCGAACCGGGGAGCTTCCGTACGGTGGTGCACGAATTCAGCCACGCTGCTTTCCACCTGCCAGACGAATACTGCTGTGATGGGGGCTATTGGAACAAGCCTCCTATCCTTTACGACTCAGGCACTGTCTGCGAAAACGATCCCGACAATGAGGCATGGCGCGATTGCCAGTCCTTCACAGACGTAAAGGGCAAAGTATGGTGGCGTTCGGAAGACAGCATCGTAGACATCATGAGTTCAAACTATTCTACTGTATGGGAATACGGCCCAGCTGATTGGGTCGTCGTCAGGGATGTATTGGAAGCTTTACCTAACGCAGTTGTGTATGAACCTGATGTGTTTGCTCCCGATCCCTGGCCAACGCCATAAAAGGAGGCTGAAATGAGAAAGAATTGGATAATCCTTGCCGCCCTCGGTCTTGTGGCAGCCCTGGTGTTGGCCGCCGGAAGGTCCAACGATGGATCAGCCCAGCGGAAGTTTGGGGAGAAACCGACACCGATTCCGGCTGACGTATTAATCCCAGCACCCACTCCGCCCGATGAACGGGAAATCGCCATCCTCAGCCTGAGAGTCATCTCCGACGAGGAGGGCCAATTGGAGGCTATCGAGCTGCAACAAGGGCGTACCCTAAACAGCTACGCACCCAACGTGCTGGCTTTGTCAGGCCCGTGGACTGTGGAACTGGCGGGGGAGGAAGGCACGGTGAGATACGGCATCCTGGACCCACGCATGGTCGAGGTCGAAGGGGGCGAGGATTACGATATGGAAGCGCCATACATCAATATCATCGAGACCGACATCGTGTGGGAGCTCGTAGTGCCCCTGTACGACGGGGCGAAAGACCTGCAAGTGATGCAAATCAATATCTACGACGAAAAAGAAGCGCTGGTTTTTTCGACCGACGTTAAAGGCAAAGGTTGGATGCAAGAGCCGTAAACAGGTATTCGAAGTGAGAGGTGAGAAACATCGGTGTCTCACCTCTCGCTGATTTCAACGTTTGCAGCGGGATAGGAATCACTCTCCGTAACGGGGATACGGTCTGTATTCCTGTGGTTTTGGATTCATTACGATAATATTTCTTGTGAGTATTGGGGGATTAATCCTACAAAAAATCCACTTATTCAATATTCTGCATGATTGCGCTGTATGATGACATTTTTTAGTAATCACCCTCACCCCAGACAAGGCTGTCATCCGACCAGAAACGTTTAATTTTATTCCCAGCCGTTTTGAGGTTAGCCCAAAAGCCAGATAAATAATCTTTTGATATTGACGTGATTGGTCGGGAGGGGACAAGCCCCTCCCCTACATAACCTTGTTTGCAGGTGAGGGTATAATAAAAATCCGTTTCCTACCGAGTAAATGAGTTCCAAGTTTTTATTTTCATACGTTTGTGATGTTTCCATTCCATAGTTATCGATCCGATCCGTCTTCATAGTACAATTCGAAGGGACATGCACCTATGTTGAGAGATTTCCTGCATAAATATGCCTTCCGGATCTGGTATCTAAAAATCCCGCCGTGGGAGAGCGGAATCACCCCGCCGGAGCTGATAGACTTCATCCGGGACCACCGCCCCGGCAAGGCCATCGACCTGGGGTGCGGTACGGGCACAAACGCTATCAAACTGGCTCAACACGGCTGGGAGTCTACGGGGGTCGATTTCATCCCCAAGGCGATCCGGAAGGGGAAAGAGAAAGCGCAAAAGGCAGGGGTTGAGGTGACTCTGAAAGTGGGCGACGTGACTGATTCAAATATATTGGGGCGGGATTACGATCTGGTCCTCGACATCGGATGCTACCACAGCCTATCGCCACGAAAACGGAAGCAATACCGGGACAACCTCAAACAGCTCGTCAAGCCGGGCGGGACATTCTTATTGTATGCCTTCACACCGTCGGCAGAAGAACCCAACCGGGGCGTGCCGGAGGATGAAGTCTGGGCGTTGTCGAACATTCTGCACCTCGAGAAGCGGGAGGATGGTGAAGACGTCACCCGGGCATCCTCGGCGTGGTTCTGGTTCGTGCGGGAAGCGGATCCGTAAGCACAAACGATGAGATTCCTGTTTTTATTCATGGATGGGGTCGGGCTAAACGTCGATGACCCTGCAATCAACCCTTTGGCGGCGGCCTGCATGCCCTCCCTGGAGGAGCTCTTGGGGGAAAAGCGGCTCCTATCCGGAGTCCCACCCCTGGAAACGGCACGCGCCACACTCGTCTCCCTGGATGCGAACCTGGGCGTGGAAGGGATGCCGCAATCGGCCACGGGGCAGGCAACCCTGCTGACGGGGAAGAACGTCCCGAAAATCGTGGGGGAACATTACGGGCCAAAACCGAATCCGGCGGTAGCAGAGGTGATTGAAGAGGGGACAATCTTCAGCGAGCTGGTGGGGAGGGGGTATAAGGCGGCTTTGTTGAACGCGTACCCGGAGCGGTATTTTGCAGGCATCAACTCGGGGAAACGGCTGTTCTCCGCCATCCCCCTGGCGGTGACGAGCGCGGGCATCCGGCTAAAATCCACAAACGATCTGATGACGGGGGAGGCGCTGGCTGCGGACTTCACGGGAGAGGGCTGGCGGACCCACCTGGGATATTTGAACTCCCCCGTGATGGAGAGCTACGAAGCGGGGAAGCAGCTTGGGCGGCTGGCGATGCGATACGATTTTTCTTTCTTCGAGTACTGGCCCAGCGACTATGCAGGTCACAGGCAGGACATGGCGGGGGCAATCAAACTGCTGGAGAGCTTCGACAAGGTGTTGGGGGGCTTGTTAGCGGTCTGGGAGGACGAGGCAGGGCTGGTGTTAATCACCTCGGACCACGGCAACATGGAGGACATGAGTACACGACGACACACGCACAATCCCGTCCCGGCGTTGGTGATTGGATGTGAAAGTATGCGGAAGGCGTTCACCAGGAACCTGCACTCGCTGACGGACGTGAACCCGGCGATTATGGGGTTATTTGGATAAAGTTATTTTTTTGAATATTTACCACTAAGACACGAAGGTAATCAGGAATTGGGTAATCAGTTACTCAGGAATCAGGCAATCAGGTTACGATACAACAAAACCCAAGTCAATACGCATTAACCTAAGTGTCTTTTGGGTGTAGAAAGGACTTATCCATCGCAGGTATCTAGGCCGTCTTGGGCTTCGAAGAGAGTGGGGTCGATTTCCAGGGCGGATTGGAAGACAGTTAGGGCACGAGGGCAATCCCCCATATCCACGTAAATCCATCCAATTTGAGACAACAACCAGGCATCCTGACCGGCTTCACGTTCGGCAAACTCGAGGGCATCACGGATCATGTTCTCAGCGCCCCCAAGCCCCATCAGTGATTGGGCGAGACCCACGTGCGTCCAGGGCTCATTATAGCCATATTCGATGGCTTTACGGAAGGTCTCAACGGCCTGGTCGTACCTCTCCATGTCCAGGTACCACCAGGCTGCGGAATCGAGCAAACTGCCGTCATCCGGGACCAATTCCAGGGACTGGCGAATGGCTTCATCCGCTCTTTGGTCGTCGCCAAGAGCCACGTATACCCCGGCGATCTGCATATATCCCCAAGGGTCGTTGGGGTCCATTTGAATGGCCGATTCGAAAAACTCTTCAGCCTGGGTGTAGTCCTCAAGATTGAGGTACAGCTCGCCGAGCGCTATGGGGATGTTGGTTTCATCGGGAAACTGATCTGCCATCGTCTCCAGGAAGTCAACGGCAGCCTGCTCGCTGTCGGTTTGGGAAAACGAGACAACCAAACCCTCGTAAGCCGGGCCCCATTCGGGGTGTTCTTTTACCATCTGGCGGAATAAGTTCTTGGCATCTTCGACCCGGTTTTCATCCAGATACAACCACCCCAACCATTCATAAGTGGGGAGGTCGTTTATACCGGCGACCGAAAAGCCCACTTCGAGGAGATCGACGGCCAGGAAGATATCCCCCTTGTTATACACATCATGGATTATTTGTATGAAGTCATCCCAGCGGCCGGGGTCTTCGGATAAGGCCCGCTTGAACAAGTCCCGGGCCTGGTCGGGCTGGCCTATGTCAAGGAGGCGGGAAGCTTCCTCGAAAAGGTGTCTGTCGTAGGCGGGAAGCGGCGCGTCACCTTCTTTGGGGGGAGAGGGCGTAAGGCTGCCACCGGAGGGAGTCTCGATCACGTAATCAGGTTGTATCTGTTCCCAAAGCGCATCTCCAAAAAGGAGGCCCACGGTAGCTAAGACAGCCACAACGCCCAAGGCAGCCAGGGCTGCGGCCCAGGGTTTGCGTTTCTTTCTTTTCTCCCGTGAAGCTGTTTTCACAGGCGCTCCCTTTGGCGGTTCTTGTGCGGGGGAAGGTGCGGTGGATTGAACGTCCGGAGCCTGGATATCCAGGGGTTCTCGTGTGTCAGAAACGGTTATCATTTCAGCGGCGGACCACCCGGGGACTTCTTCGACCACCTCCTGGATAGCTTCAGCGATTTCACCCGCCCGCTGGTAGCGGTCATTGGGCTCCTTGGCCATGGCTTTCAAGATGACGCGTTGGAGGGCTTCGGGCACGTCGGGGTTCTTGGCACGGGGCATGGGGAGGGGATCGACGATGTGCTTCACAACCACGGCCATGGGGGTCTCTGCTTTATAGGGCACTTCCCCCACGACCATCTCATAGAGCATGATCCCCAAGGCGTAGATATCGGTACGTTTATCCACCCTTTTCCCGCTACCTTGTTCAGGGGACATATAAGCGGGTGTGCCCACGGCAAGCCCCGATTGGGTGAGCATGCTCCCTCCGACGATTTTGGCGAGGCCGAAATCGGTCAGCAGAATCCATTCGGGTTTGGGCATGAGGATGTTGCTGGGTTTGACATCACGGTGGACGACCCCTTGTTCGTGGGCATAGTCCAGGGCGCTGGTAATTTGCTGGATGATGGCGTGGATCTCAGACAAAGAGAGGGGGGCTTTCAGGCGGTCTTTCAGGGTGCCTGCATCGACGTATTCCATGACGATGTAGGCGATTCCATCCTGTTCGCCAGAATCCATGACCATGAGGATGTTGGGGTGGCGAAGTTTGGCGATGGCGCGCGCTTCGCGTTTGAAACGCACCAGGAAGGATTCATCCTGCTCGGCGTAGTAAGAGGGCAGTATTTTGATGGCAACGTCTCGATCCAAAGAGGGTTGATAAGCTTTGTAGACGACAGCCATGCCTCCCTTCCCAATCTTCTCAACGATCTGGTACCCGCCGATGGTCTTTCCGATCAACTCATCCATGCGTTTCTCCAATTAATCATGTGAATCCAATTGAAATAACTTTACACTAAATCAAGCATCCACGCAATCGGCCAGGGGGATTGGCACTCGTGATGGGGTGGAGGAAGTAGAATTACGCCAACGAGTTGACGAGGCATTTCAAAGGATGAGAGGAGATTGTTGTTCTGCCCTCACCCGTTTAGGGAATAGGATGACAAAGGAAGTGAGTCCCTCTCCCAAAGATTGGGAGAGGGTTCGTCAAGTATGGTCGGGCAGCGGTCGGGGTTGGGATGAGGAGGTTGTGTTTCGGGCGACCACAAGGATCGCCCCTACATGATCATGGATAGGGTGAGACGTAAAGGATTTTCGTACAGGAGCGTAATCGTATAGATTGGAGTTGCAGCATTAACTAAGGGAGGTATGTATGGCAAAGCTGGAGTATGTTGATAATTCAATTTGGTGTGGAATTATTGCCCTTATCCATAAAAGGAATAGTGCGATAAGGGAAGTGCGGCCCTCTTGACGAAGGTTTAGGGGCAGATGTCTTGTGCGGTATAGTTTGGGTTGGTGTAGCCGTAGACACTCTGGCCGAGGTTGTCGAGTATTATGTTTGAATATAACTCCGCAAATTCCTCGACAACCTGACATCCTTCTGCTTCTCCCCCCACAGCGAAGCCTTCCAGAAAATCCATGGCCATGACAGCGAAGATTTGCTGGTCTTGATCCCGAAAAAGGAGGTTCATACTGGCGTAGATGTCTGTCGCTTCCTCGATTTCCCCCATGAATGCTTTCGCTACGACCTGCTTGAAATGAGCATAGGCCGAGAGGGTCGAGCGTTCGTAATCCGGGTTCATCCAATCTTTGAGGGTGTCATCCTCGATTACCTGCTGGTAAAGGAGGAAGGCGATCTGGTATTCGCCCCTACGCATGGCTGCATCGGCGTCGTGGATTATGTGGATGCGGAAGTCGGACGGCCCGTAACTCTCACTGGCGAAGACCCATTTACCGGTGTCAGGCACCAAAGTCCATACTTTGATGCGATCACGCTGGGGGCCAGCGCCCACCGATCCTACTGCCGTCCCCGTGACTTCGAAATCATAAATGTAATCACGGTCGTAATCGATGAGTTTGGCATTCGGGTAGGGGAGGTCTATGGTACTGCCCTCGAGTCTGTTCTCGAAACGTTCACCTGTCCACGATAAGATGCGCATATCCTCAAAACAGGTATGCGCACCACAGGAAGAACTGGCGATGATGAGTTCATCCTGTCCATCAGCGTCCATGTCCTGGATGCGAACGACAGTGGGCACACTGTAGGGGATCTCAGAAATTTCAATGTGAGAAAGGGTGTATTCCCCTCCCTGGCAGGTGTAGATAAGCAACGAACCCTGGGGGGGGGCGCTGGTGTTGAGGAGCATGACGACGACATCGTAAAGGCCGTCGTTCGTGAGGTCATCGACGACGACGGGCTGCTGGTCGAGGTTGAGGCCTTTGTGCATCATAGCAACGGCCAGTTCCTCGGGTGAAGCGCCGTCGTTCAGATAAGCCAGTATCTCATTGGGCGTATCCTCGTAGGCAGTCTCTTCCAGTTCGCCGTGGGAGGAAGGGGGGATACAGTTGGGGGAAGCGGGCGGCGCCCAGGTGGGGGTGGGGGTTGGCGTGGGCGGATCGTTCTCGGGGGCGTGTGTGGCCGTGGGGAGGGGTGTCCTGGTTGGACCGGTCGCCAGCGTGGCTGGAGTCAGGAACAAAGGAGGCGGTATGGGTGTAAAGGTCGCCGTGGACTTGGATGAATCCAAGCCTTTGGGGTTAATTTGAAGGTCGCAAGCCACCAAGAGCAGAACTGAAACGAGGATGAGGGGAAGTATTTTCTTTCTCACGGTTAATCCAGTGTTGATTTTTTACGTAAGCAGATTATACTAGGTAACTAAACGTTTAGTATTAGAATTGAAATTGGTGTCTTAAACGGTTAGTTACTCGGTGAATGTGCGAGGGACGCAATCATCCATCAAAAATTCAATGCACATTCACTCAGGTAGTGACAATCATGGCTACCCCTTTCGTATTCCGACCTGGTCCGGTCCTTGACCGGGATATCCCCTTGGGGCGGTACCTGCCGCGGCTACCGCTAGGCGCAGCGGCTTCATGGTTGGGAGAGATGGTAGAGGCAGGCAGTTGGGTCATCGACCCCTTCGGCGCCAGCCCTCAACTAGCGTTGGAAGCTGCCAGGAGCGGCTATCGAGTCCTGGTAGCGGCCAACAATCCGATTGCCCGTTTTCTGATCGAATTTGCAGCTACACCCCCCAGTGTGGATGAGATGAAGGCAGCCCTGGCCGCTTTAGCGAGCACCCGCATGGGGGAAGAACGCCTGGAACCGCACATCAATTCACTGTATTCGACTATCTGCGAAAATTGTGAAGGTGAGGTGATCGCCGAAGCTTTCTTGTGGGAGAAGGACGCGGAAGGTCCCTATGCACGCATCTACACCTGCCCATACTGCCAGCATGCCGGCGAGTACCCTGCCACCCCGGAAGATATCGAGCAAGCGGCCCAATATCCTGCGGGTGGAATGCACCGCTCACGCGCCCTGGCACGTGTTGCTACCAGTGAAGACCCGATCAGAGAAAACGCCGAGGAAGCCCTAGACGTCTACCCGCCCAGAGCCGTTTACGCGCTTTTCACTTTAATCAATAGGCTCGAAGGGTTAACCATCAGTGAGGTCCAGCGGGATATGCTGGCGGCTTTGATCCTGCATGCCTGCGACCGGGCCAACACGCTGTGGCAGGCGCCAAGCGCCCGAGCGCGGCCCAAACAACTGACCATCCCCCCGAAATACCGCGAGAACAATATCTGGCTGGCTTTAGAGCAAGCCATCCCCCTATGGGCAAACGGACAGCCCGCCACCCCGATGACCTACTGGCCCGACACTCCCGGTGAGGAGGGGGGGATCTGCCTTTTCGAGGGACGCATGAGAAATCTGGCGGGCGAGTTGGGCGACATCCCCATTCAAGCAGTCGTGACTGCTTTCCCCAGACAGAACCAGGCTTACTGGACGCTTTCTGCGCTGTGGGCGGGTTGGCTGTGGGGGCGGGAAGCTGCCAGCCCCTTTGCCGGCGTTCTGCAACGGAGGCGATATGATTGGGCCTGGCACACGACTGCCCTGGAGAACTCCCTTAAATCCCTCCACCGAATCCTGGCGAGCAACACCCCCTTCTTCGGGATGATCACAGAAAACGAGGCCGGTTTCGATGCTGCCGTGATGGTCTCGGCAGACATTGCCGGGTTTGCGCTAGAATCGGCGGCAGTGCGGCGCAAGACGGGACAGTCCCAATGCCTGTGGGTAAAACGGGAATCAAAGCCCCAGCCAGCTCCGATGGAAGCCGCTGCTTTGATCCAATCGTCGGTGCAGGATTACCTGCTGCAGCGTGGTGAACCGGCACAATACCTCAAGCTCCAGGCAGCGGGACTATTGGCCCTGGCACAACATGGAAAACTCGACATCCCAGGACGAAGCCCCGCAGAGGTGTACAGCGAGGTCAGGGCAGCTTTAGAGTTGGGGATGACGGGGCGGAGCGGTTTCTTGCGATACGGCGCCAGCGAACACTCCTTCGAAGTGGGGTTGTGGTGGACGAGCGAACAGGAAGAGATACAGGAGTCTTTAGCAGATAGGGTCGAAATGGCACTGCTTAAATTCCTCTTGAATGCGCCGGGGAGCACATTCGAGGCGGTCGAACATGCCATGTGCCAGATTTTCCCCGGACTGGAAACCCCCGAACAGGCGCTTATCAGCACTATCCTCGAATCCTACGGGAGCGAAGAGGATGATGGAAGCTGGCAGGTGAGGGAGAGCGACCTCCCCCATGCAAGACAAAGCGACGTGAGGGAGATCGGCCATCTCCTCATCCAACTCGGCGAAATGCTCGGGTTCGTGGTGGAAGAACGGGAGAGATCGTACACCTGGCACCATCTGGCGACGAACGAAGTCCTCCATTTCCAAGTGATTGGATCGGCGGTCTTGGGGCGAATCGTCTCCGACCCTCAACACGATCCCAAGGAGGGATTAATCGTGCTGCCGGGCGGCCGGTCGAATCTGGTGCTCTATAAGATGGCAAACAATCCCCGACTGGAACAGGAAATCAATCAGGGGTGGCGCTTCCTGAAATTCAGGTCGGTGCGGCGTCTATGGGAGAACTCCAAGCTGAACCGCAGCAACCTGGCCGCACAGATCGCCCTGGACCCACTCAGTATCGACGACCCACAAATGCCGTTGTTGTAATTTTCGAAAACCGACCTGATAGGTTTAAAACTAAACCTATCAGGTCTTTCCGATATTGTTGAAATATTCTTCTACGGGTGAGGGTGAGAATCCCCCCGTTTAACCGTCGGCTTCTGACAATTCGTCCAGGACGAAGAAGATAGACGTGAAGGCAATGACCAGGAGCGCGGTGGTGGTGAATATAGTCGCTTTCTGAAGGAGGACATGGAGGTTGTCAAGGACATCCACATACATGGTGAACCCCCCCTCGATGATCTCTGCGACAGCGATGCTCGACAATTGGAGCGCCACGGCAGCGATCAAGAAGCGACCACCCTTGCGGTCAGCGGCTTCTTTGGATGATTTTGGGGCTTCCAGGTAACCACCTAACAAACCCAACACCACCAGAGCAACAGAGAAAATGTTCACAACGTCAGTGCTGATGAAGGACCCCGGATTCCAGGCCAAAATGACCAACAAGACAGCCAGGCCGTAGAGGACTTTTTTGAAGGGGGTAAATAGACCTTTCAAGGATTCATATAAGCCCACAATGGCCGCGTAGATCAGACCTGCTGTAATGAAAATCTCCAGATTGCTGATGAGGTTGGTCAGGAACACCATTTCCTGGATGCCGGGCAACTCGAGGAAGCCTCTCACGACGACCTTCAAACCGATGGCAGCGATGAGGAACCTCTCCATCTGATCTTTTCCGGTGATATTGAAGATGCCGACGAGCAGACCCAGGACAACGATGACGGCCTTGGGCCATTCGACTGTATCCAGGGGGGCGACGCTTGCCATAAAGGCAACGACGATGGCCGCTGCGAAGGAATAGACTCTCAATCTCTTTTGCAGTCCAGGTGACATAATACTAACCTCCTCTAAACGATATAAAAAGATGGATGAAAGATTAGGAAAGTTCGGGCGTGTACCAAGAAATCAATCCGGTATCCGACCCGGTACGTGTAGGCTTTAATTATACAGCATTCGTAAATCCAACACAATCAAAGGGGGGAGTGGATAGCTCGTCTAAATAAATAGCAACAATAATCCCGATTATAAATATGGTCTTTCACTGAGAGACGTTGTTATATTCGTTCGACGTTCTATTTTTCTTTAAGCTGTTCTTGAACATCATGGGCATATGCGCTGTAAATCGATAAGGGCATCATCGTAAGAATCAGGATGACGCCAAAGCCCATGATGCCCTGCATGAAATCGTTGAAGAAATGACCAACGGGCCACTGCGCCAGAATCCACAGTGCGAACACAACCAGAGGCCAGGGCCATAACCTGGCTGCGAAGCCCAACAGGCCGCCGGCCTGTTTCCTGGTCAGGGGCTTGTTGATCTTCGTCCCGGCTGCGCCGCCGACAATGCCGATAAGCGGCGGGAAAAGCCCTCCACCAAAGAGCAGCAAGGCTAGAGATAACAGGATCAGACCCAGTCCGCCGTTTTTACGTTGAACGAAGGCTATCGACCAGATCAAGATAATCAAGCCGATGAGCACAGCCAGGATACCGGTGATGAGGAAGTTGGGCAGGATCGTCATCGCAGGTTCACAGGCATTCCACACTTCATCGGGCAGGCAAGGTGGTCCGATGGATGCAATCATTACACCTTCTGGTCTGGTATTGCCCTGCAAGATCTCGAAGTAGCCATGTTCTATACCCGCAGCTCCAGCCAGCGCGCCGAGTAAGGCGGTCGTTATTCTTGTGGATTTTCTCATCCGATTTTCTCTCCTATTTATTTAAAGTATCTTGAAAACCTTTCCTCCACGACCCAATTCCCAACCAGTAATCGCGGCTATATTCTAATCGAAAAATACCGCCTTTACACCCGCAAGGTTTGATCACTCCCCTGAAATCGCCATCCAACGTTCTTTGTAGAGGAGGGCGTCGTCTTCCATTACAGGGCTTTCGGAAAGGATGCGCCCACCGCACTCGAAATCGTGCAAAGCTTTCAAGAGAGCGTCCAGGTTGAAATCCGATTCAGACATCTGGAGGTGTTTCCGCTCCCCCTTGGCAGTGTACTCGATCCCCGAGAGGTGGCAGGAGAGCCGCTTGAGCGCCTTTTTCCCTAGAGCTTTCCTGTACATCTCCAAAACCCGGGCCCATTCACGGCGACTGTTGACCGAGCCATCTCCGGGGCGGGCGTGGAGGTGGGCGAAATCCAGGCAGGGCTCCACTCCTTTTACAGCTTTCGACATCGCCAGGGTGTCCTGGAGGGAGCCGAGCATGGCGGATTTGCCCATGGTCTCAGGCCGCAGGGTAACAGGATTGCCAGACTCCCGTAGTTGAGCAGCACAAGCTTCCAGGCGTTCGATGGCGGTGGGGAGGACTTCCTGAGGATCTTTCCCGAAATAAGAGCCGGGATGGAAGATGATCTCCGTGGCCCCTGCCAACCAGCCGTAATGGGCGGCGTCCATCAGGCGTTTACGGGATTTGGGCCATTCTTCATCATCAGCGTTGAGGTTGATGAAGTAGGGGGCGTGCACGCTGAGGAGGACGTCGTGTTCTGCGGCCGCTTCCTTGATCTTGAAGCAGGTTTCTTCGGAGACGCGCACTGAACGCACCCAGCCAATCTCGAAAGCGCCCAGCCCAAGTTGGCGGAGTTGCATCACTGCACCAACGCTGCCGCCGGGTTTTGCCGAGGTGGAGGTGGGCTTGCCGACTGTACCGAAGCGGAAGGAGAGGGGCATGGGTGGATTATATCAAATGGTGGTTCCAGGCGTATAATTAGTCCTCATGAACAAAGGCATCCTTTACGCTATCGGCGCATACATCATGTGGGGGCTTTTACCTATGTATTGGAAACTGCTCGACCACGTCTCCTCGTTCGAGATACTCCTCCACCGGGTGATATGGTCGTTCTTCTTGCTGGCCGGGATCATCTTCGTAAGAAATCGATGGGAGAGAATCCGGGAGGCTGTTTACAACTGGCGGGTGCTGCGGGTCTACCTCATCTCTGCGACACTCATCGGGCTCAACTGGGGTTTGTACGTATGGGCGGTGAACGCAGGTTTTATCGTGGAGACCTCACTCGGGTATTTCATCAACCCCCTGGTGAGTGTGCTGCTGGGTGTGATCATCCTGGGGGAGCGGCTACGACCCATGAAGTGGATCCCCATCGGGCTGGCTGCAGGGGGTGTGGTGTACCTGACCATCTCTTACGGCGCTTTACCGTGGATTGCCCTATCGCTGGCATTTACCTTCGGCCTGTATGGACTGGCGAAAAAGACCGCCCCGCTGGAATCACTCTACGGCCTGTCGTTGGAGATGAGCATCCTGCTGCTACCTGCCCTGGCAGCCCTGGCCTATTTCGTAGTCGAGGAACGGGCAGCTTTCCTGCACGCAGACCTGACTTCGAACCTGATGCTGCTCGGCACGGGTGTAGTATCGACGGTGCCTTTGCTGATGTTTGCCATAGCAGCCCGGCGGATACCGCTCTCACAGGTCGGCCTGCTGCAATACATCGCCCCAACCATCGCTTTTTTCCTGGGGGTGTTCGTGTACGGAGAATCCTTTTCAGAGGAACAGATGGTCGGATTCAGCCTGGTGTGGCTGGCGCTGATCCTGTACTGGGGTGAGGGGTGGTGGGTGAAAAGGAAGGGGACTACGATGACTGCAGCTAAACCGAAATAAACCGCAGGTATTTCACTGCGGTTCATCGGTTCTAATATCCGTCAGCCATTATTTCGAAACCAATTTCTTGATTTCCTTGACGCCAGCGACGGCATCGAAAGCGTAGGCGTCGGCCTTGATCTGTTCGGCAAAACGGTCGGAGACGGGACCACCGCTGATGATGACCCTGGTCTTCGAACGCAGCCCTTCTTTTTCCAGGGCCTCGTTGACGTCCTCCATCCCCAGCATGGTGGTCGTCAGGAGGGCAGACATCCCCAAAACGTCGGGGGAGTGCTCTCTGACGGCAACGACAAAAACCTCCGTACTGTTAGCGGTCCCCAGATCAACAACCTCGAATCCGGTACTTTTCAACAAGAAAC
Source organism: Anaerolineales bacterium (assembly GCA_050115475.1). GTDB lineage: Bacteria > Chloroflexota > Anaerolineae > Anaerolineales > UBA11579 > JASFQL01. The sequence continues at coordinate 21,980 of JASFQL010000002.1, forward strand.
CGACCAGATTCTTAGCGATATCGTGGACATCTCCGGCTACTGTTCCCAAAAGGACCTTACCTGCCTGCCCCATGGATGAATTCCCCAGACGTGGTTCCAGCACTCCGATGGCTTCGGTTAAAGCATCACCGGCCATTATCAACTCGGGGAGGAAGTACTCTCCACTCTCGAAGAGATTCCCGCATTCGTCAAGCCCATCCGTCATGGCTTTCAGGAGGTCATGCGGATCGGCGCCGGAATCCAGTCTGGCCTGGACCATCTCAACAATATCATAGCTGTTGCCATCACGGATGGCTTCTGTGATTGAAGCAGACATGTTAGTATCTCCCATATTTCTCGACTAAGCTGAAGGCGAAATTGGTCTTCTCGATGCTGGAGCCCGGAGGCACCGAAGCGATGCTAATCATGATCGAAGTCCCGATTTCGATGGCGGTCGTACACACACGTTTGACCAATTCTTCGATTTCGGATTCTGTCGCATCCCTGAGGAATTTACCGTGAATGAGGTAACCAAAGTTCTTTTTATATTCTTTGGCAAGTTCAAAAGCAGGTCTATCAAATTCAGGAAGGGTGATGCCTTCGGGAGTGGTTGGGAATACGTAATTCGAAAATCCGATCTGGTGGTTGATCCCCGGCGGTTCAGTTTCCAGGATCTTTCTCATGATGGTGGGAGAAGGGCAGAGGTAGCCAACGGAGATTTTCTTCTTATGATACTGCCATACTTTTTCAAGTAAGGTCTACAATCCTCACCGAGGACCAATCCTCCACGCAGGCTAGATTGGTACAATATTGACACCCACAAATGACTATTGAGGAGGAAAGACATGCCAGCCATTTCTAAAATTGGAGTGCCCATCTTTATCGCCTGCACTCTACTGGCAGGCTGTAAGATTAATGGTATTTCCCCTGCCACACCCTCTCTATCAGAGAAAGAGAGCCCAAGCCCAAAGATGACACCGTCTTCAAGTGCGACCCTGACAGACCCTGCATTGGAACCCGTTGAAAAGATAACTTTTCAGTTTGGGCCATTCAAGCTAGCCGGAGAACTGCAACTGCCAGGTGAAGGGGAGGGCTACCCCGTTGTGGTGATGGTGCACGGCGACGGCCCCATCGACCGGGACTGTTACGGCCTCTATCAACCCCTTATGGCGCGATTTTTACAAGCCGGTTACGCCGTTTTCTCCTGGGATAAACCCGGTACGGGCGAATCAGCGGGGCAGTTGTCAGACAGCGCAAATAAACTCGACCAGCGTGCTTCGATCCTGGTGAGTGCCATCGAAACCCTCAAAAGGCATCCGGCAGTCGACGGTGAACGAATCGGGACGTGGGGCCACAGCCAGGCTGGTTACGTGATTCCGCTGGCATTGAGGAAGACGGACGATATCGACTTTGTTGTCATGGTCAGCGGTCCGGGAATGGATTCATTTGACCAGGGGGCTTACCTTACCGGGCAGATGGCTTTCTGCGCCGGAGCTTCACAGGAAGAAGCCAGGCGAATAGAAGGCTATCTACCCACCATCTATCACACCAACAACTACCAGGCATACGAGGATGCAACTACGAATCTACTCGACCACCCCTACTACTACAACCTGGATGTTTCCATTTCTATCCGCAGTGAAGAACAATGGTCGCCGATGGATCGAGATGATCTGGCTTTCTTCAATCCAATAGAAGTAATTGAGAATACCAACTTGCCTATCCTGGCCGTGTTTGGAGAGAAAGACAGACAGGCGGATCCTTTGCAGGGGGTGAAGGCGTACCAGGAAGCTATGGGGAAGAACGGTGTGGCCGTGTCTCAGGCAGTACTGCTACCTAATGTGGATCACAATATCGTGTTCTCTGAAACAGGGTGTTTGGAGGAGCGGGATAACTACTCGTTCGACGACTGGCTGGACTACTCGATTGAATACCTGGACTTATTAGAAGCCTGGCTTTCCCAGGTGGACGAGCTGGAAGGGGAATAGATTATTCAAATAACTTGAGATATTGATATTTACACAGATAAGATACCATGGTACTCATCTGGGTTTAGGGAGAAGTTTATCTGTTCGGCAATTCCTGAAATTTACAGTGTTATTTCAAGGCAGTGTATAGTTGAGATCATAAAGACAGAGATGTGGAAAAATGCTATACTGGAAACGACATTGGGGCTATAGCTAACATTTAGGATTCACTTCTGCTGTATCCAAAATTGGGGTTGCCAATTTGATTTACATCAAGTGTAAATCTTTGGATTTTATCCATATCCCCTTAGATCGTGCTGCTTATTTTAACTTTCCCTGATATTTTCTTACCTATATGCAGCCGACTCTGCATGCTATAATTTCCAATATGAGCCGTTTACGGTATCTCCGCATCGTGTTTTTCTTTGGCCGGGTAGTCCTAGGCCTCATCTTTTGGGAGATCATCCTCCGCTACATCGGGTTGAGGAGACTTGCCGACCGAACCCGCACCAGGCGTTTGCAAAAGATCGCCCGTGGTTACCGCAATATGGCCGTGCGGATGGGTGGTGTACTCATCAAGGTGGGGCAGTTCTTGTCTGCTCGCGCCGATATTCTCCCGATGGAGATAACGGACGAACTCTCCGGCCTGCAAGATGAAGTCCCTCCAGAGGATTTTGAAGGTATCAAGCAACTCGCCGAAGCCGAATTGGGGGGGAAATTGTCTGACAAATTCGCTGAATTCGAAGAAGAACCCCTGGCGGCTGCATCTCTCGGACAGGTGCACCGTGCCCGATTGGCAGGGATGATCGATGGGAAAGTAAACCGGTACGTCGACGTGGTCGTAAAAATCCAACGACCAGACATCGAGACGATCATCGCCACGGACGTGGCCGCTTTGCGGACGGTGGGTAAATGGCTGATGCGCTACCCTCCTATCCGGAAAAGGGCGGATGTCCCGGCGCTGCTGGCCGAGTTCACGCGTATTTTATACGAGGAGATCGATTACCTGGCGGAAGGGAGCAATGCCGATACCTTTGCCGAAAACTTCAAGGATATCCCCGGTGTGTGCATCCCAGGCGTAATATGGTCCCATACTACCCGGCGGGTGTTGACCCTCGAAGATGTCTACGCCATCAAGGTCACCGATTACGGTGAGATTGCAGCGAGCGGCGTCGAACGCTCTGCAGTGGCGAAGCGTCTATTCGATATCTACCTGCGGATGATTTTCGAAGATGATTTCTTCCACGCCGACCCCCACCCAGGAAACCTCTTCGTCGACCCTGGAACGGTGGATGAAGATGGGGAGCGGCAGTGGCTGCTTACCTTCGTTGATTTTGGGATGGTCGGCCACGTGCCCCCCAACGCCCGCGTCGGACTTCGAGAATTAATCATTGCCCTGGCCACACGAGACAGCAAGCGGATGGCAAACAGCTACCAGATGCTCAACGTCCTCTTGCCGCACGCCGACCTGGAACTCATCGCAGAGGCCGAGCAGGCTGCCTTCGACCGGTTCTGGGGGAAGAACATGGATGAACTGAGTGAGATCCCTTTCGCGGAGATGCACGATTTTGCGATCGAGTTCCGCGAACTCGTCTATGAGATGCCCTTCCAGGTGCCCCACGACCTCGTGTTCCTGGTCAGGACTGTGGCCATCCTGGCGGGTATCTGCACCGGCCTCGATCCGGAATTCAACGTCTGGGATGGATTGATCCCGTATGCGAAAACGATGTTAGCAGAAGACGGCGGCTCCCGATGGGACTTTATCTTGGGTGAAGCGGGAAAAATCTTCCAGACTATTGTTACCATTCCCCAGCGTATGGCCTCTGCTTTGGAAAAGATCGACCGGGGAAAACTCAATATACGTATTCCCCGACTCGACCCTTTAATCTGGCGAATCGACCGGGGGCTGCGGCGGGTCGCTTACGGCTTGATCTTCTTCGCTCTGCTGACCAATGCCGTCCAACTACACCTGGGGGGTGAAATGGAATACGCCTGGGTCTTGTACGGCGGAGCAACAATCACGCTGGCAGCTTTCTTCTTCACCCGACCGCACATGGGAAGAAGGGGAGATTGAATAATAATTCGTGGGGGAGGGAGCGGAAACTCAGTTCCGGAGATCTACCCTACGAAAAGGGTTGTTAATTATCGTCTGATCCCTCTCACAGAGAAAAATCTTGGCGTAGAGTATGTTTCGTTTTATGTCACTCGGTCTCGCAAGGAGGATTGTTTATTTCCTCTTCCGACTTATCTGACAACGAAACGTAAAATAGGGGTAAGTTTTCACCTTTCAATCCCTCTGGCACTGGATCGTCATGGGTATTCGGATTTTCCACCTTTCCTTCCTTATCAAATAGCCCCAACATGCAGTAATCGTTCCCAAGGTTACCGTCAACATTACCGCTTGCTTTCCCCCTCCTCCTTTCAGGATGAATAGTCAATAACTCGAAATTTTCGTTTGGCTCCTTCCAAATTGCCTCACGGATACTGAATAGTTTTACGGTAAATTCTTTCGGCAAATCTATATATTTTGTCTCATTTCCCTCAATTGAAATAGGTATTGAAGTGGGAATGCCTCGAACACTCGCTTTCTGCTGTCCATTCAAATATACTGCTAAATAAAAGGAACCGGCGTCTTGGACAACGAATACATCCCCATAACAGGTATCACTATCCCAGGTTTGATCTGGAATGGGCCCCTCTAACCAATAATGTCGATAAGGGACGGCATTGCGCCCCCAGGGTTTCGTAAAATGTGCACGCAAATATTGAGAATATATTATGCGTTCTTGATCACTAACTCTATCTTGAGGTTCTACTTTACGAACCGTAATGCAAAAACTTTGATAAGCTTCTTCCTCATAGGGGTAAGGATTAATCAACATGCGATTTCCCGCAACAATCATGAAACATGTTGGTGTACCTTTATATAGTCTAACGACGTTCTCGAGATTATAATTGGGTGGGCTGGAATGGCCGTTTTCAATACACCGTTCAAGTTGTCGAATACCTTTAAATATTTCATATTCAATTGCCCCCGTTGACCGATCTTCCTGGTTTTCTCGATATTGCGAGTAGCCCGGGTGAGTGAGTAATAATTTGAGGTCAATATTCGATTTGAGTGCATCTATAATGATTTGATCTGTTTCTTTGACATTCTCAAGAAGCCCTTTGATGGATGAACCGACAATGTATAATTTCCCTTCATCATCTTCTTTTTGGGATTCCTTTTTCATTGCTTCAGCGAAATCTTTTAATGCGGCGGCACGATCCGTATAAATCATCTCCAATCCCAAATCAGACGATCTCCTTAGAAATTCTGTACTTACACTCAAAGAATTTATTTCTTTTTCAAGAGATTCGGTTTTTTCCCCCATTTCTTTAATTAGTCGTCCGAATACTAACCAGTCTGTGAGGAATCCAAAAGCTCCAGTCGGGGCCAATGCAAAACCAAATCCCAACAGAATTTCCTTCGTATTTATATCAACTATTAGAGTGGAAATAAAAATGCATGCAAGACCTATCACGAAAAACCCCCCACTAACGAATTTTATCCATCTTTCCATGACATTAGACTCACCTTTTGTCGTCACCTGAGCAACCTCCCAATGATATGAATAACAGCCAATAACTGGTGTCTATGATTTCCCGAAGTTATTTCTCTTAGGCGCAGCGTCTGAAGCAATGCTTTGATGATATCCCCGCAATGATTACTAATGTCCATAGATCCCCTTTATCAATTCCTGGTATCAACCCCTGATACTCAATATCAATACACTTTACGTTTTCCCCTCTGCTTCCATTCGCTCGATTTTGTGGTTGAGGATTTCACGAGCAGCTAATAGCATCTCCCGGCGGGCTGCCCTGTGGTGAGCAACGAACTCCGGTGGAAAGAGTGCCGCGATGCCCTGGCGTAGTTCTGCCCTGGCAGCTTTCATGTGTTCGGCTGCTTCTTCAGAGATGAATGTGCGGTAGGGGGATTTCATTTTAGAATCTTTTTTCTCGGCCATTGTTATTTCCTTACCTATTTGATATTTCTGGTTAATTATTGCATATCGGTGTGGGTGTGTCAAGAAATTAGATCAGGATGGTAGAAAACGGCAATTCGAGGGGCTTATCGAACGAGGAAAAACGGGGGAGCGGGTCGATCTGGTTACTTCAATTCTCAGTTTGATTGTCTGGGACGAAGACACTATCCGGTAGTTCCGTGACCCTATAGATTCGAATATATTCGTATCCGTAAAGGAATATCGAATGTTCGGGGAGTACATCGGCTAAATCGCGCATCAGTTTCTCAGGTGAATTACGCCTGCGTTGTAATTCGTAATAAATCACCAAATAATCTGACCTGGATAGTTTGCGGGTCGACTCTTCAGTCCATTCAGGCAGGGTTTTGATATGCCTGACTTTCCCTGGGAATAGGTAGCCTGGAATCCCCGCGAACCAGGACATGACCCTGATATTTTCAGGGTTTGGTTTCTCAGATAGATATCTAGCAGCCAGGTCTAGCCCTTCTCCATAAGCATTGTATGTTGATGCGAGAATACCCCGGTCTATTTTTGCCGCGATTGGATTCACATAGGGATAAAAATAGGGATAATATGAAACCAAACTGTAAGCCTGGGATAAAATCAAAGCGCTCAATAATACGGCGATAGCAGATTTCCGGAATCCCCCTAATCCTTTCATCCATTGAAGGATGTAAGCCAAACCGATTCCGGCAATATATGTCAGACATACGACCGTAGCCATAACGTAATGAAAGGCAATTTTGTTTGCGGCCAGCGACATCATACAATAAAACAACACTGCGAAAAGGAATAAATAGAAAACGGTCCTTTTCCTACTATCAATATCGTAAGATTTTCGATTGAATAATTCTTTTATCAAAGCAATCCAAAATCCCAACCAGACGAGAGGGGATGTTTTTGTAATGATGATGTTGAGATAACTATCAAACCCATTCGAGCTGATGGTATCTAGAGTCTCTACGCTACCGACGATGGCGTTCGTACTTCCGTTAGATAGAACTATCTCCAAGACAGATCCGTAAATATGTTTGAGGGTATCTACAGGCGCGACCCACATCGGGGGCCATAGGGCGATGTAAATTACTGCGAAAACCAACAACCAAATCAAAAAAATGATAACGATTCGTTGAAATTTATTTTGGGATTTGTTTTCTTCCCTTCTTTTTTTCTTTGCGAACTCAAAATATGCAATGATACTTATCAACGCAATGAATGGGATGATGATGGTGCTGGTCGATTTTGTAAGACAGGCGACACTACCGGCGAAAGCGGATAAGAATAGATCGATCTTTCTTCTTCCCCGGTATAAAAAAGTTATATAGGATAGGATCGAAAGTATAAGTAGGGGGCTGATTAATCCTTCGTGTGTCAGCAAACGGGAATGTCCAAAATAAAACGGCTCGAACGAGATGAGTAAGACGCTGAGTAAAGCCGGGAGAGCGCCAAACAAACGGCGGGAGTAGAAAAAGACTATAAGGAGTGCTGCTGTTATAACAATGATGGAAAAAATACGTGCGGCGACCAATATTTCCATTGGGGATTGGCCATGTTCCGCCATGATATCTGCCACCCCCAAGTCGTCATTCCATAAATAGCCCTGCCCAAATCCACGGTATTCCGGGAATAAAAAGTAGATACTCGCTGCCCCAAACCATATAGTTGGAATTCCAGGTGAGTATTTCGTCACGATGGCGTGGATATCCTTTTGCCCCAAGGCGTAATAGGTATTAGCGCCATACCCCACCCAAGAAGGCTCATCGACGGTTACATATTTATCCAGCCCAATTAATCGGGGGATCAGGATGGCTATAATGAGGAAAAGAATGACTAAATAATTATTGAGTGATAGTTTGCCATTGGAATTTGATTTCATGAAGATATTATAATTCTGGTTTTCTTGGGCTTATTGAATACGTGGTGCAGACAGGTCAACCATCGATCTGGTTGTTTTTGTTGGATAGTGCGAACATTGCCAAAACCTGCGGATCGATAGGAAATTCTGGCAGGTCGGCTACCTTGTAGTTTTGTTTCTCCAAAGCTCGCTCCCGTAAAGCCCGCCACAGGACGTTTCTTTCTTCGCCGTAGACGGTCAATTCGTTGATGTTCTCTGATTGGAGCAGGCGTTCACCTGTCGTATATAAGAAAGTCACCCGCTTCCAGTTTCCGGCTTTGATAGGCTTTGGCAGCGACATGAGCGAGCCAAGCTGGATTTTGTAATACTCTTCCTGCGACCGGGGATGTTCTAAATCATCTTTGAACAACTCGCCCCGCGTGGTAAGCTCATGCCCGCGCACCGGCGCGACCACCTCGATCTGCCATTTATGGTCTTCCCCAAAGCTGGCAGGCTGGTAGAAAGCCAGGTGATCCACGGCGATAACCTTGGGTGCCGAGACCAGCGGTATGCGGTACCAACCAAGGAGGCGAGCGATCTCAAGGTCCCGAGGGTTGGGTATAAAGGCTACCAGGACGAGGTCGGTAAGGAGTGGAAGATCAGGCATCTTTGATTTCCTTCAAGAAGCCAATCACCGCCTGGATGAATGGCTCCAACTCACCCCGCCAGAATCCCAGATCGTGCCCGGCATGATCGATGCGCACATGGGAGACGTGAGGGTATTCTGCCAGGGCTTTGGATACCTCTCCATCACTCAACAGGGCACCCTTATCCGGATTTCCCTGGATGAAGAGGATGGGGCAGGGAATGCGGTCCAGGTTGGGATCGTGGATACCTTCGAAATATTCCACCAAGCGTCCCTGGGCGTGGTAGTCCAGGATCCCAGGATCGAGCTGACTGAGGTCTTCAGCTTCTTCTAATGGCGTGCCCCTTTCCGAAAAGAGAGTTTTTAACTCGTCGAGAGGCTTCTTGGCCAGTTTTTGGGTCGAGGCATAGAAGCGCTTCATCACAGGAGTGGTCATTTTTTCGATGTGGGCGGCTTGGTCGAGGGAGGCGTCCCCGACGATCAAGGCCCGAAGGCGCTGCGGGTATTCTTGGGCGTACCCGAATGCCATTGCCCCGCCCATTGAGTGACCCAGCAAGACCAACGGCTCGCTGAACGTGTGGTTGCAGAAAGCTGCGAGATCCTCATAGTGTTCGCGGGCGAGGTAATGTCCGGGAACACGGCCCGATTTCCCATGACCGCGGTAATCCAAAGCGTATACCTGCCAGTCTCGTGCCAGGACAGGGATGACCGGTGTGAAGCTCTTCCAACTGCGTCCCATCGATGGGAGCAGGAGGATCGGCGGACCATTTGGCGGTCCTTGTGCGAAATTGAGTTTTACCGTTCCGGTATCGAAAGAATCTTCTTCCATCAGTAAAGGCATTCTTTACCCTCTCATTGTCTGGGTATATCCCGTGACCGAATCATACCTTGTTTCCGGAAGATTGGTAAGGTGGAGATGCATATTTGTGAAGCGAACCTCCTGTTTCTCACTGCAAAAATTTACTTTTTAAGTAATAATAGAAGGCACTCAATCATCACCATAAGGAGGATTCTTCACATGCTCTTCCTGACATTGATTCGCATTTTCGTCACCTGGCTACTCATCGCCAGCCTCATCGGTATCCTAGCCAAGCGGTTAAAGATGCCTTACACCGTTGGTTTGGTGCTCATCGGTTTAATTCTAGCGGTCATCATCCCAACTGTCCGGTCCCAGCCTGAGATTATTTCGCCGGAAGACATTCGGACATTTCTCGTCCCCAACCTCATTCTATCGTTATTGGTTCCCCCACTCGTCTTCGAAGCCGCCTTCCACGTGGACAGCAAAGAACTGCGGAAAGAGATCAAAAGCATCCTCACCTTCGCCATCCCGGGTGTGGCGCTGACAATGGTATTGGTGGGTGGGGTGGTTGCCTGGGGAACGAAGCTCCCCTTGCCGGTTGCCCTGGTGTTCGGCGCTCTCGTCGCGGCTACGGACCCTGTGGCCGTGGTGGCTTTGTTCCGTTCGTTAGGTGCACCCAAACGCCTGTTGATGCTCCTGGAAGGGGAGAGCCTGTTCAATGACGGTACGGCTATCGTGCTTTTCCACGCCATGTTGGGGATCATGGCATCGGGAGAATTCCGCCTGGTACACAGCCTCGTCGATTTCATCAAAGTTGCTGTGGGGGGAGTCTTGATCGGTGCACTGGTCGGGTGGCTCTTCTCCCAACTCCTCAAACGAGTAGACGATCCCCTGATCGAGATTTCTTTGAGTCTCGTCATCGCTTACGGCTCGTACTTGTTTGCAGAAGGTCTGCACCTCTCCGGCGTTTTGGGCGTTGTGGCTGCCGGGATCTTCAGCGGGAATGTGGGCGCACGGGCCTTATCTGAGACCACGAAGGAGAAGCTGATCGATTTCTGGGAGTACGCCGCCTTCCTGGCGAACACCTTCATCTTTTTAATTATCGGCTTGATGATCGATCTGGGGACGGTATTCAGCCACCTGGGCGCAATCCTGTTAGCTATCCTGGCGGTGCTGCTGACCCGTGCGGTGGTGATCTATGGTCTGTCTCGTTTCTTCAAAGATATCGAGGTGAGTACGAAACACGTCCTGTTTTGGGGCGGGCTGCGAGGGGCGATTTCTTTGGCGCTGGCTTTGAGCCTCACCGTGGAGGAGTTGGGGCCTGGGCTGGAAGTCTTGCAGGCCATGGCCTTTGGGATTGTCCTCTTCACACTCCTCGTGCAGGGCACGACCATGGCCCCGCTGCTAAGGCGATTGAAGTTGATTGGGGCGGGGGAAGATTAGGTTACTGATTGATATAAAAAAAGCGCAGCATGCTGCGCCCCTAAAAGACTCTTACGGGGAGAATTAACTTACTATTGCCCTCACGCAATATCGGCTATTGATTACCTATGAAGGCGTGCCATGATGTAGGAATCTACATATTCCCCATCGCGAAAAGCATAATCATGCAGTGTGCCTTCGATCTCAAAGCCCCACTTCTCGTAGAGCTTGATGGCCGGCGTGTTATCTACGAAAACTTCAAGCTCGATCCGTCTGAGGTTCAGCCAGTTCTCGGCCAGGTCGATCCCGGCTTCCATCAACGCCGTGCCCACACCTTTGCCCTGCCAATCATCCTGCACCACCATGCCGAGGTAGGCTACATGTTTACGGCGGGGGTGGTTGGGAAATGTACGTATTGATATCTGCCCGACCACTTCGTCATTCTCGACACATGCCACTAAACTGTACAGTCCTTCTGGGGGTTCGGACAGACGTTTTCGCCACTGCTCTACAGACGGATACGGCAGTTGGAGGGTGCCCCATACTGCTTTGGGACCGGACAGGATACGCTGTACGGCTTCGTAATCGCCTGGTTCTGTGCGCCGGATCGTAATCGTCATCAGTATATATATGGCTATGATTCAGCCGTCCTCCTGGCGTGATTATACCCGGAACCTTTGCCGATCTGGATGGCTATTATTGGGAGGTCATATACTGAGAGAATTGAAAGTTCGAGAAGGATGAGGCGTTGGATAGTGAATGAAACGGAAGAGTGTCAGCACGCTATATCAGTATTAAATCGTAAGGAATCGTATATTCTGGAAGTCGAAAATTACAATCACCAAACCATCTATATATGAGCAGGGCCATAATATTCTGGATCCTCTATTAAATTTCCTGTAGAATCAGATGTGGGAATTTCAAGTGAATAGCTATCATTGAATTCGAACACTAGGCCTACATCCAGGTATTCTTCAAAGCGGGTTACGTTTTTTGATATCAGCGAACATATCGCATCGCGATAGCCAGTTTTGCCATAGTCATAACGTTGGTCGTCTATCCATACCACCGGCCAACCATATGCATTGAGGTGATGACAATTGAATTGAATCTGGATATAGTCCATTACAAAAGTAACAGCACTCAAATGTTCACCAACATTAGGAGACAGTACGTGATCACATGGTGTTGGTGGTGGATTTGGTATAGGTTGCAGTGTAATTTCTGAAAATGATTCCTTAATGAATTCGCTTCGCTCTATTTCAGTTTCGTAAATCCTTGAATCAAATCGAGTTTCTCCTGGTTTTCTACAGCGCAATTCATATGGGGCGTGGAACTTTCGTCGGATGATTATCTACTACGAAAATGTCTATTGACAGTCACAAGTTCTACTTCGTATGCTAAATACCAAGTCCCTGTACCAGTCGCAGTGATAGTTTCTGTAGTACCTATTTCAGTCATAGTGTCGTAATTCAACTTACTCGTTTTATTAATACACTAGTAGCTCTATGGAATCCACTTCTTGTATATTTTTTTACCAAACTCACACTCAAACAACTTGCATATTGGCGAAAAATACGCCTATATCCGCAAAGGTTATCTTTTCCCTACATCTCCGCTACCTTGGCGTTGAAGGCTTCTATCAGCGTGTCGATCTCCGGCACCAGCTTTTGTACCCTCGTCCAATAATCTGGGTCGTACCACTGCGCCTGGATTTCCTTATAGGTCTTCCCCTGCTGTTCCACCCAGGTGTAGTATTTCAGGTTGTGGACACGCTTCCGATCGGGGTATCGCAGTTCCAGCATATTGTCGGTGGACTCACCCAACAAGTAACGGGCGTGGTGGGCGGCGGCGTCCACCTCTGAGTATTTCCCATACTCCTCGTGCATTTCTTTGAGGCGACTCTGGTACAACTCCATCGAATCCGTCAAGATGGTCAAAACGACGTCATCCTCTCCCATCTCGTAGTATTTGGCAAATTTGATGCTGGTGAGCAGGTTGCCGATCCCTGAGAAACCGAGCAGGTGGAGCTGTTCGACCAAACCTTCGGGAACCCCCTGCTTGACGAGGTAGGCCTGCCCCGCTTTCTCGTTGAACAGCCGGGCGAGGTTAACGACGGCGTTGTCGTCGATGGCCTCTATCAAATCGGTGTTTTTCACGTTGTGGATCCAGGGGACGTGTTTGTCGCCGATTCCTTCAATGCGGTGTTCGCCGAAACCGTTCAGCAAGAGGGTGGGGCACTGCAGGGCTTCACTGGCGACAATCTTGCTTGACGGGAAAAGCTGCTTGAGGTAATCGCCGCAGGCGATCGTTCCCGCCGAACCAGTGGAAAGCGCCACACCACGATAGGTACCGCTCCCCAATTCCTTCTTCAAGACCTCTTCGAGGGCGTGACCGGTGATGTCGTAGTGCCACAGGTAGTTCCCGAATTCTTCGAACTGGTTGAAAATCATCAAGTCTTGGCCCGATTTCCGCAGTTCCCAACATTTATCGAATATTTCCTTCACGTTCGACTCGCTGCCGGGGGTCTTGATGGTCTCCCCGGCGATATTCGCCAGCCAGTCGAAACGCTCCTGGCTCATCCCCTCCGGCAGGATGGCGATAGATTCACAAGCCAGCAAAGCCGAATCGTAAGCCCCGCCGCGGCAGTAATTCCCGGTGGAAGGCCACACCGCTTTTTGAGTTGTGGGGTCGAACTGACCGGTGACCAGGCGGGGGACGAGACAGGCGAAAGCTGCCCCGACCTTATGCGAGCCGGTAGGCATCCATTTACCGACCAGGGCGATAATCCGGGCGGGGACACCAGTAAAACTGCTGGGGAACTCGATGTAGTTCACACCACCATAGCCGCCCCCTGTTTCAATTGGCTCGTTCTTCCAGTTGATGCGGAAGAGGTTCTGCGGGGTCACATCCCAAAGGCCCGTTTTAGCCAAAATTTTCTTGATAGCTTCTGGCGTTATAGACGGATCTTTCATCTGTGCGAAAGTGGGGATAATGATGTTTCTTTCCTTGGCCCGTTTTGCTGCCCGGACCATTCGGTCTTCATGTACGGTCAGGTCAATCATAATTTCTCCTATAATCATACTCAGTGAGAGGTAATATTCAAATACGTGGCAATCACAAATAATACCGCGTAAACCATCCAAAGGCTACGATTGAGCAAGCCCAAAGGCCACCAGTAGAACATGACCGTCGCCAGGTATAAGGTGATATACGGGAATAGGATGGATTTATCCAGCGGATTCCGCCATTGGATCTTCTTGACGTAATCGATACGGTAGCCGTAGGCAGCATAGACGAGGAAGAGAAAGCCGCCCAGCCAAAAAGACCAGGATTTTCCGCCAAGAAATATCACGGTGCTGATGACGGCGGCGGGGATACTCAAGGCGTATACGATCCAGCCGTATTTCTCGGTATAGCTTTCATACAAGGGTTTCCGAATCGCAAAATGGATGATGAGGGCGATTTGGAAGAAGAAAGCCCAGATAATAAAGAGGGTATCTAAATTGTCGAATCGGATCAAAATTATCACCTCCAAATACTCAGTACAGGCTATTTTACCCCTCAATATTCTTTCTGGGTCACTCAGATACGATAGTGAGATGTGTAGACATGTGACCTATTCTTGTTCGTGGGAGAGGGGGGATCCGAGGTGTAATCTTGGATCTAGGATAAAGAGATCAGTCTCTAGTGATAAACAGGTAATTACATATGGGGTGAAATTTACGCAACGAGTATCAATAGGGCAATAGCAGGAACTCCTTTACGCCTTGGTGTCGTCACCTTTAAGCGTAAAGGAGTTCTTTTTTCCCAAACTCTGAAATACCCTAATACGGGGTTCGGTTATATTGAATTACTGCGATCAGTCATCCAGGGTCAATGAAGAGATTTTTTCAATCCAGGATGAGAAGCGCGGCGCTAATTTGTTGGACGTTACTGCGCCAACGAGTGCGAGGAAGAAACCGATAACGGTAAACCAGTATCCGCTAACAACTTGAACACCGCCTTCGAACCCTCCCATGGGTGAACTTCCTCCCAGTTGAATCCCCCCCAGCGTGCCTTGAACGACCCCGATGAAAATGCAACTGAACACAAGGCCAAACAAGGTCAACAGCAAGGAGGGTCTAGAAAATCTTTGCTGATTTCCTTCGGTGAATCCCAGATGGATAGAGATTTTTCCTATTCCTACCAGTAAAGAGAGGATCAATCCAACCAATACTATGAGAAGGATCAATCCCAATACCAAGAGGATAAGACCTGTTCCGATAGAATCCCCTATGATATTGTAGCCTGCGACAAACAACATCAGCATCAAGGTCAGGCCGCTGGTCGATCCGGAGAATTCGCCACTCACTACATCACCGAGAAGATCGAATATTTCCATCCCGCCGCTGAGGTTGATTTCCAACCAGGGAAGGAGAAATCCGGTAAGGGCGAGGAGAGTACCCAGGAGCACCGTCACGGAAGCAAGTACTTGTCCCACGCTCTCTGAAACTGACGTGGCATTTGACCAATGTTTTTTAGTATCTGTTTTTCCGCGCGCAATCCCGCGAATCTTGAGCCCCCCTGTACCTAAACTATAAGAAACGATCACAAAAATAATCACGATGAAGGGCAGTAAGATGCAAGCCAGGGAAAGTAAAAGGTTACCAAACTGCTGCATAATCAAACCTCCTGAAACGGTAGTTGATGAATCCAGTATATATTATTTGTATTTTGAGAGTCAACAAGCTGTGTTAGTGGGAAGGATTTTTTACCACGAAGGTACAAAGACACGAAGAAATTATTCCATGCCAGAATATGCCGCAACTTGTTGCGGTGATGAATGGCAGGAACCGTAGGTGCCGCCGGGCGGAGCCCGGGTGGAATATACGAGCAAACCTGTACCCGTAAGGGGCAAAATTTCGTAATGCCCCGCTGCACCCAGCGGGGATAGAAATTTTGAAGGTTTGCCATTTACTGGGTGCGGCCTACATCGCCATCCTGGTGCATACGGATAAAATCTATAATTTGGCGGTTGGCTTTCTTTGCTTCCGGAATGAACGAGATAATTGGGAATACATGGAACATCTCCGGCCACACGACCAGGGTCACGTCCACGCCAAAGCTGTGCGCTTTTTTGGCGAATCTGGTCGAATCGTCGAGCAAAACCTCATGGTCCCCGACATACAGTAGGATGGGCGGCAGCCCGTGTAGGTCGGCAAAGAGAGGTGAAATCCAGGGGTGATCGAGTTTGTGTTCGCCTGCGTACCACCGCCCGACATTGTTTTCTTCTTTTATCTCTTGCCCGCCGAGGACTGGATCTACATCTGCCCGGCTTTGGTACGACGGCCCGCTCCCTGTAAGGTCGGTCACAGGTGAGATACCCACAGCCGCGCCCGGCAGTGGGCTGCCGCGGTCGCGCAGGGCGACGAGCAGCGCCAAGGTTAGGTTGCCGCCCGCAGAATCACCCACAACCACGATTTTATCCGGGGGAATACCATTCGACACCAGGTAATTGAAAGCGGTGATGCAGTCTTCAAGACCGGCCGGGAAGGAGTGCTCAGGCGCAAGCCGGTAGTTGATGACCAGCGCTTTTGTGCGGCCCCAATAGGCCAGTTTGGATACATACGCCCGGTACATATCTGTCGACCCCATAAACCACGCACCGCCGTGCAAATACAGCAGGGCGCGGTCATCGGGCGCATTCTCAGGGATGTGCCATTCTGAGGGCACCCCCGCTACATCGACCTGTGAAACGGATACTTTGCGGTGGGCCGGGACCTTCCTCGATAACCAATCTGTGCGGCTCCGTATCCTGGCCACGTCGATTTCATCCCCCCCGGACAGGTTGAGCCGCCGAAACACAAATTTGATGAGAGAGCTTTGAACGCTTGCCATGTTAAACTCCTGCCGATGGTTACTGACACAACTATACATCATTTCTTCGCTGGCTTCAACGCTCACGACCTGTCACGTTGTCGTGCACCCTCTCGCCCCGGATGAACCCTCAGTACGACAAAACATCCATCACCCTCTCCCAAGCTTTGGGAGAGGGCCTTCAAGTCATTGACGCACAATATCGTTTGCGGAGGAGGATGGACATGTCCGAACATAGCAGGCCGACCTTCTCTCCTAAGGGGAGGGGATTAGAAGCGAAAAGGCGCACAAGCGTGCGCCCTTGATAGATTTATTTTGCTTCCCCAAATTGTTTTCGCTACATCGGCGGCCAGAAGGTGGGGACGAAGACCCGCAGGAGGGTGTCCACCAGCAAGCCGAGCATGAAGAGTATGGTGAAACGCCGGTTGTGGAGGAAGGTGAAGCCGGCAAACCAGATGGGCCAACCCTGATAGCCTTCCGGCGGTCCTTCAGGCCTGGGTTTCGACAGCACAGCCAGCGATAAGAACAAGGGCTTCAATGCAAACAAGACCACCAGCATGACAGGGGAGAAGAAGTGGTTGAAGAAGATAAGGTATAAGATGATGCCATAGATGGCAACCAGCGAGAGGATGTCCAGGTAGCGGGCAACGGTCTGCCCGATGACGACGGGCAGGGTGTGTACCTTGCGTTTTTTATCATCTTCAAGTTTGTCGATGTGTTTTCCCAGGTTGATGCTCATCACGCTCAAGCCCACGGCAATGCTGGCCCAAATGACATTCATGTCGATCTCACGGGTCAGCACGTAGTAGACCCCGCCAATCATCACCGGCCCCCAGATGAAGAAGATGGATAACTCGCCCAGCGCGAAGTATTTCAGCGGGAAGGTGTAAAACAGGAGGAAGAATGCGCCGATACCAGTGAGAATCAAGATGTTTGGGTCGAAACCGGTGTAGTAATAGGCGTATACACCTGCCATCAAGGCGAGTACTCCGCTGATGATGAAATACTTTAGTTGGGTCTTCTTATCATGGAAGCCATGGACGAGGGGGTGTGGGCCGTAGATAGCGCGGAAATAGTTTCCCTCGTCCAGCCCGCGGGCGTAGTCCGTGTAGTCGTTGAGGATGTTGTTGGTCCCATGGGCGATGAACAATCCCAGGGTAACGACTAACCAGGGTAGGAAATCGAATTTTCCGACCCGCCAGACGAAAAGTCCGGCGATGATGCCGGAGAAGATGG
Organism: Anaerolineales bacterium; assembly: GCA_050115475.1. GTDB lineage: Bacteria > Chloroflexota > Anaerolineae > Anaerolineales > UBA11579 > JASFQL01. The sequence continues at coordinate 39,747 of JASFQL010000002.1, forward strand.
AGACTGTGGTCACTGCCGACCGGGTCATGATGAGCCATTTGGCGACCATGTCCAGTTGATCCCACTCCTCTTTGGAGATTTTCGGGATAATCGATAAAGCTTTCCACCACATGCGCACGTTCATATACTCCTCCTTTCCTCGTGAGGCGATTATACCTGAAAACGGTGAGGGTTTATTCTAACAAGTTCCGTTCGATAGGTTATTTTATGTTTTTGTCAATGTGGAATTAACCACAAAGACACGAAGGCACCAAGTTTTTTTGAACTCCAATTCCTTCGAGTCTTTGTGAATTTGTGGTGAAGAATACTTCTGTTCCGATTTTATAGTTACGCTAATTCCTTAGAGGAACTCAGCCACGAGATCATCAAAATCTTTCTTTTTCCAGGTTTTGAGGGGCTGCTCTACCAACGGTCCTGCCTTCAGGGCGGGTACTTGCTGTTCATAAGAGGGTTTGCCCTCCTCCTGGTAGAGGATGCCGATGGGGATGCGGTCACCCCATTCGTGGGCTTTCTCCCATGCGGCGGCGTAGTCTGTGGGGTCGTAGCCTTCTTCCTGGAGGTCGTAGACGCGCGGTCGATAGAACTCATAGGACTGATGGCGGTTGAAAATCACACAGGGTTGGAACACGTCGAGCAGGGATGCCCCTGGATGCTCAATTGCTTTAGCAATCATCTCCGTCAGGTGTTTGGGATTCCCGGAGAAGGAACGGCCAACAAAGGTCGCTCCAGCAGCCAGGACCAGGGCCATGGGATTGACGGGCTGTTCGATAGAGCCTTCCGGCGGCGGTGAAGTCTTGGTGACGAAACCGGGCTGGCTGGTGGGGGAATACTGCCCTTTGGTGAGGCCATAGACGGCGTTGTCCTGGGCGATGATGGTGATATCAGCGTTGCGGCGCAGGGCGTGCATGAAGTGGTTGCCGCCGATACCGTATGTATCGCCGTCCCCAGCCACGACGATGGCCTTCAGCCCGTGGTTTGCCAGGTGGACACCCTGGGCGATGGGGATTGGGCGCCCGTGGAGGGAGGTGAAGCTGTTCACTTTCATATAGTCGGGGAGCTTGCTGCCGCAGCCGATACCGGTGGCAATGAGCACCTGGTGGGGAGCAAGTTCCATCTGGAGGAGAGCGCGCTTGACGGCGTTCAAAATCCCGTAATCGCCGCACCCCGGGCACCAGGTGGGTTGGATTTCATTGGCGTAATCTTTAACTGTAAGCATGTTTAAATCTCCTATTTCAGTCTCGCCAGGATGTAATCCGGCGAGAGGGGACGGCCATCGTAGCGGAGGATGTTATGATCCACTTTCCTGCCAGTCTGCCCCCTGAGGAGAGAGGCAAACTGGGCCGTGCCATTACTTTCAACATTCACCAATCGTTTGGCTGATTCGAGGATGGGGAGGACTTTCTCCTCGGGGAAAGGCCACATGTCGGTGAAATGGATGAGGTTAGCTTTATCCCCATTCTCGTTGATTTTATCCACTGCTTCGCGCACAGGGCCGTAGCTGGAACCCCAGGCAACGAAGGTGGTGCCGGCTTTCTTGGGGCCATACACGACCGGCGTTCGCATCTCATCCCTGGCGAGGTTCAACTTGCGCATGCGTTTATCCATCTGCTGGATGCGGTTGTCGGGGTCTTCATCTTCGAAGTGCCCGTCTTCGGTGTGTTCGTCGCTGCTGGCCATGAAAACGGCATTAGGGTGGCCGGGGATGGCTCGCGGCGAAATGCCGGATTCGGTGATGGCGTAGCGTTTATATTCTTTTGTGAGTGCGTCGAGTTCTTTTTCGGTGAGTAATTCACCCCTGTCAATCTCGACGTTGTCGAAGCCGAAGGCCTCAGACTCGATGGTGCGGAGGGAGTTTGCCAGGAAGGCGTCTGTGAGGACGATGACGGGGCACTGGTATTTCTCGGCCAGGTTGAAGGCCCGCCAACCAGCGTGGAAGTTCTCTTCGATCGTCCCCGGTGTGAGGACGATGCGAGGGAATTCGCCTTGAGAGGCATACAGGATGAAGAGCAGGTCGGCCTGTTCTGGGCGGGTGGGCATGCCGGTAGAGGGGCCGACCCGCTGGACTTCGTGGATGACCAGGGGAGTCTCGGTCATTCCAGCAAGGCCGAGGGCTTCGACCATCAGGGAAAAGCCGCCGCCGGAGGTGGTCGTCATGCTGCGCACACCGGCGTGGTTGGCGCCGATGGCCATGAGGATGGCGGCAAGCTCATCCTCGGTGTGTTTACTGACGATACCGTATTTAGCGGCTTTGGCGGTCAGCCACTCAAAGATAGGCGTAGCCGGGGTCATGGGATAGGCCGAAATGAAGCGGCAGCCCCCGGCAACGGCTCCCATAGCGAAGGCCTGGTTGCCATTAATGACCATGCGGGGGGGGGCTTTCATAGAGGCCAGCTTGAAATCGAAGCCGGCGGCGTAGTTTTCGTGGGCTAAATTGTAGGCCTTGCGAGCCACGTCCAGGTTGTTGTCGACAACGTCCTGCCCCTTCTTTCCAAAATTGTCTTTGATAACACCAGACATGTGCTCGAAGGGGAAATCAGTCAAGCCGGAAATGGCTCCCAACCCGGCAGTGTTCGCCATGATAGGGTTCCCGGCCTCTTTAGCAATCTTCGTCAGGGGCACGGGGAAGGCTTTGATTCCAGCTTTCTCCAAGGCTTCTTTATCGACCTTGAAGTCTTCGTCGTAGATGATCCCACCGCCGGGGTTGATCTCATCTATATGATAGTCGATCGTCTCCGGGCTGAGGGCAAGCAAGAGGTCCACCTCTTCGGTGTGGGAATACAAAGGCTTTTCATTTACCTTTATCTGGAAGAAGTTGTGTCCCCCGCGGATGCGGGACATGTATTCCTGCACCGCGAAGATGTGTAATCCCCCACGAGCCAAGGCCTTGGCAAATCCAGCCCCGCTGGATTCAACGCCCTGGCCTGCTTCCCCTCCTATTTTCAATGTCATGTCGTTTTTGACCATTTTTACTCTCCTAACGACTAAATGGTTGGATTGTGTTCATAAACCATGTGTGATGGTTTGAATTACAACAGGTAGATCGACCTCAACGTGTATCTTTGGAATTTTAATGTTGCGGGAGTTCCCCCTTTCTTGATTGATAATAGCTACAACCCGCCTGCGAGAGTGTCTTGGAATATACTATCCAGGAATGTAAACTGGATTGTTCTCGAAAAGTACAATCTACCAATCATGTCTGTATAAATTAGATAAATTCTACCTCAATTTCCGACTAAAATCGTCCGATTTACGTAAATATTTTGTTAATTTTTGCCGCCATGATGAAGTCGTTCCGGTGCAGACCTTTGATGGCGTGCGCCCACAAGGTGACGGTGACTTTGCCCCACTCGGTGAGAATGGCAGGGTGATGGTTTTCGTCCTCGGCCAATGCGCCGACCTGATTGGTGAAGGCCAGGGCTTCGGCGAAGTCCTTGGTTTTGAATACGCGTTCGATTTGTTTGATGCCATCACTTTCGACAAGGCGCCATTCGGGGATCTGGGGTAGTAGTTCGGCGATCTGTTCATCGGTGAGGGTGGGGACGCCGCCCCGGCAGGGCACACATTTCTGTTGGGTCAGTTTTTCCATTTTGTTTCCCTTTCATCGGGTATTGATTTGAAACCTATAAAATGATTGTGTACTGTCTATCTGACGCCTTTTTTTCAATACCTCTTTCCTTAGATTGAGGGAGTGGGGGATGAATCCGGCAAGGGAAAGACTTTATTCGCTATAGGGACTCCTGCCTGAAGGTGGGGAATGACATGTTATTGCGATAGCCCCGAAATTTATGAAAAGATGCATAGATGAGGTGTACAGCTTTATTTGTCTTTAAAATATAACCCGTCTCTTGGAGCAATTTTATCTATTTCTCTTTGGATTTTTTTGCGCATTTTGTATCTTAAATATATCGCTTTGAAAAAACCTGCACTGTTTAGCTCTGATCGATACTTGAGTTTTATGTCTTTTTCTATTTTCTTAATTTGATCTTTTGAGGCGTCATGTAACCTCTTATAACCATCAGATACGATATGATTCCGTTTCGTGTCGCTCATATAATTTTCTCATTCTTTATATCGGAGATGTGAACAGTTCTACCGATTCACTTTGCTGTTATATGTTTGGAAGCAGTTGTCTAGCCTTGCGAATAAGATCTGCATACTTTTTCACCTCCTCAGAAACACCAAATGTGAGGTAAAAATCACCGTCGCTCCACCTTGACGATACAAAATCGGGAAGGAGAAGTCCCCTTCTAATCAGATCACTAATGATTGTTATCCTAGTTTCTGGAGGTTTGAGTAACTCCCTTACAGGTGAATTCAAGCTATTGATTAGATCATCGCTGGCCACCGCTACAGGGTATGGAACGTTCGATTGATTCTTATTTGGGATAAATGTATTCACTTCGAGCAATTCCAAGAAAGCGTCGATTGATTGTTCCGAAATGCCCTCCAGCACAGTTATCGCAGCAAGCTTAAAACTCAGCGAGTACCTTTGTTCCTTAACATCGGAATACAACAATGCGAGTGCAGCAATCGCGGATTTGGACGAGGTGCGTAAAATTACATCCACATAATCTGCCAGGATTTCTGCTCCTTCTTTACTCTTTAGGATATCTTGAAGTCTTGACTTGTCTTCCTCATCCATCTTCTCGGCAGACTTTGACAACGCCCTCAGGAAATGCTTTGCTCTCAACGTTTTAAACCAACGATATGCGCCAAATACGTATTTTACATAGGGAACATACTCGGTAAGATCGCCGACCTCTCCGACAAGATTTGGGATATCAATTTGCTCGATCCAGTCCTCATAATTAGGTTCGAATGGGATGATTTTCTCTGGCATATTTACCTCCTTCAGGGGAGCCACGTGATCTCCGCCCAACTATTATTACAGTATATTTATAATACCACTCGCCGTTCGTCTGGAACTAAAAATCTTTTTTCAAAGGCGCAGGCGGCAATTATTCTTCACGGCCACTAAACTCGCTTCTCAAGATTCCATAATGCAAGGTACCGGTGATGCTGCCATCTGCGTTTCTCTTGTTCTTCCGGATATGTCCTTCCCTGACCATCCCACATCGTTCTGCCACTCGGTAACTTCGCGTATTGGTATCATCGCACTCTAGGCTGATTCGTTCGGCTTTCAGATGTTGAAAGACGAAGCCCAAGGTCGCTTTCACCGCTTCTGTTACATAGCCCTGGCCTTCGTGTTCTGCATCTGCAAAGAAGCCGATTTGGAACTCAGGTATATCCCAGTTGACTGGTCCAACATAGATTTGGGCGACAAACTCATCCGACACCCGGTCAAAAGCCCCAAGAAAGAACGCTTTGCGAGCGACCCAACAAGCTGCATAGTCCCTGACCACGACTTCGGCGTCTTCTTCTGAGTTGATGGACATGACAGCATTATCTCCCTCGTAACGGGCAAGATGCGATTTATTCTTTTTACTGGTTTCATAATACCATTGGCCGTCGCCCGCCTGATAACTACGTAGATACAACCTTTCTGTTTCTATTCGTGTAGGAATGTCTAGCAGTAATTTGTGCATGTCTTCGTTTTTCCTTACAGAAATTTTAACAGAAGTATGCTCCTGATGTCTCTATCTGTTCGTTTAGGTGGTAACTTCTTTTTCACTAATCGTTGTCAACAATATTTAGCTGGAACCACTGCTCGGCCGAGTCTGCCATCAGAGGTTGTGTGACTCGCTTGGCTATTTTTTTCTGAGCTTTGTGTATCATATTATCAATTAGCGGACCTGAAATGGGTTGATTATCAGGCATTTTCAAACTGGACATCATCTGCTGCATATTGTCTCCGCCGTAGAATTTCATCAAGGTACTATCAAGTGTTTCGTGAAAGATAAGCCTGCAATTGTAAGGCAGCTTTTTGGCGAATTCGATGACGATATCATCCTGGGCAGGCAGCGGGTGATGTTCTGCAACGATTAATTCAACCTCTATCTCGCTTGCTGCCAATATTGTATTTTCTTCCCGTACTTCTAGTGGGAGAACACTTGCCAATACTAACATGACCTTGAAAGGCGTTTCATATTCCCTAATTGCCGCCAACCTTCGAGCATCTAAAGGTGTGGGATATGTTTCATATGCGAGTGAAGTGGATTGAAGTAATGATTCAAGATGACGAAAAGTGGAAGGGAAATGTGCGACCAAGACAACGCGAGTCTGTTTGGGGTCAAAGGCGACAATCTGTGCCATGATGCCCTTGAATAATTGCTCTTTTGAGATCCATATTTGGTCTTGTTCGTGTTCGACCTTCAGTCGTTTTTTTGACATCGAATTTCCGGTATCTAAGGATTCATTAAACACAAACCTACTTTTTTATCGCACAGGAATATCTATAGTAAGTCAAACTTCCCAACCATGCATCAGCGGTATCAGGAAGCACTTAGTAAGAAACGAACTCTCCCTGGGCAACTGTCACTGCGTTACCGCCCAAACATACTCGGTTTTCTTTCAATTGTATATGAACCACACCCCCGCGTGACGAAGCTTGATAGGCTGTTATTGTCGTTTTACCAAGCTTATTTCCCCAGTACGGCCCCAGGCAGCAATGTGCAGAACCGGTGACCGGATCTTCATCTACACCAACCCAGGGGGCAAAATAGCGTGAAGTTATGTCATACGCTTCTGATTGGCACAAACTCGTCACGACCACACCTCGCCCAGGCAACTTTCTTAAAGCGGCGAAATCCGGTCCCATTTGGCAGACGTCGTTTTCTGTTTCAACTTCGATCAAATATTTTGCACCGAATTTCCACACCTCTTTCGGCGCAATCCCCAAGGCATCGATCAATTCGCCCGGTGCGGTGGCGGGCTCACATGCAAGCGCAGGGAAATCAAGGTAAATCAGCCCATCCCTGTATTCTGCTGTGAGTATCCCACTGCGGGTGTGGAAGTGGACTTGCTCACCAGGCCTTAACTCACTGCTTTCCCATAATACGTGTTCGCTCGCCAGGGTGGCATGCCCGCATAGATCGACTTCGATTCGGGGGGTGAACCAGCGCAATGAATAGCCATCTGTCTGTTTCTGCAAAAAGGCTGTTTCAGAGAGATTCATTTCAGCAGCTATTTGCTGCATCTTGGTTTCTTCCAGCGCTTCAGCCAGTAAACAAACCACAGCCGGATTCCCCTTGAAGGGTTCACTTGTGAATGCGTCAACTTGATAAAATGGCATACCCAATTTATTCACCATGAATAAGACAATAGATACCTATTCCTAGAAGACAGGGCTAGATTTTTATGATCTTATTATTCTTTTTCCATCTCCGGACCCTGGCGGACGACGTAGAGGGGGCGGCCGCGGGCCTCGTCGTAGAGACGGCCGATGTATTCGCCCAGGATGCCGAGGGAGATCAACTGTACCCCACCGAGGAAGAGGACAGCGATGAGGGTAGTGGCCTGGCCGACGAATTCCGCTGAACCGGACAGGCGCATACCGATGATGACGGGGATGGCGAGGATGCTGATCCCGGAGGAGATGAAGCCGAGGTACATGGACACCTGCAAGGGCCAGAAGGAGAAACCCGTGATGGCTGTTACTGCCAACTTGATCATCTTACGGAGGGGATATTTGGTCTCACCTGCATAGCGTGAATCACGTTTGTATTCTACGGCGGACTGGCTGAAACCCACCCAGATGGACATGGCGCGGAAGAAGCGGTGGTGTTCGCGCATGGTCTTCAAGACTTCGACCACGCGGCGGTCGAGGAGGCGGAAGAAGCCAGTATCGAGGGGGATGTTGATGTCTGTGACACGGTTGATGATACGGTAAAAGAGACTGGCCGTAACCTTCTTGAAGAAGGATTCTCCTTCCCGACCGGTACGCTGGGCGTAGACGACTTCATAGCCCCGCTGCCAGCGTTCGATAAGTTTGAGGATGAGTTCGGGGGGATCCTGAAGGTCGGCATCGATGATGACCACAGCATCCCCGCGGCTGAAGTCCAGGCCAGCGGCAACGGCACTCTGCTGGCCGAAGTTGCGGGAAAAGATGACGGGGCGGACGCGCTCATCTCGATCCGCCATTTCCAGGATCATCTGGGTGGAGCCGTCAGAGGAACCGTCGTCAATAATCAGCAACTCCCAGGTCTCATCGGAGGATTCCATCACCTTGGAGATGCGTTTGTAAAGTTCGAGGAGGGAGTCACTCTCGTTGTAAACGGGAGCGACAATGGAGATCGTGGGTTTCTCTACCTTGTTGTTCATTTTAATTTTTTAGGACCTCCCGTAATTGTGCCAGATTGGGGGGGATGATTGGAGCCTGACCAACTGCCTGCATAGCTGCTTTGACATCTTTCAAACCACTGCCAGTCAGCATGACCACAATTGGGTCGTGGGAATCGATCAACTTGTCTTCCACCGCCTTGCGTAAACCGGCATAGGCTGCGGCGGCAGCGGGTTCGGCAAAAATTCCCACCACACCCAGGGCAGCGATAGCCGACAAAATGTCCTGGTCGGCAACCTTCAGATAAGCGCCGCCAGTCTGCGTGGCAGCGCGTAAGGCCCGCAGGCCATCGCTGGGCAAATCCACGGAAATGCTGTCGGCGAGGGTACCGGCTGATACCGGTTGGATGTCCTCTGTGTGGGCGTCGAAGGCGTTGGCGATGGCAGCAGAGCCTTCTGACTGGACGCCGAAGATATGGGGCATGAAATCCAGCCACCCCAAAGCCTGGAGATCTTTGAAGCCCTTATGGATGCCAGAGATAATATTGCCATCACCGACAGGAACGAAAACGGAGGGGGGATGTGACAAGTTTTCGGTCACGATGATTTGCTCCCATATCTCCAGGGCGGCGGTCTTCTTGCCTTCTGCCGTAAAAGGATTATAGCCTGTGTTGCGGCAGTACCAACCGAATTCCTGGGCGGCTTCTACCGCCAACACCACGGCGTCGTCGTAACTCCCATCCACGAGGATTACCTGGGAGCCGTAAACGAGTAGTTGGGCGACCTTGGCCGGGGGGGCGGTCTTGGGGGCCAGGATGACGGCCTTGTGGTCGGCGGCAGCAGCCATACCTGCCAGGGCTGCCCCGGCGTTGCCCGTAGAGGCAGTGACGATGACCTCAGCACCGATCTCTTTAGCGCGGGCGACCAGCAGGGCGCTGGCGCGGTCTTTGAAGGAGGCACTGGGATTGCTGCTTTCATCTTTCAGCCAGAGGTGTTCCAGGCCCAACTCTCCCGCCAACCTAGAGGATTGGTAGACCGGTGTCCAACCGACGGTGCGTAACGGCGTGTTGAAATATCCGGGATCGCCCACCGGTAGGAGCGGCAGGTAGCGCCACATTGAATAATCCTGGGAAGCCTGGATATCTTTGGGGGCAATTTCATTTTTTATGGCATCGATATCTAAAACTACATTCAGGACGCCGCCATCGGCAGGGCAGAGGTAGGTGACTTCATCCAGGGTGTATGTAGTCCCGCAGCGGCTGCATTGATAGCCGGTGATTTTATTCATGGGCCTTCTCTTTTTTTGTAGGGGCGCAGCATGCTGCGCCCTTACACTAAGGTTCCATTAGAAAAAAATTCTATACCGGTGAGATCCATACTTCAATCCTTTATGGCAAGATCCAGGTGCCTGTCTCGTCATTGAGGGCGCGGGGGATGTTGGGCGGGTCGGTGATGAGGGCTTTCTCGCCGCCGTTCTGGATGAATTTGATGCAGGCTTCGATCTTGGGCAGCATACTACCGGGGGCGAAATGGCCTTCTTCGATGTATTTCCTGGCTTCGGCCACAGTCATCTCGTCCAGCCAGACCTGGTCGGGTTTGTTGAAGTTGATGGCGACCTTTTCAACGGCGGTGGAGATGAGGAGTAAATCCGCCTGGATGTTGTTGGCCAGAAGGGAGGAAGCGAAATCCTTGTCGATGACAGCTTCGATCCCGATGAGGTCACCGTTCCCGTCCTCGACGACGGGGATACCCCCGCCGCCGGTCGCCACGACGACGAAGCCCGCCTGCACGAGGCTGCGGATGGCATCTTCTTCGACGATGGCGATGGGGATAGGTGAGGGGACGACCCGCCGCCAGCCGCGGCCAGCATCTTCGATGAAATCCTGACCTTCGGCTATACGTTGTTTGGCAGTATCTTCGTCCATGAAGGAGCCGATGGGTTTGGTGGGATTCTTGAAGGCAGGGTCAGACGCGTCGACCTGCACCTGGGTGACGACGGTGGCAGCCACTTTGTCCATGCCCCGCAGCTTGAACTCGTTTCGCAAAGCTCTCTGGAACATGTAGCCGATGGCGCCCTGCGTGTCAGCGCCGCAGTAGTCCAGCGGCACGGGATGGAGTTCGTGGACGGACAGTTCGGAACGGCGTAGGATGAAGCCTACCTGGGGGCCGTTGCCGTGGGTGATGACGACGTCCCAACCGGCCTGGATCATGCTGGCGATGTGCCCCATGGTCTCACTGGCCGCATCGTATTGGTCGGGGATGGTCTTCTTGTTCTTGTCTTTAATGAGGGCGTTACCGCCAACGGCAACGACAGCGATTTTGTTGGTCATAAGCATTCCCTTTTTGAGTGGTTTTCTATCAGTGTAACCTTGTTGATAGGTGTTCTTCTATATTACATCTAGTAATCAGTAATCAGTTACATAGGAATTAGGAACATTTCTCTGGGATTTCCTTGTTACTGGTTGACTAATTCCTGATCACTTTTTCGGATGCGAATTATACTGAATGAAAAATCATCATTCTTGTTAGTCAACAGCATGAATTAGCGTTTATTTCATGGTCAGGGCCATGACACCCTTCTGGGCGTGGAGGCGGTTTTCGGCCTGGTCGAAGACGACGGAGTGGGGGCCGTCGATGACGGAATTGGCGACCTCGATCTCGCGGTCTGCGGGGAGGGGATGCATGTAGATGACGTCGTCCTTCCCTAAGGCCATTTTCGCATCGTCTGCAATCCAGGACTTGTATTTATCCTGGATTTTCTTGCCCTCGTCCGGGTCCTGGGTGGTGAGCAGCGGACCCCAGGATTTGGCGTAGATGATGTCGGCATCTTTGCAGGCCTTTTCCATACTGTCTACGACCTCGAAGCCGGTCTTGAACTTCTTGGCCTGCACTTTGGCCTGATCCATGATATCGGGCATGAGTTTGAACTCCGGCGGGTGAGCGAGTACGACGTCGAGACCGAAGCGGGGCATCTGCAGGATCAAGGATTGGGGCACGGAGATGGGCTTCAAATAGGATGAAGCGTAAGCCCAGGACACGACCATCTTCTTGCCGCGCAGGTCGCGCCCTTTCTTTTCGATGATGGTCATGATGTCAGCCAGGCACTGGTGGGGGTGGTAGATCTCGCACTGCATATTGAGGATGGGGACGCGTGAGGCTTCTGCCACGAGATTGAGGTAGCGGTTGCCGATGCCCCAGTCTACGTGGCGGATGGCGATGCCGTCGAAGTAGCGCCCGAATATCTCGCCCAGTTCTTTCTCGGTGTCGCCGTGAGAGATCTGTGTGGTGCGGGACTCGACGAAGGCGGCGTGACCGCCCAGTTGGGCCATGCCAGCCTCGAAAGAGCCACGGGTGCGCGTGCTGGAGAAGAAGAAGAGCATGGCCAGCACTTTGTCGCGCAGGTAAGGGTGGGGTTCGCCCAGGGCACGTTTGCGTTTCAGGTCCCAGGCGACATCCAGAACGGTTTCAACTTCTTCTTTTGAGAAGTCCAGGTCGCCGATTAAATCGCGGCCGCGTAAGTCGGTTTGCATAATAAACTCCTAGTCTTTAGTCGTTAGTCGATAGTCGGTAGTCATTTGCGTAAGTATTTGATGAGTTTTTTGACCTCAGTGGCGGTTTCGTAAGTCTTGTGTAAATCCTCTTCTGAAATGTAGCTGCGATCTAGCGCCAGGTAGAGTTGTGATTGCACTTCGCTGGCCGACCTTCAAGCAATTTTCAGGAAGCGGATAAATTCCAGGTTTGAGCCGGCATCGGAACCTTCAGCGATATTATGCATAATTGAACCTGCCGATCGGCGGATTTGATTCCGCAGTTCGAAATCTCTGGCGAAACCACCTTTTCTGGTCAAAGCATACACCTGATTTGCCAGTTGACGGGCTTTTTGCCAGCTCTGTAACTCTTCAAATCGATTAATCTTCGACATCGCTTTTACTAACGATTAACGACCATCCGACTATTTGACTAATAATTATTCTTCAGCCCCTAAAACTAACGCCAACAACGCCATACGCATGACGACACCGTTGAAGGCCTCCTGCCAGTAGCGGGACCAGCGGGTGATGTCGACGTCTGGAGGAATCTCGTCCATGCGGGGGAGGGAGTGCAGCAAGATGGCGTCTGACTTGGCCTTGGTTTCGAGGAGCTTGCGGGTAATCTTGTAGTTGGCGGGGGTCAGGTCGACATCGCCTTTTCGTTCGTCCACGGATTTCGTATAGTCTGGCTGTACGACCGGCTCCACCAGGATGACGTCGGCATCGGCGATGGCCTTCTCGACATGGTCTACTTCTTTGTAATCAAGGCTGTAATCTTTGAGTTCTTTCTTCATCTCATCGGTGAGGGACATATCCGGTGGAGAGACGAAGGTGATAGGGCAGTCGAACTGGGTCAGGCCGTAAGCCAGCGAATGCATGGTGCGCATGCGCATGTCGCCCACTGCCAGCCACTTGAGACCGTCGATGCGGCCTTTTTCGCGGAGGACTGTGTAAAGGTCTGTCAATATCTGGGTGGGGTGCTCGCCCCAACCGTCCCCCCCGTTGATGATGGGGACAGAGGCCCATTTGGCGGCCTCGTGGGGGGCGCTCTGCTGGAAGTGGCGCATGACAATCACGTCACCGTAAAACTCCAGCATCTTGACGGTATCCTTAATGGACTCCTGGTAGAAGTCTCCGGCACGGGTCATTTTAGCGTCGGAGAAGCCGGTAACCTGCCCACCGAGACGAATCATGGCGGCTTCGTGCGCCAGACGGGTGCGTGTGCTGGGCTGGTAAAAGGCCGTCACGAGGGTCTTTTCTTTGAGTATATCGGTATTACGGCGGTTTCGGGCAATCGGTTCCAACTTCTCGGCAATCTCGAAGACCCGGAAAAACTCTCCCCGTTCAAAATCTTTCAACGAGAGAATATCTCGTCCTGCAAAACTACGCATAATCAACCTCCTGGTTCAATGGTTTTGATTTATTCTTTGATGAGTTCATTACAACAATTGATAATTGGTCAAGGTGCATTTCCTCCTTAACCGACCCGGCGCATGACACGGAACTTGAAATAACCGGGAAGATAATAACTATGGGAGTAGTCCAGAGCTTTCCCCTCGGCAGAATAAAGGGTGGCTTCGAAATATAGGACGACGTCCCCACGCTGGATGCCCAAAGCTTTGGCGATCTCCGCAGGAGCAGCTACGGCGTTGATCTCGGTGCGGGAAGTCGACAAAGATATGCCATTCTTGAGGGCGAGGAGGTCGAGGATGGAACCGTTGAACTCCCGTCGTATCTCCTTGATTGGGATCAAGTCCTCTGGAATGATATCGACGAGGTAGGCGACCGGGCGTTCTTCTGCTTCCATCACCCAGGATATCTGGACGACGTTCCCCTCTTCCTCCAGGCCAAGACTCTCCTTTTCAGCCTTTGTGGAGGGTCTGGCCTCGATGAGGTATCTCCCAACATCGACGTCAAGGCCGATACGTTTCGCCATGGTATGGATGCTTTCAAGGACTTCAAGACCGGTCTCGATAACGCCTGCGGGTTGGATGACGAAAGTGCCGACCCCCTGGCGGCGGTGAATCAGCCCCTGGGTCTCGAAGATGCGCATAGCCTCACGCAAGGTCGCCCGCGAGACACTCAACTGGCGGGCGAGGGTCGGTTCGGAGGGGAGACGTTCACCGGGCGCGGTGGCTGCGATGACCTGGCGGAGGTGTTCATGCAGCCGCTGAGTTACGGATTTATTATTTTGATTCATACGTTCTCATCTCACTTTTCGTCATCTTTCACAGCTGCCAGTTATCGCCCCAGTTTTCCAGCAAGGCTAAATATCCAGGATCGAGATAGCGCGTCAGGTCGAAGGCGGGTGCATAGACCGGGAGAGCGGTATGGGTAATATGGGCAGCGGTGAGTTCGCCCAACGCGGCGGAAGACATGATGCCAAATCCCGACATGGCACCGATGAGGTAGGCGCCATCCACGGGGAGGGGGCAGGCCAGGGGCCGATTTTCGCGGGTCTTGGTGTAGTAACCACCGTCAATGTAGGGTTTGGGGAGGCGTTCAAGGTAGGCTTCCAGGCCGGGTATCATCTTCGTCAGACCACGTAGGGTGACCTCGGCGTACATGGGATCGATGGGCGGGGGCAGGATTGGCTCGACCTCTTCTTCGCGGGTGTCCCACAGAAGGATAATGGTTTCTGCTCCCAAACCTCCCTCAGGACGGACGTGAGCACCGGAGGGTAAGGTCTCGGTCAACCAGCGTGTGTCTTCCTCTTCGGCGAGGGCAGCGCGCTCCTCCTCCTTCCAATCGAGTTCCTGTTCGTCGGTGTAGATGAGTAAAGGGGCATCCCGCCGGATGACACCCTGTCCGTCGTTGAAGGCCGCTTTCATGTGTAATTCGTTGAACACGGGAATGTCAATCTCCAGCATTTTCCCAACCTCGGCAGCCAAGGGGCCGGCGGCGATTATGAATGTTGACGTGCGGATTTCCTCTCCTCCAGCAAGCTGGATTCCGCTTATGTGTCCACTCTCGATAACGACATCTACAATTTTATCGGAGACGAATTTTATGCCGTTGGCGCGGGCCTGGTCGAAGAGATACATTCCGTACTGCTGGGCACTCAACCAACCCGCCCGACGGACGTGGAGTAACCCAGCGACGTCAGGAGACAGGTAAGGGAAGTGTTCTTGTATTAGGTTTCGATCGGTAATCAGATCCGCCCCACCCAGAGCATCTTGAAAACCTACCGACTCAGCGGGGCGATAGGTGTTGGAAGACCCTTGAGGGTGACAGCGAATCTCGCCAGCCCCCAAAGATGAGGCTTCCTCGGCGAAGCCCTCCAAGCCGGCGACGCGGTTCGGGTCGGCGGTTGCGTAGAGGTAGCCGCGCCGGTTGAGGTGGAAAAGGTTCTTGCTTTCGATAGCAAATTCTTCGAGAAGGTCGATCCCCCGGGTCATCATCTGCACCATGGCGTCTCCCGGTCCCGGCCACCAGTTGCGGTAGCACTCGGTGGACTTGTCACTTGTGAGGGAGAGGGGTGCGCGCTCGTCCACGAGGAGGATATCTTTTATCCCGTGGCGAACAGAGAGGAAGTAGGCGGTAGCAATGCCGCCAATCCCGGCCCCACAGATGACGACTTCAGCAGAGGTTTTCATTATGGCAATACGGGCGAGGCATACTCCGTCCCTACGTTGGTTATATATTCTCTACCAGGCGAGCAGCGGCCTGGTTATGTTTCTCGATCAGGGTTGGCAGGTCGATCTTGACAAGTTGGCCTTCTTTCACGATGAATTCACCGCCGACGACGGTGAAATCCGCTTTAACGGGAGCGCAGAAGACCAGGGCAGCGAGAGGATCATGTAAAGCCCCGGCGAGGTCAAGCTGGTTCAGGTCGACAGCGAAGAAATCGGCGCACTTCCCGACTTCGAGGGAGCCGATATCCTCCCGGCCGAGGACGGCTGCACCGCCAATAGTTGCTATTTCCAGGGCTTGCCGGGCAGTCATGAGGGGTGGGGCATCCTCACCAGAGCGGGAAGCACCACTGACCCCCGCACCCACGCGAGAGAGAAGCATGGCCTGGCGGGCCTCGGCCAGCATGTGAGAACTATCGTTGCTGGCGGAGCCATCCACCCCCAGGCCGACATCCACACCAGCGGTGAGCATCTTCAATATAGGGGCAATGCCGGAAGCCAGGCGCATGTTCGAAGAAGGGCAGTGGGCCACACCGCAGCCTGTCTTGGCGTAGAGGGCGATCTCTTCGTCGTTCACATGAACGGAGTGGGCGAACCAGACATCGTCCCCGATCCAATCCACTTCCTGCATGTAGGCGACAGGCTTGTGTCCGAAGGTCTCCAGGCAGAAGTCGGTCTCATCCTCGGTTTCGGCGAGGTGGGTGTGAATGTGGAGGCTGTATTCACGGGCGAGTTTGGCGCTCTCCCGCATGAGGTCGCTGGTCACGCTGAAGGGGGAGCAGGGGGCCAGGACGATCTGGGTCATCGACCCGGGATCCGGATCGTGGTAGGTCTGGATGAGGCGCAGGCTATCTGTTAGGATATCGTCCTCTTCTTCTACCACGCTGTCGGGGGGCAAGCCGCCCTTACTCTCACCGAGACTCATCGAGCCGCGGGAAGCCTGTAAGCGCATACCCATCTCTCGGGCAGCGTGAATCTCATTGTCCAGCTTCGAGCCGTTGGGGTAGATATAGAGATGGTCAGAGGCGGTGGTGCAGCCCGATAAAGCAAGCTCGGCCAGGGCCGTCTGTGTGGAGATGAAAATGTCTTCAGGGGTCATCCCTGCCCAGATGGGGTAGAGAGTGACCAGCCAATTGAATAAATTGGCGTCTTGAGCGGCGGGGACGGCGCGAGTGAGAGTCTGGTAGAAATGGTGGTGGGTGTTAATTAGGCCGGGTAGGACAACGTGGCCGGAAAGGTCGAGGGTCTCATCGGCCTCGTTGGGCAGTTCGTCATTAGGGCCGATGGCTTCAATGAAGCCGTCACGAATGAAAAGACCACCGCGGGAAATCTCCCGACGGCGGCCGTCAAAGGTTACCAAGAGGTCAGCGTTTTTGACCAATAAAGTCGCCATAATAACTCCTTGAACAGTTGTCTGACAACTATAGGGGTAGTGTAACAGAGAAGGGAGTGTGTGTCAATTGTCTGACAAATTCAAAAAATGACCGTCAGTTTTCCCATGGACTTTTGGGAAAATTGACGGTCGACCTCATCTGTAGATGATCTATCGTATTTACTGATTCTTATCGGATTCTATGAGTGTATACAATGCATCCAGGGCAATTTCAATCTGGGCGGCTTCAATTTTCCCGTCTCCATTTGCTTTTGCTAAAAAGGCGCCCGCCTTTTTTGAGAGCACACTGGATACAATCAAAGTTGCGGCTGTATTAACGTCATAGGCCAGCACCCCTGGAAATGCCCTACTTTGACCAGCATCCTGAGAGTCACCGCTTGTATATCCAACACGGTAGAAAGCATCGCGAGAGTGGACGACGCCGACAGCGTACTTTACACGCCGGTCGTGGCAAGCCTGCTGCAGAGAAGCCGAAACCCGAAAATCAGCCAGCGCCGGAAAAGCCAGGGGGGTGTAGTGGAGGCCAGTCCCTTCATCCCTTACAGCGCCGATCGCGATGATATAGTCTTCTACGCCAGTTTCACAAAGGCCCAGGAAGATGAATGTTTCAGCCCCAATGACTGCCAACTCCTCGATCGCAATTGCCGCAGAAGGGCCGCCGATGCCGGTCGAAATGACCGTTACCGGAGTATCTTTATACATCCCGGTATAGCTTAGATATTCACGATGGCTGGCGACTTCCTTGGCTTGATCGAGGTGGGCAGCAATTCGAGGTAAGTCGTCAGGATTTTCAACGAGCAGCACATATGCACCAATCTGGCCAGGTGCGAGGTCGATGTGATACTGCGGCATTTTCGATAGGTTATACATCCCAATCATAATTTTCCTGAACCAGGGATATATCGTGACCCATTTGTAGATACGGTTCATGAGAAATTTGCTTAAGTTCATATCACCCGCTCTCGTTCCTGTTGAATCAGGGTTCCAACAGCTTTGATCGAAGTTTTGAGTAAATTTTCTAGATCTTGAATCGTACTTCCAGCGACCATTATGCCCCCCGATCTGACCCCCATCATCCTCGATAATACAAATAGAATTGATGCCTCCATTTCAGAACATAATACGTTTGTCTTTATCAAGGCCTGCCAGTTTTCCAATAAATGATCCTTCACCGGCATTCTTTTGGGATCGTGTTGCCCATAAAATGAGTCCTTGGATTGGGACATACCCACCCAATGGCGGAGACCCAGATTTTCAGCTGCATCCACCAGCGCAGACGTGACCCCCAAATCAGCAACCGCAGGATAGGATAAGGGGGCATACTGCCGGGAGGTATATTCATCCCTGACTGCACCCCAGGTAATCACTAAATCACCGGGCTGCATATATTTTTGCATGAGACCCGACGTGCCGACACGGATAAGCACTTTAGCGCCTAAGCGAACCAATTCTTCTACGGCAATAGCGGTCGAAGGTCCCCCAATGCCCGTCGAGGTCACTGAGACCTTTTCGCCCAGGATCGTCCCGGAAAATGTCGTAAACTCCCTACTCCTAGAGACAAGTATTGCATCATCAAGATATTCAGCGATCTTTGGAACCCGGCCAGGATCGCCGGGCAATAGCACATAACGGCCAATGTCTCCCGGCTGGCAAGAAAGTAAATTATCGCTGCGTGGTTCAAGAGTGGTATATCCCATTGTCATTACCTCCATTGTGATTTTTTTTGTTAGTGTTCTAGCATTGTTTTTTCAATGTCCGATCTTTATATTCATCGATTGGATTATTTATGGATCACACAGCCATTGTTAAACTTAACATCTACGGAATTCCACCCAGCGCTTGTTTCGAATATGAAGGATAATATCCTGCTCTGTCCACTTTCCAACTTTCGAGTCCCACTCCCAGTACTCCAAGGCGGAGAAGAAGTATCAGAAATTGTAAAAGGTGAAGAGGAAACTGGATTTCCGAAGAATATCTTGATGCTGTCTATGGTGATTTCTTGCAATGAACCGTTTTGGCTGGTCGGCCATGAAAGCGTTATTGTGGAGATGAGGATCGGGTCGGGAGTATTGTTATTTATCGTAAACGACATGGTTGTGCCGCCGGTACCTACTGATCCTGACATGATCCCATCGCAGATTGAAACCTCGGCGGTAGGTGGTAGTGAAGTATTCGTGGGGGTGGGAGGTGGGAGTGTGTTGGTGGTGGTTGCGCCAGGAGGAGAGGTATCTATAGGGCTAGGCTGCGAGGTATCACCGGGCAGCGGTGGGGAGGTGTTCGTGGGCAAGGGTACGGAGGTATTGGTTGGCTGCCCAGGGGGGACCGGGACAGGGGTATTCGTGGGGATATCTGGATTAATGGGGGCAGGGGTGTAAGTGCGAGGAAGACCTGCACCCAATTCGGCCCCACCGGGCGTACTGGTAGGCGAGCGGATGACGGCTTCTACCCCTGGCGGGCAGCCTACACCCAGGAGGTGGCAGCCCAATAAAGCATCATCGTCTGGGAGTGGGACGGGTTCGGAAGGGGGCCCGGTGGGATTCAAATCATCACTCATAGGCACACTTATCGAAGTGCCCGGACCCATCTCCTGAATCTGGTCTTCAGCCCTAACCAAACCGGAGCCCTCGACCATGCTGATCGTCAACTCTTCCCCTGGTTGAGCCTGGAGAATGGCATCCCCCTGGAGCATGAAGTCTACGCCATTGGCCTGAAAAGAGACACCCGACCCATCAGGCATTTCGATCAACATGCCATCGAAGGGCACTTCACTGCATCTCACACCTGAGAATCCAGAAGTGAAGTAGAAAGCAGACATATCCCCTGAAACGTTATCGATGGAGGTATCACCGAAGACAAGGAAAGTCACGTTCTGACCGGGCACCGTGCCAGGGAGATTGGCCTGGAGTTTTAAAACGGCTACGCCCCAAAGGTTCTTCACCAAGTCTAAGGGAGAGGCGTAGAATTGCTTGACCCCGGTAACAGGGATGACATCCCCAACAACGGTGAACTGATCTGAAAAATCAGGGACGACGTTGGCGGTGAGGTCGTAGTTGCCATAACATATCTCATTCCTGCCAATTTTCTGGCAGCCGATATCGGAGACCTCCAGGGCTTTGTTAATCAAAGCCTCGCAACTTCCCGCAACGAAGGGGGACTCGGTTCCATTATCGGCGCTTTTCAGCCACAGATCTCCAAGGAAGCGCTGGTCTTCAGGAAGCATAGGATAACCAATGACAAAGCAGACCAAGGAGAGAAGAAGAACCAGCCCTATGAGACCGAAAATCAAATCCGAGGACAGTTTAAATCTCTTCTCGCCAGCAGGTTTGTCAGGCGCACTCGTCCGACTCCTTTTATCCTCTTTCCGGTCTTTCTTTTGGGCTTTATCAATCCTCTTCTGTTCGATCTCCTTTTGTTCCTTTGTGAGGCGGGTGAGGTATTGACGTGCCCGTTCGTCTTGAGGACTGAGCCGCAGCACCTCTTCTAGGGCGGTGATGGCGTCTTCGCGTTTTTCAGCTAACCTTGCTTTCAGTGCCCACGCATCGGGGTTATCGGGGCTGCGTTCGAGCATCTGCTCGAGGAGAAAAGCAGCCTGGCTATTTTGTTCCATCCTAATCAGGTCGGCGATACGGTTCAGGGCTTCTTTATCTACGAGGCCAGCCAGATAGCGCTGCGCCCATTCATCTTCAGGTTTCAACCTTAACACTTCCCTAATCGCTGTCATTTCCTCACCGGAGTCTTGGGCTACCTGAACCAACAAGCCCCAAGCAGCCACATTATCTGGATTCTTTTCCAGGGCTTGCTTGATTGCTGCACGGGCATTTTCTTTTTTACCAGCCCTGATGAGTTCAAGCGCTAGGTTAAGGATTTCGTCCGAAGGCATGTTCTAGCCATCCTTATCTTGACTGTGTGGGGCCATCCAGGTCTAATGAAGGGACGACGTGGGGAAGGATACCAATCATGAGTGAAGTAATTGTTATATGAAGGAAGGATTCTACCATTTTCTCGGGTTCGTAATAAATCATGGGGGTGAAAGCGAGTGAGGTCGACCACAACCATGAAAGCCCCAATCCCAAGGCGGTGGTGACCGTACCAGTCAGAGCACGCATGGTCCGTGAGGAGAATATTTGTGCACCTATCCCAAATCCTGCTATCATGAGGAAAGAGCCAAAAGTAATCAACCAGCCATGTGGGCTGCTATCTAAAAAGAGGAAGTGATAGGCAAAGAAACTCAGGTTTACGATGGTTCCTCCAATGAGGATACTCAAAGCCAAACGCAGAACTGGAGGGGTATGTTGTAAACGATGAACGATCAACCGGGTCAGGAATATTCCCAATCCGATGAGGGGGCCAAAAAATAAACCACTACCCAGGGAATTCAAGACTCTAGCAGTGTCTAAAAAAGCTGGTAAACGGTAGGTCGCAAAGATCGTGTAGCCAATCCCTAGCGCTGCACCAAAAGCTGCTGCCAGATAGGCCTGCGTGAGATTAACCCGATCAGAGGTCAACTGCTTGCGGGTCAGTAATCCCCAAATTTTCCTGCGGACATAGCCGGGGACCGCCGAGGGCAGACTGTGGGCAACACGCATAATTTCCACCAAAGCAGGGACGGCCGCAGGTATGTTTTCTTCCTCCATAGCTTCACAGATGACATTAACAGCTGTGTCACTTTTTATTTTTCCGATCAATTGTGCGGCCTTGAGTCCTTGGGGACTATCTAGGAGGGCAAGCTTCCCCAGCTTGGTATCATCTATCTGGGAAAAACAAACAGCTGCCCACTTGCCGCCACTTTCTCCAGCTAACTGCTCGATGAAGTTGAATGCACTCATCTGAAAACCAGGAATAGGTGTGTTCACACTCATGTCGATCAAACGAGAAACAATTGCGGGTGAGAGGATATTTGTGAGTTGGGTCTTTGGCTGATCTTCGAGCATGAGGGATAAGACACGTCCAATGACCTCGTCTTGCTCAAATCCGATCACTTGTTCACAAAGCTGAATCTGGGAGTGAGGATCCCCTAAACGTCTCCACCAGTATTTCTTGTTTATATTATGAACGAAGGAAGCGCGGGCCATGAGTTTACGACTTTCCTCATTCAAGGTATCTTCGGAGAGTTCAGTGGAAGAAAAGACAGCATCGAGATATGTAAATCGGGTGAGGGGGAGGATCAACTTGTGATTCCCACCAGCCCAATTTGCCAGACCTGTGGATAGGATTTTTTGCGCTTCTTTAAGAGCCAGAGGCGCAGGGTCTGGATCAAATGAAATAGACTTGAGTGTTTGCTGTATAGCTTCTTGTCCCCATTCATGAGTTACGGATTCTAAAGGATGATTATTAAGGGCAGCCGCAACCAGGCCAAATGCTTCGGCAGCGGTAGCAGGCCGGTTTCTGGCGTCCATATCCGTCAACCTACGGAGGGCATGAATCAAGTCGGCGGGGAGGTCGGGATCAACTTCCTGGGGGTCTGGAATCCCCTCTCCGGTGTCCAACTGCCTGATGGCAAGAGCCATATCACCCTCCCATGGGAGGGTGCCTGTGAGCATCTCATAAATCATGATCCCCAGGCTGTAAAAGTCGGAAGCGCGGCTGATGGCAGCTTCGGTATGCTGTTCGGGTGGGGAATAACGAAATGTGCCGTGCCCGGTGTGGTAGGCTTGAGTTGTATCGGAAAGTTTCCTGGCGATTCCAAAGTCGGTGAGGTAGGTTCGTAAATCAGCATCGAGGAGGATATTGGTCGGTTTTAAGTCCCGGTGGACAATATTTTGGGCGTGAATGTATTCTAATGCGTTGGCAATTTGAGCGGTAATGAGGAGGGTATCTTTTGTCGAGAGAGCACCAGAGACAAGTAAGTCATCCAATGAACCAGAAGGGTAATATGCCATACTAAAATATATGGAGTCTCCGGCATTACCTACTTGATACAACTTGCGGATATTGACGTGATCTAAATCTTGGAGGAAACCGGTCCTCGGTCCGGTGTTTTTTGATGTGAGGCGTGTTTTTTCTTTAGAAAAGAATTTTACGGCAACAACGCGATGGTTTTCTTTATCCCAGGCAGACCAAACCGAGCCTTCGCCTCCCAATCCAATGCGTTCGAGCAGGCGATAATCCCCAAATTCATCACCTGGCCAGAATTCTTCTTGAAGTAAACGTGTTGTCACCATTTTAAATAACTCGATATGGAATTCACTTCCGTTTCTACCCATAATTATATATCAGAGAACGTGATAATATCCTGATACTATGTAAACAAATGTCAAATACTGGGGGCAATTCCGGCACATCGGGAGAATGAGAGGATTCTAAGAAAATAAAAAAAGGCAGCAGAACCGGGATTATATTTGATTAAGATAAATAACAGCGATAGGATGGTGGATGATGAAGATAAAACATTTGATTATCATTTTTGGGGTTTGATTTGTGCTCATACAATGTTCGCCATCAAACCATATCAGCGCAACCGAGGCTGATGTGTATCCCCCTAGGGCTGCACTATATGGGAATGGTTTTTCGTTGGGGGATACGATGTCTCGCCTCTCTGATGGGATGGGGATGGTCTTCGTCACGGGGGGAAGCTTCATGATGGGCAGCACACAAGCCCAAATCGATATGGCTCTTGTACTATGCGAAGAATACCTCGATGCATGGGGAAAGTGCGCGGATAGCGCAGAAGTCTTCTCGGTAGAAGAACCTCAGCACGAGGTCATGTTGGACGGTTTCCGGATCGGCTGGACAGAGGTTACTTACGACCAGTATGTACTGCGTGTACAAGAAAAAGCATACAAGGCTATCGGGGGCGGTGGGTATTCAGATGATTACCCAGCTGCTGCCATCCCCTGGGCGGAGGCAGCAGCGTACTGTGCCTGGGCGGTTGGGCGACTCCCCACGGAAGCGGAATGGGAGTATGCAGCCAAGGGACCTACGGGGAGTATGTTCCCCTGGGGGGATGAATTCGGCTGCCAGTACGGGAACTTCTATGATGACATCTCGAAATGCGATGATGGATATTCGAAAGCTTCGCCGGTGGGAAGTTACGCGGAAGGCGCAAGCTGGTGTGGGGCGCTGGATATGGCCGGGAACGTGTGGGAATGGGTCGGCCATGAATTCCGGGAATACACCAGTGAGGATCAAATGAACCCCGCAAATCCATCTGAGGGGGATGAAGGCATCCTCAGGGGAGGGAGTTGGGGATATGGTCAAGGGCACGTACGGACAACGTTCAGGCACATCGTATCGTTTACAGCAAACTACCAAGCGGTAGGGTTCCGGTGTGTGGTTCCCACAGGTGAACGATAGAGCCTCATTGCTTTTTTAGGGGATGTGGATTTGTTAGGATAAAATTGGGAGGAATTGATGAATAGTTTGGAGAGATTTTCCCAGCAATATGTTTTCAGTTTATTTTGGCTTATTTTTTTATTCTTGAGGAGTCGACATGGCGAAACGATTGGTCTTGGTAGCCGGAAATATCGGTGCGGGAAAGACTTCTATCACTGAAAAATTAGGAGAACGCCTCGGTTGGCGGATGGGTTACGAATCGGTTGAAGACAATCCCTTCTTGCCTGATTTCTATGCAGACATGAAGCAGTGGTCTTTCCACCTCCAGGTCTTTTTCCTGGGACACCGCGCCGAACAACACATCGAGGCTCATGCTTCCGGAAGCTCGGTTATCCTGGATAGGAGTATCTACGAAGATTTCTTCATCTTTACACGAGCCTTAAGACAGCTTGGGAATATGCGTGAACGGGATTATCTGGCCTATAAACGTGTTTTCGATCTGGTGGTAAAGGGTATTCCATCCCCGGACCTGTTAATCTATTTATGGGCACCGGTGGAGGTGTTGGTGGAACGAATCCGTAGCCGCGGAAGGGACATAGAAGGGGGGATCACAGCTGAATACCTGACGCTGTTGGAATCATTCTACGATGAATGGCTGCGCAACTTCGAGCTGTGCCCCGTACTCACCATCCGAAGCCACGATTTGAACTTCGTAGACAATCCGGCCCACCTTGACATTGTCATCGAACGGGTGAACAAAGCATTAACGGGGAGGGATGAACTGGTGTTCAATGGGGCAGGTGGGTAGCAGGTAAATCTCTATTGGTGGTAGAAAAAAAGCCCCACACTTGTGAGGCTTAATCGAGTTGGTAGTCTTTTTAGAATCCTTTGAGGATGTTCCCCAAAGCGAGTAAAATGTAAGCAGCAAGGACGAGCCAGAATGTGAAGGGATTAAGGAATGAAAGGACGCCAAGAAAAGCTAGCAGACCTAATACTGCCAGGACAACGCTGATCCAAAACACAATTCTCGTAGGGGGATTCAATCTCATTTTTCAACTCCTTTGAATGGAAAATATCTGGTAATTAAAACTTGAATATAATCAATTATACACCAAAGAGGATGATAAATCTACAATTTATTAGTCCAAATAATTGATATAGAATTGGCTATAGTAAGTACAAATATTCACCTGGATACAATCAACATATTCTCCACTAATTATTATGGGATAGGTTTTTATTTTATAATATAGACCTATGAGAAAATTGCTGGATAAACATCATTATTGGGTACCGTTATTGCTCTTGATTTTATGCTTAGGGGCGTATGGGGTTTATCTAAACCAATTAGGATTCTATTGGGATGATTGGATGACCATTTATATGGCGAATAAGTATGAGGTGGCGAGTAAGATCCATAATTTCGCTGACCGCCCTTTGTTCGCCTGGATGGACATCACCCTCCGATCTTTATTAGGTTTGAAGCCCCTGTATTGGCACATCCTTTTTTTCATCCTCAGGTGGTTGACTTCGTGGAGTATGTGGGGGGTAGTGAGTAAGATTTGGCCAAAGTATAAAGAACAGATGGCCTGGACGGCGATTCTGTTTACAGTTTACCCAACGTTCTTTAAACAATCCTTGGCAGTTACCTATCGCTCTCAATATGTCGCTTTCTTGTTTTTTTTGCTTTCTATCATTTTAATGGTTCAGGCTTACCAGAATAAAAAATTCTTCTGGCCGTATACGATTTTGGGAATGGCTTTTACCATCGGTCACTTGTTGACAATGGAATATTTTGGCGGTTTGGAACTCATCCGCCCGATCATCTTATTCTTTGTGATCTCTTCCCAGATCGTCGATTGGAAAGAGCGAATAAAAAGAATCTTCATTAATTGGTCTCCCTATTTACTGATGATCCTCGTATTCATTATCAGGCGATTTATATATTTCCCAGGGAACGAAGACCCCAATCCGTTTATCAATCCTAAAGGGGGGGGGAATTTTATCCAAACTTTCCTCGATATTGTGGTCGTTTCCCTGCGGGATATCTGGCACGTATTGGTCACTTCCTGGTCTGATATTGTGCAGCCGGAAGAAATCATCACCCTCTCTCGAGGAGACTTGCTCGCCTGGGGCATTGCAGCGGTTGTCAGTTTAGGCGTTTATTTCATCATGCGGAATGGAAATCGAGGTGATCTTGAAGGGGACAAAAATATCTGGAATCGACAGGTGATTCCTTTTGGAATATTTTCGCTATTCGCCGGATTACTACCCGTCTGGCTGACAGGCCGTAACATCCTTGAGGGTTTTTTCGCCGACCGCTTCAGCATCCCAGCCATGTTTGGGGCCAGCATCCTCATCGTTGCGCTTATCAACTTAATAATTTCACAGAAGAATTACCAACGCATCATATTAACCTTTCTATTGGCGGTGACGGTCAGCGCACAAATCAGAGAAACGAACGATTTTCGATGGGATTGGGTCAGGCAGACACGCGCTTATTGGCAGATATATTGGCGTGCCCCTGCCATCGAGCCGAACACGGCTATTATCTCAGATGGCGCTTTGACCAGCACGACCAACCGCTACAACGCGGCTTTTGCGATGAATTTCCTTTACCCGCAGGTCGAAGGGACAGAGTTACAGACGTATTGGTGGTTCGAGATCCCTTACGACGGCCTCCACCGCTACATCCCGGAGATGCTTGAAGGGATGCCACTGACCGGAAAATATCATGACGAGAGATTTGAGGGACACAGCCGAGATAGTATCCTTGTGATAACACCTGAACTGGAAGACCAGTGTTTGTGGTTCTTGACGCCGCGAGATGTGAATAACAACGTAATTTTGGAAGATGCCAGTATGCTCTCTCAAATCGCCGACCTGGAGCGCATCTACGCACAACCTTCCTCGGAAGATTATCCGATAGAGGATATTTTCGGCCAGGAACCGAAACACAGTTGGTGCTACTATTTCCAGAAAGCGAGTTTAGCGCGTCAATTCGAAGACTGGGATGAGATCATCCGCTTGTGGGATGAAGCGGAGGAGGGGGGGTATCAGACTGCCTATTCCTATGAGTTAATCCCTTTTATCGAAGCTTTTGCCTACACAGGGGACTGGAACCAGGCGGCGAAGATCTCTACCGAGGCTTACGAGATGGGATTACGCAAGAACCTGATGGTATGTGCAAGCTGGCGTGACATGCAGGAGATTTTCAGAGGGGATGAAGCCTTTGACAACGTCTACAATGAGGTAGCGCAAGCTCTCAATTGTGAGTAGAACGTTATCCTTCGGGTTGGGGTGGTAAATTCAACTTCTTTCGATTTTCTGTCGTATCGAGATATACGCGCCACTCGGATACGAGGTCGTTTTCCACTTTCGCCGTCCACAACGCAGGCCCGTCAAGAGGATCATACGAGCAGGTGGAATGCCCGATAATCAATACCAAATTATCCCGCGATTCAACAAGAGAAAAATGGTTGCGGTAGTCGGGGTATGAATTGAAGAATTCCGTCCAACCTTCTACCAACTTCTCTTTCCCCGCGTGTACATCATCGCTGCCGTCGATGAACACATAGTCTTCAGACATCAGGGTTGATAGCCCAGATATATCTCGATCATTGATATATTGATTGAACTGCAAGACGATTAATTTGGGATCTATTCCACTCATGGAAGGCCTCCTTGGGATTAGGTCATCAATAAATTATACAACTTTCGTGTCTTTATTCTTAGAGTAATGCTACAATTTAGCCTGGAAAATGGCTGAGAAGAACATAAAAACGAGATCGTATCATCGAGAAAAAGATTTTAACCGGGTCGGAGATTTCCTCATTGAGACCTACTCGCCCGGGAAGAAATTCACCAACTGGCTTCAACCCAGGTGGGAGTATATGCATTTCCACCCCTTTGTGTGGGAAATCGATTTGGGAAAAATCGGGATATTTGAGGAAAACGGGATGATTGTCGGCGTCGTCAATCTGGAATCAAATGAACGGACAGCCTATTTCCAGATTCGACCTGGCTACGAATCTATCAAACCGCTGATGTTCGACTATGCGGAGGACAATTTTCAAGGGATTTCCCAATCAACGGGGAGGCTGATCCGCGCTTTGTACATCCACGAGGATGACGACGGCTTGTCATCATTGGCCCGTTCCAATGGGTATGAACGATGGCGGGATTTTGACGAGACGAACTCTTACTATTCCCTCGACCGACTAATTCCACAGGGTAGCGTCCCCGGGGAATTCCGGGTACAAAGCCTTTCTGAGGAGAACGATCTTCACAAGATCAATGAAGTATTGTGGTATGGTTTCGATCACGAAGGCTCTGCCCCGGAGGAAGAAATTAAAGGCCGCCGCTCCATGCAAAAAGCACCAAATTTCAACAAAGACTTGACCATGGTAGTCACCAATCCTGATGGGAATTTCATTTCATATTGCGGGATGTGGGTCGTTACGGAAAACAGGTATGCTTATTTAGAACCCCTTGCCACTCACCTGGATTACAGGCGTAAGGGGCTTGGAAAGGCAGTTGTGCTGGAAAGCCTTCGCAGGGCAAAGGCGTTGGGCGCAGAAGTAGCCTGGGTTGGTTCAGATATTGAGTTCTATCGGGCTTTAGGGTTTGAACCGACGTTCAAATTTAAAACCTGGGTCAAGTATCTGGACTAGAATCTAAATTTATTGAAGAAGGTGAAGGTAAAGATGAATAAAGATACCAAAAGTAAAGTAAGCACCGGTGCACGGTTGGGATTGTTTTTGATGGGGGTTGTATGGCTAATCTTTACGGTTGTGACCATTTTCCGCCTGGCTGACGGGAAGTCCTACGGTTATCCCATGGCTGGAGTCATCGTTGCCGGTTTGGCGTTCGGGAATGCTTTCGCGTTTTTTATTTCAGGCTGGGGGCTGGACAGGTATCCTCGGTTTTTTGTCATCCTCTCAATACTCCTCGTGGCCGTGAATATCCTCTTATCCTTTACAGATCAGGTTGGCTTTTTTGATGTCGCTACCGCTGTGGTAGACGTGGTTGTCCTAGTGTTATTGTTGTGGTTGGGACGGGACCTTTTTTTCTCAAAGGAGTAATCCTTTTGTTTCAATAATATCTTAGAAAAATGAAACCTACAGAAATGCTGGTTTATTGTCTTGAACAATATATTATGTGTTCCTTAACCGTGGAAAGATAAAACTAAACGAAGCCGTCTTTGTAGGTATAAATCATTCAGGAGTATTGATATGGATAAAACAAAAAATATTGCCACACTTGCAGGGGGATGTTTCTGGTGTTTAGAGGCGGTTTTCGATGCATTGAAGGGAGTGACCTCAGTAGAATCGGGCTATTCAGGTGGACATACGGTCAACCCAACCTACGAGCAGGTCTGCCGGGGAAATACCGGCCATGCCGAGGTCGTGCGAATCAACTTCGATCCCAAGGTCATCACCTATGAAGACCTCTTGAACATTTTCTTCACTATCCACGACCCAACCACACTCAACCGGCAGGGCGCCGATGTCGGCACGCAGTACCGTTCGGCCATCTTCTACCACGATGACGAACAGAAGCGGATCGCAGAAGAGGTCATCCGTGAGATCACCGAGGCGGGAATCTGGGATGATCCCATCGTGACCGAAGTGACGCCGTTCGAGCATTTTTACATCGCAGAAGATTACCACCAGGAGTATTTCGCCAACAATCCCAACCAGGGGTACTGCCGGGCGGTGATCGCACCGAAGGTGGCCAAGTTCCGGAAGCAATACCAGGAAATGCTGGGGTGAATGCTAACGGATAGACCCAATTCACTCTGTCCATCCTGATGGTAGAATCGCCTCCTATACGGAGGTGATTTGTCATGGACACAGAAGAGATCAAAAAAGCAGAAGAGACTCTCGACCCGGGCGATTGGGAGGCCATGCGAAGCTTGGGACACCGGATGGTGGATGACGTGATGGATTATATGGAACACGTACGGGAACAGCCTGTATGGCGGCACGCCCCGGACGAGGTCAAAGCTCGTTTCACCGCATCTCTTCCACTCGATCCCCAATCACCTGAAGACATCTATGCCGAGTTCCTCGAGTATGTATTCCCATATCCTATTGGAAACATCCACCCGCGATTTTGGGGGTGGGTGTGGGGCACGGGGACTGTCATGGGTGCGATGGCAGACTTTTTAGCGGGGGCGATGAATACGACCGGCGGCGATCTGGATCACCACAGCGGCATCCACGTCGAGACGCAGGTGTTCAACTGGCTTAAAGAAGTCATGGGATTCCCTCCTTCTGCCAGTGGGCTGCTGACGAACGGCTGTACGGTGGCCAATCTCATCGGGCTGGCGGTCGCCCGAAATACCAAAGCGACGTATGACCTCCGTAAAGAGGGCGTCCGAACCGGGACTGAGAAGATGATCCTGTATGCTTCACAAGAGATCCATAACTCAGTGCAAAAAGCGTTGGAATTGTTGGGTTTAGGTAGTGAAGCCATCCATCGTATCCCGGTGAACGCAGAATTCCGAATCGAGTTGGATGTCCTACAGGCGGCTATCGACGAAGACCGGGCCAAGGGATACCGGCCTTTCTGCGTTGTAGGGGCGGCTGGGACGACGAATACCGGCGCCTTCGACGACCTCAATGCACTGGCGGATATCTGCGAGAAAGAAGATCTGTGGTTCCACGTGGATGGGGCTTTTGGCGCCTGGGTGGTGTTATCGCCTGAGGTCAAAGACCTGGCAGCGGGGATGGAACGGGCAGACTCGCTGGCTTTCGACCTGCACAAGTGGATGTATATGCAGTATTCCATTGGATGCGTACTCGTGCGCCACCCTGAGGAACACCGCCAGACCTTCAAGCTGGGCGCGGATTACCTGGACTCGGTGGGGGATGGGCGGGGGATATCTGGAGGTGGAGATCTTACCTGGTTCACAGATTACGATTACCATCTCTCGCGGGGCTTCCGCTCTCTGAAAGCCTGGATGTCATTAAAAGAGCACGGCCTAAACAAGTATGGCCGTCTCATCCAGCAGAACATCGACCAGGCACAGACATTCGCTAAAATGGTAGAGGAGACACCTGAGCTGGAGTTATCCGCTCACGTACCGCTAAACGTGGTGTGTTTTCGCTACATACGTGATGGTTTGGATGAAAAAGCCCTGGATGCAATCAACCAGTACATCATGGTAGAACTACAGGAACAAGGAATAGCCGTTGTCTCAGGTACACGCATCCACGGGAAATACGTCCTCCACCTGGCACACACCAACCACCGCAGCCGCATGGAAGATTTCGAGGTGCTGTTGAGGGAAGTGGTGAAAATGGGGAATGTGCAATAGGACTTGATAATTACAAATTGCGTATTTCGTATTGCGTGGTAGTCATTAGTCGAGTAGTCGTTAGTCAGGTAGTCTTTAGTCTGATAGTTGGGATGGAGTAAAATACACAACGCGCAATACGATAACCTTTATGATTGAGATATGGATATCGGCACAAGGAGTATGTGATGAAAAGTTTCCATAAATTGGGTTTGGTTATCACACTCATAGTCATTTTGATTTTGGGGGGCTGTTCTACGACGCCATTGAGACCGGAGGGTACGGTCACTCCCAAGGAGTTACTCAAAGATCCTGTCTATGACATCGAGGTGCGACTGGCAGGGCAGGTGAGTCTCTTAGGTGAGCTGCTGTGTCCCTGTTTCCGCGTGAGTGCGGGTGGGGATGAACTGGAAGTGTGGTACGACCTGATGGTCGAGGATGACGGGGCGGAATTATCCCCTGTGAGTGTAGAAGGGATCGAGAATGGGGATTGGGTGGTCGTCACCGGAAAACTCAAACCAGGCGGGGTTTATCATGCCCGTAATAATTTCTGGGCGAGTGAGATTGAGTTAATAGAGTGAAATGAGAAATAAGGGGGGGTATCAATTATTTCGTATTGCGTAACTTTTTCAGTGATTAGGTGCTTGATCGACTATTTGACTAACGACTAACGACGATCTGACTACTCGACTGAACTGCAATACGGAATTTCTTTCTACTACTTTAAAACCCCAAAGCTCTCAATCTCTCCAACAACGGCGGGCCTAAGACAAACAGGCCAATGATAATGGCAGTGAGGGCGGCGATGAGGACAGCAGCAGCGCCCACGTCTTTGCCAACCCTCGCAAGGGGGTGGTTCTCTTGGGTAGCGAGGTCGACAACTGCTTCCAAGGCTGTGTTGAGGAATTCTGCGATCCACACAAAGGCGAAGGCGATGATGATGAATATCCAATCTTGCAAGGAGAGCTGTATCCATAAGCCAACGACTAAGACGGCAACGCTGATGAGGGTGTGAATCCAGGCGTTGCGTTGGGTGCGGATAACGTACCACCAGCCAGAAAAGGCGTAGCCAAAAGCCTTGGCGCGGGATCTAAGGAATTCAATCATGAGATCTAGCCGCAACCTCCATGGATTTAAGAATGTCATCCTGCACCGACCACATTTCCTTTTTTTCCTCTTCGGTCTCGTGCTCGAAGCCGAGCAGGTGCAGTGTGGCGTGGACGACGAGTAAGATGAGTTCGTCCATCACCGGATGACTGTTTTCCTTTGCCTGCTGTGCGGCCTTGGGGTAGGCAATGAGGATGTCGCCGAGGATATCCTGGCCGGAGCCAGGGTCAACGACCCCATATTGAAAAGACAGCACGTCGGTGGATTCGTCTATTCCCCGGTATTGTTTGTTGAGCGCCTGGATGTGGGCATCGTCTTCGATAACGATGGCTACTTCGGCATTGGGATTGAACTTCTGGTGGAGAAGCGTATCGATAGCGGCTTTCTCCAGTCGCCGGACGTCGATCTCAGCCCGATATGTCTCCTTGATTTGGGTGTTGATCATTACTGGGGAGGAGGTGAGTCTTTGGGAATTGATCGAGTGGTATTATCTGTTTTTGGATATTCGATCCGGGGGTGGTACACGCCCCGTAGAGTCGTGGTGAAGGACTCGGCAATATCACTCAGGTCACGCATCGTCAGAGGAGTATCATTCAATAAACCTTGAGACAAACGTCTGTCGATGATGTCTTTCACAAGCGCGCTAACATCTTCGAGAGTCTCCGGTCTTTCGGCTCTGGCTCGTGCCTCTACCCCATCGGCCAACATGACCAAGGCTGTTTCGCGGGATTGGGGATTCGGGCCGGGGTAGCTGTATGATTCCTGGTCGATGGCGAGTGAATCCCCGCCGGCGGCCTCCACCGCTTGATGATATTGGTAGCTTGTGATCCCATCACCATGGTGTTCGAGGATGAAATCTTTGATCCGCCTCGGTAGTCGGTATTTGTTCGCCAGGTCGATGCCGTCCGTGACATGCCTGACAATGATCCCCGAGCTTTCCAGCGGGTTGAGATCTTCGTGGGGATTGGTAGAGCCAGGCGCCTGATTCTCGATGAAGTAATGTGGGTGGCGAGCTTTCCCTAC
This sequence comes from Anaerolineales bacterium, assembly GCA_050115475.1. Lineage (GTDB taxonomy): Bacteria > Chloroflexota > Anaerolineae > Anaerolineales > UBA11579 > JASFQL01. The sequence goes on from JASFQL010000002.1 coordinate 73,185, forward strand.
GTCGTGGTAGAGGGACCCGACCCGCGTGAGGAGTGTATCTGCACCGATGGCGTCGGCAGCCTGTTCGGCCAGGTTTGCTATTTGCAGGCTGTGCTGGTAGGTCCCCGGCGCGTTCCGCAGGAGGAGTTGGAGCAGTTCATGATCGGGCCGTGAAATTTCCAGGAGTTGAAGAGTCGTCGTCAGTCCAAGGACCTGCGCGAGAACGAACTGGAGGATGATCGTCAGGCCAGCGGCGGCCAGTCCGTTGAATCCAGCTGCCCCGATGAGGGAAACGATGCCAATAAGGTCCGTAGTGGGGTCAACAAGGCGAAATGTTAGAATGACCATCGTTCCAGATGCAAAAGCCGCAATTCCCGCCCAGAAGAAGGTGAGGATACGCTGGATATTGCGCAGGACTAGCACCCCGAACATACTGCTGAAGAGGTAAAAGAGAATGAGTTCCAGGCTGTTTGCCAAGCCGTAGCCTGCCAGGATCGATAAGGGAACTGCGAGGATCATAGCCACGCGAGAACTAATCAGCGCAGCTACGACCATGCTGAATCCTGCGATTGGGAAGAGGAAAGGGATCACCGTGCGGTTAGGTATGATCAGGCGAGCGCCATATAGAAAGATGAGGAAAAGGAAAGCCATCAACAGAATGCTGCGATTGTCTGAACGCAAATCGGGGCGTTGGGCGAGGTAGAGGGAAACAAAAGCGAAATTGACGACCACGAGTGTGATTACACTGAGGCGGTCGGTCCAATCGGTCTCTTCCTCGAGCAAGCCAAGCTGCTCCAAGGCTTCCAGGTCGACAGCGGTGATGACCGAGCCGCGATTGACAACGGTCTCGTTCACTTTATAGGACTTCAGCACCGGTTCCACGGCGTCACGGGCTGCCTGGCGGTGTTCTTCGGTGAGGGTTTCACTGTAAAGACTATTAGGCGCCACGAAAGCAGAGACGATCTCGGCGATCACGACTGTTTGTTCTTCGGTGAAAGATAGACTCACACGGGCAGGGATGCTGCGGCGTACGTCTTCGAGCTGGTCTTCACGGATGGTATTCGGCATGACCTCTTCGAGGACGCCAATTGTCTCCCCCCGTACATTTTGCCATACAGTATCTGACATTCCCAGGATGGAGTCCATACTCTCTGGCGTCAGCGTGATATCTTCTAGAGCAGACAAATCGGCTTGTTTTTGTTCGAGTGTGGCGTATTCATCCTCACGCACGATAGAGATAAAGGTCAGAGCAGCACGAAGGTCGTCGACCTGTAGGCGGGCCACGCTGGCGTCAGGCGGGCCATATACAAGGGTGACGTCGCTGGCAGCCTGGTCCTGCTGCAATTCCGTAAGCACCGTACTCTGGTAGTGAATCTCACGGGGGGCAAGGATATCTTGTGAGGCAACGTCTCCTAATTCGAGGGGGACAGCATCGGGTGCGGTAGGGAGAGGTACTAACAGCGCTGTGGCTGAGAGTGCGGTAACGAGAAACAGCAGGCCGAATAGGGAAATGGTATCGCGAACAGATCCACTTGACCGCTTCGTGGTTGGGTTCATGGACATTCCTTTATTTTATCCTATTCGGTTCCAACTCGTCTGGTTGGGTACAAATATTAGCCTGACAAAGTGTGTGATCGATTGTATCGAATCAAACCTGCCAGGCTTTGAAAATCTACCCTTGTAATATCTGGCGGACCATCTGGTTCACCTGGCCCCCATCTGCGCGACCTTGAACCTTAGGCATTATAGCCCCCATAACTTTTCCCATATCCGCCATAGAGGAAGCGCCGACCTCTGCGATTACTTCCTTAACGAGAGTTTCGAGCTCCTCGGAAGACATGGCTTCAGGGAGGTATTCCTCCAGGATGTCCATCTCGGCATTGGCAATCTCTATAAGGTCGGGACGCTCGGCTTTCTCGGCGTCATCGATGGTTTCCTGCCGTGATTTGGCTTCCTTTTGCAGGACGGCAATCACAGCGTCGTCGTCGAGTTCTTCTTGTTTTTCCACTTCGACCAACTTCACGGCCGATAAAGCCAGACGCAAGACCCGTTTGCGGGTCTCGTCTTTGGCTTTTATGGCTACTTTCAGGTCTTGGTTCAGTTTTTCTAATAAGCTCATAGCTAGATTATACTCCCAGGTTTGTCAGTTTTTTTCTTGTTTTCCCGATGATGAAGGGACTAACCCATGGGGTGTTTCATGGGTTGACCGCCAATGAGGTGGAGGTGGAGGTGCTTGACCTCCTGGCGACCATGAGGCCCGGTGTTCATAATGAGCCGGTAGCCATTCTCGTTGATACCCTCTTGAGCGGCCAGTTTCCGTACGACAGTAAACATTTTTCCGGCAATGGGTTCGTCTTCCTCACGAAAGGCGTTATTATCTTCGATATGGTCCTTGGGGATAATGAGGATGTGAATTGGGGCGACGGGGTTGATATCCCGGAAGGCGATGATGACTTCATCCCCATAGACTTTTTCGCTGGGAATCTCCCCGGCGACGATCTTGCAAAAAATGCAATCTGGGTCAGTTCTCATAATCTCTCTTCCTCTTCTCGTGAATGAATACCATAATTATACAGGGGTATGAAGGAAAATTGTGAACTGCATCCTGAATTATTGTGATATGACAATCATAATCATCAACTAATGTTTTTGGGATTCCCCCCTCAATAGATCCATTCGGAGTGATAGATTGGGATATGTCGTAATCTCACCCTCAAGCGTATTCCTTTTTACAGCGATCAGTATCGTGGGTGTGATATAGTTCCACACTGGCTGGGTGGTTTGCGTATTGACACGTAGATAATTATCGGTCAGGCCGGTGAGCGCCCAATTCCCCTTTCCATCTTTATTCATTCTCTCCCACAGAACGTCCAGTTCCTTTCCAAGAAAACTATCCCGGAAAGCCTGGGCTGAAGCAGCGGTGATCTCCCGCAGGACAGCGCTGCGCTCTTTGCGGGTGAAGTTATGCACCTGGTCAGGCATCTCTGCTGCGGCAGTCCCTTCTCTCTCTGAATAGGTGAAGACGTGGGCACCAGCAAAGGACATAGCTTCCACAAATTCACAGCCCTCGATGTATTCCGCCTTCGTCTCGCCAGGGAATCCAGCGATGAGATCGGTCGTGACGGCAAGGTCAGGTATGCGAGTCCGGGCGGCTTCGATCAGGGCGGCGTAGTTATCGGGTGTGGTCTTGCGCGCCATCCGTTTAAGTACACTCGCGCTGCCAGATTGGAGTGGCAGGTGTAGATGGCGGCATAAGCGGCGATCCTGCCAAAGGTCGAAGAATCCAGCATCCAGGTCCCAGGGTTCGAGGGAAGACACCCTCAAACGAGGAACGTCGGTTTTCTCCAGGATTGCGTCAATCAATTCGACCAGACGATGGGGTGGATCGAAATCGTGCCCCCAGGCTCCCAGGTGCACGCCTGTGAGAACGACCTCCTGAACGCCACCCCGTTGTGCCAGATGGATATCTTCCAGGACCTCTTTTTCTGTCCGGCTGCGGCTATCACCACGGGCGAGGGTGGTGATGCAGAAGGTGCAGCGGTTATTACAGCCATCCTGAACTTTGATGAAGGCGCGGGTGCGATTGCGGGAGCCGGGGACCGGCTGGCGGGTGATTGACTCGGGATTGAAGATTTGGCCCTCAACCTTTAAAACATACGACACGAGGGATTTTTTTTCCTGGTTTGGAATCACCTGGACGACACCCGGCATGTCTGTGATCTCTTCTGATTGGAGAGTAGAAAGGCAGCCGGTAACGACAATTTTTTCGATCCCGGCTTTATATGCCTGCCTGATTTTCTGGCGCGAATCGGAGGCCGCTGCGGCAGTGACCGTGCAGGTATTGACGACCATTATGTCGGCTTCCGCCATCGTGCCGACGAGTTCGTGGCCAGCAGCATGGAACTGGCTGGCGTAGGATTCGATTTCACTCTGGTTGAGACGACAGCCTATCGTGTCGAGGTAGACTTTCATCGCGGGGGATTTAACTCTCCAATTGATAATCATCCATCATTTTAACACAAGCGATTAATTTGAATATATTTTGTAAGGAAACAGTATGCCACACCCTTGTGATCATTTGTGTAAGCATAGGGTGTAGCTGGATAAGGAGTGGATAATCCCCCAGCCATGTTATCGTGAAATGAACTGGATACGTTTAGGGTGCACGAACAATGAAATTGTCGAAGAAAATAGTGGTTTCATCGGCAGTAAAAGATCCAACGATGAGGCCGACTTCGCCGCTTGCGATGTCATCATCCTTGACTTCAAGGAGTAATTTATCATTTACGTATAAGATCATACGGTCGTTTTCACATTTCGCTCGTAACAGATTGGTATCTAAACCCTGGTTGATCGAATCACTGTAATCCCAAAATTCATCGGGAATCAAGGTGAAAGGGCCGCCTTGGATGGTTTTGAAGATTCCATAATACCCATCGTTGCTGATTGCCAGGGCATAGAAGTTATCGATATCTTCCTGCCTGCAAACTATCCCATAATAACTGTCGGAATCACCGGCGAGGAAAGTAGCTTCCACTTGAATGTCTACGTCTGTGAAGGCCTCACCTGTGGTTGCCCATGTGGCAAGGTCCTTTTCATACAGGGCGATTTCATATCCCTCGTTGACATAATCAGCTGAACTGGACTCGTCTGAATCTCTCGGCCACCCGCTGAAGATGAAGGAGAAATCATCCTCGAAGAGGACATCGCCTGGTGCCTCATCTCCGCTGCCGCTAATTTCTGAGATGGTCGAGCAGGCAAGGACTGTCCCACCTAGAATTATCATGATTATGATAGCGTATTTCTTTAATCTCATCTGTCATCTCCTCTTCACAGATATTGGGTATTGAGTTATGGGATGGTAAATCTCTACTTGGGATTCAATTTTAGCATACGGTAAGAGGAGGCTTTATTACCATTGCCTGATGGAATCATCATGGAACCATGCCGATTCATTCTCTAGCATTATTGTAAGGTCATTATGAATGAGTGGGGAATATAATTACAAATAGATGAAAAGGCCAGGAAGATTGGTGTATTGACGTGAAAACTGATAAATACATGAGAGATTTTTTTCTATTTTTCGTTCTCATCCTTACTATTACAGCATGCGGTACGATTATAGATACCAACACATCGGGGCTTGAAGAATCCACACTCACACCTCCGAGAGTGTCCCCAAGCGATGAAATAGACCTGATACCCCGTACTGCTCAACTGACAGAGAGGCATGGGGAGGTAAACTGGCGGGAAGCCGAAGTGGGGGACTGGAAATCGATAGCCTTTAGTACTTTCCTGGAAATCGACAATCAGGTCATGACCGGGCTTACTGGTCGGGCAGTAATCACATTCACCGAAGGCAGCATCATTCGCCTGGTGGAAGATACCATTTTTACCGTTCGAGAAATCGGCGGCGACGAAGAAAACCCCCAGACGACGCTGGAACTCATCAAGGGACAGATATTTATCATCGTCAATTCTCTATTGGGAGAGGGGCACTTCAAAGTCGATTTCGAATCGGGGCAGGCAGCCGTGCGCGGCTCGATGTTGAGTGTACGGGTCACGCCCAGTGGACGGATCGTGATTACCTGCCTGGAAGGCCACTGCAGCTTGAGTAATGGGACCGATACAGTTACGCTTGAATACGGGCAGCAGGCCTGGATCGACGGCGTAAGCCTAGCATTGAGTGGAGCGACCTCGATGGATGATTTCCAGTTCAATGAGTGGTTGATAGCCGATCCCAGCGCCTTTTTCGTTATTTTGGAGTCAGGCCTTATCGACCCCAATCTCTTTCCGACTGGGTGTGAACTGGACACGGGTGCAGGGTGTATTCTCATTCTCATCTGCAATCCCTGGACGGGAATCGATTGCGAGCTACCGCCGGAGTGCAACCGGAGTACTGGACTGGGGTGTGAACTCCCAACCGGCTGCAACCCCGTCACCGGAGAAGGATGCCTCCTTCCGTCGGAGTGCGATCCGGAAACGGGAATCGGATGTGAAACTTCCACGGGCTGCAATCTCATTACCGGAGAGGGATGTGATGTGGAGATCGACTGTATCGAGAATCCCGACGATCCCCTTTGTGACCTGAATTACTGTATCGAAAACCCCGATGATCCCGTCTGCGGGGCTCTAGACCCATGTATCGAGGATCCGCTTTCATGTCTGCCGCCTCTACCAGATGACCCGCCGCCGCTACCCCCGCTGCCTGATCCACCTAACCTGCCTGACCCACCTTCATGGCCGTAGGTTCATCTATCATTTTTTTTAAAGTATTCGTATGACTCACAGGGGACGGCCTGAGACCATCCCATATAAGGTTTTATAGATATGGGGGAGGGATAATTTATTGCTACTTATTCAATTTCTCTGTATGATATGTTACGTTTGGCGGAATTATGGAAAATAGCGATCCAGGATGTCTTGGGCTAGTTCCCCAATTGGGCCATCTCCTCCTAACTCTTTTGCCAACTCAAGGTGCATCTGGGCGTTTTCAGGATCATCATACTGCAAATAATAAATCCCCAGAAAGAGATGAGCATCCGGGAAATCCCTGTCGAGTTCCAAAGCACGTGTAAAGAACCTGATCGGGTAATGCTCGTTCCCGGTTAACATGTAAGCCTGTCCTAGGAGGGTCTGTGAGAGAGGGTCATCCGGGGCGATGAGGACTGCTTGACGGGCGGCGGGTAGTCCAACCTCTTCCACTTGCACGTCGTAATCCATCGAGAAGCGTGCCAGGACCTGCCAGGAGTGACTCTCCATAGGGAGGAGTTCTGTGAGGCGAACGAGGTGAGACAGAGCGGCAGTGAAATTACCCAGATCGGCCAAAGCAGCAGCGATGTCTTCCTGGAGGGCGGGGTTGTCCGGTTCGATTTCTGCAGCGGTCTGCAGGTAGACGAGGGCTAAATCCGGCTGCCCCTGCCGGTACCAGTACAGCCCCATAAAGGTATTGGCGGCAAAGGCGTTGGGGTTGAGATTGAGGGCTTTTTCCAGGGCAGCCAACCCGTCTTCCCCTGTGTGGTATTGTGCTTCTCCTAAGTATGCCCAGGCTTCTGGGTAATCCGGGTTATCTTGAGTTGCTTGTTGGAAGACTTTTTCTGCCAGATCCCACTCGTCCAGGTTCGCCAGGGATTGCCCCACTTGAATCAAGCGGTAGGCGGGTTCTTCGGCAAAGGCGGCACGGCGCAGCGTATTTTTAAGTGCCCCGACGGGGTCGTTCAAAGTCTCATCGAGTTGAGCTGCCTGGTCGAGGTGAGTAATGGCTTTGTCCGGATTGGTGATGGCAGATATCAAACCAAGCTGGTAGTGGGCGGTGGCATTTTCGGGATCTTGAGTCAGGACCTCTTCCCACAAGATAACAGCCCCATTCAATTCCCCGGATTTAATATAAGCCTGTGCAGTGGGAAGGAGGTCGCCGCTGGGAGGTGTTTGGGTGAATGGAGAGGCAAAGCCCCCAAAAACCCAAGCCACTGCTGCCATGAGGAACAGTACAACTCCCAATCCAAATACGCCCGGCATTTTCTTAATCGCATCCACAGGAAGAATTATAGCCGATGCCTGACTATCGAACTAACGACTAATGACTATCCGACTAACGACTACTCCCCTCTTTTGTTATAATACGTATATTAAAACTCCACATTAGAGGAAAACCATGGACTTCAGCTTAACGGATGAACATCGCATGGCACAGAAAATGGTGCGGGATTTCACCCACAAGGAGGTCATCCCCATCATCCAGGAATGGGACCGGAAGCAAGAAATGGCCCCATTTGTTTTACCCCGCATGGCCGAATTGGGCATCCTGGGGATCAACATCCCTGTGCGCTACGGAGGTCAAGGCTTCGATTACATCACCTTAGCGCTGGTGTGTGAAGAGTTGGAGTACGCCGACACGACCCTGCGCGTAGTCATGTCGGTACACATGGGTTTGAACAGCATGGGGCTCCTCCAATGGGGGACGGAAGAACAGAAACAACGCTTCCTCGTTCCCCAGGCTAAAGGAGAGAAATACGCCTGTTTTGGCCTCACGGAAGCTGGTGTGGGATCGGACGTCGCCAATCTACGCAGTACAGCCGTCAAAGATGGGAAAGAATACGTCTTGAACGGTGAGAAAATGTGGATCTCGCTGGCAACGAAAGCGCACAATGCTCTCATCATCGCCCGTACAGATCCCAAGGCGAAGAAACCCAGCAGCGGCCTAACTGCATTCATGGTCGAGTTAGATCGGGATGGGATTTCTACGGGAGATATCCACGATAAAATGGGTGTCCGGGCGGGATCCACCGGCTGGATCGCCATGCAGGACGTTCGCATCCCTGAAGAGAACAAGTTGGGTGAAGAGGGCGAAGGCTTCAAGATCGCCATGTCATGCCTGGACAACGGCCGCTACACCGTTGGAGCAGGGGCGACAGGGTTGATCCGCGCTTCTCTGGATGCCAGCATCAAGTATGCCAAGGAACGGGAGGCTTTTGGCCAACCCATTGCCAAATTCCAACTCGTCCAACAAAAAATCGCCATCATGACTCGCAACTATGAGATGGCGCGCTTGCTGTGCTTACAGGCCGGATGGATGAAGAACCAGGGGCTGCGCAACACACGAGAGACTTCCCTGGCGAAATGGTTCGCTACCGATGCATCCTTCGAGGTCGCCTCGGAGGCGGTGCAGATCCACGGCGCTTATGGGTACAGCGATGAATATCCGGTAGAACGCTTCTTGCGCAATGCCAAGGGTGCAGTGATTTATGAAGGCACGAGTGAGATACACCAGTTGATGCAGGCGGATTACGCCTTGGGTTATCGTGACGATCGACCGCTGCGTTGTGAGCTTCCCCCGTACGGCGCAGAAGAATGGCAAAGTGATTCGTAGGGAGAGAGTTGTTTCCTCCCTATCTATATAAATTAAGGAGGTTCCCTTGAAAATTGTCGTATGTGTCAAACTTGTTCCAGACTCTGCCGCCACAATGTCGGTGGAAGATGGGAAGATCTCCTGGGGAGATGCCCCATTGATTATCAACCCCTGGGACGAATATGCCGTTGAGGCAGCTTTACAACTCACCGAGGTAAATGGTGGGGACGTAGTAGCTGTCAGCATGGGTGATGAGACTGCCAAAGAAGCACTCAAACACGCCCTGGCAATGGGATGCAGTGAAGCCATCCTCATCAACGATCCAGCGATAGCCGGTGCAGACACGCAAGCTGCTGCCCGGGTTTTAGGAGCTGCGATCAAGAAGATTGAGGATGTAGACGCGGTGGCTTTTGGGAAACAGGCCATCGACAGCGATACCGGTCTGACGGCATCCATGGTAGCGCGCGTCTTAGGCTGGCCAGCACTGACTCTTGTGTCTGTCTTTTCGGAAGTGGATGCCGGGAGTGGGACGGTCAAAGCCGAGCGCGCCATGGAAGAGGGACGCCAGATTGTAGAGAGCAAGTTCCCCTTCGTTTTCAGCATCGTCAAGGACTACGGCGAACCTCGCTACCCATCCTTCATGGGCATCCGTAAAGCCTCCAAGGCTGAGATACCAATGTGGACAGCTGGCGACCTGGGCATCGACCCGCCGGCTTCGGTGGTAACCTGGCCGGAAGTGACGGCCCCGCCGGCGAAAGAGATTACCAATGAGATTATCGAAGGCGACAGTCCGGAAGATATCGCCGGGAAACTCGCCGATAAAATCATGGAAGAGAAGGTGCTCTGATGGCTAACAAAGTATGGGTTTACGTAGATCAGTTCAAAGGGCAGGCATTACCTGCATCCTGGGAAGCGATATTCGCTGGACGCAAACTAGCCGATGACATGAGCACCGACCTCACGGCTGTTGTTATTGGCAGCGGTGTGGAGGAAGTTGCCAACACCGCCATCCATTATGGGGCGGATGAGGTCTTGTTGGCCGATGATGCCTCCTTAGAGGATTACCGGGCGGCACCCTATACTTCTGTTCTAGCTAAAGCTGCTGCAGATGAAACGCCGGATGTGATTCTTTTCCCAACGACAACGCGCGGGCGTGAGTTGGCGGGGATGGCAGCCATCGATTTGGAAACCGGCGTGCTTGTGGATGTGATTGCCATGGAGGTCGAAGGAGATGCCATCGTTGCTACCCGCCCGGTGTTTGCCGGGAAACTGCTCTCAAAGGTGAAATGCTCGTCGCGACCACAACTGGTCACCCTGCGGGGGCGCGCTTTCGGTAAACCGGAAGCGGATACTGGACGTTCCGGCACCGTTACCAAGATCGCTCCGGTTATGGCAGAGGGCGATATCGTTACGAAAGTATCCGGTTATGTCGAGTCGGATGTGGGCGTCAGCCTGACGGATGCCTCGGTCATTGTTTCCGGCGGTCGGGGTACGTCGAACAACTCCAAACTCGAACCCCCAGCGGATATCACCGACGAAACCCAACAGGAGATTTGGAAAGCACAGCAAGGTTTCAAACTGATCAATGATCTGGCGAGTGTGCTGGGAGCAGCGGTAGGCGCCAGCCGTGCGGCGGTGGACGCCAATTACGTGACTTACTCCCACCAGGTCGGACAGACCGGTAAGGTCGTTTCACCGGACCTGTACATCGCCTGCGGTATTTCCGGCGCCATCCAGCATCTGGCCGGTATGCGCACCAGTAAGGTGATCGTGGCCGTCAACAAAGACCCCGATGCGCCTATCTTCAAATATGCCCGTTTCGGCGTGGTGGGCGATCTCTACGACATCCTCCCACCGTTGACATCGGCGATGAAGGATCGTTTGGGGAAGTAGGTAATTGAATTACTATGGGGGCGATTTCTATAAATATTCACGTAAGGGCGCAGCCTGCTGCGCCCTTACCTTTTATTCACGTTTTATCATCAACCTTTATAATTATTTATGTAAAAATGCCCAAACGATTTGATTTTATTTTGACCAATCTTGGAGGAAAACCATGAAATACAAAGTCCATCATTTCAACATATCAATGACGAGGGATCAACGCGCTCTAGAACAATTCTTGAACAACCTCGACGGTGAAGTCGTCGCCATCATCCCCAACGTGACACCCTTCCCGGCAACTTTCGTAAACTTCCTTCTCATCGTTGAGAAGGTAGGCTGATCGAATTAGAAGGTTTGTATTACTCCGTATATTTTTTCAGCACCACGCAGGCGTTCTGGCCGCCTAGCCCGAAAGAATTGTTCAACGCCACGTTCACGTCCATTTGGCGATATTTATTGGGTGTGTAATCCAAATCCAGTTCCGGATCGGGATTCTCGTAATTAATGGTGGGAGGAATCTTCCCTTCATTGATCGCCATTACACAGGCGACTGCTTCCAATGCGCCTGAAGCGCCCATGGCATGCCCTATCATCGACTTGGTCGAACTGATGGCGACATCATAAGCGGTCTTGCGAAATAATAATTTTATTGCTTTTGTTTCGGTGACATCGTTCAAAGGAGTGGAGGTACCATGGGCGTTGATGTAATCGATATCTTCAGGTGTAAGCTCTGCATCTTCGATGGCCCATTCCATCGCCCTGGCAGGCCCGGCGCCATCCGGTGAAGGAGCGGATATGTGGTGGGCGTCGCTGGAAGAGGCGTACCCGGCGACTTCAGCGAGTACATTGGCGTCCCTGGCTTTGGCATGTTCTTCACTCTCCAGGATCACAACCGCAGCGCCTTCAGAAGGGACGAATCCCTCCCTTTTAGCATCGAAAGGGCGAGAACTTCTGATGGGATCTTCGTTGTAATTGAATGGCAGCGCCCGTATGCCTGAGAAAATCCCGATAACAATATCGTTAATCAGTGTATCTACACCCCCCGCGATAACGACGTCCGCTGCTCCTCGCCGGATAACTTCCGCAGCTTCACCTATGGCCTGTGTGCCGGCTGCGCAAGCAGTGACAACCGTGCTGTTTGGACCCTGGCATTGGAAATTCTGCCCGATGAGGAAAGCGGGGTGGTTTGGAATGATCCCTAAACCAGTAAAGGGATTGAGAAGCTTGTAGCCTTTTTCTCTGATAGTAGAAATGGAAATATCCACGAAATCGAACCCACTAAGGGCTGTACCGACGACCACACCGGCACGTTCAGGCTCGGGCATGGTCTCACCCAAACCGCTGTCTTTTACGGCGTTGACTGCTGCTGCCAAGGCGATCTGACTCGATTTTGGTGTCCGCCGTACTTCTTTGTGGCTGAGGTAATCTTTCGGGTCGAAGTCGTGAATCTCACCCGCGATCTGGCATGGAAGGGAGCTGGCGTCGAAATGGCTGATTTTATTGATCCCTGAATTCCCGTCTATAAGGTTTTTCCAGAAACCCTCCAAAGTGGTACCGAAAACACTCACCACTCCCATTCCTGTAACAAGGACTTTAGGTCTGTTTCCTAGCATGATTTCTCCTGAAATTTATATTACCATTAACCATATTATATTGATTTAGTTACTCAAAAAACTGTCCAAGCATTATTATAGTCCAGGAAAAGCCATAATATACAGCAGCAAGGTTATTCTTGTGATAGGATAGAGTAATTACTGGTAGATTTAGAGGTAAATATTATGTCACAAAAAGAAGACAGTTATCATATTGAACGGGGGGAATTTCTGAAAATAATCTTTATTTCAATAAGCGCAGTTTTCATTAAAGCATGTTCGAAAGTGGGGATAAATCTCGCCACAGACACCCCGGATAATATCCATATAGAAATTCTATCCTCCCCCTTGCCAGAAGAACCGGAAGTTGCCCAAACGATTGAGGAAGCAACACTTACACCAGGAGAGAAGAATATGTCTCAGGTTGCCTTTATCAAAACCAATAACCGGTCCGAGGGAGTACGTCAGGCGATTGAATTATTGGGTGTTAATCCAGTAGAAGGTAAAAGTGTGTTCCTCAAGCCAAATTTTAACAGCGACGACCCGGCGCCGGGATCCACACATCCGGAAGTTCTTCAGGCGGTGGTGTTGAAACTTCAGGAAATGGGAGCGGCCAAAATCACAGTGGGCGATCGCAGCGGGATGGGAAATACTCGCGCGGTGATGAAGAACCTAGGTGTCTTCACAATGGGGGAAGCACTCGGTTTCGATGTCGTCGTTTTCGATGAGTTAGGCGCAGAAGAATGGGAGAAATATTCATCTCCGAACGGTCACTGGCAGCAAGGCTTCGCTTTCGCTCGACCGATACTCGATGCGGATGTGGTCGTGCAAACCTGCTGCTTAAAGACACACCGATATGGTGGGCATTTTACGATGTCACTGAAGAACTCGGTAGGGATGGTTGCCAAGACCATTCCGGGGGAGGGCTATAATTATATGACCGAACTGCACTCGTCCCCCAACCAAAGGAAGATGATCGCAGAAATCAACGCTGCCTATAAAACCGGGCTGATCATCATGGATGGGGTAGAAGCCTTCACACACGGCGGTCCAGCTACAGGTACAAAAGCAGTCTCTCAAGTTGTATTGGCTGGTACCGACCGGATTGCGGTAGATGCTGTCGGTGTGGCTTTGCTGCGCTATTTTGGTACAACCTCGGAAGTAGAAAAGGGGCGGGTATTCGAGCAGGCACAGATCGCCCGGGCTGTGGAGATGGGATTGGGTGTTGATAAGCCGGAAAAAATTCAGTTACTCACAGCGGACTCAGAAAGTGCTATTTATGCTGAGGAGATTAAAACGGTGTTGATTAGGTAAGTTTGATAAATAAATTTATGGGTGTCCATCTTACTATTCACTAATACAATAATAAATATTAGGGAGTAAGTAAATAATCACTCTATGGCTAGATCACCCAATATGGTATTTCACTCATCGGGGCATAAACGAGAAGATCCCAGGCGACATGTAATACCAGTGGGCCTACGAGGCTGCCCGACCACTCCAACCAGATTGAAGGCAGGGTATTGTGAAGGACGCCGAGAAAGAACAACTCAAAATGCAGCCCCAACGGCAGGCCTTCCCACAAGTGGACCACATTCTTAAACAATGCCAGGGCAACCACTGCGATCAAGATTCTGGCGACGCGTGAATATCGATCACCTAAGTGGTTTTGTAGATATCCGCGGAAGAACAACTCTTCGGCTACGGAAACGGAGATGATGGCCACGATTGCAGCATAAGAGCCGCCAAACCCAAACGGAATCCAATGCCCCCTGGTGAGATTGATGTAGAAACCATACCAAAACCAGCCAAAAATTGCCAGGGCAACGGCGATGATAATCTCCCTCAATAGTTTGGTTTTGACCAGTTTGAATGTCTCCCAGGAGAATCCCCCTACTTGTCTGAGTGAATGGTTCCATAGAAAAGCAACCAGAATTAACACGAAGAAACTAACTATCTGTAAGGCGAGATTACGCGTATAGTATAGCGCCGTAAAAGCAAAAAGCCCAACAGTGACAATGAGTGGTTGGTGATCTGATTCTAAGACGCGCTGCTTTATCTTCGTGAAAAGTGTCATGAGTGAGAATTCAACTGTGATGAAGAAAAGCGCCTTAGGTAACTGACTCTTCTATTTTAGGTTTCAAGAGCAGGGGAAAACGGTTGGATATTGCAGCAATTCCTCCGGAAGTAGCTAACATGATAGGTAGAAGTAATGTCCCGTAACATTCTCCTGGTTGATGCCACCATGGGTACCATTCCTCATCGTTAGTTTCTTCTCCCGCTTCAACATCTTCTTTGTAATCAACCACGCGCCCAAGTGCATAATTGATCGTAGAAAAGACATTACCAATAGATGGCCCAAGCACTTGGAGGGCAATGATTGAAACAAGGGAGACAAGTACGAGGATTAAGGCGTATTCAACCAATCCCTGCCCTTTTTCGTGTTTCGTAAACACTTTTTCCTTCCATATGACAGATAACAGCTTGTAAAATAAAGTGATCTTAAGATGAATAAATTATATTCATTATTATAAGATATTTCTTCAGGTGTTTTTCCTTACAAAAGTGTCAGAAATGAATTTCCTAACTAATGACATCGTGAAAATTCCCAATTTTCTCTCGATCATTCAATCGACAGATGGACACTGACTATCCCAATTGTAATAAAGAATACCAATGGGAGTTTCGGTTAGCGGCTCTAAGTTTGTGTTTCTGAATAAGTATGGGTAGTTTTCATTAATATATTCAGGTTCAAGTAAGACGTATTTTGCATTGATTTTAGTGTGGTAGAAATTTTTCCAATTGATGATGGATGTCACTCCAAATTCTTCAGGGAGAGTAAGCATCCATGGTCCCCAGGTGACTTCACTGCTGTATCGGCTAACATCTATCGTGCTACACCAGTGGGAACCTACTGGATCGGTAGTAATGTATTCTGTGATTGCGGATTGAATTTCAACAATATCTGAGTTGTCCCGTAAGAAATTTGAGTATCTTTCTTTATAAAATGTATTTCCAAAGGAGACCAGAAAGATCAAATTTGAGATAACAATTCCCACGACTAATTTTTTTCGCGAGGAGAATAGAAGGATCATCAATGTAAGTAAAATATGCGGTGCCCAAAGGCGATATTCACGACCTGCATGAACAGCATGTACTGCAAGATTAAATAAAATAACCAATCCTAAATTCGATGAGTTAAGATAGCTGATGTGATCTGAGTGGGTTGGCTTTATACATTGTTTGTGTTTGAGGGTATTAAAAAAATCAACAAGACTCACAATAAATACCCATAGTAATTGATACCGTAAAAGAACATAAATTCTCGTACCTTTTGTTGAAAAGAAGTTTACAAGGTTTTCAATAAAGTGTGAAAAAATCGGAACAATCTGGTCTAGGTCTCCCTCTCCAAGGGAATGTATCGTGTTGTATGAAAATAATGGATAGGGTGATACAAAAAATTTAAAGTATAAAATCATAAGTGTTACGGGGAAAATTGATAATAGGATAACTTTGAATAGATTCTTTTTTGAATATTTTCCTAAGAGTATCCCAATTAGTGAGAAAAATAATAGAGACCATGAGAGCCGAAATGTTCCGGCGAAAAGGACCAGGACACCTATGACGATTGCAGTGCATACGATCTTCTTGTTATGCGTGAGCAGTTTTGTGAATAAACCTGCAATGATGATGGCGAAAGAAAAAAACAGCCCCTCCACCCTTGTGGTTGGCATATACAGCCATATAGGCCAAAATGTAGCTAGGAATAACCACAATAGCAAGAGGTGTTTGTTTTTTGGGTGGGATAGATAGATGAATCCAACAAGGGCAAGCGATAAAAATATATGGTTGAGTATGACTCCTGAAATGAGTTGCCAACCAAAGAATCTCCCAAGTAATCCATAGAACACCGGAAATGCCGGTCCATGAGCATCAAAATGAACAGAGTCTACCCGGGCTATCAGTTCATCAGTTGAATATTGTCCCCCATTAAAATCAACTGCGCTGAAAGTAAATATTTCTCGCCAATATACCATCTCATCGGAACCTGTGGGTATATATGAAATAATAGATGTCCCAAAGGAAAACCATACCAGAGAGACTGTGATGATTATTGGTGTGATAAGAATTGCAGCGATGAAAATTTCTCTGTTGAGTTTGTTTGACAAATATTCGATTTGGTGTTCAATAAATACGAAAAATCTATGGATGACACGACCAGGCTTTATGAAAATATTCCTTTGAAGATATGGGAAGAAGTAGATATCAATCAAACTTTTGGTCGAATCCTGATTAGTAAAAATCCCGTGGAGGAGGACCAGGAGAATGCCTGATTGGAAGATAATTAAATCACTTAGAATGAGTAAAGGGGACAGACGCGTGATGATTGTTTCTTCTTGCGAATTTAAGAAGTGATGCGATATAAATAAGATGAGTAGGAGGAAAAAGAGAGTAAAACCTACGATACGCACCAAATAGATATTTCTGTGAAATCTACTTATTTGATTTGTAAGATTTCTTATTTCTCCCTTCATCTTTTTGTGGAGGAGAAACGCCAAACCCGATATAAATAAAATAATGAGGAAAACGACGCCTGAAATTGATATCCACCGAGATTTCGATAGCCCGAGCAACCATGTGTTTTTCGGGTCTGTAGAGATTCGAAGTAAAAATATGATTACTCCAACACATTCAAAAAGAATGAGTGATATATAAGTTATTAAGGCCTGAAATATATTTCGGTTATGTGAAACTGGATCCATTTTCTTCATTCTACAAAAGTAGATATTTATATATTTGATTGGATTAGCAAAAATGTGAAGTTACTTGCTATGTATAAGGTTGATCAGCTCTATTCATCGCTGTTATCAATTCATTGATCAGTTCATTTGCGATATTTCTATGGCTATCATAAAGGTCATTCAATTCTTCGGGATCATTTTCGATGTCATACAACTCATAATATTCATCATACCCTTTCATTTGTTTGAGACCGAAGTAATTGATTAATTTGTAATTTTCCATAAAAATCGTATAGACACCTTCAGTTATTTTTGAATGGGGTAAGTTATCCCTGGGATTCATCGCATAAGTCGTGCGTTCATCCCCCCTGTATTTTTTTTGAAATGGAGGTAATATCTCACCCTCGCAATATGAAGGAATGTCTATGCCCATCGTATTAAGCAAAGTCGGTAACAGATCAACGGCATTTGTGCGCTGATAGACATCAACTCTATCTTTTTGACCCGGTGGGAAGATCAAGAGGGGAATGTGAATAACGGGATTGTGCATGAGGAGGTATTCATGGCCAAAACTACCTCTTTCGAACCTTTCTCCATGATCACTCGTCAATATTAACCAAGTGTTATTCAGAGCACCGCTTTCTGCTAAGGAGACAAACAACCTGGCAAATTCGGCGTCCACATACCCAATAAATTCATCATAATAGCGTCTTTGTTTTAAGATTTTGTTTTCTGGTTCTCCTTCAGAAAATATATGTTCGGGTTTCGGGGAAGGTTTCCACCCACCTCGGAAGCGATCAATAAATTCTCTTCTGGTCCGATAGGGGGCGTGTGGAGGGTAAAAATGAAAATATCCCAAGTATGGAGATGTTTGGTTTTCTAGATACCTTAGTGCCCAGTCTGTTGCATCTTCCTGAAGATAAAAATATTCTAAATGATTTAATGATGGTGGTCGTCTGGGAAATTCATATTTATATTCATCAATAATTTTCTGTATTTTATTATTTACCCATCCTTTTAAGATATCAGATAACAAGAGTGAATTGGCTACATGGTCTTCATCCCAAAATATCTGACGCTGTGCTAGATTTGTGGCAAGTTCATCTTTAGGAAAGATTACACCTAATAAAGGATCATGATTTAGATATAACTTTTCACTTTCTAAATGAAACTCGATATTCCCATTTAACTGGTCGAGAAGGATTTCGACATATGGATTATGGGAATACGCCAGTGTTGAAAAACCCTCTTTCACAAAAAGACTAAAGAGATTGGAAGAATGGAATTTATCAATTATTCCAGAAAGGTTGATACTCGTAGCTCGTGAATTAAAGGCACGGTGAGTCCAGGGATAGACTCCTGTGAATATTGATGCAGTGCCGGGGAGAGTCCAGGGGGCGCTTGAAAAATGGTTATGATAAACAATTGCTCGTTCAGCTAATATATTCAAGTTCGGTGTAGTATCCCGAGGGTAGCCGTATAATGAAACATTATGCGCTGTCCAGGCGTCGAATACGATTATAAGAATGTTTTGATCATTCGAATTATCTGCGTTATTGTTGTGTCTTTTTTTTTCACCTGGGATGAAATATAAAAGTGGAAGTAGTGATGAAAGTTTCAGGAGTTCTCTTCTGTTGAGTTTTTTTCCCATGTGGTTCTCTATAAGGTAAGATTACGGAATATGATTGATATAAAGCCAAGGAGATCAAAAACGAGGTAAACGGCTGAAAGTGTCGCAACTCGCTCAGTAAGACTGCTAACCCATTTTTCAAGTCTATCATAACGAATAATGAGAATCAAGGGGATGATGACTGAGGATAAAATTAAAACAAGCAAGAGGGCAAAACCCAAGCCCTGATGATAATTTACTCTCAGCATGATCCACGATATGAATGTAGGGGGAGATTCCATCAAGAGATAAAAAACCTGGTTACTTATCGCCCAGAACGATACCACTAATGCCCAAACTGCCAATATCGAGAAGGATTTTACTCCGGCCCACCTTTTGGGGAGTAAGTAGCTAAGCAGCCATAAGAAAAGTAGAAAAACGACACTTTCAAAAAAAGCGAAAACGAGCGTGTAAGACGCATAGCCGATGAATATGCCTGTTCCATACTGCTCATATACCCACTGATAATCTTTTAAAACCAATATTATCGCCCAGGCATGGATTGGGAAAGCGGCCAAAAGAAAAAGGTTTATTAATTCTTTTTTCGCGAGTCTATTTTTAAAGATACCCAAGGTCTTTCAATCTTTCTTCCAAGACATCCTGGTCTTCATCGCTGTAGCTGGGCGGCGTAGCAGTATCTTTGGCTGTAAGTTTTTTCCCAATCGCTAACATCGGAAAGTCTGCGTAGGAGGGGTTGGGGAAGTCCTTC
Organism: Anaerolineales bacterium; assembly: GCA_050115475.1. Classification (GTDB taxonomy): domain Bacteria; phylum Chloroflexota; class Anaerolineae; order Anaerolineales; family UBA11579; genus JASFQL01. The sequence continues at coordinate 92,608 of JASFQL010000002.1, forward strand.
AAGCCCTTATTGGAGAATATTACGCCTGGGACGACGGATGCATCCATACAGTGGTCGCCGCCCCAGTGATCTATATTAGATTCAATCGCATCCTTCTTCCATTCACCCAATCCGGTCTCGGCGGAAGCGCGGTAGCTCTCTGAGTATCCAACGACGAGGTCAGGCCCGTAAGGGGTGTAAGGACCATCGAAGGCTTCCTCTTGGGTGTGTGCCTTGTGAACAACGTTCTTTCCATCCGGGCCTTTCCACTGCTGTAAGCCTTTACGGATTTTCTCAACTACACCCGCTATTTGGGTTTCATCAAGGATACCTTGCCCCTCTCTCCCTCTAAGGTTGAGATAAAGGCTGTTGAGGCCAAGAGCATAAGCCTGGCTCTTCGACCAATCCGCTTCTTTAATACTACCATCGTCTTTTGTTTCTTTAGGTGTCAAGAAACCTTTATCTATCAGCCAGCGGTTGAGGTTCACCTTGTAGTTGAAATTCTTAAACCCATGATCCGAAACCACGATGAGATGAGTATCTTTGATCTTCTTTGTTGTGATTTGATCCTCAATACGTCCCAGGAGTGCGTCGAGTTCCTGATACCATTGTTCGACGACTTCGGGGCGGTGTTTCCAGAACATGTGCTGGACTCGATCTAAGGAATCAAACACACATGCCAGAACACCCTCTCTGAATTGGCCCAGCAAATGTGTGAAGGCTCGTTCACGACCTTCCCGGATTTGATCGCATAAGGTTAAAAATTGTTCTTCGGAGATGCAGTTCTCTTCCAAACCGGAGGTGTCTTGCGGCCAGCCTAAGGTAAGGAAAGGTCCCGCTTTCCACAATTCCTTGACGAAGCCTCCCGGGGTGCCATACCGCCAGGCGCTATGAAGCGGATGGATTTGCAGGGGGAGAAAATAAATCTTGGGATCTTTCCCGGTGGTATTCAGAATGGCTCGTGTAATTCCCCGGATAGAAACGCCGAAGCCTACTTTGAATACTACCTCGAACAACGAACTCCAAGAGTCGCTTTCCAGGTCAATCGATTGTTTCTCAACGAAGAGTTTTCCGGTATTCTCTCCGATCATCTTCAATTTGATTTCAAGTTGAGTTTCTTTCATGCCAGTAAGGGTTTTCCCGGTTGGCCCTTTGAACCAGCCTCGGTAAGTGCCTTCACCGGTCTTTTCAAGTCTTTCCACCTGGGTCTTGCGTTTTCCTCCCTCACCTTCCGGGTCCGCTGAGAATAGGATACCAACGCCCAATCGCCCGAGGATATCAGGCGCACCCAGCCCAGGGATCGTACGGACAGGGGATTCATATCGTGCTGGGAAAGTCGCCGGCCACCACAAGGAAGTGGCTTGGTACCCATCCTGAACCACCTCTTCGAATAAGGTTTGTGCCTGGTGGGGGGGGATAAATTGGGTGCCAACAGCGCTACTCTTCGTCGGGAGTAAAGAAACCACTGAACCGTAGGTTTTAGGATTGCGGTGAACGAAATCAAAAATGCCGTGCCCCCCGGGATTTAGACCAGTGGCGATGCTTGTCCACGAGACCTCGCTCTGCGGTGGGTTGGATACTCCAAAACGAGCATATCCGCCCTTCTCGACATATTTGCTTAAATGGGGCAATCTGCCTTCGGCATGTAGGCGTTCAAACAGGACAGGGTCGAATGCATCAAACCCTACGATTATGGTTTTCATACGGATTCCTCTGGTGGGCAGGGGGCAGGTGGAATGTTAAATATTTTGTTTACTCTTCAACTTCTGGTGTTTCTTCTTCAGGCTCTTCAATACCGCGTTTTTCTCGGATAGAGCGTCTCAACTTAGCAATCCCCATACGGATTCTACCAGCGAAGAGTAAAACAGCGCCAGAGATGACACCAAATGCAACAGCCAGGATTTGGAAAATCAGTCCGCCTGAACTTGGATCAATATACATGTTTCTACTCCATTCTTTCTATTGAAATCAATGGAGAAGCATGCTTCTCCATTGTTTAATGCGCCCAATTATACCAGCAATGCGTTTAGTTGAAATTATTTTTCTAGTACTGCGTTGAGTTCTTCCGCCAGGAGGGTGGTGAAAGCCGTTTTCCCTTCTTTGCTGAAATGGATGATATCCACGAACCAATTTTGAGATACTCGTGGATCATTGCTAAAGTCTATCAATGGGATGCGGCGTTCGGAAAAGTAGCGTGTCAAGGCTATACCGTATGCTTGTAAGGCGGATGGTTTGGAATTTTCTGAGGAGTAAAAAAGAGTTTTCACTTGGACGAAGATGAGTTCGATACCAGCCTCCTCGCAAAGACGAATTATCTCCGGTAAAAAAGATCGCTTGATTTTTCCCTTGAAGTCTAGATTCTCTTCTTTGAAGAGATAATTATCTGAATTGGCAAGTGAAGCATTTAGAATCTCAGGGTCTAGGTTGGCGTTATTGAAGATATTCCCTATAGCGTGATCAATTTTTCTGGAGTCATACCCACTCAAATTTCCCGGCAGCCCATACTTAAAAGGGTTCTCCAAAGCAGTTCTTACTCCTAACCGCTCACCATACAGCGGGAAGTAATTCGCAGCCATTCTCTCCAGCAAACTCATCCCATCCAGATAAGCAAATTGGATGAGAAGGTCATCCTTGGAATCAGCGAGTTCATCCACAAATGAAAAATATTTTCCTGTTACACGGAAATCCGGGGTAGTCAGCATTGTGTCCCTGAAAAAGATGATTAATGTCTTAGGTTTATAAGGAGAGGTGAATAAATTGTTCTTGATGATGAGATACCACACAGCCGAGCCTGATCCATCGAAGCCAATTTTATACACACTTTTATCAATAAGCGTACTCAATGTCTGTTCGTTGACGCCAACTTCCAAGGCAGAGTCTCCCAGGAGGACGATATCCGGTTCCTCCCGCACGATGTCGGCTTGGAAGTGTGTGCGCACCTGTTCATCCAGTTCTGGTTCAAGAAATTTCGGATAGATTGTCTGAAAAGTTGTGGGGAGGATGAGGTAGGTGGTGGTAAAGAGCGCGAGTAAGGTGAAGAAATAACTAATAAACTGGCGTACGCTTTCTTTTATATTAAGGCGATGGTGGCTTTTCAAGTCTTTGATTGTTTATCAATTTGGATCAGAAAATCCCGTAACTCTGGGGGCATCGGCTCCTGATGTTCTCTCATCTCGTGGATTTGTATATCCATAACAATCATTATATGCAAAGGGGATGATGTGTCTTGGATTTGGGGATTTTCAAACTCGTGCTGGATGGATGCGTTGACGTAATTACAATACTGGCAAGTATCAAGGTGCCGGAAAAGCATCGAGTATTTGAAGGGCCTTCCCTCTCTTCGGTATTGTTCCCGCAACTTGTCTTGGATGTCATAAGAATATCCTCCATCTTTCTCTTCAATTTCATTTGCCATCGCCAGCAGGTCGGGGAGGTCGTCGAATACTTGGAGGAGTTTTGTATTTTTACTCATTTTTTTAATTATCCTCACCCGCACGGGGTGTTGATTTGGTTGTATGCCAGCTTCCTCAGCTTCTTAGGGAAGGGCAGGGGCTGGTTCATATTGGTGATGTAATCCGATAAGGATGGGCAGCTATGATAGACTACCCGATATATGATTTTATAACAAGTTTGACACTTAATATAATCAGAATATAATATCAATCATATTGTGATTATTGAAAATTCACGTCAAATACAGTAAACAACATTTTAATCCACATTGGGGAAAGGACGGTGACATTGCTCTTGCTGTACGAGATTGATGGTGAAAGAGGCGGCAATAAGGAGTGAACATGGCAAAAACGATAGAAATCATTGCAGAAGGAAAGGGGGAGCTGATTGGCTGGCACGACCCCGACGAAAACCGTAATTGGGTGCGTGAACATAAATCCCGTGGTTTGATCGACAAGCGTATGAGCGTTCAGGAGGCTGTAACTCGCTATATTGCAGATGGTGATTTTCTCGCAATTGGCGGGTTTGGACATGTTCGGGTGCCGATGGCGGTCATCTATGAAATAATCCGCCAGAAGCGCCGCGATCTGATATTGGCTGGCAAGACTGCAGTGCACGACATCGATGTGTTGATCGGTGCAGGTTGTATCAGTAAGGTCGAGTGTGCTTATTCCTTCGGGCATGAACTACGCGGGCTTTCACCGGCAGGACGCCGCGCCGTTGAGAGTGGAGAGGTCAAGGTAGCTGCTGAAATATCCAATGGTGGATACCAGTGGCGTTTCCTGGCAGGGATGATGGGTATTCCCTTCATCCCGACTCGCAACCTGGCAGGGACGGATACTTTTGAGAGGAGTTCTGCGAAAAAGATACGCGATCCCTGGAGCGGCAAATCCATTACACTGGTCCCAGCTGCTTACCCGGATGTGGCGGTCCTCCATGTACCGCGCTGTGACCAGTATGGGAATATCCAGATCGATGGCATTTTGGTGGAGGATTTTGAGCTGGCGCGTGCTTCCCGGCGGGTGATCGTGACCACCGAGGAGATTATTTCTAACGATGAAGTCCGCCGTGAACCGGATCGAACGTCCATCCCCTTCTATGTGGTCGATGCTGTTTGTGAGGTGCCGTATGGCGCCCATCCCACGCAGATGCCGTACCAGTACTATTTCGATGAAAAGCACATCCGTGAGTGGTTGCAGATGGCGAAAACCCCCGAAGGCGCAAAACAGTATTTCGAAAAATATATTTTTGGCGTGGCCGACTTCGAAGAATATCTTGAGAAGATCGGGGGGCTGAGAACGATTTCCGAACTCAAACAAATCGAACATCTAAGGGCGCCCCTGTCTAACGATGATGAAGTTGCGGAGTAAGGTGATGAATTCATCCAACACGGTAAACTACAATTTATCCGAACTGCTGGCCTGCATGGCCTCTAGACTCCTGGAAGATAACCGGGCTGTCTTTGTGGGCACAGGCCTTCCCATGATCTCCACAATGCTGGCACAGCGCACCCATGCGCCTAATATTCTGATTATTTTTGAAGCAGGCGGGATCGGGCCGCAAGTCCCGGTTTTGCCCGTTTCCGTGGGCGACTCACGTACCTTTCACCGGGCAATGGCGGCTTCTTCGATGCACGATGTCATGTCCGCTGCCCAGGCAGGTTTTGTTGACTATGCCTTTTTAGGTGCGGCCGCCATGGATGCCTATGGCAACCTGAATACGACCGTCATTGGGGATTGGGAGAAACCTAAGGTACGCCTGCCCGGCTCGGGGGGGGCCAATGACCTGGGATCTTTCTGCTGGCGGACACTATATATCATGCGAAATCAAAGTACTCGCACTTTCATGAAGAAACTCGATTTCATCACGACGCCAGGTTGGCTGCAGGGTGAGGGCACTCGTGAGGACGCAGGTCTGTCTGCCGGGTGTGGTCCTTACCGTGTCATCACCCAATTCGGCGTCTACGGCTTCGACCAAGACACGAAGCGCTTGTCACTCCTCAGCCTGCACCCGGGCGTGACGGTTGAGAATGTTCAGGCCAACAGCGACTTCGAAATCTCGATCCCAGATGAAGTGCCTTTTACCCAACCGCCGACCTCCGAGGAGCAGCGTATTCTCAGAGAGATTGACCCGACAGGGATGGTATTGGGGAAGTAGCCTGAGGGGCATGGGGAACCACTCTGCTCCCTGGATATTAGCTGGGATAATTATGACCTGTTCATCAATACAAGGTCATCCACAAACGATACAATAATGTTTCTGTTGAGGTCAGAGACTCTATAATTATTCTCATCATACAAATAAATCATAATTATTAATTTAAGCAAGTACCCCATTTCGTCAAGTATAGGGATGATGAACTATGGTTCTCGGCAGGGAGAATTGTATCGGAAAATGTTGCTAATGAATTGTATCAGGAGCTACCAAGCGGTGATTTTTGGAATGATATCAAATGTAGCTTTTGTTATCTGGAAGACATTCCATCAGGTTATAATATAGACGGGAATATCATTGATTGGAATGAAAAATCAGAAAACTTCTTGTTGCTCAATAATAAAGTCCCTATTGAAAATTTTCGGCTGGGGAGCAGTTTTCCTTATCATCGGAGGTATATCGTCTTTTCTCAGCAAGGGGGCTTCTGTGACAATTGAAGAATATTTCAAAACACTAGAATTAACAGAATATTTCACTATAGCAGGAGCAATTGTCACTATCGCTTTATTTGGAGTATACAAATTAATATGGCCTCTTTTGGAAAAGCCTTTTACTCAGAACAAAAATAAAGTAAGAATAATAATAGGAGCATTAATAATCTTACTGATTGCCCTATTCTCTGGTGGTGGTATGGCAACAGGATATGAAAACTGGATACTTTCTACACCAACTTATACACTATTTCCAACAAGAGTATCAACAAATACACCTACGTTAACACTAACTAATACCTCCACAATAACCACTACTGTAACTGTTACGCCAACGCCCCCTCCAGATATCGGATTAATCCGGGGCTGTACTCCTCCTTATGACAATTTGCCATGTATGTTTACTCCAACAGAGAGTAAATTTAATAGTTCAACCGCAATCGCAAACGAAGTGTATGGAAACTATCAATATGCAGGAAGAATAGCAGAATTATTAAGAGATGAGAACGGATTAATAAAAGTAGTATCAACTGGAGGCACAATCGTCATTCCAGATATCAATACTCCCAGAACGGAAGAATATTTTTTGTATTACTTAAACAAAGTTCTAGGATTGAACTTTTATATATGTGACGAAAGCAATATTAAGCTTCCCTGTATACTTACAGTAGAAGAGTATACAGATTATAGAACACTTGCAAATACATATTATTCGCACTCAGATGACTCAATAATCCAATATCTCAAACGTGCAAATGATATCGAGTTTTTCTGGGATGAGATTGAAATTAAACCTGAGCTTCAACCTATTACCAATATAACTATAGGGACAATTATAGTTATTCCCAAGGATATAAATGAATGAATGATCCAAAAGATAGAAAAAGACACCGACTACACTGATGAACAAGGAGGTGATAGAAATATAGCCTCTATAGAACATGACTTCTTACTTGTCGTTGGGGGATACTTACCTTAATTTATTCTGTCGGAATCTATAGAAATTTTTCGATGCTGGTAAAATGAAACTTTTTTGATAATAAATCAAAACTACCAGAGGGGATAATTATGATATACAATCTTCAACAGCGTCTCTAACTTCCTTCCACGACTTACAAATTTTTTTTGTGGTTCCCTTTATCCATACTCTTTCAGCAATACTCGTACTCCCCACATATACAATGATCTCCTTTTTCTTTACGAACCAGAAGTAAGCCATCTCAAAATATATTCCTACGGCTTGACGATTTTCTTTAGACAAGTCAGCAAGAAGAATATCGCATTTATCAAGAAAAGATGCATCTTTCCCTACTAAATATTTAGCACCCTCTTCATCTATGGGAAGGTTGTGCATAGTCTCATCAATATATGGGGCAACCACTTCGATTGGTAGGTCCTTTAACAAATCTTTTACTTTTTGAACATGATCAACAATAGATTTGCGGTCTATATCGTCAACTGGTTGTGCAAAATATATCTGGTAGTTATTTGCCATCACTGCTTCCAATCCATTCTTGTAATTTTCGAGTAGTGTTTATCGCGTTGGATTCAAAAGGATATTTTCTCCAATTCCAATGGTTATTCAGGTGAACTAGTTGAGCTAGCACTCTCCGACCAAACTGGCACGGCAATAACAGCGCATCAAATAAATACATTCTCCTATCTGAAATCTCTAAGAAAAAATAGGGGTTGCCGGTTTTACTGAAACTGATAACGCTTTCTGGTGTCGCAGGTATCTCTTTACAAAAGTATATAGATGAAAAAACCTTTGCATCATGTATCTCAATGGGAACTGCATGCAAGTGGGCATGATCCACACAAGTTCCTGCCCTATTTTTTATTCGAGCCGCTCCATGTTCAAAAAAGATAGGAGAAATTTCATAAACATCATAAAGTAATTTTCTTACTCGTTCTTTTACTTCAATAAATTCATCGAAGATACTTGTATCAAGGCTACCCATATTTAAAAAATGAGACTTTGAGCAAATTAATAAATATCCTTTAATAAACTGCCCAATGGCGGAGACTACAAAAAAATTATCTGTCTCAATTAGTGGTTGATCATATTCTTTTAGTGAATCCTTATCGGAACTCACGATTTTGCAGAAAATGCAATCTGTGTTCATGATTGAATATACACTTATTTTACAGTCATTTCATCAATAGCACGTTCTATAATATAGACATCATCATCAGGGCAAGTTTTTTTCATATATACTAATATTTCCTCCTGGCTTAAATTTGTATTATTAAATATATACCTAGCTAACGTTCTTTCAATTCTCATACGTGTTGCATCTTTTCTAGAAAGCAAAACGTATTGCATGAACCATTCTCCAAGCAGACTATTTGCGTCTAACTCAAGTTGTTTACATTCAGGACCCAATTTGCCTTCTTCATAGAAACTGACAAAAACCTTTTCTTGATTTATAGCAACCACACGAAATGTAGGAGTTGTTGACCGACCTTCCCATGATATATTTATCTTTCTTTCTTTTACTTTTCTAATATTTTCCATTGTCTCAAGAATGTTGTCAGTGGTATCTTCGATAGTTTGATGGCCCCATTCAGCCTGGGAAGCAACAACTGAGGGACATTCGGGATCAATTGTTACAAATACAAAATCAGTTTTTGGTTTTGTTATTATGTGTTCTTCTCGAGTTTTCGGATCACACAAAACATAATAAGCTGACGTTCCAAACCACCAATAGGAATAATTGGCTTGTTTTAGGCCATCAATTATTGTTTCCTCTGCATGATCATAAATATTTAGTAATCCTAATAGTCGCAATTGATTTTCCACTTTCCAATATCTATATATCAACACTGCTAAAAAAAATATTAAAAGAACTGCCCAACCAAAATTTTTGGCTTCGGGAATATGGTTTTCTAACCAGGTTTTAAGTAATATTGTAAATAGTGCCTCCCCAGTTAATCCTAATATTATTGCATTGAGTATTGTTTTTAGCCATGGTTCAAGTTTAAATTTCATATTCATCCCTTCCCCAAACAATCTTATAGTCCCAATGAAATTAACCGTTATGTAATTTTACTCCATAAATTATCTTTTTAGGAAATAATTCACTTCTATAACTTTAGTCTCCATGTAATTAATGCTTAATACTCTCAGTTTCCTGGGAGTCTCTCCCACGCAATTAGGACGTCATCGATGAGTATGTTGTAGTTGAACGGTATTACCTCGATATGATTGTTAATCAAGTCGAGGAGCAGCCTAAAGAATCTTTCTTGATCGTGGGGGATTTGTATTCGAAATTTCAGTGGGGATATAATTACCTGCATAGTTTTCATTGCGCTGCGATTTTCCAGAATTATTATTTCGTAAAAAACCATGGTTTAATGGATTGAATTTACCTCATATTTGAGTGTTTTTTTGAAAAATAAAGCGATTTAAATTGACTATGGAAGACCAACCTGTTGTCACTATTCGTCTTACGACACCCTGGCTGAGAGGGCTGGTTCTCACCCTGGTGATTCTACAACTGCTGTTCCCAAACAAAGCCTGGATGATTGTTTTGGTTGGATTCTGCAGTATTTGGCTGCTATCCTATTATTGGAGTCGCCATCTGGCTCAAGGCTTGCGGCTGAATAGAGACCAGCTCTACGGCTGGCTGCAGGTGGGAGATTGGTTGGATGAGCGTTTCACTATGCATAATCTCTCTGTTGTTCCTGCTGCGTGGATATCGATAGAGGACGCTTCGGACTTGCCCGGTTATTCGGTCAGTATCGGCACAGGGATTGGGGGTAACTCAGAGAGACGATGGAAGAAACGCACTCCTTGCGAAAGGAGGGGGGTATTCCATCTAGGTCCACTATCTATTAAAACAGGTGATATTTTTGGGATCTATTCAGTTGGAATTCACTATCAAGAGAAAGTAACTTTTACCGTTGCCCCGCCTGTAATCCCCCTACCATTTGAATTACAAATCACCGCAGGACGGAGAGTGGATGAAAGCCGGACATCCAGGATCAGGACAGAAAAATCGGTCAGCAGTATCGGCGCACGAGAGTACATGCCAGGGGATAGTTACGCTAAAATCCATTGGATGATCACAGCCAAACAGGATGAACCCTATGTGCGGATTTTTGAAAATATTCACGCTTCAAATGCCTTGTGGTTGCTGTTAGACCTTGAGGATGCAGCTCAGGTAGGGGAAGGCGATGATGCCACAGATGAACACAGCATCATTCTGGCAGCCTCATTAGCAGATCAGGGTTTGAAAACAGGGAAATCTGTTGGTTTGATCGCATCGGGCGAGAGATTTGAATTACACCCTCCCAGATCTAGGTTGACTCAAAGAGGCGAGATTTTGAAGACGCTGGCTTTAATCCGGCGCGGTTCGATGGGGATTGACAAATTATTGGAGCACAGTCGGCGTTACCTCCAGCGAAACAGCAACATCATCGTAATCACATCTTCTACTCAGGCAGATTGGCTCAACAAGCTGGATTACTTCCGAAAAAAGGAGATCACTCCAACGGTCATGCTTGTTGCTTCTAATGAATCCGATCATGTCCATGAGATAAACAGGGTCGGGAAACTGATAAAGCAGCATGGTATCCGGCATCATGTCTTAACGCCTCAGTTGTTCTCAATCCCTGAAGCCAGACCTGGGCGCCAGGGGGAAATTGAATGGAAGTACACGCCTTTGGGGCGGGCGATCATGGTGCGTGCAGATGAAAAAGGGGACTAAATGCGTAAGATTGTAAACCTATTATTCCCTAAGGAAAATCAAGCGAGTCTGGAGTTACTTTTTATAGCGGCTCTGAATGTTTTCTTTTTAGTTATCGGTCTCAACGAACTGGTGCGCGGCGTTAACTTTACTGTATTGTTAGGCTGCGGACTGATAGGATTATTGGTGACATGGAAAATGTTTTCCAATAGAGGAAAATTCGTATTACGAGTGATAATCCTGATATTGCTTGGTGTGTTTTTCTCCGTTCTGTTCATCAATGAGGTCGGGAATTCTTTACTTTCCTGGTTGGGGAATTTCATCCGGCTCGTTCCGGTTCTGCTAAGCGATTTTCCAGAGGATGGTTTAATCCAGCTTCAGCAGGCATCGGTAAGGGTTTCTTTTACCCTTGGGACGATATTCAGTGAAGTCGCTGCCTGGTGGGGGGATTTGATGAGTGGAAGCGGCGGATTCAACGAACAGGCGACAATTCTAATCTGGAATTACATCGTATGGGTATTGGCTGCCTGGTTGGGGTGGGCTGTCAGATGGATAAAGAAACCTTTCGCAGTCATTGTTCCTGTGATGGGCGTGGTGACCTTGGTCGTGGCGTATATCAAGGCGAATACCTGGGTTCTTAGTATTGTATTGGCGATCTGTTTAGTGCTCGTGGTTTATATCCAACACAACCGTAGAGAACAGGATTGGGAAAGGCGGTCGATCAGTTATTCAGAGTATATTCGAACGGATATAATCGGTTTTTCACTGGTAATTGCTTTTTCCCTGGTTGTTCTCACAAATCTCATCCCCTCAATCTCACTGCAGGAGTTAGTAAATACCTTCCGGGATTTTAACCAGGATGATGAATCTACATCGATAGCACCGGCAATCGGCTTGTATGAAGTCAAACCCCAAAAGGAAAGTACCCAAAAAGATGAGGGGATTCTCCCAACCAGCCATTTGATCGGTACCCCGCCGGAATTGCTGGAAAATGTCGTTATGTACGTGCAGGCCAGCGATGATTTTGTAACGAATATTACAAATCATCCTTACTGGCGCAGCCATACGTATGAAATCTATACGGGAAAGGGGTGGCTGGCTGGCGATGTTCAGTTACTTCAAATGAATCCAGAAGAAGAATTACCTCTTACTGTGAACCTGGATAATACCCGATATAAATTTACATTTTCACTTGCTGATGATGCGGAAAAACGCCTATATTACACCGGGCAGATCATCACCACTAATCGGCCATTTGGTTTTTTTTACCGGATACCCTTGGAAGAAGCACAATTCGATGATCTTTACGCCGGACAGATGGACTATCGATCATATCAGGCTGAAATTGCCTGGCCGTTGTATTTCGATCAAACCTTATTTTCCGCCTCGCAGGATTATCCAATGTGGATATTAGAAAGGTATTTGCAGCTACCTTCGAATCTCCCATCTCGCTTGTATGACCTGGCTGACCAGATTACCCAGGGTACGAGAAACCGGTATACCAGGGCAATTGCTATTGAAAGGTACTTGAGAAATTATCCCTATACACTAGAGGTCTCTCCACCCCCGAAAGATCGGGATGTGGTCGATTACTTCTTGTTCGATGCCCAAGAAGGATACTGCGATTATTTTGCTTCTGCGATGGTTGTCTTGTCCCGCGCTGCAGGGCTGCCCGCGAGGCTGGTTGTCGGGTACGCTTCTGGAAATTATGACAGCGACCAGGGTATCTACGAAGTGATCCGGGCGGATGCCCATTCCTGGGCAGAAATTTACTTTCCGGGAATCGGCTGGGTGGAGTTTGAACCGACCAGCAGCCGATCCCTCATAGATCGCACTTCCGAAGATGGTCCAGAATCTGTTCCAGATAAAGATTTTTCATTCCCGCAGCGGAGTTCGTTTATCTGGCGGAAAGTTGGCTTCAGTCTGGTTTACATAAGTATTGGACTTCTTTTTGTTCTCGGCATGGCTGTTGGGGTTGATTTTTATACCTTAGGTCGCAAGCCTGTAGAAAAAGCAGCGGTGATTTTATACAACCGGCTGATCCGCTTTTCCCGGTGGAGTAAATTTATTTTCAACCCAAGTTGGACCCCGTATGAGTTTGCAGACCATTATAAGAATTGCATTCGAGAACTTTGGAGTGGATCACGGTTTGCCGGCTTGATTGAAGCAGGGGGATTGAGAATCGATTACCTCACAAAGAATTGTGTTTTGGGGGTATACGGGGTGAACGCCTTGGATGAAGGCGAAAGCGAGAAACTGTTCGCGGCCTGGATAACGCTTCTTCCCCTTTTGTTGGCCTCATGGGGCAGGACACGGTTTCGAAAATCAGATAGTTTTACCATCCAGGAAACTCAAACTTAGACTCTGCTCATCAATGCAGCGTGATCTTCGGGCGGTACTGTAACGCCTCCGCCAGGTGGGTGGGGGTGATGGCTTCTTCTCCGGCCAGGTCAGCGATGGAGCGGGATAGCTTGAGTACGCGGTGGTAAGCCCGCGCCGATAACTGCATCTGCCGCATGGCGCTGTTCAACAGCGAGCGCCCCGTCTCGTCGACGTCGCAGTGGATCTGGATTTCTGCTGGTCCCATGTCAGCGTTGCAAGCGATGTGGTTGTGCTCTACGAAGCGCTCCCTTTGGCGTTGACGGGCGGCTTCCACCCTGGCCTGGATCGTGGCGGTCGGCTCTCCCCTTCGGTCGTCGCTGAGCTTTTCATAATCCACACGCGGTACCTCGACGTGGATGTCGATCCTATCTAGTAGCGGCCCAGATAGTCGCTTTTGGTAGCGGGTGATCATATAGTGGGAACAGGAACAGGGTTTCACGGGATCGCCGTAATATCCGCACGGGCAGGGGTTCATCGCCCCAATCAATTGGAAATTAGCCGGGAAGGTCAGGGCGCCCTGCGCCCGGCTGATGGTCACCTGCTTGTCCTCCATCGGTTGGCGCATCACTTCCAGTACTCGCTGGCCGAACTCCGGCATCTCATCCAGGAACAGCACACCCCTGTGCGCCAGGCTGATCTCACCCGGTTGGGGCCAGTTCCCTCCACCGACCAATCCTGCATTTGATATAGTGTGGTGTGGCGCTCTGAATGGGCGTTCTTGGATGAGGGGCACGTTATCCGGAAGTTGATCGGCGACCGAGTAGATGCGGGTCACATCCAGGGCTTCATCCACCGACATGCGCGGCATGATTCCCGGCAGGGCGCGCGCCAGCAGGGTCTTCCCCGCGCCGGGCGGGCCAATCATCAGGATGTTGTGCCCGCCAGCCGCAGCCACTTCCAGGGCGCGTTTGACGTGTTCTTGCCCTTTCACGTCGGCAAAATCCGTATGAACGTGGGGGGTGATGTCGATGACTGGATCGATGGTCAGCGATTCGATTTCCTCTCCACCGGTGAGGTGATTGTAGAGAGCGGTCAGGGATGTCACCGGAAATACTTCGATGTCGGGGATGAGCGCAGCTTCGGCTGCATCCTCCTCGGGAACGAACAGGCGTTTGAACCCTTCTCTGCGGGCCAGGGCAGCCATCGGCAGCACTCCTCTAACGTGCCGCACGATCCCATCCAAAGAGAGTTCGCCTATTACCATGGCGTCATCTAACCCTTTGGGCGGGAGTTGATGAGAGTGGATGAGTGCTCCCAGGGCGATGGGGAGGTCAAAGACTGGCCCTACTTTCCGCACCGAGGCAGGGGCCAGGTTGACGGTGACTTTGTTTCGAGGAAATTCCAGCCCAGCGTTCTTGATCGCTGATTGAACCCGCTCTCGGCTCTCTTGAACTGCTGCATCGGGCAGCCCCACGATGATGACTTTAGGCAGCCCACGGTTGGTGTCCACCTCGACTTCGACAATGACGCCGTCCAAACCGATGACGGCGCATGAATTCACCCGCGCTAACATAAGTTTAGTTTAGAGGGGGTTGGTAGAATTGTCAATGTATTAGTGCAATTTTTACGATAGATGGGTTTGAATTATTCCGGATATCAAGTGAAAAGAAATTACACTCTTTAGCTGAATTATCGGTCATTGCTTGTCATTTTATTCTGATTGGTGTAAGATTTTGAATCATAGGTCGAATTGCTGTAATTGATTTTATAAAGAAGGAATTAAATATACCCTCGTAATTTACAATGAAAATAGAAAAAAAACATCCCTTTGATAAAACGTCTTTGAAACAATTCTCATCAATAATTTTCTTTTCAATTTTCCCGATTTTAAGTCTATATCTTTACAACCATAAGTTTGTTGATTTAGAACAGATCGTCCGGCCAATTATCATTTCCGTATTGATGGGTATATTGGTTTTCATATTGCTAAACATAATATTAAAAAGCGGGGATAAAGCTTTCCTTCTATCTTTTCTGATTGGGATATTATTTTTTACTTACGGCCATGTTTATTTCTTTTTGAAAGATATCATTCGTCATAGATATTTAATTGTCATTTGGGCTGTTATTTTCTTTGTTGGTTGTTGGATCATTATAAAAAGAATTACCAATACCGAGAGAATCACTGAGGTCATATTTATCACAAGCATGATCCTTTTTATCTATTCAGTAATCCAGGTCGGGATGCTGGAAGTAAACAAAATCCAGAAAGATACTGAAGAAGCGCTAATTACAGGTTCGCGGGTTTTACCTGATATTTACTACATTACATTGGATGGATATGCTCGAGCAGACGTGATAGAAAGGGAATTCAATTTCGACAATCAACCTTTTCTTTCAGCTTTGGAGGATCGTGGATTTCAAGTTGGGGATTGCAGCCAATCGAATTATCCTTGGACTCATCTGTCTCTAACATCTTCACTTAACCTGAATTACTTGAATTCTATTAATGAGGTTTACCACGATTCTCTACGAGACGCGGCTATATGGTCAATGCTTAAAGAGGCAGGCTATACGATAATTACATTAGATGGCGGCCTTAGTCGAGTGGTAAGTATTGATTCAGACGTTCAATTAGCTGTAGAGGAATCACCTCTTCTTGGTTTATCCATTTCGGAATTCGAAGTCATGCTTTTGGATACATCAATGGGATTATTGGTGATTGACTCCACGACTTTCTTTTCAATAAACCTTCATCCCGCCTTTGATGATATTAGGCATAAACGGCTGTATACCAAAACAATTTTTACACTGAACGAACTAAAAAACATCGCCGATGAATATGATTCTCCAAAATTCACATATACGCATATCCTTGTCCCTCATGATCCCTATATTTTTTCCTCAGAAGGTGAATATATACATGAAGAGACTGATATGTACGTGGGATATGTCAACTCGATAAAATTCCTAAATCCTCGAATTCTCGAGTTCGTAGATGCAATAATCGAAAAGTCAAAAACACCTCCGGTGATTATTCTCCAGAGCGATCATGGTTGGACCTGGGATTCTGCTGTTAACCGCCTAAGTATTTTGAATGCCTATTATTTACCTGAAGGGGGAGACGAGATTTTTTATAATTCGATTTCTCCGATAAACACATTCCGCAGTATATTTAATTATTATTGGGGAACTGATTTCGATATCCTTGAGGATAAGAGTTATTTTTCTCCTATGTTAAATGTTTCATTGGATCAATTTGAATTCATACCGAATACCTGCGTTTCCCAAAACCCATAAGTTGTGCTTGTATGATTTTTATCTGATAAACTCATTTCCTCTGGAATTAAAAAAATCAGGAAGCCAATCGTTTCCTGATTTTTGATACAGAACCCTATATCAAAAGGTCAAACCATTTATAAAAATTTCCTTTGGGTGCCCAACCTTTCTTTTTTCATAAGAGTAGTTGACTATTCTGGATGTGGATAGGGAGAATAATCATTGGGTAAAGTCTGACACTATCATTTCAATCATGGGCAGCGCGTTCTCTGGAACAGAAATATCGTTCGCATCGCTGAAATTTCTCCCGATGTACATCAGGTTTTGGCTGACTGTGTAAAGCAGTTCTACGATTTGTCGGGCTAGAAAGTCTCGTGCTTTTTCATCCTTTGGATTCTCCAGGTAACTCTCAAATATCTGGATGTCGATGGGACTCCAAACGGGATAATCGCTGCTACTCGTATAGTTCACGTTGATGACCCCATTTACCCTTTGCCCAAAAGCATCCTGCTCGATCTTTATCCCCTCCCACGATGGGATCCGTTTAGCGAAGAACTGCGTGCTAGGGTGTTTGATGAGGTTGGTTTTCAGAGGGTTGCCGAATTCTTCCAACGCCAGATTGATTTGTTCTAATTCACTCACTATTTTTATTTTGGGGATTTTCACGTTGCCATTTGATAATGTCGCAACCGATCCGTCATCTTCTAGCAATAACTCGATGCTGTAGCCTTGTTTGTGGGCGATTGTTGTGTATATGTTTTTAAATGCTATCCACAATAGGAAGTATTTATCGAAGGGATGGCGGCCGTCTCTGCGCGGCTTCACTCTGTCTGCTGCCGCGATCATCGAATAGGCGATAGGGAGTTCATGCCTTTTGAACACCACGCTCATTTCTACCCTATTCTCTGATGGACATTCACCATCCCATACACTGCCAACACTTTCGTTATAGGTCTAGGGACAATACTCCTCCTGCCCCGGTGCGCAGTATTCGGTGTTCCCGGCTACCATCGTCATCCACACTTCCAGGTCTTGGAGGTCATCGGGCTCGGTGGTCAAGGGATTATCGGAGAGGATGATGATATCGGCGAACTTCCCCGGCTCCAGGCTGCCCAGGTAATCTTCTTGCGAAACAGCGTACGCCCCTTCAATGGTCATGATACGCAGGGCCTGCTCAACCGTGATGACTCGTTGAGACAACCACGGTTCGGGATTGCAGACTGTGCCGTCTTCCAGTGTTTGCTTATGAGTCACTAAACTGTAGAGTGCACTGCTTGAATTGGGGTTGCGTATAGCGTATTTATCGTTAGGGTCAACTGTCCACCCGAAGTCGGTTTCGAGATAAGCATGTACCCCCAATCCGGGGAGCGCGTAGCGGTTGCCCGCCACAGGATTTGCATCAGCCTGATAACAGGTGGGGAAGTAACCCCGTAGCGAACCCAACATATCCATTGAAACGTAACGGTCCATCAGGTCTTCATCCAATACGCTGTTGTGTTGTATTTGATGGCGGTAGATTTCATTGGATTCGCCATCCAAAGCGTATTCGATCGCATCGAGAGCCGCTTCAATGGCTTTATCGCCCATGGCGTGGAATGCCACCCGGAAACCGGCTGCCTGTGCATCATCGACAACCTGGTTGAGTTCCTCCTGCTCCCAATAAAGGTCGCCGTAAGGGGTAAAACAGGTGGATTTGAACCAATCTGCGTTTTGAGTTTCTTGAGGGTAGGGATCCCTCATCGCGGGGCAGCCACGCCCCTCCGTGCCGGCTCCATCGACAAAAATCTTGATACCAGGCACGCGAACCATTTTGTCATGGTCGAGGATTGGCGCATGTGTGAATGACCAGGAATCTTCAACCAAGATATTTTTATCACCATCGAGATAGCCCTGATTGATATTTGTGAAAAGGTTGACGCGCAGCCGCATGCGACCTTCTTGCTCGGCTAGCTGTAGTATTTCGATAAAGTCAGCTTCGCCCACCATCTCTGTCACGGATGTATAACCTAAGCTTAAAGCAACTTCAATGGCGTCATCCAGGGTTTTCCCCATTCGATCCGGAAATATCAGGATATGGGTATGGCCATCGATGAAACCGGGGAGGAGGGTTTGTCCTGATAGATCGATCAGGGTGGTGTCCTCTCCTTGCAGGGCAAGTATCTCGTCATTTGTTCCCACTGCCAGGATTTCATTCCCTTTGATCGCGATAGCTTCGAATACGTGATTCTCTTCATCGAGTGTTATGACGTAGCCGTTGTGAAAGATGATTGAAGCGGCGTCAGCCGCGGGGAGGAGCGTTTGGGGAGGGCTATCTATTATGGCTATAGCCATTGTTTTGAGGTCTAAAGTAAAATCGATAGTATTCTTATCATCAAATTCAATTGCATCCTGATGATCCAACTTATAGACGAGTTGGGCTTCTTCTCCAACGACATGAAATATCCGCACAGTGCATCCATTTGGATTATCTCTTTGTAATCGGAAAGCCAAGCCGTTCTCACTCGCCTCCGCTTTGATGCGATAATCGACCGTTATTCCTACTTCGCTCCCAAGCTCGATATCATCGATGGGTTGGTCAATCGCCTGGCCCCCCGGGGATGCATCCTGGTAGGTTGGTTCTCCTGAAACAGAAACAAGTTCTGCTGAGATGATATCTTGTTCGCTCAGGACCCTCAGATCGGCCCATACAGTTGTTGAGGTCAATTCGATTCGGATGATGTAATCTGCAGGTTGGTTGGAGGTGGATGGCGATTGGGGATGTGGTGTTTCTGAAGTTTGAGTACAGGCAGAAATGAAAATCAATAAAAAGATGAATAAAACGGCAAATCTCACTTGATAATGAATATTCCTTCGCATGATGTTTTCCACTTTGTTATTCGAATGGATTTGAATTTTGTTGATTATACGGCGATTTATTCAATTAACCAATAGCCATTATTGAGAGTAAGAGGTGATTCCCTTACGATAATTTTCACCCCCTGTGCTCTTATTTCATATCATGTCCAATACCAAACGCGTAGATCCTCCGATGAGTGTTTGACATTTTTTATTTATATGATTTTCCTGATAAAAAGCCTGCCCTTCAGTAGTACTCAAATCACAACTTGTAAGTTCTTGGCAGTTGATAGAGCCGAAATTCTTTTCGAAGGCACTTAGAAATTCTTTTACAAATGCATAGTTCTCCTCATGCGATTCTTCAGGGGAACTTCTACCGGTAAAGAGGTTAATGGCTAATATCCCGCCACTGACCGCGCCGCATTGATTGGATGTCCGCGCCATCCCGCTGCAAAATCCAGTCGCTATCTTGGGGATGAGGTCAGATTCGATACCTTTATCCTCTGCTACAGCGAGGAGTATACTCTCGGCACAACAATAGCCGCTGTCGAATAACTCTATGCTCCTTTGTGCTGCCTTTGTTGTCATCTGGTCTTCTCCAAAGTTTTCTTCAAGATTAACTACCTACGAGCGTGAATATTACCATGATTCTTTCTAAGAGCGTTCCGAGTATAATTCCATTGGACGATACTACCCTGGATACAATCTTAGGAGTTGAAGATGAAAGTTGAAGGGAAGCACTACCGCACTATTTGGATTAAAGCGGATGATCCTCAGGTCATCCAGATTATCGATCAACGTCACCTTCCCCATAAGTTCATCATCGAAGACCTCACCACCGTCGAACAGGCGGCGATAGCTATCAAGGAGATGCACGTACGTGGCGCTCCCCTAATTGGGGCAACGACCGCCTTCGGTATGTATCTAGCAGCCTTACAGGCGCCCCAGACTTCCAGGGAGACTTTCCAGACGTTTATCGAAAAAGCCGCTGATCAATTGAAAGCTACCCGACCGACGGCTGTCAATCTCCATTGGGCTGTTGAGCGTCAAATAAACGCTATCGCTGGAGTGTCAGGGTATGAAGATAAGATAAACGCTGCGAAAAAGACTGCTTTGGCGTTAACTGAGGAAGAGGTCGAAGCCTGCCGCATGATTGGGGAACACGGCGTTACCTTGATTGAAGAGTTCGCTAATCGCAAGGGGGGTGAACCCGTGAACATCCTCACCCACTGCAATGCAGGCTGGCTGGGCTGTGTGGATTATGGCACGGCCACCGCACCCATGTACGCTGCTCATGATCAAGGAATCCCCATCCACGTCTGGGTGGACGAGACCCGCCCCCGCAACCAGGGTGCCCGCCTGACTGCCTGGGAATTGGGTCAGCATGGCGTCCCCCACACCGTCATCCCCGACAACGTCGGCGGCCACCTCATGCAGCACGGCATGGTTGATATGGTCCTCGTCGGTACCGATCGCACAACTTACACCGGCGATGTCGCCAATAAGGTTGGTACTTACCTTAAAGCGCTGACCGCAAACGATAACGACGTGCCCTTTTACGTCGCTTTGCCCAGCTCAACATTCGACTGGAAAATTAGCGACGGGGTCAAGGAAATCCCCATCGAGCAGCGTGATGCTACAGAAGTGAAATATATTTCTGGTTTGCACGAGGGGGAGATCAAGACGGTGCTTCTCACCCCCGCCGACAGCCCCGCTGCCAACTATGCTTTCGACGTCACTCCCGCCCGCCTGGTGACTGCCCTCATCACCGAAAGGGGGATATGCGACGCTTCAGAAGAGGGTGTTTTAGGCTTATATCCCGAGATGAATATCAAAGTGAGTTCAGGGAGTGAATAAATCCCATAAGTCTAGTAAATCGTAGGGGTGTCAGCAATGCTTTGCCCAGCATGCCTGTGATCTAATCAATACTTGTGTTTGCATTAATGAAATATTCCCCTCTACGATTGTATAATTCGAGTAATTTGTACCATCAGTCAAATTACGCTGCCTATTAATGATATACTGCTTGCAGTATTTTCCCTTTTATTATTTTCAGTCACCCTAGAAAAATTGAATACAAGTAATCCACAATCTCTAGCTTAATAATATCTTTACTTTCTGAATCACAGATTAGCTGGTTTGTAATTATATATATTTCGTTCTTATCAAACAGGTAATACTATCTGAAATACTTAGCAAACAAGGAGAAAATAATGGATAAGAAATCGATCGGGTTTTATATCTTAGCCAGTGCTATTATCTGGGGAGCCGTGATCGTTGGTTGCGCGTTGAAGCTAAAGGGCACCGCTTGTTATGATGAAATCAGCCTTATTCTCATCGGCGGGGCTGGTGCTCATTTGTTGTTCGTGTGGGCCCCCTTGGGAAATCAATTCCAGAAAGTGGAATAAGTAATCCAGCAGTAGATCGATAAAACCTGACCAGGGTTGGTGAAGAAACATACGACAGTCCAATCCAGCCGATTAGCCGGTATCTGTTCACTTTTTTTAACCGCCTTGCTCCAACCTGCGAAATTCTGTTTACTTAGCCTTTTCCTGTTCGAGAACTGTTCCTTCCTAAAAAAACTTATTTGTAATACTTCCCCACCAAAAGCGATAACCGCTCTATCTGCTCCGGGGGAATCTTGGCAGGGTCGGTGATCAGGGCAGAAGCCAGGGCGCTGTGGTGTTCGCATGTATCATTCGTGTTGAAATCGGCTACCAAGTTCCGGATAGCGTCTTGGGCCACCTCTGTGTTCTTCATCAATATTTTAATGACTTGCTCTACGCTGACCTCTTCCTCGGCCTCGTGCCACACATCGTAGTCTGTCACGTGGTTCATCACTGCGTAGCAGCATTCCGCTTCCCGGGCCAGGAAGGCTTCCGGTGCGGTCGTCATATTGATGAGTGAAAGTCCCCATCCCCGGTATATCTCGGACTCACCCTTGGTCGAAAACCGCGGCCCCTCGATCGTGATGGTTGTGCCGCCTATATGGGCTGGCGCGCCTGTCCCTTCGACTGCTTTGAATAATTGCTCGGAGAGTTTTGGGCAGAATGGATCAGCCACCCCAACGTGGACAACCGGGGCCTTGTCGAAGAAGGTATAGGCTCGTTTCTTGGTGTGGTCGTACAGTTGATCGGGGACGACGATATGTCCCGGGGCGTAGTCCTCCCGCAGTGATCCACACGCACTCACACTGATGATCCATTTTACCCCCAGGGATTTGAGGGCGTAGATGTTTGCACGATAGTTGACGTGCGTGGGGTTGATGGTGTGGCCGATGCCATGACGGGCGAGGAAGGCAGCCCGTTTTCCTTCTAATGTCCCCACGACAATGGGAGCACTTGCCTCACCAAAGGGGGTGGAAATTTTATTTTCCTGGACATCTTCCAACTCCTTCATTGAATATAGTCCAGAACCGCCGATGATGCCAATCATGGGTTTTTCACTCATTGCTTTCTCCTGAATTGAATGGCAAAATGATAACATATTCTGTTTTTATTTATTAAATTCTTTTTTACAGAATGTGGATTTAACTTGCCCGTTTGCCTCAGTCGGGTTATCATAGGCGGGGTTTTTGTCACTTTTTGGAAGAACTTATTCAATGAAATCACAACAGACTCAACGAAGCGGAAACCTAGTTATCCTATTTTTTACCATTGTCGTCGTCATGATCGGGTTTGGAATTATCTTCCCGATCCTGCCTTTCTACCTTGAAAATCTTGGAGGGGGTGGGCGTGAGATGGGCTTTGTGGTCTCGGTTTATGCCCTCTTGCAGTTCGTCTTTTCCCCTTTTTTCGGTACCATCTCTGAACGTTACGGGCGAAAGCCTTTGCTTGTGATCGGGGTATTTGGCACAGCGATCACGCATTTGATGTTCGCAGTGGCCCAGTCTCTGTGGGTTGTTTATTTAGCCCGCGCCTTAGCTGGTATCCTTTCCGCCATCACTTTACCGACTGGGATGGCATATGTGAGTGACAGCACCACAGAAGAAAAACGAGGGACGGCTATGGGATATCTCAGTGGAGGGATGGGTGTGGGGGTTGTCTTGGGGCCGGGGCTTGGCGGCCTCTTGGGCTCTAACTCTATTACGCTTCCCTTCTACATCGCTGCTGCTTTGACCTTGATTGCCTCGATCTTGATTGTTTTTTTTCTCCCTGAATCTCTACCGAAGGAGATCAGGTTGAATGGCGAACGGGGGCAGTCCCCCCAGATAAAGGAGATGTACGAGGCTCTTCTAAGCCCAATTGGTATTTTATTATTCGTTGCTTTTTTACTTAGCTTCAGCCTGACAAATTTAGAGACTGTCTTTGGGCTTTTCACGCTGGCGCGTTATGGTTTTGATGCCGGACAAATGGGTATGGTGCTCATGATTGCAGGGGTGATATATGCTATTGTCCCTGCGGCTCTCATGGGACCGCTCACCAAGCGTTTTGGGGATTTATCGGTAATGCGTTGGGCGCTGTGGGCTAACGCCATTGGCTTTGTACTGATGCTATTGCCGGTGAATATGTTAGGTATTTTATTTGCGGCAACAGTACTAGTCAGTGGAAACGCCCTCTTGCGGCCTTCAACGACCGCCTTGATCTCAAAGCGGACGACAACAGGGCAAGGATTGGTGATGGGCCTGATTAACTCTTTTAATAGTCTGGGTCGGATCGTCGGGCCAATTCTGGCAGGTTATTTTTTTGATATCGATATCAACTTACCATACCTCGGCAGTACTGTGATCCTGTTTGTAGGGTTTCTCGTTACCTTATTCGGAATAAAATCAGATAAAGCGAATGGTGTTGTATAAGAGGGAAAAACCAAATCGAAACTTTGAGGTGATATTACGAGTGAACGTAGCGAAAACACCCTAACATAAACCCGTCATGCTTACTTTCCCCATTGTAGAATTTAATTTGTTCTCAGTTTTGTGAATATTTTACTGGCAGTTCACTGAAAACCCGACCAGGTTTGATAGGACTGTGCTGGATCCTGTGGCATTCACTCGGGCGGTGGCATTCACTGAATCGGAAATAATTAGCAGGTATTCAAAGCCCTGTGATCCTGCTCCGTTGAAATTAGCGTAATACATATCTACCGGGAAGAATGTGAATCCGCTGGTGTTTGGCACCAGGTCCAACGTGTGTTGGACAGCTCCGGCGTTGTTCGTCGCTATAGTCCAACTTAAGGTCAAGTTGGCAGGACAGGCCCCTGAATAAACGGCTTGATCGATACCAAGCGTCACACTGCCGATTTCGGCTCCACCGCTGATTCCACCTGATCCCGCCTGGTTGGGTTCCACGGAGAAAATCCACACAAAGACGGGCAGATCTCCTTTTGTGCCCACTCCGAATTTATTCCCTCCGTTATTCTGCAGCATCCAGGAACTTTTATATTCCCCGGGCGTGTCTGGGGCGGTGAATTCCACGGTGATATCCACAGTCTCGCCGGGTTTAACCTCTTTGGGCATAGAAACGAATTCGGGGCTGCCCATCTGATCACCATGGTCGAAGACCAGGCGGTATTCGGTCGTCCACGTCGATTCACCAGAATTCTGCACACGCCAGGTCTTTGAGAAATTTGCACCTTTTTCGATATACGATTGGTCTGGGATCGTGACGTCAGCGATAAAGGTGGCGTCATCTTTTAACCCTGACCCGTTTGTCCCCCCATTTTCTTGGGCCGCATCTTGAGTAGCTTTTGATTGCGCGATGGCTGTTTGATTGGCCTGAACAGTTTGTGCTACGGCGGTCTCGTTTATAGAACCGTTTGAATCTCCACTTCCACCAAAAAAAGGCAGGTTGCATGCTGATAAAAGGGTTATGAGGAATACAAGGAATACAACCCTAAACAAAGATTGCAGTCGAAACATATCTCCTCCGGCCAAACTTATGTGTACTTATTACATCGCATTTTATCTGCATTATACACTGTGTCCATTGTTTGTGGGTATTTGTATCGTTTTTCATTCATTCCCAAGTCACATCACCATGCAGGTCAGATGACCACCCCTTCTCGATGAATGCCTCAATCACGGGGCGTTCGTCCTCCAATTTTCCGCTGGGGCCGTGACCGGGGAAGAATTCAGTTCCGCCTGGCCAGTGAAAAATAACCTTTTGGATCGTCTCGATCGTGGTCGTAAAATCCTCCGGGGTCTCTGTGTGCCCGGGGCCGTTCACGAAGAGGGTATCACCGACCACTACCCGGTTCTCCCCAATGTCGAAGCAGGTCTGCCCAGGCGTATGTCCGGGAGTGTGGTAGATACGTATTTGTTGTCTCCCTACCTCGATCGTCTTCAATCCTTCCAGGGAAACATCGTATGGGATTTCAAATTTTTCCCCATCCGCCGGGTGGAGGTACACTGGGGCGTTGGTGGCTTTCTTTACTTCTTCGAGTGCTCCTACGTGGTCCGGATGCCCGTGGGTGAGGAGGATTTTATCCACCTTCGTACCCTCGACCATCGCTAGGATTTCGTCCGCATCCGCTCCCGGATCGATGATCGCGCTTATTTGGGTCTCTTTGCACACGACCGCGTAGGTATTCATCGGCCAAGGTCCAACTTCTTTCGACAGTAACATCAAGGACATTGCTTCTCATTCTCCATTTTATGACAATAATCTCATAAATTTTACCCCGTATTCTACCCAGAGCCTGAGACAGATGTCCCATTCAATCACGATATAATTACACAATATACAACACGCAATCAGGATACAGGAGGATGATTTATGAAGAAACCCTTCCCCTACAAAAAGACCTTTATCGTTGGGTTTGGATTTTTAGGGATCAGCATCGTCTGGCCCATTTTCAACAGCTTCATTCCAATATTCTTGCAGGCAGGCAATCCGGAGTTCGAGCGCCAATTGCTGGAAGCCGGTCGTGATATTCCTCAAGTGGTCGGCTTTGGTTTAGGTCCCAGTCTGGCTTTCTTCGTCATGACCTGGGATAACCTCATTAATGTCTTTGTCCAGCCCTGGGCGGGGGCAGAAAGCGACAAGACCTGGAACCGATTTGGGCGCCGCAAACCCTGGATCATGATTGGTGCGCCCATTGCCGCTATCGCTCTAGTAATGATTCCTTTAGCGAACACGATTTTAGCCATCATGATCTTTATCCTTATCACCAACTTCGGCATGGCCCTCTTCCGCTCCCCGACGGTAGCCTGGCTGGGGGATCTTTTCGACTCCGACCAACGAAGCCAGGCGAACGGCATCATCAACCTCATGGGCGGGATTGGCGCTGCAATCGCCCTCTTTGGAGGTGGAAAATTATTCGACAGCCTAGGCCGTTCAGCGCCTTTCATCGCTGGCGCTCTTCTTATGCTTGTGGTCTTGTCTGTGGCTTTGGTTTCTGTGAAAGAGCCTGAGAAAGTCGACTCTGTCAAAGCTGAGAGTGATAAGGGGAATGTGTTGACAAATTTACGGGAGGTATGGTCGGGAGAGAACCGCAGCGGTATCTACGTGCTCCTGGCGATCCTCTTATGGTTCATGGCTTACGAGGCTTTACAGACAGGATTGTCTTCCTTTGCGGTCTTCTCTTTGGGCTTAACTCCCGGGCAGGCGTCCATTATGACGACCTTGTTCGCCGGGTCCTTCATCTTATTTGCGCTCCCCAGCGGTCTGATCGGTGCGCGCATCGGGCGTAAAAAGACCATCACTATTGGTCTGACCGCGTTGGTCATCCTTTTTGGGCTGGGTTATCTTATCATCCAGGATCAACTCACCCTCGGTATCATCCTCCTCTTGGGCGGCTTTTCCTGGGCGATGGTCAACGTCAACAGCCTTCCCCTTGTATATGACTACGGCGATGAGGAAAAGATTGGCGCCTACACCGGTCTATATTACTTCTCCTCCCAGTCAGCGGCTGTCTTGGGGCCTGTGTTGAGCGGCACACTCGTCGAGAGTTTAGGCAGCCAATACCGCTGGCTGTGGGTCTTCAGCGCGACCTTCATGGCTTTCGCCTGGTTGTCGATCCGGGCGGTTCGGGAGAAAAAGGTTTAACTCTATATATGTCTTTGAAGGTAGACTAAAAAATCTACCCCTTTTTATAATTATTTGATTCCACAAAATTGCTGGGATCAGAATAATTCAACTGAATATCAATCTTACTCCTCGATGGTTGATTTCTCATGGCTGGATAACTCATCTCGAGCCTTGAGGAGTTGTTTATATTTCCGGGATGCTTTATCTTTATCTCCAGATTGAAATGCTTTGAAAAGGTCTCCCTCTAGTTCCGCTACCTGCAGGCGTTGATAATAGTCCAGCATTTCTTTCAGGTGGGCGAGCACGATCTTGCCGGTGAGGATGGGGTGGTTGTTGGTCACGTTCGCATCTGGGAATTGCGTGCCGTGTTCAAGTTCCACCTCCAAGCCCTGTTTGAACACCTCGCTTGATATTACCGCAGCTTCACCCCCCATTTCGGCTTGGATGATTTTTGCTTCTTCTAAGAGGACGCTTGACGCACTGAGTTTGGTCCAGTCTTGGATGCCGAGTTCTTCGCACACACGCTGTACTTCTGTTTTGGAAACGTATTCTGGGAGTATCATATTATTTCCTTTATATTGTTTTGTTTAATCAGGTGTAATCGGTGCAAAATTCTGTAGGTAATCAGTGCGGTGATGATACCTGCACTGGTCAGTTTTATAAGGCTTTAAATTATTGCTTAGATTGGCGCAAATATTTTCCCGTCATCGCTTGATATCTTGCGAACTGGTCCCATTCCGCTAAGGTTCATGGAGGTGTTCAATAGTACATCTAGCCAGGTTAGCCTTTCCAGAAAATGATAGCCAAGGATACCTGCGCTAAGCGAAATGAAAAGGAGCGAGCATGTAAGAGTCGCGTGTTTTCCATTACGTCCTATGAATAATCGTCGCGGCAGTAGAGATTGGGTTTTATGCTCGTACATAGACAAACATACTCGGTTTCTAGGACAAAAGATCGCAATTCCATTTTAGCACACAAAGAAAAACTGAAAGAATCAACATTATCACAGTGGGGGGTATAAGTTATTTTCAAGGCGACCCTTGTGGACACCCGTCGCCATCCAACCAACTACTTTATTACTTTATATTTAAAAGAAAGCCTGTTTACCTTTTAACTATCCCTGTACCTATGAATCTGAACAGCGATCCCCGCCACTATGAAAAATACCTCATCTGCCCTCGCCGCCACCGCCTGGTTTACCCGACCCAACAGGTCTCGGTATACGCGCCCCATCGGATATGGGGGCACCAATCCTGACCCTACTTCATTCGAAACGATGATCCAGTCAGCCTTACTTTCTTCGATAATGCCGAAAAGCTCCTCTATCTCCACTATCCCCGTTTTATTCAAGGCTTCCTCATCGATGTCATCGTCTACCGAACTATACCTGAGAAGCAGGTTGCTCGCCCACAAGGTCAGGCAATCGAGTAAGACCACATCGGTGTCGATGGGGTTTTCCTGGAGGATCTTCGCTAGATCGCGGGGGATCTCCCTCGTTTTCCACTCACCAGGACGGGCTTTCTTGTGCTTCTCGATTCGGGCGAACATCTCATCGTCCAAAGCCTCTGCTGTGGCGATGTAGGTAACTCGCCCTCGATGCGCAAGCGCCAATTTCTCCGCGTAAGTCGACTTCCCACTGCGTGCCCCGCCTAGAATGAAGGTCACTTTCCCCATTTGAGTTTCTCCAGGTGCCCTGTGTCGTTGAGTCGGTTGAGGATCACTCCTTGGGGATAGATACTCATCGCCGAGATGGACGCCAGTTCGATGCGGAACTGCCAGTAGCTGCTGGGGGACAATCCCAAAGCCAGGCAGCACATCACCTGCAGCACCCCACCGTGTGAGACGATTAAAACCTTCTCCTGCATGCATCCACCCATGATGTCATCCAGTGGGCGTCTCACTCGATCTGTAAAATCGTCCAGGGTCTCCCCGCCGAGGGGAGGGTGGTTCGCAATATCTTCCCGCCAATCAGCCAGTTCTCGGGGGTATTTCTCCTCGATCTCCACATAAGTCAATCCTTCCCATTTTCCGAAATCCATCTCCCGCAAGACTGGGTCAGGGATCACCTCGACTTCGTGCTGTTCGGCGATGACTTCCGCTGTCTGCTCTGCCCGTTGGAGGTCGCTGCATAGGATGGTCGTGAAACCAACCTCTGCCAGACGGTCTCGTAGGGCTTGCGCCTGGGCGACGCCATGTTTATTTAGTCCCAGGTTGCTTTGTCCCTGGAAACGGTGTTCGCGATTGTGGTCCGACTCCCCATGCCGGACGAGAAGTAACTGACTCATAAGTGTGTTTATATAACAACAAATAACAGGAGGATTATTGTTTCGGTGATCTCGCAAAGAGCCCCGTAGATATCTCCCGTCAATCCGGGGAGGCGCTTCAGGACGTAAGAGGCTGCCGCCATGGTGAGTAACAGGGTAATCGGGAGGAGGATCAAACCGTACCACCCCCATGTGAACCAGGCCACCAGCATGGTGATGATTGTCCCCGCCTCGATCTGCCGCCAGTTGGCGTGGTCCTTCATTGCCCGGCCCAGTCCCTCTTCCCGCCCATAGGGAAATAATGGGACTGCCAGGGTCACCGCCCAGCGTCCCAACGTCGGGGCAAGCAGAAGAGGTGCGGTGAGGGAATCCAACGAAGCTAACGCCGTAAACTTGAGGAGGATGAGGATCGCTCCGCCTGCGAAAGCGAAGGCTCCCACGCGTTCGTCTTGCATGATGAGTAACCGTTTTTCTGGCGTATGGGCGCCAAACAATCCATCCATGGAATCTAACAGACCATCTATATGTAAAGCGCCAGTGAAGAGTATCCACAACCCCAGGACGAGGGCAGCTGTGATTGTTTGTGGCAGTACGAACGAGAAGATGATTTCTACCCCCAGGAGGACAAACCCAATGACAACACCGATCAGCGGGAAAAATCCCACCGCCCGTCCTAATTCTTTCTTGGTAAATACCCGTTTGATTATCGGTGGTACGATGGTCAGGAACTGGGCTGCCACCAGGATCGGGCTGAAGATGCCGGTGATTCCCTTGAGTCCTTCTTCTGAGTTTTCGAGAGTTTTTTGGGGTTCTTTTTCCATTTTTTCCAGCTATTGTAGCATGAAGTAGTCTCCTTTTTTCTCCCCACGACTATTGCATTTCGTATCCTTAGAGTAAGACTCACTTGCTTGACATAAGAAAAAAGAGATGATATCCTCTGAATAAGTGAGCGTATACTCAGATTTTTGAGCGATAACTCAGGAGCTAGAAACAATGCCAGAATCTTCGCAAGACACAGCCCGTACACAGTATGCCGCTTATCAAAAAGCCCATATTCTAAAAGCGGCTGCTGGTCTCTTTGCCGAAAGGGGTTATCATCGCACGACCACGAAGGCAATTGCTGAACGCGCCGATCTCTCTGAGGGGGCAATCTACTACCATTTCGACAGCAAGCGGGACCTGCTTATACAGGTTCTGAACAACATCATCGGGGATACCCGTAATGAGGTCGATGCGAATACCCCACCAGCTGGCGATCTGCGCTCGACTTTCGCAAGTTCGATTAAATCTCGATTGCAGAAAATGCAGCCGCATTCAGCTACATTTTTTGCGCTTTTGTCGGATGTCCTCACCGACGAAGAGCTCGCCCAGCACATGTATCAGACTATGATACTTCCTACTATTCAATCATCGGAGAAGATATTAGATTCCCTAGTCGACCGCGGAGTCATTCGGCCGGTCGATACAGCCCTGGTCGTAAGGATGGTCTATGCCATCACATTTGGGATTGATATTTTGTTGATTATGAATGATCAAGTGATTCAATCCGCTGTAGAGGATTCGGATCGTTTTGCACAGGAATTTGCTTCCATCCTCATGGATGGCCTCAATTCTACAGGGCAAGGAGAATAGAGATTGAAAAAGTATCCTGATCTAAAGAAAATTACCGGTTTGCTGACAATACTAAACCGGGTATGACCACTCTCGAGATTTACCCTATACTAAATTCATAAAGAAGGTAAGAATGTCAAAAAAAACACAAGCATTAGCTAATCGATCTACCTTTCGACTCCATTTTAAAAACCAGGATATGGATTTTTACCTGATGTGTCTGCTTGTAAATGCTGCCCATGAGGGGGCAACCTTTGGCGAGGTCATGGAAACAGCTTCTCACATTAAAGAAAATGATCCCCACAGTTGGGCTAACGAGTGGATTGCACTTGGCGAGAGATGCGAAGTGCAAGCAGAAGAAAGCCTGGCGAAAAGACATAGGATCAGCGCCCGTCAAGCCTTTCTGCACGCCTTCTCGTATTATCGTTGGGGCTCGATTGGTCTCAAACCGCTCGAGTCACGGCGAACTGAAATCTATAATAAGTTCGTCTCTTGTTTTAAGAAGGGCGCAGCCTTGCTTGATGAGTCTATCGAGCCTATTCAAGTCCCCTGGAAATACCGGGGAAAAGACGTTAGGCTGCCGGGTTATTTCATGTGCCCCGATGATAGCGGCACTAAACGCCCGACCTTGATTTCCGTCAATGGTGGAGAGATGTACCCTGAAGATCAATACTTCTGGGGAGGTGCAGCTGCACTCGAAAGAGGGTACAACGTTGTGTCCATCACTTATGACGGGCAGAAGGCTGCCCCCATCCTCTATCCTGATTGGGGACCGATAGGTTTCGAAGTATTGGATCCCCCTGGTTTCCTTGCTCATATCGTGGATTATGCCTTGAGTCGACCGGAGACGGATTCAGATCGTTTGGCTGCCATAGGCTTTAGTTCTGGTGGATATTATGTCAGTCACCAGGCTTCCCTTGACGGGCGATTGAAAGCCATTGTGCTTGCTGCGCCTCTCTACAATATGCGCGCATTGTTGGAAGAGGAGATTCCCGACCCTCTGCGTAAAGCGCCATCCTTTGTTTTGAATGCGCTTACATCACTGGCAGGTTCATTGAACCCTTTCACCCAGGTTACGCTGGAGGACGCCATGCGTGGGGCCCGGGCTGATAACATCTCCGATTTCATGGATATCGTTGAGCGTATTCCCCCGGTGGATATCAGCCGCATTACCTGCCCTTCCCTTGCCCTGGTGGGAGAGGGCGATTCCCCTCAAGAAATTGAGCAGTATCACACTTTCTTCGATAATGTTTCATCTCCGATCAAAGCCAAGCACCTTTTCAAACGTGAATCTGGAGCAAGCTCTCATTGTCAGGTCGATAATATGCCGCTTCTGGAGCATGTTGCCTATGACTGGCTGGATGAGGTCTTTGCGCTTGCATAAATTACATTCATGACTTAAATGATGGACGTAACATACTTCGTCCTATTACATAATGGATCAAATCTACCCCCGCTGTAAAAAACGGGGGTAGAAGTAAATATTATTTACTGATTCCTGTTGGGGAATATGAGAGGTGTTCCGCTTTCAGGATGCCGGACGACCTGCACGGGAGTCTGATAGGCCTTACTGATGCGCTCGATGGTAAGGACTTCTTCCGGCGACCCTACGGCGATTAACTTCCCCTCCACCAGCAGAGCGACGCGATCGGCGTATAGAGAAACCTGGTTAAGGTCGTGGAGCGCCATCAAGATGGCCAGGTTAGACTTCTTCGCCAGGTCTCGAACCAACGCTAATAGAGAAGCCTGGTGCTGCAAATCGAGGTGGGTGGTCGGCTCATCCATCAGTAGGACAGGTGTGGTCTGCGCCAGCGTCCGTGCCAATAAGACGCGCTGCTGCTCGCCCCCTGAAAGCTCCGCGATCCGACGCTGGGCGAGGTGTTCTGTCTTGGTGTTGGCCATGGCTTCACGCACACGCTCCTGATCTTCTTCTTGCGCTTGCCCAAGCCAGTTCATGTAGGCGGTTCGCCCCAGCAGCACAGTTTGCTCCACCGTGAAAGCCCCTCCCAGCTGCCGTGCCTGGGGGACGACGCCCAGGATTCGCGCCCTCTCGCTTGGTGAGATATCGGTCAGGTCTTGCCCCTTGTACGTCACCTGCCCGGACCGGATTTTAACCACCCCGCTGATGGCCCGGATAAGGGTCGATTTCCCCGCCCCGTTGGGGCCGATCAGCGCAACGATTTCACCAGGTGCCACGTTTAGCGAGAAATCATGCAGCACAACCTTCTCCCCATAGGCAATATAAAGGGATTCGATGGTCAACATGGCTACCAGAATACCTCTTTTTTCGCCCGCCGTAAGATCCATAGGAAGAACGGCGCTCCGGCTAAGGCTGTCACGATTCCCACCGGGAGCGACTCCGGCGCCAGCAGGACGCGGGCGAGCATATCTGCCAACAGCAGGGCGGTTGCGCCGTTGATGATGGATAGGGGGATCAACCGCCGGTAATCTGTCCCCCAAAGGATGCGGTTCACGTGGGGCACGACCAAACCGATGAAACCGATCACACCCGAGAATGATACTGCCACCGCTGTCGTCAGCGAAGCAGTGGCGATGATGAAGACCTTCGACCGATTGACACGCAGCCCCAGTTGTTTGGCTTGTTCTTCACCGAACTGCAGCACGTTCAGCATGTGGCCGCTCATCGAGAGCAGGATCATTCCTACGACGAGATATGGCAGGATGCCAAGGATAGGCTTCCAGCCTGCCACAGGTGAACCCCCTAGCAGGAAGGAAATAGCCCGGTGGATTTCCTCATCTGACTTGAGCATCAGGAAAGAGGTCAGGGCGGAGGCGAATGCGCCTACCGCCACTCCTGCAAGGATCAATGTCGTCAACGGGACTGTGCGACCGACCCGCGCCATACTGTACACCAGCACAACGGTCAGGATCGCACCCAGGAAGGCCCCCAAAGGGATGAAATAGAAGCCTAGTAAGGTCTCCGGCCAGTGTAAGGCCATCACGAACACTGCCCCCAATCCCGCCCCGGATGCCACCCCGATGAGGTATGGGTCTGCCAGTGGGTTGCGGAACAAGCCCTGGTAAGCCGCCCCGCTCCCCGCCAGTGCTGCTCCTGTGAGGGCGATCAAGAGGGTGTGGGGCAACCGGATGTCGAGTACGATCACAGCGAACGATTCCGGCCAGTCGGCAGCGATCTCACTCCCTGGCAGCAAATCCACCAGGATGCGTGAGATTGTACCGGGGGGGATGAATACTGCTCCTACAGCCACACTGATCAATAGGGCTAACGCCAGCAGGGGTAGGTTCACCCACAAGGGATGTTTCTTGATTTTCTCCATAAAGTTGGTTCTGTAACTCTCTATATCAAAAATGAGTAGTTATCCATTCCCTTTGCCCCTCCCCCAAACTTTGGGGGAGGGGTTGGGGGGACAAAAAAATGAACCTCTGCTTATCCATCTCATTGATAAGGCCTTGTGAGATGGTTTATTATCAAAAATTATTCAAACAGCTCGGGATGCAGGAGTTTGGCCATCTCTTCCAACCCATCCACCATCCGTGGACCGGGGACACTCACCAGGTAGGGGTCGAAGGGGAAGACCTTATCGTTAACTACTGCCGAGATAACTTCCCACCCAGGTCGCTCGCCTATGCTTTCGGGGCTTATCCCATAGGGGGCATCGGACAATAGAATGATTTCAGGATCCTGGACGATGATCTCTTCCGAACTCATCTGGGCGTAATCGCCTTCCAAGACTGCCCCGATGTTGCTTCCCCCTGCCATCGAGATTAAGGTATCGATAAAGGTACCGGCACCGGTCGTATAGGGATTCTGCAAGTCGGTGGCATCCAATTCATAGAAAACCGTTGGGCGTTCATCCGTGCTGGCGATGAGGTCTTCGACTGCCGCTACCCGCGTTTTGATTGAATCGATCAAGGTCTCTGCTTCTTCTTCATGACCGCTTAGGCCTGCCAGTATGGTCAGGTTGCTGTACAGGCCTTCGAAGTCATTGGGATTGCCTAGCCAATACACCGTCAATCCCAGGTCTTCAATCGCCGATACTTGTTCGTCTGTGATGAGTTGAGAGGCGATCACCAGGTCGGGTTCCAGCGCAACGATGGCTTCAGAGGGAAGGTCTCCCCACAAGCTGCCTACATTGGTGATTTCCAGCGCTTCTTCCGGGTAGATCGAGTATTCCTCTCGCCCTACGACCTGGTCGCCTGCGCCGATGGCGAAAAGGCCTTCCAAGATCGAGGGGCCTAATGTGACGATGGCCGAGGCGTGTCCTTCAATCTCGACTGTCCGGCCTTTACCATCTGTAAATACCAATGGTTCTGGTTTTTCCGTGGGTATAGGCTCGATTGTCGGTGGTGCTGTAGGCGGTTGGGTCGCTGCTCCTGTGGGGGCGGTGTTCGCGTCGCAGCTGGCAATGAGCAGACATAAGAGGATAAAAATTAAGAAAGTTTTTCTCATCATCATTTTCTCCTTGATTGTTGCTAGAAAAATAAAAGCCCTGTCTCGAAAACAGGGCTTTGGTTCATAAGCGGGGTTCCATACGCCTTGTCGCGAGGGGTGTTCGGAACTCGGTCTAAGGGGTCGTCCTGGCTTGCTGCGAGATGCAGCTTACAGTTGCGCGACAGCGCCGGACTTTCACCGGCTTCGCCATTACGCCTTCCCATCCGGGGGTTGAGGCACTTATACCGAATTTATCTAGATTGTTAACGAACGCAAATTTCTTCCTCGCATATATTATCACAATTACAATCGTCTGACCATCTGAGAATCCTCGATTTATTGTGGATTTTCCCCTTTGTAATTATTTACTCAAAAAGAAGGTGAAGAATATACTACAAGGGTATTTCCATCGATCGATACCCCTTGGGATATAATCAGGCTTATTGTGGAGTAATTGATGCCATCAGAGATTAACCCCATCCTTGAACGATTCGAATTCATGGGGGAATTCATCACTGCCGAACCATACGGCAATGGACATATCCACGATACATTCGCACTTCAATTCGCGAATCATGATGGAAACGTCCACCGTTATATCCTCCAGCGGGTCAACCACCACGTCTTCAAAGACCCCCAAAGCCTGATCCAAAACATCCTCGCCGTTACCACTCACCTGCGGGAGAAGATTATCCGGGCTGGCCGAGATCCACAACGGGAAACTCTCACCCCCATCCCAACCAGGGATGGCCAATATTTACAATTCTCTGAACGCGGAGAATACTGGCGCGCCTATGATTTCATTGAAAACGCCCAAACCTACCAGTTCCCCGTAGATCACCGCCATGTCTATCATGCAGGAAAAGCCTATGGTGACTTTCAAAAACAATTGGCGGATTTTCCTGCAGAAAGTCTGATTGAGCCTATCCGCGATTTCCACAACACTCCAAAGCGCTTTGAGAATTTGATGGCTTCCATTAAGCGAGATCCTTTTGACCGTGTTGGGGAAACCAGGGACGAGATTGCCTTTGCGATAGGAAGAGAAAATGTAACCTCTATCCTGGTTGATAAGATCACTCAGGGAGATCTTCCGCAACGCGTAACCCACAACGACACGAAGTTCAACAACGTCATGCTCGATAATGAAACTGGGGAAGGGGTGTGCGTCATCGACCTGGATACTGTTATGCCTGGCTTATCCCTATACGACTTCGGGGATGCCATCCGCTCGATCACCAACAAAGCTCCTGAAGATCGGGGCAACTTATCCGGAGTGGGGATCGATCTCCACTATTATGAACACTTCACCCGCGGTTTCCTCGATGCGGCGCGGGGCTTCTTGACCCACGCTGAAATCGACATGCTCCCTCTCTCTGCCTTGCTGATGACACTTGAATCCGGCTTCCGCTTCCTCACGGATTACCTGGAGGGGGATGTCTATTTTAAAATCCACCGGGATGGTCACAATCTGGATCGCTGCCGCAACCAGTTCAAACTTGTCCGAGATATGGAGGACAACTTCCAAGCCATGACCGATATCGTTGATAAATATCGATATTAACCCTGATTGGAATCCAATATCTGTCTTCTGTAACGTTTTGCCAATAAGGCTAAAGAAACGCAATTCATCAAGAACGTTAGAAATGAAAGTATTGTAAATATAGGAATTACGCCTAGGCCGTGGATGTCGACGTAATCCATAATTGACGACAAAGTAAGTATGGTTAGTATGAAAATGCTTATACTTACTGCTGCAAGAAGAAAAACCTTATCCCCCGAAAACTTTTTATTTGGGAACAAGATAGAAATCACCGCCACCAGGATAGTAACAATAAACATGACGATAATAAAAGTGTAGTGGGGAATATAAGCCTTCGTGAAACCAGTGAATTCCCCATAAGCGCTGATATCTCTTGACGTCGCTTGATTCAAAGAAGAATAATAGAATGTTGTTATGAAAATTGTTGATATACAAAGTAATAGAGAAGCGATATTATTTTTTCCCATAACAAAAACGCCTAACATAAGTATAATTAAAATAAAAACTGTTATACCTGCAGGTAGGATAGACCATTCCATGCCGTTCTCAATCGCCCAATTGCATCCGATTAAAACAAGAATACTCAAGAAAAAAATTACAGACGCGATAGCGATATATTTCCATCTTGTGCTTTTAGCGATGATGTTTTTTGTTGCAGTATCAGCATATTGAAGTGTTGCTTCAACCATAGCTTCTACTTCCGGTGTAGAAGGCTCTGCTTTTTCACCGTTTAGCAATTCACTTGTTGTCACACCCAATATATGAGAAAGCTTTGATAGTAGCGAGATATCGGGGTAACTCAATCCGCGTTCCCATTTTGAAACTGCCTTATCCGTTACCCCCAATTGATCTGCCAAATCTTTCTGTGTTAATTCT
Source organism: Anaerolineales bacterium (assembly GCA_050115475.1). Lineage (GTDB taxonomy): Bacteria > Chloroflexota > Anaerolineae > Anaerolineales > UBA11579 > JASFQL01. The sequence continues at coordinate 130,484 of JASFQL010000002.1, forward strand.
TTTTCCTTTCTCAGTTCTGTAATGAAATGGGCGATTTTTTCGTTATCCATCAATTAACCTCTCAATTCGATATGATGTTTTTTCATTGCACTACAATTTTAGGCGATGGTATGAGTGATTTGCAACCGACCATAGGTTTAGTTAAGCAAAATAAACTATGTGTAGAGTAATTACATCTTTCGCTTCATTGATGAAAAAATCAAAAAAGAGGTTTCTATTCCCAATAATCTGATTTACAATGTCATCATGGCTGAAATCGCAAAGAGGTAACACATGAAGAATTCACGACTCCGATCTATCATCCGTAAAGAATTCATCCAGATCCGGCGCGATCCCCGCACCCTCGCCCTTATCATTCTCATCCCCGTCATCCAGTTGTTCCTGCTGGGGTACGCCGCTACCAACGATGTCCGCAACGTCCCCATGGCCGTTTACGACCTCGACCGCTCCCCCGCTTCCCGTGAACTCCTGGAAGCCTACCAAGCTGCTGACTACTTTATCCTGTCGCACGATATTGACTCGGAAGAAGAGTTGAAGGATCTCATCGAAAAAGGGGAAGCCCGCCTGGGGATCATCATTCCGCCAGATTTCGGCACCCAGATCAAAGGAGGTGGGAAAACCGAGATTGCCATCGTCCTCGACGGCTCGGACCCCTCTGTGGCTTCCACCGCCCTGTCGGCTGCCCAGTTGATCGGCCAGGCCTATGGCGCAGACGTTCAAGCAGAACGCTTGAGAAATATTGGGGTAACGAGTGTGGGTGAGGCGCCCCTGGAGGTCCGCACCCAGGTGTGGTACAACCCCAATCTAGAAGACGCCTATTTCATGGTGCCGGGTATCGTCGGCATGGTCTTGTTCGCCATCACCTCGATCGTCACGGCCAATGCTATCGTACGCGAGCGCGAGAGGGGCACCATCGAGCAGTTGATTGTCACCCCCATCCGCCCCTGGGAATTGATTATCGGTAAGATAACCCCTTACGTTATCCTGGCTTTGTTCAATACTGTCGAGGTCCTGGCGATAGGCGCCTTGTGGTTCGGCGTGCCCATCCGCGGTAGTATGGCCTTGATCCTGGCTTTATCCAGCCTGTTCCTGCTCTCCAGCCTGGGGATCGGCCTGCTGGCTTCGACCATTGCTAACACCCAGCAGGAGGCTATGCTTACCGTCTATATGACTCTCCTACCTGCTATTTTCCTCTCGGGGTTTTTCTTCCCCCTTGAAGCTATGCCCAAATTCTTACAGTTGGTTTCGTACTTTGTTCCCCTGCGCTATTACCTCAGCATCATCCGTGCCTTATTGTTGAAGGGTGTTGGGATTGCCGCTCTCCAGCACGACGTGATTGCCCTGACGATTTTCGGGACTTTCCTCATGGTGGCTGCTTCCCTGCGTTTCCGCAAGCGGCTGGACTAATGAAGAAGAGTTGAACATGACTGAAACTCTCCTCCACGCAAGCAGCCTCTCTAAATCCTTCGGTGAGATTAACGCAGTTTTACACTTCGACCTCGAAGTCCACGCCGGGGAGATCTACGGCCTGGTCGGTCCCGACGGTGCCGGAAAGACCACCCTCATCCGCATGCTCGTCGGCGCACTCCTGCCCGATTCGGGTGAGGTGACCATCTGCGGGCAAGATGTCGCCAAAGAACCTGACCAGGCACGCGAACAGCTCGGCTACCTCTCACAGCGATTCTCCTTATATGAAGACCTCACCGTGCTGGAGAACCTGCGTTTCTTCGCCGAGGTGCGCGGCTTTACGTCTTCCGAGTGGCGTCCCCGGATCTTGGAAACCCTGGACTTCGTCGGTCTTGCTGATTTCGTCGATCGCCTCGCCGGGAAGCTCTCCGGTGGGATGAAGCAGAAGCTCGGGCTGGCAACTGCTCTCGTGCACCAGCCTCGCCTCCTCCTCCTCGACGAACCTACCGGCGGCGTCGACCCTGTCACCCGCCAGGATTTCTGGCAGTTGATCATCCGACTTGTAGCTGAAGAGGGTGTTGGCGTCCTCGTCAGCACCCCCTACATGGACGAGGTCATGCGCTGTTCGCGGGTAGGGATGATGATAGATGGCGATCTGGTCTTGGAAGGTCCGCCTGAAACCCTCCGGCACAGCATGGATGATGATATTCTTGAAGTGCAAGGGAAGCCGCTGACCCTCATGCGCCGTATTGCTGCCGAGGATGGTGATGTGGCGGACGTTCAGATATTTGGCGATAGACTCCACCTGCGGGTGCGGAATAATAAAGCTGAAAGCATCGGCAAACGCTTGAAGTCTCAGGTATCCAAATCCGGCGGTAAACTTACTTCTATAAAGCAGGTCGAACCCCAGCTTGAGGATGTCTTCATGGCACTCATCTCATCGAAGAACGAAGGGGCGGGGAATGGCTGAACCTATCGTCATCACTCAGGAGTTGACCAAACGCTTCGGCGATTTCACCGCCGTGGACGCGGTCTCTTTCCAGATGTATCCCGGAGAAGTTGTGGGTTATCTGGGACCGAACGGATCAGGGAAGACCACCACCATTCGCATGCTCTTGGGACTGCTCCTGCCCAGTGGAGGGAGTGCCCAGGTGCTGGGGTTTGATTCAGTCCAGCAGTCCGAGGATATCCGGGCGAGAGTGGGATACATGTCGCAGAAGTTCGCCCTATATGATGAACTCACCGTGTGGGAGAATATCGCTTTCTACGCCGGGGTCTACGGCGTGGAGGAGCGGGGGCACATCGAGGAGACTCTTGATAGGGTCGGCATGAAAGGGAACAATAAGGTCAGAGCAGGGGAGCTGCCTGTTGGGTGGCGCCAACGATTAGCGCTGGCCACCGCCATTGTCCACCAGCCCCAATTGCTTTTCCTCGACGAACCCACCAGCGGCGTCGATCCCCTTGCCCGCCGGGATTTCTGGGACCTCATCTACGCCCTCCTCGATGAGGGTATCGCCGCTTTCGTCACCACTCACTATATGGACGAAGCGGAATACTGCCAGCGGGTGGGTATCATGCGCCGTGGCGAACTCCTCGCCATGGATCCCCCCGATGTCTTGAAGAGTGAAACCTTCACTGGTTTAGCCTGGGATGTGTTCACGGGGGACCTCATCTCTGCTATCACCTACCTGGATGATCTACCGGAGGTTCTCCGCGTTGGCCTATCCGGGGACCATATCCGCGCTATCACTGAAAAAGGGATAACGTCCGCGATACTGCGGGAAATTTTGAAGGCTGGGGGATTCAAGACGAAAGTCAAGCGTACCGAACCTAGTCTGGAAGATGTCTTTCTAGCCTTGGCAAAGTGATGCAAATAATACATATCCAAGGTTTATTCTAGGGTATCCTTCTGAATGATCCTTTTTCATGTCCGACATTTCTCCATTCGATCAGTGTGAGGATAGGTCTTAGATCCGCCCTCAAATATAATGACGTTTTCGAATGAGGCTCGGGGCTTGGGTATGAACTATATATGAAATCAACAATTTGATAGAAACAGAAGAATACCAACATATAGGTCCGGACCTGATGCACTAATGAATTAATCACTACCACCCAAAAGTACTGGGCTGTAAGGTGTCTATTCCATGTATAATGAGAATGTTGTCACGACAGAACTCTCATTACAAAGATTAGGCGAGACTTTGCCGGCTCTCATTCATTTCGCTTTTCATGAATGTGGGGTCAAGGGGGAAATCATTGCACCAACGTCGCAGGCTGGTATTCTTAACACAGTTTAAAAGGCCACCGTGTTATATAGAGGAGGTTTACATGACCTGGAAAAATGGCCGAGTTCTCGGGCTGATTCTTATTCTGTTGGTACTTTATTTATCGGCATGTACACCCGACCCAATTTACGTCGGTTGTTACATCAATGAACTGGTCGCTGCCATCAATGATGCTAATTTAAGCCCCAATGAAAACGTAATCAACCTGGAAGCCGGATGCTCCTATTTATTTACCGACGCTGATAACACCATGGATGAAACCGGGAGTGAATTGGGGAATAACCCGGCCAACGCCCTTCCCATTATCACCACCAAAATCATCATCAACGGAAATGGTGCTATCCTCAGGAAAACCAACAATCCTAATATCCCTGACCTTCGTTTCTTTCTGGTTACTAGTGATGGAGAGTTAACCCTGAATGAGATGAGTTTGCAGGGTGGAAATCTTTTCTCCTATCAAATGAATATTGGTGGTGCGATTGCCAATTATGGTGGTGTGTTGACGCTTGATGAAGTGGAATTCCTTCAAAATTCCGTATCCCATAGTGGAGGCGCGATATACAATGAAGATGGCACGGTATTCATCACCAACAGCACTTTCAGCGAAAATACTGCCAACCACGGCGGGGCGATATACAATCAGGGGATCCTAGACATTGGGAGGAACAACCTTTTTCAGGAAAATGTTTCAGACTCCTATGGAGGAGCCATATCGAATTTTGGCAGTCTTTTCATCAGCGGCCTGGGTGATATTTATTCCTTCTATGGGAACCGCTTTCTAACAAACACCACCGGCGTTCAGGGTGGCGCGATTTATAGTGGTGGCGATGGCTCTGTATTATCCATCCGCCGGGCCCAATTTTCGGAAAATACTTCGGATAGAGATGGCGGGGCGATTCACATTGGGGATGAGTCCACCATTCTAGAGATTTCTGGGAGTGGTTTTTTCAATAACCAGGCCGTTGATATGGGCGGGGGAGTCAGCGCCATTGGAACCGGCTCTACTGTGTTGAGTTTTGACGATAACCGTTTTGTCGAAAACATATCTGGCGGGGGTGGTGCAGTTGGTGCTTTCAACGCCTCCTTGCTTATTCTCGGCGGCGAGTTCAATCAAAATACTTCCACCACGAATGGCGGCGCTGTTTTAAAATATGGCGATGGCGATTTATCGATCAGGGGGAGCCATATACATGAAAATTCTGCCGATTGGTCGGGTGGGGGCATCTATTCCGGTTCTGAAGGAGTTATCTCTCTTGAGGATGCTCTTGTAGAGGACAATTCAGCTGATACAGATGGGGGCGGCATCTATGTGTCCCAGGGCGATTTTTCCATCTCAGGCAGCACGATCCGGGGGAACCAGGCTCGAATGGGTGGTGGCCTCAATAATGGGGAGGGTGTCATATCCATCCTCATGGATTCGGTCTTCGAGAATAACACGGCCCTGTCCTCAGGTGGTGGAATTTACAATGAAAATGGCGATGTCACAATCCAGGATGTTGTCATTCGTAACAACCGATCAGACACAAGCGGTGGGGGGATTTCAAACATTTCGCAGTTGACGATTGGAACGAGTACCATTGCCGGAAATACTACCGGGAATTTGGGTGGCGGTTTAGAAAATCAGGGTGATGGAACCATGGAGATAATGAAGAGCACGATTAGCGATAATGTTGCCGGGTTGCAGGGTGGAGGAATCTGGCATATGGGTATTTCACTCACTTTAATTAACTCAACAGTATCTGGTAACCAGGCGAATTCCACTGCAGCCATCACCGTGAACAGTGAGACGGTCCTCGTCCACACCACGGTTACGAATAATTGGGCGCTTAATTCAACGGGCATGGCGATAGGGATCGCCAATAACGGCAATTTACTGAGTAAAAACTCGATTATCGCCGGTAATTCACCCAGGGATTGTACGATCTGGACGACCCTTACGCCCAACGGTGAAAACCTGGATGGCGACGGCACCTGCACAGGATTTACTCTTACAGCCGATCCCCAGCTTGGTTCATTAGGGAACAACGGCGGCACAACTAAGACCCACGCCCTCCTCACCGGTAGTCCGGCTATCGATGCCGTGCCTTTGGAAGACTGCACAACTATAGATGGTTCACCGGTCAATGAAGATCAACGCGGCGAGTCGCGTCCCAAACCCGCCGGTGGACAGTGCGACCTCGGCGCCTATGAATACGATCCGTCCAGCCCGCCCCCGCCGCCTCCCCCTGTGCCCTTCATCATGCGTACGACCACGGAGGTTAACTGCCGCATTGGTCCGCATTTCGATCATGTCGTCGTTCATACTTTCACAACCGGAGATTCGGCCACAGCTATTGGCCGGAATGAAGATGGTAGCTGGCTTGCTGTGGCGGCTCTGGATGGGAGTAGCGAGGAAGATGAACCCTGGTGTTGGCTCCCCGACAGCTTTGTGCAGAGACCTTTTGAACCGGACGACCTGCCCGAACTGGAACACCTGCCCTCACCGGATCTCTTAGTACCCAAAGAAACCGAAGAACCTGGGGATACTGGTTCCACTGGTGGTAGTTCAGCTCCTTGATAGTTACCTATTAATAAACGATTTATTCGTGAGGGCGCAGCAAATATTTTCTACGCTTGCTGCGCCTTTTTCCTCTTTAATTTGACGAATTAACAGGAGGTGCTTTCCACCGTGTAAATCTACTTTTTCCCCTTGGGGGTGTGTAAATATCCATTCAATTGATTGTTTCTAAATTACTTCGTTCACTCATTACCTGATTACCAGGTTCTTAATCAACGGTTTGACTTTTTTATTGCTTTTTATTGGAAAATAAGGGCTTCTATTACGCTATTACTCTGCAATTAAGTAGGATAGCTCCTTTGAATGTAGTCTTAATAATAGAGAACCAGGCATATTGTGATATAATTCACAATAAGTCTCGCTAATCAATTTATTGTTAATTAGCAATAAATAACAATACTCGATTTACTGGAGAAAAAATTATGAAAATTACAAATAAAATTATTGCCGTTACCGGTGGTGGAAACGGTATTGGCAGGCAATTGGTCTTGCAGCTTCTATCCCGTGGCGCAAGCGTCGCCGCGATAGATATAAGTGAATCTGCTTTACAGGAAACCGTAAAATTATCGGGCGAGAATAAGGATAAGTTATCGACCCATGTGGTAAATATCACCGAGAAAGGGGCGGTCGACATACTGCCTGATCAAATCATCTCTCACCATGGTGCTGTTGATGGCGTGATTAATAACGCCGGTATCATTCAACCTTTTGTGAAGCTGAATGAACTCGATTATGGCGCTATTGAACGCGTATTCAATATCAATTTCTATGGGACCCTTTACATGACAAAGGCCTTTCTACCACATTTGATTTCGCGGCCTGAGGCCCATATCGTGAATATTTCTAGCATGGGTGGGTTTCTACCCGTGCCGGGGCAGACCGTTTACGGCGCTTCGAAAGCTGCTGTCAAACTCCTTACCGAAGGTTTGAGTTCAGAACTTCTGAACTCAAATGTCAACGTTTCCGTTGTTTTCCCAGGGGCAATTGGCACCAATATCGCTTTCAACTCTGGTGTCGGCGGCAGTATGCAGCAGCAGGAAGAAGAAAGTTCGATAAAAATGTTGGCACCGGAAGAAGCCGCCAAAATCATCCTGGATGGAATGGAGAAAAATAAATATCGTATTCTGGTTGGGCAAGATACAAAATTTATGGATTTCATCTATCGGTTGAGTCCTGAAAGGGCTGCCAGACTTATCTACAATCAGATGAAATCACTCCTGGCGGAATAATGATGGACATCCTCCACACACCTGATTAATCATGGAGGATTGAGGTCGGGATATAACTTAGAACGATTGAGACGGGTGGACTTTGGTTTATAGCTGGTCCACCCTAAATCATTTCTAATTCCTGATTCTCTGAAAAATTACTAGAGAAGGTATCTGCCATTATAATGAGGAAAAATGAATATGTGGAGACGTAGATGAAAAAATCAGAATTCCTGGAGAATTTAGATAAAGACCACCAGGCCTGGAAAGCTACCTTGGCAAGAGTGCATCAAGATGAGATGACCGAGCCGCTTTTACCAGAAGGGTGGTCGGTGAAAGACATCATCGCCCACGTGGCCTGGCACGAACGCGAGATGGTTAGAATAATGGAAGCGAATGCCCTCGTCGGCTCTGAGTGGTGGGACTTGCCGCTTGACGAACGCAACAGCCTTATCTATGAACAACATAAAGAAATGTCATTCGACGAAGTCATGGCATGGGCGAAAAAAGAATATGCCCGCTTCACCAAGGCTTTCGATGCGCTGTCTGAAGAAGCCCTGAACGATCCTTCGTTTTTCGAAAATATGCCGCCTGAGTGGAAGCCCTGGGAAATCATTGCCGACAACACCTATGAACATTACCGCAATCATATTAACGATATCGAAAAATGGTTGGCAGAGAAAGAGAAATAAGCGATGGCATATATAATCAAATCAGGAAAAATTATCAATGCCGATAAGACCTGGGAGGCAGATATTTTCGTCGAGGGGGAGAAGATTAGGGCGATCGGGCCGGGATTGGAAGCAGCCAATGCTGAGATCATCGACGCTTCTGGGAAACTGGTCATGCCTGGCGGTGTTGACCCCCACACACACTTCGACCTCCCCATGTTCGACACAGTCTCCTCGGATGACCATTATACGGGTCATAAGGCAGCCGCCTTTGGAGGGACGACGACGGTGATGGATTTCGTACCCCAACCGGATGAAGGTTCCCTGGAGTCAGGCGTGGATGCCTGGCATGCCAAGGCAGACGATAAGGCTGCCATCGATTTCAGCTTCCACATGAACATCACCCGGTTGGATGAGGCAGTGAAAGCGGAGATTCCCCACTTATTAGTCCTTGGTATCCCTACCTTGAAGGTCTTCACGGCTTACAACAACCGCTTGCGCTTGCAGGACGATGAGATATCCCAGGTGCTTGGTATTGCCAAAGAACATGGGATGCTCACCCTCGTGCACGCCGAGGATGGGGACGAAATCGAAAGGCTGGTGGCAGAAGCCTTGAAGGACGGGCACACGGCCCCCATCTGGCACGCCCGCACACGTCTGGCTGCGGGGGCGGTAAGGGCTGTCGCCCGCGTCATTGAGCTTGCTGACCGGGCAGAATCACCTCTCTACATCGTCCACATGAACACGGTCGGGGGGGTGGAAAACCTTCGAAAGGCACGCCAGAAAGGCTCTCCGATTATGGGGGAGACCTGCCCGCAATACCTTTTCTTCACCGAGGAACACATCGCCCGCCCAGACGGCGCTAAATGGATTTGCTCGCCGCCCATGCGTTCAACAGAAGATAACGAAGCGCTATGGAAGGCATTGACCCGAGACGACCTCCAGGTGGTGGCTACTGACCATTGTCCTTTCTTTTACGACGGCACCACGTCCATCGAATACGAGGGTGAAGCCATCGCCATCCCTGGAAAGGAATTGGGGGCTGATGATTTCACCAAAATCCCCAACGGCTTACCGGCAGTAGGAGACCGCCTTCCCATTCTTTGGACTTACGGTGTGGGGGTAGGCCGGATCACTCCCAACCAGTTCGTCGCGCTTACGAGTACGAATCCGGCGAAGATCTTCGGCATCTATCCACAAAAAGGTGAACTGGCAGTAGGATCGGATGCGGATATCGCTATCTGGGATCCAGCTCGGAAGTTGACCTACGGCGTAGCTTACGCCCATCATCGGACTGACTATAACCTATGGGAGGGTATGGAATTGACGGGATTTCCAGAGAAGGTTTTCCTGCGCGGCCACCTCATCGTAGACGGGGATGAATGGCTTGGCAGAGCCAGCATGGGGCGTTATCTACCCCGAATGGCGAAAGCTTTTATGATATAAGTATACAATGCTGATACTCCTCCCGGCTGTCATTTTAATCTTCACTGCAGCGGTGATGGCATACTTGACCTGGCGTCGCCGTAACTATGCCTATCACTGGTTATGGGCGGCAGGTGGTTCCATCTTTGCCTGGGTGGCGGCGTGGATACTGCGTACACAGCTGCCCCGTTCCTTCCACCTCACATTGTGGCGTGCTGAAGAACTGCTCCCATCTCCCCCCAGCCTGACAGCCGATGCAGTCTCGTGGCCCTTCATCCTTGCCCTGACGACGATGTGCCTGGCGGTGGTGTTTACAGACGTAAGCCGCGCCAGGGAAACCAACTGGATGGTGTGGGCTGGTGACCTGGTGATCACCGCCTTGGGGATTTTAGCAGTAATGGCCGGAAGTCCACTGACCCTCGTGATGGCCTGGACCCTGATCGATTTCCTCGAGATGACGATTGTATTACGGCGGGTCGATAACCAACAGAGTAGGCGCAGAGTTTTCACTTTCTTCTCTACGAGTATGCTGGGCATCATGATGATCTTGTGGGCAATCATCACCTCTCGTAGTGCGGGTACATCCCTGACCTTTACCCAAATCCCTTCTGAGGCAGTGGTCTTCCTCATCACAGCCGTTGGTTTACGGATGGGAATCATACCGCTGCAGATTGTTTTCCTCCAGGACTTGTTCCATCAACGTGGTCAGGGAACACTTATCCGGCTGGTTCCGCCAGCTACAAGTCTGGTGCTGCTCGTGCGGGTCGCTTTTGCTGACTTGAACGTCACTTGGGAGTGGATTTTATTGATCGCTTCTGTCTTCGCAGTAGGATACAGTTCTGTCCGGTGGGTGCGTGCCAGGGACGAACTCCAAGGGCGCGTTTTTTGGATTGTGGGTGTATCGGGGCTTGCATTTACCGCTGCGCTGCGGTCCAGACCAGAAGCAACCCTGACCTGGAGTATTGCCTTGCTTTACGTTGGCTCCGTGGTTTTTCTAGCGTCGGTCCATGAAAAGAGGCTTTGGCCTATCGGACTATTGAGTGTATACAGCCTGACCTCTTTGCCGCTCTCCCCAACCCTGGCAGGGGCCGGGCTGTATGTGCCTTTCCACCCTTTATCAATCCTTTGGTTGATGGCCCAGGGCCTATTGATATTTGGCTGCTTCCGTTTTTTACGACGTGAGACCGAACCGATGGTTGGTGTGGAGCGCTGGGTTCGTTTGATATACCCACTGGGACTGACTCTCCTGCCCTTGACGCATTTCATCTCCGGAATCTGGTTGTCACCTGACCTGGGCATCTCCACGCCTTCACCTATCTGGCCGGGGTTGGTCGTCTTGGCTCTCCTCACGGCTGGTGGGATAATAGGCTGGAGCGATTTGCGGGTGCCCGAGATTGGATTACAGAGAATCGACCAACTCATTTCACTTCAGTGGTTTTATGATTCTCTTTCTTGGGTCTATAATGCGATTGGACAGGTCTTATCTTTCATCACTTCATTGTTGGAGGGTGAAGGGGGTGTCTTGTGGGCACTGCTGTTAGTAGCCTTGCTGGTGTCGCTCATCGCCCAACTAGGTGTTGGGCTGTAGGGTCGATGGCATGGATTTAGGAGGATTGGCTTTCCCTGCGGTCATTCTATTGGGGGTTTCTTCGGTGACTTTGTTCTTGAGCCGTAACTGGCGGTGGCGCATTGGCGCTTTGGCTCTCCAATATATAGGTGTGTTTGTATTGATTTCTCTCTCTTGGCCAACGGATCTGGCGGCGGTGAAACTGGTTGTTGGGTGGATGGCTGGGGCTATCCTGGGTGTATCGCGTATCGATCTGGTGCAGGAGGATGTCAGGCGTTGGCCGACAGAACGCTTGTATTACATTTTCGTTGCTTCGATGGTCTTCCTCACTGTGGCCACCCTTGCGCCAACCCTTGTGGAATGGCTCCCGCGCATTGATATCAACCAGGCCTGGGGAGGACTGCTGCTAATTGGGATGGGGATGATCCATATGGGTTTCGCATCACGCGGTCTGCGGGTCGTCATCAGTCTGCTGACCTTTCTATCCGGGTTTGAAATCCTCTATGCAGTCGTCGAATCCTCTACGCTGGTAACGGGCTTGCTTGCTATGGTCAACCTTGGCGTTGCTATCGCTGGGGCCTACCTAATGACTGACGTTTCGGATGAGGAGGTAGTATGAGGGCACCGCTTGTGTGGATCTTCCTCCCTGGATTGGCGGGGGTTATGTTTTTCGTCTTGCGTCGCAGCGAAAGAGTGGTGAGTATAATCGGTGTAGTGTTTAGTTTTTGGCTAGCCTCGACTGCCTGGTTGATGCCTGTTGATGAGGTCATCAACATCGGTGGATTTACCTTGAAACTCACAGATAGTTTTTCCATCCTCGGACGGCAATTCATCCTCACAAACCTCGATCGACCTTTTCTGGCGATTCTCTTTTCTATTCATGCTTTCTGGATCTTGGGTGCTGCTTTTGCGAAGCCAGGGGAAGCCTTCATACCTTTTACTTTCGTCATGTTGGCGTTATTATCAGCAGCGCTCGCTGTAGAACCCTTCTTGTATGCGGGGCTGCTCATCGAGATCACTGTACTCTTTGCCATTCCCTTATTGTCTCCTCCCGATACGAAACCCGGCCGGGGAGTCTTTAGGTTTTTAGCCTTCCAAACTTTTGGGATGCCTTTCATCCTCTTCACGGGATGGATGTTGGCCGGGCTGGAAGCCAGCCCGGGCGATCTCCAGGTAGCCCTGCGGGCGGGCGTATTGCTGGGTGTCGGGTTTGCCTTCCTTTTGGCGGTTTTCCCATTCCACAGTTGGTTGCCGATGTTGGGGGAAGAATCACATCCCTATATCGCGGCATTCATTTTCTACATATTGCCGGGTATGGTATCGTTGTTTGGTCTGGGGTTCATCGAGCGTTTTGTATGGTTGCGTGATTCAGAAGGAGCGTACCAGTTGATACGTACGATAGGAATGGTCATGGCTTTAGTCGGGGGAGTAATGGCTGCCTTTGAAGTACATTTGGGACGCATGTTGGGGCACGCCGCCATCGTTGAAACGGGGCTGACCTTACTGGCGATAGGGCTGGGTACCAGAGAGGGACTGATGATATATTTTTGGTTGATTATTCCCCGTGCTGCTGCATTCATCATTTGGGCAATCTCACTCTCGCGTATCAAACAAAGGATGAAAGGGGAGTTGCGATTGTCCAATGTGCAGGGGCTTGGTAGGTTGCGTCCTATACTGGCATTGAGTTTACTTATGGCTCATTTCTCTTTATCCGGGTTGCCTTTTCTGGCCGGGTTCCCCGTTCGCCTGGTTCTATGGGAGCAGCTAGCTGGGGTCTTCCCCGTCCTGGCTGTGGGTGCTATTCTTGGGAACGTGGGAATGCTGGCCGGTGGACTTCGGACGATGAGTGTTTTCTTCACTCCAGAAGAACAGGAGTTGCCTCAGGAATCCCAACCGCTCAAAGAAATCCCACTGGGTTCGATTCCCATCACACCCGAAAGACGTCTATCGTGGAGCTACTTTGGCATCTCTGCTTTGGTAATCACATTTTTGGGCCTCTTCCCCACTTTCCTCATTCCAGCGCTAAAACGTTTGGTGTTGATGTTTGAACAATTGGGAGGATGACAACCTGGCCCTCCGTTCGTGCTATAATCACAAAAATCTTAAAAGATTGAATTTCCTTTCCTGTACTTAAGCCTGGAGAATTCCCATGGATATTGATCAACTCGAGAAACAAGTCGAATGGCTCGATAAAGAGCGGAGGGCGGAAAAAAAGACCCTTACGAGTCTTCAGAAGAAAATCGATCAATTTGAAGAGATACTCGATAAAGCCAATGACTTTACTAAAAATCTAGACAGTGAAATTAACCGGATGAAGGCGGCCAGTTCAAGGTTGGTAAACTTCGATGAAGCTTTAGAGGCACACCGTGATGGGGTTAGAAAAGAATTGGAAGCTTTTGAAAAAAGAATGAAGCAGCGTGAAGGGGATGCAAAAAAAAGCCAGCGCCAGGAAATTGACGCTATGGCAAAAACACTCTCTGAATTCCAGGCCAAATTCAACGCAATGTCGAACTTACGCGAAGAACTCATCTCGCGCAAAGAAGATGAGGAACGGCGGACCCAATTGATTGCCGAACTCAAGGATAAGGTCGATAATGTGGGGATGTCTGAAAAAGAACGTAAAGAGACCTTCTCTTCTTTAGAAGATGATTGGCGGATGGATAAAAAACGGATCGCTGATTTGCAAGCGGAGGTCAATACACTGCGTAAACGGGCAGACGAACAAAAAGGCAAACTGGATCTCCTATCTGATTGGCAGAAAAGGGGTGATGCCCGTATGAATGAAATCATGGCTGATGAATCCGAACGGCGGGCCGCAAATAAAGCTTTCATGGATAAAATGTCTCAGGAATGGGCAGACCGTGAGAAGATGTGGAAGGAATGGAACAAGAAATTCGAAACGATCGATGTCACTTCAGAGAGTTTCTCTCAATCGATGATTAAAATCCACGAAGCCGACCTCGCTATCCGGCAGGCCCAGGAAGAATTCAATAAAATCACAGAACAACTCAACCGCCGTATCCACGAGATTACCGAGATGCAGCGCTTGGGTGAAGAACGCTTCCGGCAAGAATGGTCGACCTTTAAAACCGACGACCAGAAACGCTGGACGAACTATTCCCTCACGCAGGACGAACAACATAAAGAGATGCGCCGCCGAATCGAGAACCTTATCGACCGGGTAACGAACATCGAGGAAACCAGCCAAGACTTGCAAGACTCCGTCCAAATGATAAGCGAACAAACAGGTAAACTCATGCAGACACTTATGTCCAGCGCACGAGAGTGGTTGGCAGAAAGCGAACGATTTGGCAGCAGTGTCCGCTAAGATTGGGGAAATCCTCACTACCTCGGAAATTCCCATAAAGGTGTGCTGCATATCTAATTTTTCAATGAAAAGGAAAGCATCGTGCGAGTGATAGGTACAGCCGGGCATGTAGACCATGGTAAATCTACACTGATCCAGGCTTTGACTGGAACCCATCCCGACCGGTTGAAGGAAGAACAAGAACGGGAGATGACCATCGTCTTGGGGTTTGCCTGGTGGCAGCTGCCTAATGGCGAAGAGGTGGGCGTTGTGGACGTGCCGGGGCATAGAGACTTTATTGAAAACATGCTCTCGGGCGTGGGAGGAATCGACGCCGCCCTCTTTGTGGTCGCGGCGGACGAAGGGGTCATGCCGCAAACCCGTGAGCATCTAGCCATCCTCGATCTCCTCCAGATACGCAATGGGGTGGTGGCCCTGACGAAAATCGACTCGGTCGATGACCCCGACTGGCTGAATCTGGTTGAAGAGGATGTACGCCAGGTTATGTCGGGGACGGTGCTGCAAGAAGCACCCATTATCCGTGTTTCGGCCAAAGAGAAGACCAACCTGGATGAACTCCAATCTGCCCTGGAGGAGGTACTTACTAAATCTCCCAACCGTTCTGACCTTGGGCGTCCGCGCTTGCCCATTGACCGTGTGTTTACCATGTCTGGGTTCGGCACTGTGGTGACCGGGACCCTCATCGATGGCTCGTTCAACGTTGGGGATGAAGTCCTTATCCTGCCAGGTGAGGTTCGTGGGCGCATACGTGGCCTGCAGACCCATAAACAAAAGGAAGAGGTCGCTCATCCAGGTGCCCGGACGGCTATGAACATCTCTGGCGTAGATGTCGATGAACTCCAGCGTGGGCAGGTGGTCGTGTTGCCCGGTACCTTGAAACCGACCAAACGTATGGATGTCCATTTTAGATTGCTGCCTGGCACCAGCCAACCGCTAAAACACGACAATGAAGTTAAACTTTTCATCGGCGCTGCTGAAACAATCGCCCGCACCCGGCTCATCGGCGCAGACGAACTCAAACCGGGGGAAGAAGGCTGGCTCCAGTTAGAATTGGAAGACTCTGTTGTGGCAGTGCGGGGCGACCGATATATCCTGCGGCGGCCTTCGCCTGGTGAGACCTTGGGTGGAGGCGCTGTGTTGGATCCTCATCCCAAGCGACAGCATAAACGCTTTGCCGCAGAAGTGGTCGAACGCCTGGAAGCCCTGGCAGAAGGCACCCCTGCCGATGTGTTCATGCAGGCAATGTTGGGGGTGGGGGTTGGAGAGTATCGCGAAGTCGTGGAAGCCTCCCACCTTGAAAAAGAGACTGCCGATAAAACCGCTGCCGGGTTGATTTCAGAGAAGCAGCTTATCGTGTTGACAGACGATCCTGGAAAGGTATCGAGTAAGAGTTTAATCTCCAGTAGAAGTTTTTGGGAAAGTATCGAGACTCGCGCCCTCGATACTGTGGGTAGCCATCACGAAACCCACCCATTGCGCCTGGGAATGCCGCGAGAAGAATTGAAAAGCCGTCTTGGACTGGCCGCTCCCGTATTCAACGCCGTCATGTCCCGGCTGGTGGAAGAAGGAGCGATCGAGGAAAGAGGTTCTCTCATTCAACTCCCTGAGCATACGATCAACTTTTCCCCTCAACAAAAGAAAGTGGTCGATGCGCTCCTGGAGCGGTTCGTGCAGTCACCTTTCTCTCCTCCCACGGTCAAAGAATGCATTGAAGCTGTGGGTGAGAACATCTATCAAGCGCTTATCGATTTAGAGACACTATTTCCTGTATCGTCTGGGGTGGTCTTCCGCCGGGAGGACTACGAAACAGCCGTAAAGGAGATCGGTGATTTCATTTCGCAGAACGGTACCATCACCCTGGCGCAGGCCAGAGATCACCTAAATACGAGCCGCCGCTACGTCCAGGACCTGTTAGAGTTCCTCGACAGCCAGGACATCACAATTAGAGAGGGGGATGCCAGGAAATTGAAGTCATGAGAAAGCATGGACATGTAATTAGAAGCTATCACCTGTCGTGTGCTGCCCCCATCGATTTGGATTATTAGAAGGATAAGCAGGGTTGTACTGGTATATGACCGAAGCAGGGGATTTCGGATGGGTGATGGTTGAGAGCGTCAAAGTCGAATTATGGTATGTCTTTTAAATAAAGCGTACACTCCCCCACAACTCCCCATTTATTTATTATATATCCCCCTCTGATCGATAAGTAGAATATCCTAGTTATTCTTCGGGATAAAAGGCAAGTCCCAAACCTCCCGGCCCCACCAGGACACCCACGACGGGGCTGACGTTACAACGTAGCAGATCCTTCAAGCCGAAGCGGGATTTCACTACTTCGGCAAACTCATCCCCTTCTTGCTCGACGTTGATATCGATCACCGCGGCCTCTTTGATCTTTTTCCCGCCCAGTAATTCTTCGGCGGCATCCAGGAGCATTTTTAGCGCCTTACGCTTCGTGCGTACTTGTGAATGGGGTTTGATCGTGCCGTCCTTGAACTGGAGCAGGGGCTTAATGCTCAATGCGCTTCCCAATATAGCTTTTGCCCCGCTGATACGTCCACTCTTGCGGAGGTATTCCAGGGTGTCGACGGCAAAGAGCAGGTTCACTTTTGGGATCAGATTTTTCGCTGCAGCGACGACTTCGTCCAGGGATTTCCCCGCAACGGCGGCACGGGCAGCCTCTAGCACGCAAAAACCATGGGCCATGGATCCTGCCATGGTGTCGACGACGCGAACGAGTTTCCCGGGCAGTTCTTCCAGGGCGCCGCGGGCGCTGGCTACCGTTCCACTCAATCCTGAAGAGACCAATACAGCGACAACTGAATCATATTTCCCTAATAAGCCTTTGAAGAATTCTACAAACTCACCAATGGAAGGTTGGGAGGTTGTCGGCATAGTACTTTCCTCTTCGAGGCGTTTGTAAACCGTGGGCGAATCGATATCCACACCATCCCTGAATCTTTCTTCCCCCCATATCAACCACACCGGAATCACGTGGATCGGCAGGCCTTTCGTTGCAGACTCGGGAATGTTGGCAGAGCTATCAGTGACAATGGCTATTTTATGATTATCCATCGTTCCTCCTCAATAGAAATGCGGTTTCTAGTATTATAAACCAGTCGGCACAAAAAAGTTGCTGCACAATTAACAGATTATTTTGTGAATATTCTGCGAAATCTTCATTGGGATTGGAAGGGAATATAAGCACCCACAATAACAAAAGCCTATTGCTATCGGGCGTGATTCGTGTCATAATCAAATATGTAATATTCTCTCATCTCTGCACCCCCGCCAAACCAATATGAATGGACAATTCGATGGAAAATCAATCGAGTCAACTTGTATCTCAACTTCCGGATAACGTCTATCTCTTTATCGATAAACAACTATTCCGTATAAAAAAGACGACGGTAAAAATCGGCCGCCATGTGGAAAACGACTTGATTATCTACGACCCTCTTGTATCCCGCTGGCACGCCGAAATCCGCTTCGAGGATGCTTCCTTCATTATCTACGATAATGAAACCAAATACGGCACAAAGGTCAACGATGAGAGCGTATCACGTTGTGTCTTAAGATCTGGAGATAATATATCGGTTGCAAACACACCCATGCTGTTCATCGACCGAAGTGAACAAATCCTCAGGCGGAGTGAGGATACGACACGGTCTAGGGGAAAACGGAAAGCCTGATTACATATAACAGTCTTTTTTTATACCAATATAGAATTCGTAAAGCTTTGCTGCGCACGTTCCATGCTAAAATACCCCGTGGTGAGAAACCATGAGTAAAAATGCCGCCATATACATCCGAGCCAGCGCCGCAGAAAAAGGCGATGCCATCAGCGCAGAAGACCAAGAGTCTTTATGTAAAAGCCTTATCTTGCAGAATGAGGATATGCTCGTGGGGGTCTACCGGGATGTGAGGCGATACCGTATCGGTACACGTCTGGTCGACCCATTGGCGCACAGGATCGACCGCCCCGGCTACCAGGAGATGCTGGATGACCTACGCAACGGGGTCTTCGAGAGCATCTACACCTGGCGGGAAGACCGCCTGTACAGTGGGATTGAATCCACCATCCCTTTTATAAAGGCTGTAGAAGAGACCAACGCCGAGGTCCATTTCGTCCTCGGATCTTTCGACCTTGCTTCTGCTTACCCGATGAATTGGGCTTCGGAAGTCGCCCGTAAGGCACTCACCCAGGAGATGCACAAGGGCTACCAAAAGAAGCTCAAGGATGGCTTTGCTTACCGCATCGAAGCCAAATACGGGTATGAACGGGTGAAGAAAAGTAAAGAGGTATTGGTCGTAGAAGAAGAGGTTGAATGGGTCAATCAAATCCGGACCTGGTATCTGGAGGATGTCCCCGTCCGGGAGATATCACGGCGGCTTATTGCGCAGGGCGTCCCCCAAAAGCGGCGCAAGGAAGATCCCAATTGGCCCTTATACACTATTTACCGCATTCTGAAGGATCCCACTTACTCCACGGGGATATATGAGGTGAAGGCCAGAGGAGAGGTCATCAAGATCAAGGTGCCAAAAATTGCCAACCACAGGCAGTTCCAGAAAATACTGAAAAAACTAGAGGAGAACAAATCGCATCCTGCCCGGCACGTCAAGCATGATTTTTTATTGAGTGGGCTGGTCACCAGCCCCTGCGGCGGAAAGTGGAAGCCGCACATTTATACCAGCCGGAGGAAGTACACTAAAGTAGATGGAAGCGTATCGCACTATGAGAACGAAGTTAAAAAATACATCTGCCTGAAATCCCAATATACGCCCCACGAGAAGGCCCACCATCCCGACTGCCCCAAGAGTAAAGGGGTGGTCCGGTTGGATGCTTACGTTTGGACGCAGGTCTCCCAGAGACTTTGCGATCCGGACCAAATTGAAGCCGTCATCCAGATGCGAAGGTTGAGGTTGGATATCCAACAGCAGAAAAACAAATCAGAGATCGAGAGACTGCAAAAACACCTGGAAGACCTGGACGTCGAGCGGGAGGCATACATCCGGCAGTTTGGGAGGAGTGAGCGAGGGGAGGGACGGTTCAGCGAAACTGACCTGGACCGGGAGCTTGCCCGTTTAGAAGAAGAAAAGTCGCAAGCCCAATCGGAGATGGCCGAACTGGAGAGGGCGGCGAATGAACCGGTCAGCGGTTTCGACCTGGTGGTACCGCAAATCCTCGAAAGGGTCTCCCTCATCGGTCTGGATAAGTTGGACGGCGAACCCGCCTCGGAAGAGGAAAAACGGGAGCACCTCAAAATCAAACGCCAGGCCGTCCAGGCTTTCGTCAGCCAGGTATACCTTGTCCGGGGAAGAGATCCCCAAATCACCTGGACGACTGATGAATGAAATGATATCTATTCACATAAGCAATTACAACGGTGGTTCCTCCGGCTAATAGAAAAACCTTTTCAACAGGTAAATGAACATGCCAAAAACATCGCATAAGATTTTGTTTCTGGGGAAACAGGAAGACCCCTACTGCGCCAAAGCCTTGGAGTTCTGCCAGTCCAACTTCGCCGAGGTGACCGGCTGCCTGGGTGTGTGGGGCGATCCGCTGCCGAGAAAAGCGGTCGAGTGGAGCGGGGATTACATCATCTCTTATCTGTCACGTTGGGTCGTCCCCGCCACCTTGCTGGAACGTGCAGAGAAGGCGGCATTCAACTTCCATCCTGCCTCGCCCGATTACCCGGGGATCGGCTGCAATAATTTTGCCTTATACGAGAATGCGACCGAGTACGGCGTGACCTGCCACCACATGGAAGCCAAGGTCGATACAGGGGCCATCATCGCTGTGAAGCGTTTCCCGGTTCACTTGTCGGACGACGTCGCCTCGCTCCTCACGCGCACCTACGAACACCAGCTAGAGCTCTTTTTCGAGATCGTTGGCGGGATCGCATCCGGCCAACCGCTGCCGTCCTCGCAAGAGAAATGGACGCGGAAACCGTTCACGCGCCAGGAGTTCAACCAATTGTTCGTTATCACACCTGATATGAGTGAGGAGGAAATCACCAGGCGGATAAGGGCAACCAGATACAAACACTGGAGACCTTACGTTGTCTTGGGCGGCCACACCTTCGAACTCGCAGATGAAGAGGACCGATAAAGATGCCCGGCCAATCGAAGGAAGAAATCCTTCTCAATACCCCTGATGTGCGTGTCAGGATCCTCACCATGGAAAAGGGAGACACCATCCCCTGGCACATCCACACATTGGTAACCGACCACACTTTTTGTTTGGAAGGGGAGATCGAAGTCCGTTTGCGGGAACCGGATGAAGTCCTGATCCTCGCTCCTGGACAGCACCACAAGGTGGTGCCCAAACGGCCACACACCATCGTCAACCTTCACGAGACCCCCGCCAGGTACCTCCTCATTCAGGGGGTGGGGTCCTACGATTTTATCCCCGTCGATTGAAATTCATTCGGACCCTTTCCTGGGATGTAGTGCATTTTACATGGATTTTACAATCCGGTAGCACGGCGTTAGCCTCCTCCGTATATCTTTGGGGCGATTGAAAACGATACGGTAGACGATTTTGGAGGTCGTTCCATGTTCAAGAAACTATCGATGGCTTTCATTGCCGCCCTTTTGATGTTGGTGGCATTCGCCGGGGTTGCTGCGGCGCAGACGGATACACCCACGGATGGCGACGGGGAAGGCAGACTGCGCACTGCTCTGGGCCAGGTCGTCTCCATTGGAGACAGCTTCTTCACCATGACTGTTCGGCGTCCTGAGGCCACCATCCTGGTCACGGACGACACGGTCTTCAAGAACCGTGATGGTTCTACCGCAAGCCTGGGGGATCTGGAAGTAGACCGCTGGGTCCTGGTGACGGCCAGGAAAAATGAAGACGGTGACTTTACTGCCAGGCGCGTCATCTTGATGCCGGAGGGCTTCGATCCCGCCGACCTGAACCTCGTCAGGATGTCCGGGGAAGTGGATAAAATCAACAACGGGCAGAACACCTTTACCATCACCAAATTGGATGGGGAGAGCGTGACCCTCAACGTGGATGGGAACACCCGCTGGCTGGGGGCTTTGTCTGAGTTGAAAGACCTGGAAAAGGGAATGAAGGTGGGTGTCGTCGCTAAAGGACAAGAAGACGGCTCGCTGCTTGCTAAGATCGTAGCTGCACGGGATGAGGACAGCCAGGGGGGACGTGCCATCGGGCAGGTGTCTGTTGTTGGTACCAGTGATCTGACGGTGGAGACGCGCCGAAGCGTCTATACCTTTCTCGTCGACGAGGATACCCAATTCATCAGCCGGGATGGGAGTGTGGATAGCCTCGAAGACTTGGAGGCAGGAATGAAGGTGGTGGTGGTCTTCGTCATCCAGGACGACGACAGCCTGCTTGCCAAGCGCATCGGGGCTGCCGCGGTCACCGAACCACCTTCCGATGGGGACCACAACATTGCATGAGTTAAAAGAATAAAAGCGATAAATCTATAGGGACAGGTTCATCTTGTCCCGAATGATAACGATAGAAAATAAGGCCTGACAAGAAAAGAAAAGTCAGGCCTTAAAATATTATTTCCTGTGTGGGGACTTTTCAGAGAAGGAACAATAACGAAGAAATCTACAGCCAATCTGAAGGTCAGCTTCTAAGCGTTGGGATTTTTATACCTCAAATGGGTATATCCTGGTACTGATACCTGAGTAACTGATGACTTATCCCTGATGCCCTACAACGTCCCCTTATACATGCCGCCGTCCACGGTGAGCATCACACCCGTGATGTAGGATGCTGCCGGAGAGACGAGGAACACGGCGGCATTGGCAAACTCTTCGGGCGTCCCCATACGCCCCAGGGGGCTGGTGGCGGACTGCTTCTTTATTTCCTCTTCGATGGAGTTGCCGCTCAATTCCGCCCGGTGTTTCATCAGATCGTAGACCCGTTCGGTCTCCGTCCAGGCAGGGAGGATGGAGTTGAAACGGATCCCTTCCCCGCCCAGCTCCAGGGCGAGGGTCTTGGTCAGGCCCACAGTGGCGGCCCGGATGCTGTTGGAGAGCACCAGGTTGGGGATGGGCTGTTTGACGGAGTAGGATGTGACGGTGAGGACGCTGGCGGCGTCTGATTTACGCAGGTGGGGCAGGGCGGCCCGGATCAGGCGCACGTGGCTGAGGAAGGACAGGTCGACAGCCTTCACCCAGGTCTCCTCATCGAAAGATTCGAACGACCCCGCTGGCGGCCCGCCTGAGTTCGTGATGAGGATGTCCAACCCGCCCAGGAGTTCCACGGCGACTTTGATGATATCGGCCGGTTCATCCTTCTCGGTTACGTCGGCCACGAGTACTTTCACTTCCAGGCCCGCCTCTTCTTTTATCTTGTCGTAGGCTTCCTTGAGATTGTCTTTATTCCGGCTGTTAATGGCGACCTGTGCGCCCTCCAATGCTAGTCCGCGAGCTGTGGCAAAGCCCAGACCGCGGCTGGCGCCGGTCACCAGGGCACGTTTTCCATTGAGTAGCAAGTCCATGTGAGATACCTCCCGATGTTGTTTTTTACATTATAGCACTCCCGTGAGTTTAGTTGTTTAGTTGGGTAGTTTCCTGGCTGCCTGGACGCCTACTCAAGTGATATACTTGGACATCTCTCAATCCATCCATAAAACAACTTAGGAAAAATCCATGCCTGATCCAGTTCCACTCGGCCAAGTCCCCTTATTCAGCGCACTCTCCTCCGAGGATCTCGAAGAAATCGGCGGGACGATGCGCATGAAGCGCCTCAAAGACGGCCAGTTGCTGTTCAGCGAAGGCGACGTTGGCACGCAGTTCTACATCGTCGTCATGGGGGCGCTGGAGGTCATCAAGGCCATGGACACACCCGAAGAACGCCTCTTGAGTGTGCAGGAAGCGGGCGGCTTCGTCGGGGAGATGAGCCTGCTGGGGGGCAGCAACTTGCGCACGGCATCCATCCGGGCGCGGGGATTGACGCTCCTCATGGAGCTGCGGAAGGAGCGTTTCGAAGAACTCCTGCAGCGGCGCCCCAGCCTGGGCCTGGAAATGCTCAATGTCCTCAGCGAACGGCTGCGGGCGGCAGACGAGTCCACCATTCAAGACCTACAGGCCAAGAACGTCGAACTGTCGAAAGCCTACGAGGATTTGAAGGCCGCCCAGGCCGAGTTGGTGGAGAAGGAGAAGCTGGAACACGAACTCAACATGGCCCGGGACATCCAGACAAGCATCCTTCCCCGGCAAATCACCACCCCGGAGGGCTGTGAGGTGGGGGCCAGGATGATCCCCGCCCGGGCGGTGGGCGGGGACTTCTACGACGTCATCCCTCTGGACGAACACAGGGTGGGTGTGGCTATCGGCGACGTGTCGGATAAAGGCGTCCCGGCGGCTCTCTTTATGGCGCAGTTCTGCACGCTTCTACGCATCGAAGCGCACCACCACGAGACCCCCGACGCGCTGCTTAAATTCATCAACAATAACCTGGTGGAGATGAACCAGTCGGGGATGTTCGTCACTGCTATTTACGGCATCTTCGACGTGGAAAATCGCACATTCACCTATGCCCGCTCCGGGCATGAAGTACCTGTGGTCTTCAATAAGAAGGGGAAGATTTCCCAACCTGAAATGGGACACGCCACTCCCCTATGCATCTTCATGGACCCGCCCATCGACGTGCAGTCTGTTAAACTGGACAAGGGCAGCACACTGCTGATGTACACAGACGGGGGCACAGATGCGATGAACGCGGAGAAGGATTTCTTCGGCCTGGAGAACCTACAGAAGACCTTCGCGTCCCACCTGGACAAATCCGCGCAGGAACTGTGTGAAAAGGTTTTGGAGGAATTACTCGCCTTTCAGGTAGAAGATGCCCAGTATGATGATGCGACGATTGTGGCTATCAGGGCAAAGTGACCCCACAAACTACAACATCTCTATCTCCTCACTCACCACGTCCACGTCCCGCCAGGAGGTATCCACCCAGGTAGCGATTTTCTGCAAAACGCGCTGGGTGTGCTTGCCGTCGTTGCTCACTACGGCGCAGGCGATGACGGCGTCCTGCCATACGTCGAGGTGGTCCACTTCGGCGGTCGAGGCGTTGTAGTCTTTGTGCAATTTGGCGAGCAGGGGTTTCAAGCGCCCGCGCTTCTCTTTCAACGAACTGCACCCGGGCAGATGGAGGTGGAGGATGAGGAGACCGATAGGCATAAACCTGTACCTTTGTCGAATTGACAGTAGACTAATGTTATTTTAGTATATATCTACTATGAGTAAAATTCAAAATATTGTCGCTATACTTATCCTCGTCATCATCGCCTGGGGGGCATATTCCATCGTGACTAGTTTCCAGCACACTGCCGATGCGGCCTTCGCCCCGGTGAGTGCTTTGAGTACCCAGGCTTCGAAACTCCTCAACCCCACCCCCACCGTGATCCCAGACCCGATCACCATCATCCACGAAGTACGCTCCCTGGCCCGGCTGGAGACCATTTATTATTCGATGGAAAAAGTCATCACGGCGGAGACCAACCAGGGCGCCTGGGGCTTCCTGGTCGGCGACAAACTCCTCTTCGTGGCTCACGGCGATGTGATTGCCGGAGTCGACCTGGCAAAGCTGGAACCGGAAGACCTGGAGGCCAGGCAGGGTGTGCTGTACGTGCAGCTGCCTGAGGCTGAGGTGTTTGTGGCTACACTCGACAACGAGAAGTCTTACGTCTACGATCGGGACACCGGCCTGTTCGCTCAGGATGTCAAAGACCTGGAAACAGCAGCCCGGCGGTCAGCCGAAGAGGAGATCCTCAAAGCGGCCCTGGAGGATGGTATCCTCGAGCAGGCCCAGATCAACGCCGAGAACTTCCTCATCCGGCTGCTGCGTGACCTGGGTTATGAGGAGGTCATTTTCCTCGACCCGGAGCCGAACGAATAGGTATACCTCCCCACCTAGCAAGGAGTGTTTTCAAATGAATACGAAAATCATCGGGGTTGTGTCATTTTTTGCCGGGTTGGTATTGGCTTTAGCCAGCGCTTTTTTTGATCTTGGCGCCTGGACGGTACAGGTCTTGATCGTTCTCGGAATCCTCACCGGGGTCTTCCATTTTGGGAAGGAAGACCTCGTCCCCCTGGGCGTGATTTACCTGGGTCTGGCTGCCGCCGCCAATGCCATGGATTCGCTGGCCCTGGTCGGGCCTTTCATTACGGACATCGTCTCGGCGTGGGTCGGCTTCCTCGGCCCGGTGGTTCTGACGGCTCTCATGCTATGGGGGGGAGCCCTGCTCTTGGGTAAAAAGGCGAGTTAGGAGATTTCTTAGGGGGACAGGACACAACTACAAAAGCAAAGCCGGCTTTGCTAGATAGTGCTGAACATGTGAAAAACGAAAACATATATGATCGGTGTCAGCAAAAAGCCGAGAGCGCCTATTATTATGATTCCGAGTATAACTCCCCACCATTTTTTTGATAGGAGGAAACCAATAATGCCTCCCACTATTGGAGATAGTATAAAGCCGAGTGGAAGGACGAAATCCCATGGGTCTTCGACCCCCAAATACATCAACCCCCACATGCTCAAGGGGATCAAAATGATGATAGAGGCAATGGCAAAGAAAACAGTACAGATAGTAAAGGCACAACCAGTACTGATTATCTGTTTATTCTCTCTTTCAATCTCCTCATTTTCCTGATCTAATATTTTTACATCTTCCTGGTTATCCATCCTAACCTCCTTACTTGCTTTTTACAGACGAATATTATCGGGATGCGCCGCGGCTGGCTGCTTGTGCTAGAAATCGAGGAAGGTGTGCAAATATATAATTGAAAGAAGCATGATGACACCGTACCCAATTATATATACGACGATGCTGCCAAGGACAACCCCCCACCATTTCTTGGATAATGCGCCGCCAGCCGCACCACCCACTATCGGGGATAAGAACAAGATGAGTAGCATGGTGATATCCAAGGGGTCTTCTGCCCCCCACAGCCACAGGATCCACAGGGGTTCCGCCAATAAAAATGCTGAGATGATGTAGCCAATCACACAGCCTATGCCCCCATAGCCAGCAAGCTTTTTTATTTAATCCCTCTTTTCACGCTTTTCTTCATCCTCATTCAATTCTCTGATTTCTTCTTGATTTTCCATCTTAACCTCCTTTATTGCCCTTCTCATATTTAGGTTACACGATTACACCGCAACTGGTTAGCTTCGCTGGTCTTCGCATCGTTGTTGTGTTGTTGTGTTTGTGGGGGAGAGCTTGCACCTGATGCAACTTCACTACATGCTCTGGGTTTGCCATATCAACCTTATTCATTTATCCCTTCTGCCTCACTAATAGTCAAAAATGGATAGTCACCCGGATTGAATTTATTGTGAATAAACAATATCATCCCCTCTGTATCTTTATGATATCTATGAGCAAATTTAGGAATCGCTTTCTTTTCTATTTCATTATGAATTTCAGGGATTCCATCGGTGAAATTACCTTCAATGATAGAAGTTGCACCATGAGCAACTAAATTCCTAAATACAAAAATATCAGTATAAGATTGAAAAGGTCTTCTTCCATAGTCTGGAGTGATGTGAAGATTAGAACATATCTTGTCTATTTTTTCTTTTGGTCTTAACCAAATTTCTCCGTTATCCTCACGGCTATTTTCCCAAGTTTTTATCAAGATTGGACCAATATGATTCATGTATGCCTCTAAACAAAATGCTGAAAACACAATAACCGATATACATGAGTAATATGCTAAAGCTCCTTCTTGTTGCTCATCAATAATTTTTAGAAATGTTTTGGAACCCCAAAATAAATCGGAATAGGCGAAATATTTCCCACTTACTTCCGGCATTTCTGTTAGTTCCTCCTTTGCTAATATTATATAAATTCGATATCAATGGGTGATTATATCGCTACCTACATCGTTTCCCAACTCACCCCCATTCTACACCAACTCCCCTTTTCCCCCAAACCCCTATCCCTCCCCCATACCCTAAATTTGCCCCAATTTATCCCATTCGCGTGACAAAATCGAACAAACGTACAATTTTGCGGGGCGTTAGAGACACGTTCCGATATACAACAATAAAACAACGGAAGGATTGGGTGGAATGTTGTTTGCAGCCGGTTGACAACTTGAGGTGGAGAAACTATACTGTCCGCCTGGTTATAAATGGGAGCCGTGTAATAAAAGTGGAAATATTCCGCAAAGGTTTTCCGTTATTTCTATAAAGAATAGAGAATTCTTGAAAACCGATAAAAACGAACCCTTATTGAGCCCTGTATTGCGTTGGTTTATGTTTGCCATGGTTTTGGCGAATATCTCCGGCGATATGGCCTTGATGCTGATACCGTTATACCTGGAGGAATTAGGGGCCAGCATTACTGAAATCGGTTTTATCTTCACCCTTATCGCAGTTGTCTCTTTGATACTGCAGGTCTTTGGCGGCTGGATATCCGATTCGATTGGCCGTTTGAAAGCCATCGCGATTGGCAGCGTGGGCGGGGTCTTGGGGAATTTTCTGCTTGTATTTGCCCCAAGCTGGCAGTGGCTGATCTTTGCTTTGATGATCACTCAGTTTCCAAGAGCGTTGGTGGGGCCTAGTTTTGGGGCATTCATCGCCGAGAATTCAAAAGAGGAGAACCGGGGCCGCGTCTATGGGGTCACAGATATGATTTACCAGATATGCGGCATTGTTGGGCCGCCGCTCGGCGGCTTTCTGGCCTATAACCATGGCTATAAGGTGATGTTCCTCGTTTCGGCGGTCTTGTACTCCTTGGCTGCAGTTGTGCGGGTTTGGATGGCAACGACGATGACGTCCGCCCAATCTGCCGAATCTCAAGAGTTATCCTGGAATTCATTCCGTCTCAGCGTAAAAACCCTCGTGACTTTGATCGCCGGGGGAGGGGTCGTCACCTGGATCTTCCTGACAGATGGTGTCCGTGATGCAGCTTTTGAACTATCTCGTAAGATCGAACCGCTGTATTTGCAGGAGATCGGCGGTCTGAATGCACAAGAGATCGGGGTTCTATGGTCGATTTTTTCAATCGCCATGCTCGCTACGCCATTGCTCTCTGGCAAGTTGTCCGATAAATATGGAGAGCGGGTGCCAATCTCCATCGGATTCTTCTTTATATTTGTAGCCTATTCCATCTTCCTATTCGTGACCGGATTTATGCCCTTCGCTGTCGTTTGGGTCATCTTCGGTATCGGGGTTGGGTTCCTGGCCCCGGCGTATTCTTCGTTGATATCCAAGGTCATACCGCACAATAAATTAGGCGCATTCAACGGGATATTCTACGGCAGCATCGGCTTGATCTCCCTGCCCGCCCCTTATCTGGGCACCTTGATGTGGGAGAAGATCGATCCTCGAGCGCCTTTTGTCGTGGCAGCAGCAGCAGCTTTATTGACGATTGTACCTATCTGGTACAAATTCAAGGTGCCTAAGGAAGATTAGGGGGAGTTGATTGTTTGTCTTCTTGGGTAGAAACAGCAATACCGTGGTTCTAATTCACCTCTTCACTAATTTGTAATTCTGAGCGAAGCGAAGAATCTGACGTGAAAGGTTGCTTGTTGAAGAACTCATTCTTGAAATCATGAGTCTTTAAGCCAGATTCTTCACTCCCTATGGTCATTCAGAATGACAATGGTGTTCGAAAATTGTTGAAATGTGGAGGGCGAAAGAACGGCCTGCCCCCGATCAAGTCATGCCGTGTTGGGCGAAATATTCTTTCACCTGCGGGTCGTTCGAAAAGACCAGCAGCAAGACACCCATGATGGCAGAAACGACGTTTCCCCACAGGAGGCTGCACATTTCCAGGATAGCGATCACAATCGTGTTTTTAGCTTTGTTGTTGTTGAGATTGATCCCATAAAGGATTTCGAAAATCCCCAAGATGAAAGGGACGAGGAACAGCGGCGCGCACAACAGCCCGATCCCCAAAGTGCCGATCAAGACCAGGATGAACAGCCCGATCGCCGCCAGGATGTTTATCACCCCGCTGACAATTGGCATAATCGTCATAGCCGATACGTAGTTTGGTCTCTCATCCATTGAGTTTTCCTCCATTTAATATGGTTAATTACAAAAGTAGTTTACTATATGAATCCAAGCGAAAAGAAAAATCCACACCCTCATTTATATAGGTGGAGATCATCGAGCAAGTCGACTTCCTCGGATATTTCCTGGGCGACCGCCAGAACCGCCGGGCTGATTTCGAGCATTTTTTCCTGAGGGAGACGGTAGGTGGGTCCGGCAATCGAAATGGACCCGATGGGATGTCCCCCCGAGTCGAAGATCGGCGCAGAAATCACGTTGATGCCCTCCTCATATTCCTGGGTGGAGATGGCATATCCCTGCTGCCGGACATCGTCGAGGTTTTCAAGAAAATCTTCCAGCGAGGTAATCGTATGGGTTGTGTATTGGGGCATCCCTTCTGCCAGGATCTGGCGGACTTCCTCTTTGGGCAGGTAGGCCATGATGGCTTTGCCCGACCCCGTAGAAAAAGCAGGGAGCCGCTGCCCGATGGAAGCAGCCAGTTTTACCCTTTGGGGGCTTTCGTTCACGTCCAAAAACAAAACGTCCGTACCGTCCAATACCGCCAGATTGACCGTCTCGCCAAACTGCTTGCATAAGCGCTGCAGGTAGGGCGATGCCAGCTTCCGTAAATCGTTACTCTCCAATGTCAGGTAGACCATCTGCAGCATGCGGATACCTAATTTGTACACGCCTGTTTTTGGGTTCCGTTCTATGAAGCGCCTGCGTTCCAGCGTGGCCAGGAACCGGTGCACCGTACTTTTGTTCAAGCCCACTTTCTCTGCGATCTGCGTCATCGTCAGTTCGGGCGTATCCCGAGTAAAGCACAATAACACGTTCAAAGCTCGATCTACCGCTCGGATTGGATCGGACAATGTATACTCCTTCGTGAAGGCAGTTCCAGCATTTGGAACTAGATTTCAGCAAATAAAATAGCATAGGATAAAAGCAAAGTCAAGCCGTAGGTCTGCGCTGTTCCACAGACAGGATGGGCTTTTCGGGGTTGTAGAGATGGATTAGAATAGGTGCTGTAGGGGAGAGCTGTCGTTCGATTATAAGTTTCTGGAAATTCCAGCGTTTATATGCTATAATCTAGTTGTTTCATTGCATGATACCTTGTCTCAATCAATGATAACGTTTACTTATTGCCAGGAATATCCAAGGAGGACGAATGATGGCAGACACCTATAACCTGGTCGATGCAACCATGAAAGTGATCCAGGACCGTCGAAGTATACGTGATTACACAGCTGAACCCGTATCTGAAAAAGACCTGGATATGATTTTAGAAGCAGCCCGCCTAGCCCCATCTGGCGAAAATGCACAGCCCTGGCGTTTCATCGTCGTGAAGGATGCCAAGACGCGCAAGAAACTGGGGGCGCTGGCAGGTGGCGGCAGCGGACGACGTTTCACTGCCGAGTATGTCACGAAGAAAATGCAGGAGCGTTTCAAGAGCCTGGAAGACGAGGAAAAGAAAAAAGCCGTATTCGAAAAATTAACCTCTGGCAAAGTATCTACCTTCCTTGCCAATGCCCCCGTCAATATCGTTGTTTGCGGCAGGAAAGATGTTTGGGACTTGCCCTATGATACCTCTGCAGCCATCGAGAATATGCTGCTGACGGTCACTGCCCTGGGGTTGGGTGCTTGCTGGGTGATCGCCCCCTGCATCGACATTCGCGACGAAGAGCGGGTCAAAGTGCTCTTTGGCGTACCGGAAGAATTGAAGATCGTCAGCATCGTCGCCGTGGGTCACCCCACGCGGCCTCACCGTCCCCGCCCTCGCCTCCCCATCAACGAACTGGTCTATTCTGAAAAATGGGGGCAGGCTTACTATAAGGAGGAACAATCGTGAAAAATCAGATCATTCCTTTAGATTATGCCAACAGCCTCATGTATGATTTGGAGAAGTCTTTTTGGGATGAGCGCGGCAAAGGGGCGCGCTTCCGCACGACCACCGTCGGCAACGAGTATTTCGTGGAGAAATGCCTACCGCTGATCAAATCCTCTAAACTGGACGATGTAATTGACACGATCTCTGGGGTTCTCACTTCCTCCAATATCGCCGGGAAAATCTCTTTCGAAAAGGAAGACCGACTGCTCCGTGTGGAGGTAGAGGGTTGCATTCACCGACCGGTCGAAGACCGCATGATCGAACTCGGCGTGGAACCTTTCACCTGCGTACCGGCGAACATCCTCGCATTGGGGATCGAGGAGAAATTAGACCGCCCGGTAGAATTGGCTGAAATCAAAATCGAAGATGGCGTCTGCAAGCTGTTATTGGTGATCTTTGAAGAGCGGCCCACCCTGGAATAGGAGAACGGCATGTCAAAAGTGACGGATCTTGCCGCGGCTGTCTCTACGATTACGCCAGGATCGCACGTCGCCCTATCCGGTTTTGCTACCTCGCGCAGCCCGATGGCTTTTGCTCACGAGGTCATCCGCCAGGGAATTAAGGATCTGACCGTGTCGCAATGTGTGGCCTGTATGGCTGCGGATTTACTCATCGGCGCAGGCTCAGTCGAGCGGATTATCAGTGGGGGCGGCTCGCGCGGCCGTTCAGGCCAGCACTTTTGTATCGTGAGGGCGATCGAAGCGGGGACGTTGAAGACGGAAGAACTCAGCAGCCTTTCGATGACCTTTCGCTATCTGGCGGGTGCCCTGGGTTTGCCTTTCATCCCCATCCGCTCGCTGCGGGGGTCGGATATCCTCAAGCAGTTGGAGGAAGCCGATGACCCCGTAACCAGCCTGGTGATCGATCCCTTCTCCGGGGACGAGTGGCTCGTGCTGAAGCCCCTGATCCCGGACGTGGCGGTCGTACAGGTGCAGGTTGCCGACGAAGAAGGAAACGCCTGGATTTTAGGCCCTTACTGGGATAATGAAGAGCAGGTCAAATCAAGCGAGCGGACCGTGGTCATCACCGAGAAACTCGTGTCCACCGAGGTGATCCGCCGGGATCCAGGACGGACGGTCGTGCCGGGCTTCAGGGTCTCCCACGTGGTTCACCTGCCTTATTCCGCCCATCCCACCTCTGTGTACGCCTGTTATGACTTTGACGAAGCCCACGTCCAACATTATGCAGGTCTATCCAAGACAGAGGAGGGGTTCAAAAAATACCTGGATGAATATGTCTATGGCGTCGAGGATCACTGGGGATATCTAGAGCTGCTCGGAGGGCTGGATTACCTGAAATACTTGAGTGCCGATCCGGTCCTGGGGTATTGAGGTTCGAGGAGAATAGCGATGACGAAGTATGATGATTACACTTCCTTCGAATTGATGGCCGCCGCAGCAGCGCGTGAGATCAACGATGGGGAGATTGTCGCGGTGGGGCTGGGGTTGCCTGTTGTTGCTGCCTTCCTCGCCAAACGCACGCACGCTTCGCACATTACCATCCTTTTAGAATTGGGCGTGGTCGACCCCGAACCAATCGAAATCGGCACCGGGCTTTCTGACCCGCGTTTTTGGTACCGGGCCAAATGCCACACGAGTTTTGCCGATATGCTTGGGCGGGTGCTGCACAGGGGCCTGGTCGACGTCGGTTTCCTGGGGGGGCTTGAGATCGACCAGTACGGCAACTTGAATACGACCCTGCTTGGCGACCGGAAAGGCAAGTTTCGCCGTTTCACCGGCAGCGGGGGCGGGAATGACATTGCCTCGAACGCCTGCCGAACTGTGATTGTCATCCGCCACGAGAAAAGGAAACTCAGTGAAGCGGTCTCTTTCATCACCAGCCCGGGTTACCTGGGGGGCGGCGACCAGCGCGAGAAAAATAACTTGCGGGGCGGCCCCGCCCGCTTGATCACCGATAAAGCTATTTTGGGGTTCGACCCTGAAAGTAAAATGATGAAGGTCGAATCGATCCATCCCAACACGACCATCGAAGATGTTCTATCGAACATGGCTTTCGAACCGCTCGTGCCGGAAAAATTGAATATTACGGAGACTCCTACACCAGAGCAAGTACGCCTGATCCGTGAGGAGATCGACCCTGAGAAGAAGTATTCTGGATAATTATCCATTTCAATCGATAGGAGTAAAGCAATGCCGTATTACGTGACGACTGAATGCATCTTATGCGGGGCTTGTAAAGCTGGCTGCGAAACCAGCGCTATCACGGAAGGGGACACTCGGATGCACATCGACATCGAGGTTTGCGTGGAATGTGGTACTTGTGAACTCAACTGTCCCTCCAACGCCATTATATTCCTCGATGATCAAGAATACAGAAAGATGCTGGCTGCTGAGTCGATCGACTCTTGAGTGCGTCCACAGGGAATCCTTTCTGAGCTAACCTACTAAGATATTGGGTCGCAGCATCCTCGAGGGGTATCTAAGGAGTAATCAGAGATGGATAAATAAAGGGAATTATTGGCTTCTAGTATAATTAGGTGATTAATGAAGAAGAGGAATATGCATCCGGAAAGAGTATGAAAAATCCAGAAGACTATAACGTGCGCGCGGTAGAAAGAGCGCTGCAGATATTGAATTGTTTCGATGACGAACATTACGAGCGGGGGATATCGGAGATTTCTGAGGCGGTCGGTTTGCATAAGGCCACCGCCCATCGCATTGTAACCACCCTGTCTAATTTCGGCTTCCTCGATAGGGCTGCTGACGGGCAAAAATATCGTCTGGGTATACAGTTGGCTGCTTTGGGTTGCAGGGTTATGAACCAGATGGATCTCAGGAGTGAAGCGCTTCCCTATATGGAGGCCCTGGTGGAACAATGGGACGAGGCCTGTGACCTGAGCGTCTACGACCAGGGCTTCGTCTTTTATATTGAAGTCCTCAAAGACAATCATGCGCTGCAAATTTCTGCATCCGTCGGGCAAACCTTGCCTGCCCACTGTACGGCCAGCGGTAAGGTGTTTTTAGCATACTTGCCTGGTAATGAATTGGAGGAGTACCTGAACCAGCCGCTGGACTCCTATACGGAGAATACCGTTACGTCAGTGAATGAGCTTCGCAGCCAGTTGGAGGATATTCGTGCACAGGGCTACGCCATCGATCATGAAGAGTTCGAAGAAGGTATCAGTTCGGTGGCTGCGCCAATCCACGACCGGAAAGGGCAGGTCGTGGCCGTGTTGAGTATGCCCGGCCCAACAAATCGCATGACGCCGAACCGCCTTCAAAAGATGGTTGAGGCCTTAGTGACGGCAGCTAAAAATATTTCGAACAGATTAGGGTGGCGCCTGGGAGAAAAATAGCGGGGGTGCCATAGAGAAAACAACCCCGGACTCTTCTCTGGGACTGTCTTCCTTGAATTTTCTGCAGTATCGGGTTTCTAGAGTTCCCTAAGGCATCGGTAAATCCAGATCTACTTTTAATTCTTTTGCAATTTTTTCCAATTCAATTAGTAAGCTGTTGGAGACAGGGATGCCTTTCTCCTCCCGTTCTTTTTGGTTGAGCCATTCGATCTCACCGGGCAGGTAGATGCGCTCCACACTGGGGGCGCGCGGCGAGTTGCGGATGTCGGCGATCAGCGATTGGATGTCTTTAAAGAATACGCCCGCTTCGGTGAAGGCAGAGATATCCAAAGCCTGGACGACGAATCCCGCTGATACTTTGCGGTCGAAATCAGTGGTAACGGCAACGTCCTTCCCGAAATTCGAGCCGGTGAGGACACCGGAAAGGATATCTACGACCAACGCCAGCCCGTATCCTTTCGGCCCTCCGATAGGCAGCAAGGTGCCTTTCATGGCGGCATTGGGATCGCTTGTGGGTACCCCTTGGGCATCCAAAGCCCAGTTCAATGGGATTTTGTCCCCTTTTTTCACTGCCAGCCTGATCTTCCCTCTGGCGACGACTGAAGAGGCCATATCCAAAACGATGTCCACCTCCTCGCCTGTGGGAATTGCCACGCAGATAGGGTTGGTCCCGAAGAGGGGGATCGTCCCTCCCCAGGCAGCCATGCTGGGTGCAGAATTAGCAGATACCATCCCTATCATCTTATGTGATAAGGCCATCATGGCGTAATGAGCGGCGATGCCAAAGTGCCCGGCATTTCTCACGGCCACGAAAGCGGCGCCGTGCTCTTTTGCTTTATCGATGGCTCGTTCCATCGCATATGAAGCTGCAACCTGGCCAAATCCGCACTGCGCGTCCACAAGGAGAGAAGCGCCCCGCTCCTGCAGCACAGCCAGCTGCGTATCGGCTGTCATGGTCCCGGCGAGAGCTCTGCGAATGTATGCCGGCAGCCGGAGGATACCGTGAGAGCTGATCCCGCGTAGGTCGGCCTCGACGACAACCTGTGCAATAGTTTCCGCCTGGTCGCCGGGAACGCCGGCTTTTTCTAATAAAATCTGGCAGGCTTTGTTGAGTTTTTTTGCTGCTATAAGTTGAGTTTCATCAGACATTCTGTTACTCCAGTCCTTTCGTGTTTATCAATGATTTCTCTCAATATTTTGTTACCAGTGGGTGGCATCCAAAAGGCCCTTGAGGATGCCGTCCTGGTGGGTCTCGTAAAGTGAAAATGCTTCCCCGGCATTTCGTATAGGGAATTTATGTGTAATTATTGATTCCAATTCTGTGCGGTGGGAGAGGAATAGGTCGCGGGCTTTACTCAGGTATTCAGGCCAATCAGGTGTTACAGAGGCAATCAAGACTACATTCTTGCGGAAGAACGTTTCAAACGCAAAGGCGTATACCGATTGATCTGGAACGCCAAAAGCCAGGACTTTCCCTTTCCAACTAACGAGTTCGATGCAGTCGTTGAGGGTTTCCACTTGATGGCCGACCGCCTCGACGCAAATTTCGGGGGCTTCCCAACTGTGTAAACCTTTTTTGAGTTTTTGAATGAGTTCAACGCTTCGGACTGGGAATGTTTCGGTTGCTCCCAACTTTTCTGTTGCGGTACACCGATGTTCACATGGATCGATGCCAATGATCTTTCCTGCGCCGCGTATGTTGAGCAGCCAGCAAAATAGCAGCCCGATGGGTCCCAATCCGATGACTGCAATCCTTTGCCCGCGGATTTCCCCAAGCCGGTCGACTGCGTTCATCACTGTCGCCAGCGGTTGGATCAGGCAGCTCGAACTATAATCATTCAGGTCTGCGGGAAGGTTGACGGCTTTAGAGACCTGGGCAACGAACATCTCAGCCAGCCCACAGTTGCCTTCCGGCATCGCCAAAACCCAATCCTCTGGATAGAATTGATCGGAATCGCTCTCAATGACCTGGCCCACACACTCGTGTGCTTGCGCGCCCGCTTCCAGTGGATAAGTGATTAAGCTGTTCCTGCCGGTGAAGTAGGGAATGTCGCTGCCGCAAAGCGCAACCCACTTTGTTTTTACTAATATCTGCCCCTTGTCAGGTTTTGGCGAAGGAGTTTGAACGGGTACGAAAGAACGTGGTTGGGTTAGTTGAAAGGCGTGCATACCGAATCGTTGTGAATTCAAGAAAAAGTCTGATGGTTGGATTTTTCGATGAATCTTATTATCCCTGGAATCACTCCAAAAGGTGTTATTATTATGAGACGGGATTTCATTTTAACAGAATAACATTACCTAAATGAACAGTCAAGATTTTTGGGATACGTATATTGAGTTAGGAAAAATCTTGATTTCCAGTTTTATCAGATGGAATTCATTGACATTACATGGAACTTGTGCTATAGTGGTATTATTTGATGTAACAGCGTCTCATTTGATGAGACTATGTTAAAAAGGATGATTGTCTTTATTGCAATAGCTATTTCTATTGATGATTTTTTTCGTTTTACCTTTAAGGTATCAGATTCAGCACCGACCAATAGATAAGAGCTTGGTTTTACTATGTGTGGATTTTCAAAGGAGATAGAAACATGAAAAAATTGCCTTTTGTCAGAGCCGAAGATGTCGAGGGAGAATTCCGGGATCCACCACGTACTTCGAAATTATTATTAGCGCCGAAATTTGGCGGCGTTGAACACGTCTCGATGGGGATGAACGTCACTGAGGTCGGCAGCATGATCCCTGACCATAAACATGAAGAGTCTGAAGAGGTCATGTTTCTCGTCAGCGGACGTGGGAAGCTCGTCATCGAAGGTGAGGGGGAATGGGAAATCGGTCCCGATACGGCTTTCTACTCACCGGTAGGAAAAACACACCGTCTTGAAAACATTGGCGATGAACCGCTGAAAATCGTCTGGGTCTACTACCCAGCCTTGCCGGCGCATCGCAGTTAACAAAATATATTTTTTTACAAGGAGAAAAACATCATGTTTGAAGAAACCCGTGAATATTTAAAGAAACTCGGGTTACCATCAAGGGATCTGGAAGACTTACCAACTTCAAAGGCGCGCTATGCAGATGGGGGAGCTTACCGTATTGAAGTCCCCACTGTGAACACGGCCGAAGCAGTTGGCACTTTGTTGGAGACAGCCGAAAAGAATGGCATCACGATTAACCGTGTAACCGAGACCTACGGCATGTTTCGCCATACCCGTGATGAGATCAAGGAATACTGCCGTTTGTGCAACGACTACGGCGCCGAACTGCTGATGTCCGTCGGTCCCCGTGCCACCTATGATTTGGGCGCTACCGTGCATACGTCTCAGGGCGTCCGCATTGGTTACCGTCTGCGTGGTGTCGAGCAGCTATTACGGGCGATCGAGGATATCAAACGCGGCTACGATCTTGGGGTGCGTGCTTTTCTTGTATACGATGAAGGCATGTTGTGGCTGGCTGGCAAGATGCGCAAGGATGGGGCTTTACCGAAAGAGATCAAGTTCAAAGCCTCGGCACACCTCGGACACTGCAATCCATGCTCATTCAAATTGCTGGAAGACCTGGGCGCTGACAGCATCAATCCGGTGCGCGACCTGCCGATCCCTATGATTGCTGCGCTGCGTGCCGCGACCAAAGCTGTGCTCGATGTCCATACAGATAACCCGCCTGCTTCAGGTGGTTTCATCCGTGTGTACGAAGCAGCGGATATCGTGCGGGTGGCTGCCCCGGTGCACTGCAAGACCGGAAACTCTGTGGTCGCTGGACATGGAATGCTTACTTCGTCCACCGATGCCAAGAGAATGGCAGATCAGGCGTCCATTGTGGTTGAGATGGTCAGCAAATATTATCCTGAAGCCAAACAATCACCAAAGGGATCGAAAGATCTAAATATCCCAGCTGTGTAAAATTCAATTAATCTTTGGCCTATTTAAAATTAGGCATAGGAGGACTTAATGAGCGAATGGAAATTTCCAACAGATGGTCATTTGGAACGTCCCAGCGGCGTTTATTACCAGACCATGAATATGACCGAAATCAACCAGCGATTGAAACAGAGTGACTTGCTCATTATTCCTTTAGGAAGTACCGAGTGTCATGGGGCCGGGCAGCCCCTTGGGGAAGATACTTTTCTTGTGACCCGGATGGCTGAACAGGTGGCGTTAAAGACAGGCTGTACTGTAGCAGAACCGGTATGGTATGCCTCTCACCCTTACACCCATCTGGGGATGCCCGGTACGGTTGTTGTCCCTGAGGATGTATTTCTGGGCAACCTCCGGGCCTTGATCGCTGGTTTCTGGAATACTGGCTTCCGAAAGCAGATATTCTTGAATGGTCACGGCCAGGAGGAAGTCATTCCTTTGGCGCTTCATCAGTTTGCAAAAAAATACCAGGTCCCATGCATCCTGATTTCATTGCACTGGCCGACAGTCATCCATGATTTTCTTAAGGATAAAGAGCATGGTGGCCCCTTTGAAACTCCCTTCCGGCATGCCTGTGAAGTCGAAGCTTCTTATTCCCTGGCTTTGTTCCCTGAATTCATGCAGATGGACAAGGTTGTGGATACGAAGCCGGGCGGCTTCATACCTCCCGGTCACGTGGACAAGGGCGGCGAAGTCTACCATGCACCCATCAAGGGACACGAACATATAGGGTTAAGCGGGATTGAGGTGATCAATTATCCTGAAGGGGTCATCGGCCGCCCGACCCTGGCAGACCCCGAAAAAGCCAGGCCTGGTATCGAAGCCTTGCTGGACTACATGGTCAAGTTGATTGGCGACATTATGGAGCGTTTCCCGCCCGGAGAGCTGCCCCCGGTCGACAAGGTGACCCTGCGGGATAAGAAGGAAATCGACGAATTGATCAAGGGGCCCAATAACGGAGGGAAGCACATTTATACCGTTGCTTATCCCCCGTGATCGTAAAAAAACGAACAAGAGGCACTCATAAAAGAGTGCCTCTTGTTTACCAACCGATTAACGAAACGAACGTATTATCTCGATTGTAAAACTCCTTGGAGGAATAATGAAGATACTTCGAGTGGATATGAACCATCTTCAGACAGAGTATCAGCCTGTTCCAAAGGTATATGAACAGTTGGGCGGTCGTGCTTTAATCGCCAAACTACTTCTCGAAGAAATACCCCCGGATTGCGATGCCTTAGGACCTCATAATAAGTTGATTTTCGCGCCGGGTCTACTGGCAGGCGTAGGTGTGACGACTGCGGGGCGTTTATCCGTGGGAGCGAAAAGCCCTCTCACAGGGGGCGTGAAGGAAGCGAACGCCGGTGGTAACGCGGGTGATATTATGGGTAGAATGGGGATCAAGTGTGTGGTGGTCGAAGGTCAGCCCTCAGAGAATGAATTTTATATCTTGCATCTCTCCAAGGATGAGGCAAAACTGTTACCCGCTGGAGACCAACGTGGTCTTGGCACCTATGCAACTGCCGACCATCTCCATAAAGAGTACACAAAAGATTGTACGGTCATTTCGATAGGGCAGGCAGGTGAATTCCTTTTGAGTGGGGCGAGCGTTGCTTGTACGGGTGATGGCAACCAACGCAGCAATCACGCCGCCCGCGGGGGACTTGGCGCCGTTATGGGATCGAAAGGCTTGAAAGCCATTGTGATTGATACGTCGAAAGAGTCCGTTCCACTGGCTGATTCCGACCTGTTCCGTAAGGCATCCAGGCGTTTTGCTCAAGAAATCATTGAAAGTCCAAAATTGGGATCAAAGGGTGGAACGCATACATATGGTACTTCTGCGATCACTGCCGCCGTGAATGAGATGGGCTCTCTGCCCACCCGAAACTTCAGCGCAGGTAGTTTTGAAGGAACGGCCAATCTTCAAGGAGAGCGTTTGCGAGAGCTTGTGTTGGAGCGTGGCGGTGAGATTGGAAAACGCTGTATGACGGGGTGTGTGATTGCCTGCCGGAATATCTATGTCGATGAGGATGGCGAGCCAATCGTTGGGACAGTACAATTTGAAACCATTGCTCTGGTTGGATCCAACCTTGGCCTTGACAACCTCGATGATGTGGCAAGGCTCAATTTTATGTGTAATGACTTTGGCCTGGATACCATCGAAACAGGAGCCGCGCTTGGGGTTGCCATTGAGGCCGGCCTGGCAAAATTTGGGGACTTCGAAAGTATTGCTGCCCTGTTGGAACAAGTCGGTGATGGCACAACCCTTGGGCGGGTCATCGGGAATGGCGCGGCAACGACAGGACGCGTTTTAGGAATCCGCCGGGTACCTACCGTCCTTGGTCAGGCCATGCCGGGTTATGACCCGCGCAGCTTGAAGGGGAACGGCGTCACATACGCTACCTCACCACAAGGAGCGGATCACACCGCTGGTAATGCTTTTGGCGCACGAAAAGAGGTGAATCCCCTCGGTGTTGAAGGGCAAAAGGAACTCTCCTTGAAATTACAACTCATCGCTGCCATGTTGGACAGCACAGGCCTGTGCCTGTTCGCCCGGCCGCCTGTTATTACCGACCCCCAACTCATGGTCGATATGCTCAATGGCCGTTATGGTTGGGATTGGACAACCGAGGATCTGGACCAGGCAAACCGCCAAGTAATTCGGACAGAATTAGAATTCAATCGCCGTGCCGGTATTACTGAAAAAGATTATCGTATACCAGAGTATATGCGCGAGGAACCTTTACCACCGCATGAGGCTATCTTCGACGTGCCCGATTCTGAACTGGATGCTGTTTTTGAAACGCTATAGGTAATCAATGCAAATAGAAGTTGAATTATTTGGGCAGCTCTTACCGGACATGCAGCGTCGTCAGACGATGACATTCGAAGGTGAAGTAAGTGTGCAGGAAGTAGCTGGCCTGCTAGGATTGAATTTGGAAGCAGTCGGGTTGATTATTATCAACGGTGAACAGAAGGAATCCCAAGATATTTTACTACCGGGATGCCGATTATGCTTTTTCCCCCATATGACGGGCGGCTGATTTACCAAATTCTGACGAAAGTCAGGAACACTATTCTTTTTTTAATACCGGCTGCCCCTAATGGGATTGTTCCGAGTTATTCATAAATAGGTTGCCTCGGCGAACTTGCGGTTGAAATCCGGTATCCTGGCTAACTCTATATATCCATCCCGCCTTGCTATTTCCCTGGCTTTTTCCCGCTCGGTTTTCGAGATCAAGGCCAGGCGTGCGCCTGTTCCGGCAGCATTGCCGACCTGCGTGAAGCGTTCCAGGGGGAGGTCGGGCAGCATCCCGATGACGATGGCGCTCTTCACGTCGATAAAAGTACCGAAGGCTCCGGCGATGACGATTTGCTCGAGATTGTTTTCGGTCAGCCCTTCATTTTCCACCAATGCCTGGATGCCAAGGCGGATAGCCGCTTTCGCTAATTGCAGTTCTCGCACGTCCTTTTGCGCGATGGTGATTGCTTCCAGGCCTGGGCGTTCGGCCAGCACGAACGCTCGCTTATTATCCTGCATTTGCACCAGCGGATGCGAACCTATCTTCCCATTGTGCCCAACGATCTCATTCAGGCGCAGCTGTGCAACCACATCCAGCAATCCAGAGCCGCAGATCCCAACTGGGTCTTCGGCACCGATGGTCTGCACCTCGAGTTTGTCCCCCTCTAGCCGGACATGCTCTATGGCCCCAGGGGCTGCGCGCATCCCGAATTTGATGTGCGCTCCCTCGAATGCCGGACCCGATGCGCACGAGACGCTGGTAATCCTGCCCTTGTGATTCAAACAGATTTCGGTATTCGTGCCGATATCGATCGCCAGGGCAACACCGTCCAAATCTGCGATTCGGGTGGCCAACAGCATGGCAACGTGGTCTGCGCCGACGTAACCTGCTACGTTTGGCAGCAAGTGGACGTACGCGCCAGGAGCGAGGGTAAGCCCAATCTCACGGGCTTTCACATCAAGTGAGGTGTTAACGGCAGGCACGTAGGGCGCTACGCCCAGCTGCCTGACCGGTAATCCCAGGAAGAGATGGTGCATGGCGGTGTTGCCCACGACTACCGCTTCGATGATGGATGTCGCTTCGGCATCGATTTCACTACACAGGTCTGAGGCTAATTGCATGAGTGTTTCAGTCAGCAAGGACTGTAGCTTTTCGGAATCTGCTGGGGATTTGCTGGCTGC
This sequence comes from Anaerolineales bacterium, assembly GCA_050115475.1. Classification (GTDB taxonomy): domain Bacteria; phylum Chloroflexota; class Anaerolineae; order Anaerolineales; family UBA11579; genus JASFQL01. The sequence goes on from JASFQL010000002.1 coordinate 173,255, forward strand.
CACAATGCGCGAGATGACGTCTTCCCCATAGGAAATTTGTGGGTTCATCAGGCCCTTGGATGCCAGGGTTTTTCCGCTGTTCATATCGAGCAGATAGCCGGCGATCTTGGTCGTACCGATGTCTACCGCTAACCCCAGCCAGCGTGTCGAAGGTGCTCCCACCGCCACGATCTCATCACTTCGCAAGGCAAGACTCAATCCCCAATCGTTTTCGCGGATTTGTTCTGAGAATGTTTGCTGGACGCGGAAATCGATCGTTCCAAATGAGATGCCTTGTGAATTGAGTGTATCCCAAAGGTTTTGTGTATCCGATTGGGGGGAATCAAGTGTGGGTGGCGTTAGTTGCACTTCCACGCCGCGCACGAGAGGATCGGGATCCACGTCCACTTCCAGGCCTTCAACCTGGGTTCGCTGGAGGGCGGTCAGCGATTCAGGGGGGACATGCAGCTTGACGCTGCTGAGTGGATAGGTCATACAGGCCAGGCGATACCCCTGTTCGATTTCTTTGGCTGTTAGAGATGTTTCTTCTTCCGCCGTCAACGCAGACACTTGCCCCTCAATAACCTGGACTTTGCAGTGCTCGCAACTTCCCACGCCCCCACACAGGCTTACGATGTCAACGCTGAGTTGCCGGGCGCATTCAAGCAAACTTTCTTCGCCGTTGAATTCTCCACGGCGTCCAACAGGTTCGAAGTCGACAGTGAACAACTTTTAGCCTCCTTCTCTGGTTGAATGGTTACCTCTAAGGGTCCATTATAACTAAGACAATGTTGGCTGGTGATCCTTTACCTTCTATCTATCGGCGGATACTGGGCTTACACCATTGAGATTCATATGTCACATATCTTAGCATCGATATAATAATTGACACGGGATATGAAAATGATTATACTGAATATATTCGGTGAACGTATTCAGTATATGCGTTGTTGGGAGTTTACTACATGAACGAGAAGAAATCAAGCTTGATGGAAATCGTCGGCGAGGATGGGGTCTTGGAGAATCCGGAACTTGGTACTTCCTTTTCATTGGATCAAAATCTTATAGAACCATTGAAACCGGGTTTTTCTGTCAAACCGAAGAATGTGGATGAAGTCCAGCAGATCGTCCTTTGGGCGAATAGAACCCAAACCCCATTGGTGCCGGTCAGTTCGGGTGAACCCCATTTCCGGGGGGATACCGACGCGTCAGCCCCAGAGGCTGTCCAGGTGGATTTAAGTGGGATGAAGCGTATCCTGAAGATCAACCGCCGCAACCGGCTGGTGCTGATCGAGCCGGGTGTAACCCACGCCGAACTTCAACCTGCTTTGAAAGCTGAGGGAATGAGATTGGTTGCCCCCTTGCTGCCGCGGAAAAAAAAGTCGGTGATTGCCAGCCTGCTGGAACGGGAACCGGTGATGTCTTCGAAGTATCAATGGAACCTGCTCGAGCCGCTCCGCAGCCTGGAAATTGTGTGGGGCAACGGGGACAAGTTCTACAGCGGCGGCGGGACTTTCCGTGGAGAAAAAGACGAGGATTGGGAGGCGGGGCTGGTACCGCTGATAGGCCCCGGACCGAACCAGCTGGATTTCTATAAATTCGTTTCGGCTGCCCAGGGCAGCATGGGCATCGTGACCTGGGCTTCCGTAAAATGTGAGGTGTATCCGGAAGTACGCAAACTCTACTTCATCCCTGCTGAGAAGCTGGAGCACCTCATCGACTTTACCTATGAAATGTTGAAGTTCAGGTTTGGTGATGAACTCTTCATCCTCAACCGCACTTGCCTGGCGAATATCCTGGCAGAAAATCCAACCGACATTGATGCCTTGAAGGATACCTTACCCCCCTGGACGGTGGTCGTCGACATCTGCGGCGGGCACATTCTGGCCGAAGAACGGTTAGCCGCACAAGAGAGTGATATCCGTGATCTTGTCCAGAAAAATGAGTTGGATATGGTTCCCTCACTCCAGGGGGTTGAAGGTGAGGCGATGCTCGATCTCATCCTGGGATCCTCTCCCGAGCCCTACTGGAAGCTGCGATACAAGGGCGGTTCGCAAGAGATCTTCTTCCTGACCACGCTGGATAAAACCCCAGGCTTTGTCACCATCATGTTTTCTATCGCTGAAAAGATGAAATATCCGATTTCAGATATTGGTGTTTACCTCCAACCCGCACAGCAGGGTACCGGCTGCCATTGCGAGTTCGTGTTGCCCTTTGACCCGGATAACCAGGCCGAGGTGGAGAATACGCAGAAATTATTCAAGGAAGCCAGCCTCAAATTGTTCGAGGGGGGCGCTTATTTCTCCCGCCCTTATGGGATATGGGCAGATATGGTCTACCCGGATGACGCCCGTAACACCATTGTGACCCGGCAAATTAAAGAAATATTTGACCCCAAAAATGTGATGAATCCTGGGAAACTCTGTTTCTAAAGATGTGAGGAGCACAAAATGGCCTTAAAAGATTTTGCTGCCGAAATGGACCGCTGCAGTTCTTGTTCCTACTGCAAGTGGATTCCGTTCGATCAAATGAAAAGTTGGCGTTTCGCTAAAAACTGCCCCAGCGTTGCTTATTACAACTTCAACAGTTTCTCCGCCCGCGGCCGCTATCTGGTGGCTCGTTCCCTGCTTTACGGGCAGAGTGAATACACCGATATGGTGCGTAAGGTCGTCTATACCTGCCTGACCTGTGGGTCCTGCGACGTAAGTTGCAAAGTATGCCGCTACAACCTCGAACCCTTGGAAATGGTGCGTGAACTTAAATTCAGCCTGGTGGAAGATGGGCAGTTACTCGATGAGCATCAGGCCATCATCAAAAGCCTGAACAAAGAGAGTAATACCATGGGCGCAAGCAGGAGTAAGCGGGGCGCCTGGGCGGAGGGCCTGGACGTAAAACGCCTTCCGGACGAAAAAGCGGAAGTACTCTTCCATGCTGGCTGCCGCTTGAGCTATGATAAAGAATTACAGAAGAATGCCCGCTCCGCTGTACAAATTCTATTGAATGCGGGGGTAGATCTGGGGATCATGGGGGACAATGAAATGTGCTGCGGCGGGAGGATCTACAACATGGGGTATAAAAAAGAGTTTGAGACTTTTGCCAAGGGAAACATCAACGTCTGGGCGAAAGCCGGTGTCAAAACAATCGTCACTTCCTGTGCCGATGGTTATCACACCATCAAACGTGTTTATCCCGAACTCGGCTCCCAGGTGGAAGTGCTGCATACTGTCGAATATATCGACCGGCTGATCAAAGAAGGCCAGCTCAAATTTCGTAAAGAAATACCCCTCACTGTTACCTATCACGATCCCTGCCACCTGGGTCGGCAGGGAGAGCCGCATGTCCCCTGGGACGGTGTCGAGAAGAAGATCAAAGGCCAGGTCATCGTCTACGAACCGAAGAAGCCCAGGTACAACGGCGCGTGGGGAATCTACGATCCACCACGCGATATCTTAGAAAGTATTCCCGGTGTGGAGTTGGTCGAGATGGAGCGTATCCGGGAATACAGCTGGTGCTGTGGAGCGGGGGGCGGTGTTAGGGAGGCCTATCCGGAATTTTCCAATTGGACTGCTGCCGAGCGGATTACGGAGGCACAGTCCACCGGCGCAGAAGCGCTCGTCACCGCCTGCCCGTGGTGTGAGCGGAATTTCCTCGATGCCGGCGGCATGAAAGTCCTGGACATCATCGAGCTTGTGCAGCAAGCCTTATAGTGGAGGTGGCAAATGGCGTCACTATCAAAGAAAGTATATAAAGCTTTTGAGGACATCGTTGGAGCGGATAATATTTCCATCGATCCAGCGGTCCTCGATTCGTATCGCTATTCACTGGCGCATACGGCCATTCACCTGGGACCTTATTACAACACCTTTACGCCCAGGGGACTGGCCGTCCTCATGCCGGGCAGTACCGAGGAAGTCCAGGCGATTGTCAAATTATGCAATAAACATAAAATCAAGTTCAAAGCGTCCAGCACCTTCTGGTCTGCCCAGGGCTATCCTTCTGACGACAATACCATCCAGCTAGATATGCGGCGGATGGACCGCATCCTCGAGATCGACGAGAAGAATATGTACGCAGTCATCGAGTCGGGCGTGATCGCAGCCACGCTGCAGGCCGAGACCATGAAAGTAGGGTTGAATACCCATATCGCTGGTTCCGGATGTAGTTGCTCCGTATTGGCCAGCGCCACATCCTACTTCGGCTCTGGCCCCAGCAACCTGTATGGGGGCTGGTTTTACGATAATCTGTTGGGGATAGAATGGGTCATGCCCACGGGCGACATTTTTAGGACGGGGTCATTGGGCTCCGATTGCGGTTGGTTTTGTGGCGAAGGCCCCGGCCCCAGCATGAAGGGCGCTGCCAGGGGTTTCTTGGGTGCGAAGGGTGCCATGGGGGTGTTCACCAAATGCGCCATGAAGTTGTTCGCTTGGCCCGGCCCAAAGACTCTCCCTGTAGAGGGAACTGTCCCCGCCTATAAGACCTCCCTCCCGGAGAATTTCAGGGCCTACACCTTGGCCTTCCCGTCCTGGAAAGCGTGGGCCGATGCAGTCTATGCGATTTGGGATACAGGCATTGGTTATCTTGGACATAGGCAGTTCAATATGTTTGGCCGCGACCTCAAATATGCCGTGGTGAAAATCCTCACCGACCCCACCAAAACCCTGGGAGACATGGAAGAACTGCTCGAAGACCCCGAGGTGCAAAAAGTAACCGAAGAAATGAAACGTGACTTCCAGTTCGTGCTGGTTGGCATGACCCCTCGCGACATCGCCTGGCAGGAAAAAGCTCTCGATGAGATCCTATCCCACACCGGCGGCTGGAAAGTCGAGGTGATGAACGATCCCCATATGCACGATTACACCTTACTCTACATGATCCGTCTGGGACACAAGAACCTCAACCTGGTTTACGGCGGCTCCTATGATGGCTGCTTCGGCCTGCTTGGTTCGGCAGACTTTGGAACCTTAAATGTGGAAGAGGCGGGCGAATTCAAGAAAGAGTGGGAGAAGCACGGCGCAGTCGTGCAGGGGGGCGGTGACTGTATGATGGGCCCCATCGGAGGCCAGGGGGGTGGGGGAAGCTGCTTGTGGGAAAACTTCACCAACTTCGACCCTTATGATAAGTTCTCTACCGAGGGCACGCTGGAATTATTCGATGCAGCCACGGAATATGGCGTCAATCGGGGGTGGGGGGTTGGTATGGAGAAGTGGAACGGTCAGAACCGCGGCCCAGACGGCCGAACGCCTCCCAAAGAAGAACGTGATGAAATCCATCGCTCCGCACCACAGCCGAATGTCTTCCGCTACCAGCACAAAGTCAGGGAAGCCTTGAACCCCAACGATCTGGGTGATGCCTACTTCGAAACACTCGACGATTAAAAAGCGGAACTGGGGTCTGACAGGACCCCAGTTCCTAAACGAAGAAGTCTTAAAGCTTTACGCTTTAATGGTTGGAATAAGATACGCCATATATTTGTGCATCCTGGCTTCTAAATCATAGTTCCCCTCGTACAGGCTCCACTCAAAAACGATACCGCGCGCCATTATGAATAGATACCTCACCAATTCTTTTGAATCGATATCCTCACGTATTTCTTTTTTCTTTTGGCCCTCGATGATTAGATCGTGTAAAATCGTTATCATAGGCCGCTTTTCATTGATGAAGAATTTTATCTTCGGGCTGAAGAGCTGTTGTGTGGTCTCGACACCACTCGATAGATTGAATTTTGCATAATAATCGAAATACTCAACGATTTGTTCGGGGGCGCTTTCTTCGCCAAGTGAATTGATGACCTGCGTTGAAAAATATTCATCTGCCCGGTGAAAGATCTCTGCCAGGATATCGTTCTTTGAATCGAAATAATGATAAAAAGCGCCCACAGAAACCCCCGCTTTTTCGCTGATGTCGGCGATGGTGATATTGTCAAATCCTTCCTTCTCCATCAGCTCAATTGCCGAGGTATAAATACGGTTCTTTGTCTCTCGCGCCTGCTCCTGTCTCTTCGTATGGGTCTGCTTGGCCATCATTTCTCCAGCTTGAAATTATTATTATTCATTGAATGCATTCAGTGAAATATCTGCGTATATATAGCATGAAGAGGGTATTGTGTAAAGCCTTTCTATCCCGAACATCTACGTTATAAGGGTAAGCGAGACAAAATCACTGCTGCATTATCGGATTTTGCCTGAAAAGTTCAAAATGTGCCTTTTGCCGGTGGGATTAAAGGAATCCGTACTTACTGCATGCTGTCGATGATGATCTCGGCTGCGATTCTTGCGCCGATGCCTGGGAAGATCCCGCACTTTTCGAAGCCTTTTTCCTGGGCGAATGCCTCCATATTCTCCGGGCTGGCAGCGGGGTCCATGTAACGCCCAAATACCACCTCTTCGTGGAGTTTGGGGCAAATTACTGCGCCGGTCTGATCTTCAAAACGACTCATGAACTCCCTGGCGGCCATGATCGAGCTTCCGACAGCCTCGTAGTCCTGGAAATCTTCGTTGCCGAAATTAAGACCCAGCGCGATTAATCCTCCGGTCACGCCCCCGCACATCCAACCGGTCCCGCCAAAACCGGGGAAAGGAGAAAGGGCTTTCGTCACTTCCAGATTCCCCAGGCCGAATTCTTCCATCACGGCCAATGCGGTGCTGCGAGCGCAGTTTTGGGCAATCCAGTTGTATTCCTCTGCCCGTAGCTGTACCCGATCGAGAATTTTTTGCTTGTTGGCTAACAGGTCTTGGGGATCGAAATCCTTTTTAGGAATCCCATCTTCTACAAGTTTTTTAACCCTGGCTTTTATTGCCGCCTCATCCCAGTCTCTGTCTGCCAGTTCTTGCACTTTTTTCTTTAGGGCGTCATAGTCTGCCATTCGATTTACCTCCGTTGTAGATGATCAGGGCGTAAATCTCAATATGTCTCAACTCTCATACTGCCGCGATAATCTGGTCCTATCTTTGTCTACCAAACACCAATGGGGCATATTCACAAAGCCTTATAGCGGCTGCATGTCGGGGGGATAAAAAGCCACCGACAACTTCATGATATGCGCACCGGCAGGTGTATTGGCAAATTCGCCATCCTCACCGATAGCAAAGAATTTACCGGTTAATCTCATCTGATCCCAATTATAGAAGAACACAGTGGAAACAGGGAGCCCGAACTCACGGAAGGTGAAGATATATTGATTGTCGTCGAATTTATATACCGTGGACATGTCGACGTCGCCTTCTCCCCGCAGTGGTCCGATAATGCCGTGCCAGGCGTAGCGTTCCGAGTTCAGGTAAATGTGTTCGACGATCTGGTCGGGACCGTAATCATAGAGACCGCGTAATCCAATGAGGTCTCGTGTTTGCGTTGGCTGTCGACCTGTTGGTGGGGTAGCTGGATCGCCCAATATACCGGGTGAGAACTCGTGCACCGCCCTGGGTTCATTCCCGACCTCACCTTCCCGCATAATAGTACGGATTCCGAGAACCCGCCGGGTTTGTTCGCTGACGATAAAAGTCTGGGACTCACGTGGTTCTTGGCTGAAGGTCATGTCGATGAAGTAGGTTTGTGGGGCAACTTCAACCACTTCACACCAGTCCTCGCTGCTTTCCTTACCGCTTTTCCAGTTGACTTTGTTCCGCTCTGTGAACGTCAGTTCGAAAGATGTCCCCGAGTCGAGTGTGATCTTCATCGTCTCCTTCACCAGTGCATCTGTTTGGGGGAGGCGATTTGCTGCTAACTTCGACGAATAATCCTCGTAGGTATAGTTCGTGGTACCTTCTTCCTGTGGCATCGTGTTCCTCTCTTGTTTTATTTCTCTATTTACTTATTCTTCGACGCCCCACTTCACGCCTGCGTTGCTCAATGCAGCTCCTGAAACGTCGACAATCGCGGCGCCGCCGTCGATCAGGAGAACGGAACCTGTCATGAATTTGGAATCGTCGCTGGCCAGGTAGCTGCAAATACCGCTGATCTCGTTGGGACTTGCCGTGCGCCGTAGGGGAACCATCGAAGAAATGCACGAAAAGACACCATTCAGATCAGTTTCAAGGACTTCTTGCAGGGGAGAGAGTGATTTTTCCAGCATCTTGGTCCGTGTCCCCCCTGGACAGACCACATTACACCGGATTTTATCCGGCCCGAAATCCAGCGCAACCTGCTTGGTGAGCATGATGAGACCTGCTTTCGATGAGCAGTAGGCTGGCATACCGGGCAGGCAGCGAAGACCGCCCAGCGAAGCGATGTTGATGATCGATCCACCGCCTCCTTTCACCATGTGAGGTATCGACGCTTTCATCATGTGCATAGGGCCGGTGAGGTTGATTTCGAGAACTGTGTGCCAGACTTCAGGTTCTAGATCGACGATGGTTGTACCCCCAGAATCTATGGCCGCGTTGTTCACCAACACATCGAGTTTGCCGGTAAATTTCAGCGCTGTTTCAACCATTCTATTCACATCTTCATAGTTGGTTACATCCCCCGCGCATGTCAACACTGCCCCCTCTGGCATTGATTTGGCGACCTCATCCAGCTTGCTCTGGGTGCGGCCGGTAATGCATATCCTCGCTCCATCGTCAACGAAGCGTTGGGCAATAGCGGCGCCTATACCAGACCCCGCTCCGGTAATGAGCGCTGTTTTTCCATCTAGTTTCATCGCCACCTCTCAGACTATAATCCCAGATAAGCCTTCTTTACGTGATCGCTTTCCAGCAGTTCTTCGCAATCTCCTTGCAGGCATAAGCGGCCGTTCTCCAGCACGTAGGCCCGGTCTGCGATTTCCAGAGATAAGCGCACATTCTGCTCGATTAATAAAATGGTAATACCCTCTTCCTTCAGGTTCTGGATGGTTTGGAATACCTCTGTGACCAGTTTGGGTGCTAGGCCATAAGAAGGTTCATCGAATATGCATAAGGTCGGTTTAGACATGAGTGCTCTACCAATCGCGAGCATTTGGTGTTCGCCCCCACTCAATGTCCTTGCCAGTTGATTTTCCCTTTCTTTTAACCTGGGGAATAACTCGAAAACATATTCGAAGGTTTTATCCCTTTGCTCCCAGGCACGCTTGGGATACGAACCCATCTCTAGATTTTCACGCACGTTCATTTCGCGGAAAATCCTGCCGCCCTGGGGCACGTACGATATACCTAACTCCACAATCGAATGAGATGGCAGGCTGTCAATCCGTTCACCTTGGAAGACAACGCTTCCTGAAGCCGGTCGAATCAATCCGGAGATCGTATTCACCAGGGTTGTCTTTCCAGACCCGTTAGAGCCGATCAAGGCAACGATCTCGGACTTGTTGACCTCCAAACAGATATCCCATAAAGCTTGAACCTTACCATAGAGAGTGTCTACGTTACATACTTCAAGCATTTTCTATTCTCCTAAATACACCTCGACGACAGTCTTACTGTTTGCGATTTCTTTCGGGGTTCCATCAGCGATCTTTTTGCCGTGATGCAGTACCATGATCCGGTCGCAAATACTCATAATTGCTTTCATCACGTGCTCGATCATGAAAATCGTTATCCCCCGATCTTGAATTTTGGATACCAGCTCCATGGCTTGAGAGGTTTCAGTGGAATTCAATCCGGCCATGATTTCATCCAACAATATGACGTCTGGTTTTGTGGCCAAAGCCCTGGCAACTTCTAGCAATTTCTGGTTGACCAGAGTCAGGTCTCCGGCAGGGATCGCAGCCATTTCCGATAAACCCACAAACTCCAATAACTCAGCAGCTTCCTCATCAGCTTCTGCTGCTGATACTCGCTCGGTGGTCCCATAATTCACACCCAAGGTGACGTTGCTGATCACAGGTATACTGGGAAAGATCTGCACCGATTGGAATGTCCTTGCCAATCCCCGTTTACATATCTGATGGGGTTTCATGCCGCTGATATTTTCCCCCTTTAGTTCGATCGTTCCAGATTGGGGAGTAAGCGCTGCTGAGATCAGACCGAATAACGTAGTTTTACCAGCTCCGTTGGGGCCAATCAGGCCTACGATTTCTCCCTGGTTGACCTCAAAATCGACGTCTGAAACTGCGGCTAACCCACCGAAATATTTTGTGACGCCTTCGCCATTAAGAATTTCCATGTTTACCTTCCATTCCTCGTGAGCGCCACTTTTGGATAAGTCCAATCAGACCATTTGGCAGGTACAACACCGAAATGACCAAAATAATCCCAAAAAGCAGCATGTAATAGTAAGGGAATTTCGTGATTAACAATTCTTCTAAATAGGCAAGAATCGTGGCACCGACAATAGGGCCGGAAAAAGACCCCATACCGCCGAGAATCGCCATCAGAACCGGCGTAAATGAGAAGCCCATATCGAAAGCGATGTATGGGTCGATGTACGTCCACCTGGTCGCCATGGCAGCTCCGGCAGCGCCGATGAAAAACGCGCTGATGGCAAAGGAAGAAACCTTCACCCAGGTGACGTTGATTCCGATGTGTTCGGCGGCTTCTTCTTGTTCACCTATGCTTTGCATGGCCAATCCATACTTTGAGCGGCGGATGAGATATGCCGTTAAAAGCGTTAAAATCAAGATAACCAGCATGATGAAATAGACTGTTTTGTAATCGACCAGCACGACAAATCGACCACGAGTGCCTGTATATTTGATCTCGAACCATAAAAGGAAATGCTTGATTAACTCCAGCAGCCCAAAGGTGAAGATCGTAAAATAGACCCCTTTCAGGCGCAGGGTCAGTGCCCCAACCAACAGTGCGAGAACCGAACTGACCAAACCGCCAATCACGACGACGACCACGAGCGGCATGTCATTTCCCAGGGTAGCGGCAATGTATATACCGACCCCAAAGAATGCTGCTGTAGCCAGCGACAGTTTCCCGGTTGGGCCAGAAAACATAACCCAACTTACTGTAAGCACGATATACATGAATATCGTTGTCAGGAGTATAGGGGTGTAGATCCCTGTATACGAAGGTAACATTACCAGGATAATCAATCCGACCAGCAGAATGATCCCTGGTATCAGGAAGTTTTTTAGTGTCATGGTTTGTTTGTTCATAGTTCTACTTCCCCATCAGGCCGGTCGGCCTCAATAAAAGCAGTAAAGTGAAAATAACGTAATAAGCAACCAACGACAGCCCCGGGTCGAGAAAGGCTACGATGCTGCCAATTAAGCCCAGGATGAACCCGCCGATGAAACTGCCGGGGATGCTGCCCAGGCCGCCCAATACAACGACAATGATGGCGATAGTAGTATATTCCATGCCCATAAAGGGTTGAACGGGATAACTCATACTGATGAGTGTACCAGCAAAGGCAGCCATAGCAGCCCCAAGGCCAAAACACAAAGCCAGCACAAAATTGATGTTAACACCCATCAGGCCAGCGGTAGAGGGATCTTGGGCAGCTGCACGGATCGCTTTTCCTATACGTGTCCGGGTTAGAAAGAGGTAAAATGCAACCCCAATCAGCACAGCAAATCCGAGGGTGACAAGGCGGTTAGCGCCAAAGATTGCCCCCGCGATATCGACTGGGATAGCTAAATAAGAGTAATTTTTTGTATCGGAGCCCCAAGCTATCAATGCTAGATTCTGGATAATAAAAAGCAGACCAAAAGAAGCCAGCATAGAGCTGCCCTCGAATGCACCTGGCGAAGTTGAAATCGCCAATAGACGTTTGAACACTGTCCTGTGAATTATGTATCCCAAGATAAAGGTAATTGGGCCGCAAATTACCAGGCCTAGTAATGGGTTTAAGTCAAAGACTGTATATACGGTCCAGGTGGTCATGGCTCCCAGCATGATAAACTCACCATGACCAATATTCAATACCCGGGCGACGCCGTATTGCAGGCTTAGTCCCATCGCTATTAATGCATATAATCCCCCCAGCAGCAAGCCGGCGATCAGGATGTCGAGAATTGTTACAATCATAGATTATTTCCTTGAGGTTCTAGTGGCCGTTGATGCAGGCTGTCTAAAGGATTAAAAAATTACCTTTAGACAGCCTGTTTAGCGGCATTGCTACTTGTAAAAACTACTTAACTTTATCCGGCTCCCCACTCAGGCTTGGGGTAAACCAAGTCTGCCGTAGCATGCTCTTTTGGCCCAACGACTTCGTAAACGCCGTTAATCCATTGGCCAATTTCACCGGTGTGGCATTCCTTTGCCAGCAGCCCGTTATCGTACCAGGTCTCGCCCAGTACTGTATCGAACTTCTCGGTGGCAAGAATTTCCCTGATTGCATCCTGGTCGAGGGTACCAGCTTTCTCGATAGCCTGCTTCCAGGTCTCTAGACCAGCCCAATAGAGTGGGTGTCCCCATGGATCCTGAACATCTTCTGGTTTTCCGGTGTAGAGTTTATCAGCTAGGTCAGCGGCAACATCAGATTGCTTCGGGCTGAAGGAAGTGAATCCTATAACGCCCTCTACCATTGGACCAAATCCGGTGTGGTAGAAACCAAAGTTAATCCCAGGTCCACCGATCCATGCCTTGGGGTTGTAGCCAAGCTCAATGGATGTGCCGGTAGCTGGCATGTTTTGGTCTGGGTAGGCGAAGCAGCAGAAGATATCTGCTTCAGATGCTTTCGCGTCTTTGATCACTGGTGATAAGTCTTTGATGTCGGGTGGAAGGCTCTTTAGGCCGATAACGTCGATGCCCACTTTCGGGAATTCGATCCCGGCTACACCTGAGTACTCGATACCGTGCAGGTCAGCGATGTAGGAGACATAGGCTGTCGTTGCGCCTTGCTCTGCCATTAGCTCTGCAAAGACAGGTATCTGATACCAGTCTGAGAAACTCAGGGTTACGAATGTGTAGGGTAGGCTGGGCAGCATTTCTTTGATGCTTGTTGCGCCGCCCTCGGCTGTCACCAACACATAACCGTACTTGTTAGCAATCGGGGCCTGTGCGAAGATGAAAGATGTTCCAGAGGCAGGCCACAGGAAGTCGACCTTGTCTTCCACAATCAGCTTTTCTGTGAGTCGGGTCATGGTACCTACGTCGCTCGTATCATCGTAGATGATGAGTTCGATGGGTAGTTTTTTACCATATTCCTCTACGTAAATACCGCCATCGGCATTGACCATTGGAACCCAGGTCTCATAGATTGGGCGAAAGGCAGCGTCGCCGATAGTGGCATTCCAGCCAGATAGAGGCCTCGCCATACCGACGACAATCTTATCTTTCGACGGAATCAGCGTTGGTGCCTTGGTCGGTGCTGTGGTTGGTACTTCGGCTGCTTCGGTAGGAGTTTCGTTGCCTGTACACGAGGCAGTGACTATTCCGGCGCCAACGAGTGCCGCACCTTTGAGAAATTCTCGGCGGGTCAAGCGCTTTTTCTTATCCATTACATCCTCCTTTGTGACAAAATGGATATGTTGAAACATTCGCGTAGTTAGTTGATACTGGCATTTTCACATAAATCTGCTTCTCCTTTCTGAAATCTAGATTCGACACTTTCTGTTAATCAGTATTTTCTCTATTGAACATAAGAGAATAGGATACAAACCATTCTGCGGAGACCTTATCAGATGAATGACGGTCAGCCGCCTTGAATGCTTTGAAAAATTTCTAAAAACCATCCAGCTTTCATTTTAGTGTCCACTTTTAACACTCGGCCATTTGTTATCACTGCGGTCCCACCTATTTCGGAGATTCCCAGATGGATGAGTAGGTCCTTGACTGTCGCACCATCAGGAATTTCGATCTCCGTCCCTTGTGAAGAACGGTACCCTGGGATTTTCTGGCCCAATGTTCCATGTAGTCTGACCTTCACTTTCATCTTCAATCAGCTTAAGGTAGTTCTAAAACGCTGTCGAGTTCGGCGTCGCTTATCGGGAAAACCTTGTTGTGCGGCGGCAAAGGCTCTTCATAGAAGAATTTTGCCAGACGGTCGTCTTTTACGGTTAGTCCAGCCTTCTTATTGAATTCCTTTTCAGCCTTCAATATTCGGGTTCCTAATATAAAGGGGAAATATTCCTCTTCGAGTTGAACGCCGGTTTTCGCCTCGATCAGTGTCTGGAATGCATTGAATCCTTCTTGATGTAAGAAAGCCACGCTTGCCATGAAACACTGCCCCATGCAATCGAAGGCAGCCATGGCAATCTGCAAGAACCTGGACGTATCGGCTTGTCCTTCTGGGTCCAGTGGATCGAGTTGTTTTTCCAGGTAAGCGCCTACGAGGTTGCCTGCTGTATGGTCGGCGCCCATCGGAGAAGTGGCATAGGTAATGCCGTTACCGATCATACCGCGCGGGTCGTATGCTGCGATACTCTGCCGTTTGACGACAGGGACCCGTGGATGGTTGAAGTGTTCACCCACGGCAGCCGGTCCATTGCCTAAAACACGGCCGAACTCTGTGCCTTTGGCAATCTCTTCTACCATCTCGATCGCGGCTTCAGCATCCCCGAACTCCTTATATCCCGCGTCCATCGCTACAGCGACGGCTACCCCTGTGTTCATGGTGTCGAGCCCGATGTCGTCGCACAGGTTGTCGAGCCGGGCGATTACGTCTAGGTCGGTAATTCCCGTCATACCGCCGGTTGCCCAAATGGTCTCGTATTCCAGAGAGCTGGTAATGAACTTGCCCTCTTTATCCACGTATTCATTGGAGCAATGGATCATGCATTGGTCGCAGCCTCGGTGTGTGGTCTTGCCGCCGCGTTCCTTGATGATCTCGGCCATTGCTTCCCCGCTGATTTTCTCCCAGCCGTCCAATTGGCCTTTGGTAGCGTTGTAGCTCGGGAAAGCCCCCATCGCATTGACCGGGGCCACCAGGGCGGCGGTACCGAGGTTGGGCATCACTTCTGAGCTCATAGGATCCGATTTGACCCCTTCGACAACCACTTTGGTTGCTTCTGCGAAGGCTTTCGGATCGGCGATTGCATCGGCGTTCTTTCCGCCTTGGTCGACGACCAGGGCTTTAAGCCCTTTAGCGCCCATCACAGCGCCCATCCCGCCGCGTCCCGCCGCACGGCAGGGACGCCCATCGACGTCTGTCGACTGTACGGACGCCGATGCCAGTTTGTATTCCCCCGCCGGGCCGATACACATGATCGAGTTTTTCTCACCGTACGTGTCCAATAACTTTTCCGACAGCGCGTAAGTGCGCAGCCCCCGATATTCCTCTGCAGGTTTTAGGCTTGCTTCTCCTTTAGCGTCGATGTAGAGGAGGCTGAGGTCATCGTCTGGTGGCTGCCCCTCAACGATGATTGCCGTAATGCCCAATCGTCCTAAAGCAGCACCGATGCCGCCTCCGGCGTTGCTCTCTTTGATACCGCCCGTCAGCGGGCTTTTCGCCCCGACGGAGATTCGGCTGGTATTGACCAGGGGGGTGCCGGTCAAGAACCCGGGGGCAAAGATGAGTTTATTCTCAGGTCCCAGCGGATCGCACTTTGGGGGTACCTCTGTATTTACCAGGATCGATGTTAAGCCTCTGCCGCCCAGCCCGGCGTATTCCTTGGGCACATCTTCTACACCAACACTCTTTTCACTCATATTCACTCGGATAAACTTCATGCATGCCTCCTGATTGGCGATTAAATTGTTTTAGGCTATAAGCGTAAAACCGGTTTGACCACACGTCCCTTTTCCATGTCTTCAACGGCTTTGTTGATTTCTTCAAATGGATAGTACGTGATCATTTGATCGAAGGGGAACCGTCCCTGTTGGTAAAGATCGATCAGTTTGGGGATGAATAAATCAGGGATGGCGTCACCCCCGAGCACCCCTCTGACCGTCCTGCCGTTCATGATTAGGTCCATGTCCAGACTGACTTCTGTGCCTGGGGGTACCACGCCCAAGAGACCGCAAACACCCAGGCGGGGGAGTACATCCACCGCTTGCCGCAGCACCTTGGGGTTGCCGACACACTCCAGACTGAATTCCGGACCCTCGCCGGTGATGTCTTTCACCGCCTTCACCGGGTCCATCTTCTCGGCGTTGACCGTGTGGGTGGCGCCTAGTTTCTCAGCCGCCTTCAACCGGTCTGGGCTGATGTCCACGGCGATGATGGTGGTGCAGCCGCATACGACTGCAGCGAGAATAGCGCTCATCCCCACAGGGCCGACGCCGAATACAGCGATGGAAGACCCAGGTCTTGCCTTGAGGGCGTTCATCACTGCGCCGGCGCCAGTCATCACACCGCATCCCATCGGGGCGAGAACCTCCAGGGGCACATCGTCCTGTACCTTGATAACGTTCCGTTCGTTAGCCAGGGCGTAATCTGCAAAAGAAGACTGGTAGAAAAACGACCCGTGGATGACCTGGTCGCCCTTATGCAAAGTAGGGGTGTCGTCGGGACGTGCGCCGTGGAAGTTGTGCAAGAAGAAGTTGAGGCAGTAAAGTTCCTGCCCGACCTTGCACGCCGGACACGTTCCGCAGTAATCCCAACCCAATAAAACGTGGTCGCCTGGTTTCACTTTGGTCACCCGGGCGCCTACCTTCTCGACAACACCGGCGCCCTCGTGCCCAAAAACGCTTGGGGGCGCAGGGATAGGTAAATGTCCTTCCCGGGCTGCCAGGTCTGTGTGGCAAATTCCAACTGCAGCGACCTTGACTAAAACTTCATCATCGTTAGGTTCGCTGAGTTGCAGTTGATCGATTTTAAATTCCCCTGATTGCTCGTAAATAACCGCAGCTTTTATTTCCATACTTTTCTCCTCGATAATGGCACTAACTACAAACTACCACCGACCTGATAGGCTTCTTCAAGAAGCCTATCAGGTTTATTTATCTATACCGGGTTGATGGCAATGACCATGATTCTTCAGTGTACCCGGTGCCGTATCTTATCGCTTACCCGCTCCTTTCCTCGTTCATTTGCTTGAGCCGTACTGCCCGGCATTTGGCAGGAGGGGGTTTCTTGGCCGGTGATGACAATATATCGCTGGTTGCGTTTGCCTTACATGACCTGTAAAGCGCTGCTTTATCGATTTTCTAGTATTTACCGTACTCCTTGGCCGCTTCAACCATTGCCTTGACATTCTCTGCCTTGGCATGGTCGAAGAAAGCGCCGTTGCTGATAATGAGACCGCCATCTTTTCCGACAGTATCGATGAGTTTCTTGACGTAGTCTTTCACATCTTGGGGCTTACCCAAACTCAACATAGAGGATGACACATTGCCGACAAGGCAGGCTTTCTTCCCTATGGTCTTCTTGACCTCTTCCATATCTGACTGGTCGACCATCCATACCGTCTTGCCTTTCGGTATATCTTGGAGGACTTCCAGTCGTGTGCCCCAATGCCCTTCAAGCGCTGGGAATGGGACACAGCCTTCCTCGATCAGGCCCATGATGACCTTCCTCAAGGTCGGCCAGTAAAATTTCTTGAACTGTTCGTCAGAGATAAAGTCATCCGCACCTTTATGGAGCGGCATGAAGACGATCGGCCGTGCGTTTACCTTTGTTGCGCCAATACCCAACTTGATCATAAGCGGTGTTAGAACATCCATAGCTTCAAGCAGCTTGTCAGGTTGGCGGTAGATATCCAGCATGATTCCCTTGGTACCTCGCAGGGTATCGCTGAGCGTATCAAATGGTGCCTTGCTGAAACCGGTGGCGAGTGCTTGGGGGTATCCCATCGATGCCAGCTCGCCCTCGACGCCGCCTACGGCCATTGCCCATTTAAGGGCTTCAGCCCCGGCCTCATAGAGGGTGTTAAAAGCCGCTTGAACGGGAGGTAAGCCGTAGGGGATAAAGTTGCCGGCAACCCCATAAATTTCGAGGATACCAGGGAGAAATGGGAGCATACTCCAAGGCTCTAACGCGCCGAATACGCGCGGCAGGTATACGCTGCTGAAATAACCTGATGGGTCTTGAATCAAGGCGTCATACTCATCTGCCTTCATGTATTCGCCTTCATTGCACTGGAAGCTGTGCTCAGGTGCGATCCCGTGGCCTGGCCAGGAATATAGTTTGTAGTCCAGCATCTCGAAGAATTTCCCCGGGCCAAATTGTGCAGAACCTATATGCGTATCCGGCTCGAATTCCAGGATGAATTTTTTATAAGCCGCAGCGCACTTATCATAGTCATACATGGCCTCTTGAACAGTCATCCCGGCGTAAGTAACAGGCCACATACTGGGAAGAATAGTAACTGGCACTCTGTCGGGTAATTTCTTCATTTGTATGGCATCTTTTACCCTGGTCGCTCTTTCCTTGTATGCCTTTTCAGCTTCCGGGCTTTGGAATTGCATGTCATTCCCGGCAGGGTCTTTCGGCGAAAGCCAGCTTTGAAACAACGCCTCCTGCTTTTCTTCTGATGTTAACTGTTTTTCCATTTTTGTTACCTCTATCTTCTCTGTTGAGGATTCCTACTTGGAGTCGATCCACTTTTTGGCCAGGGAAACCCCTGCCATGGCATCTTTCCCGTAAGCATCCGCACCAGCGTATTCTTTAACTTCATCGTTTATCTGACCACCGCCGATCATGATCTTGACATTATCTTGCAGACCGGCAGATTTTATGGCCGCCACTGTGTCTTTCATGGCATCGAAGGCTAAGGTAAGGAATCCGCTCAGGGCGACGACCTGTGGCTGGAACTCTTTTATTGCATCCACAAACTTTTGCGGGGGGACATTCACACCCAGATCGAGGACTTCAACGCCGTTTACATCCAGCATGAAGCTCACGATATTCTTGCCGATATCGTGGATGTCTCCCTCGACAGTACCGATGACCACTTTGCCGTGACGCTCGCTCTTTGGCATCTCGGCCAGTTTCGGCTTGATGATATCCGTTATCTGGGCCATCATCTCACCCGCCAGCATTAATTCAGGTAAGAAGTAGTTGCCCTCCTCGAATTGTTTCCCGATCTCATCCAGGGCTGTACGGCATGCGTCCAGCACCTCGGCTGGTTCTGTTCCTTTATCGAGTAAATCCTGGGCGATTTTAAGGGCTTCTTCTTCCTGGAAGTCTGTGATTGCTTTAATTAATTTTTTCGTCATTTTTTTGTCCTCGTGATAAAAATTTTCTAGGAGGAGTGATTCTGGTATCCTGGGACCAGGATTGCCCCAATCACTCTCTTATGGGGCCGCGACTTAAGCAGTCGTGATAGAGAAAATCATTTTTTTTATTCAATTCGGATCCCTAGAACCTCCTTTCTGCTGTCCCTATTTCTGTTTGTCGAAACAACCATTTCTTGATGCCCGAATAAAGTTCAGGCAGTGTTTATCCTGATTTAGCAGCAGTTCTGTTGCGAGTATCGTGGCCTGTATTTCCCGATCCAGTGGATCGAGTATGGCGCTATCTAAACCGGATTGCATCGCCAGAATGAGAAAAGCGCGGTTGATATACGAGCGTGCTGGAAGCCCGAAGGAAATATTGCTTAATCCCATTGTGAAGTGTACTTCGGGATATTTATCATGCACGGCTTGAATAGTATCGCAGGCGATCGTCGCACTCTCGTTCATCGTGGCGACCGACATTGCTAATGGATCGATATATACCTTATCGTCCGAGACGCCCTTCGCACGCGTAGCGCTAAGCACCTTCTCGATGATTTCAATACGTTTTTCAAAAGTTTCGGGGATTATCTTATCGTCCATTGCTAGTGCGATGACTTCGCAGCCATGTTCGGCGACGATAGGGAGAATCTTTTCCAAACGTTCCAGTTCGCCACTGATTGAATTGATCATCGGGGTCTTATCCACAACTTGAATAGCCACTTTCAACGCTTCAGGATTGGCGCTGTCTAACGCTAAGGGGATTTCTACCACAGCCTGGATGGTCTCGATCAGCCAAACCAGGTCTTCGGGTTCTTTGTCTGGATGCGTACCAGCGTTCACGTCCAACCATGTTGATCCGGCTTCAGCTTGTTTCTGTGACAGATTCTTGATGAAATCCGCGTCTCGTTCAGCAATCGCACGAGCGATTCTTTTTCGGGTTCCGTTGATTTTTTCTCCGATGACTTTCATTCTCTTTTTTCCAATAAAAAAATCCTAAAGATTGAAATCATTTAGGATTTGAGTTTGCAAAGTCCTGATAGCGAATCGTCTGACCGGGTGACACGACCAGGAATTCTTCATCCCATGGGCCATGGATCATCTTTTTCACCAATGCGGGAGAACCTTTGATTTCTTCAAATCGCAAACCAAATTTTTCTGCTTTTTCTCGCGCATATGCTCGATAACGTTCTAAGTCATATTGTCCGGTGTTTATGAACCCGATTCGTTTGTATCGTTTTAACATGAGTTGAGTCATACGCTGCGCTTTTTCCTCACCAAATCTTTCGACCATCCTCTTATGTTCTTCAAAAATATTGTCGCCTACTTCGATCCACCCCTTGGTAAGATAGTACGTTCCCGGTTCCGTTTTTGCCTGTGCTTTATACGCCTCACAGGAACCTAGAAAGATTGCGATGCAGTCATCCACTCTCGGAATGACCAGCGTGGCGGTTGTCGCTTTCAGCCCGATAATTGCCATAGAGCACAAACCGAAGCCGATCAATAACACATCCGCGTTTTGGCTTGATTCATTGACTTTTTCCTGCAGGGCAATTTTTAGTTTTTCTGGCCATAGGTGCAGCCCGAAGTCTAGCACCTCGTAAGGAACATCTTCGGGGAGAAATGGCAGCATCTCCTCGATCACGGTAGCACATGCAATGACCTGGAGATTTGCCTTTTGCAGGTCTTCCCAACGATTTGGAACGTGTAATTTTTCCATAAATTAGGTGACAAATGTCAATGGTATAATCACAGCACTTTATGCTACAATAACCACACCTATATTTATACAGTTATATAGGGAATTTATCAAGGGTCAAATGTCCCAAAACACTACATTTTACCCATTTCCCTATCGAAAAACGAATGACTGAGAAACCAAACGGCTATATTCTCGATCAGACAGATTCCATCGACCGTGATTCTTTTGAACCGGCTTATGCACAGCTGGCCAACATCTTGCGCCGTGGTATGGCGTCCGGCATTCTCCGCCCTGGCGATCAGTTGCCTTCCGAAGCGCAGCTATGCGAGCGCTACGGCGTCAGCCCCATGACGGTTCGCCGAGCAATCAATACCTTGGTCGATCAAGGGGTCGTGAGTGCCGAACAGGGACGCGGCACTTTTGTGAAACCCATTGCTTTGGGGGAAGCTGTATTTCAGCTGAGAGAGTTACAGGACCTTTTTAGTAATACTGAACGTACCACCGTCAACGTGCTTGAGACACGCATCGTAAAAGCGGATGAACGCATTGCCCGGAAATTGGATATATCTATCGGTCACCGGACGATATACTTTCGGCGTATCTTGCGGAGAGATGGTTTGCCTGCGCTTTATCATCGTGAATACCTCGTTTACGATCCCACTCGTCCAATTGTCGAGGCTGAGTTGGAAGTGACCGCCCTAAAAGGTCTCTTCAATGGTACAGGGGAAACCATTCTCAAGCGGGGAGAAATTTGCCTTGAGGCTACTCTTCTGACCGATGAAGAAGCATCCCTGCTGCAGGCTAAACAACCGACGGCTGCTTTTTGTTTTGAACATCTTTTTTACGATTTTGACGACAAGCCCATCAGTTGGGGTTGGTTTGTTGGCCTTGCAGATTTCCTCCGATTCACAACACAAGTCGGTCTCCAGATAGATTGAGAGGAACTACTATGAAATCTTCTGACCCAGATAACCAGCTTGCCTTAATGGTAGCAGACCTTGAGGAAGACGCCGTACTCGAGTTGGTGCAAAAACGCATCGACGCGGGTGATGACCCCTTACAAATTATCAACGAATGTAACAAAGGCATGCGTGTGGTTGGCCAACGTTACGAGAAGGGCGATTATTTTATCGCTGGTCTGATTATGTCCGGTGAGATATTTCGCGAGGTGGTAGAACTTGTCCATCCACTTCTTGAAAAACAAGTCGATGGTGATTCATCCGGTCGGGTGTTGGTGGGCACTGTTGCAGGAGACATCCATGATCTGGGCAAGAATATGCTTGGAATGCTGCTTGCCTGTCATGGGTTTGAAGTGATCGACCTGGGGGTGGATGTACCGCCTGATGAATTTGCAGCCAAGGTTGTTGAAACGAAACCGGATTTTGTTGGCTTATCTGGGCTTATCACGGCTTCGTATGAGAAGATGAAGGAAACCGTCTCCATGCTGCGTAAGGAAGCAAAAAAGCATAAACTATCGTTCCCCATCATCATTGGTGGCGGTTTTATCGACGATCAAATCTGCGAGTATGTGGAGGCAGATTATTGGATGCCGGATGCCATGTCGGGGGTCAGGTTGTGTGAAGAACTATCCGATAAAAAAGCTGATAGTTGAGAATCATTTCTAATTACAATGGGTAAGGCAAGTAAACATGGTTTGGTATTGATAGTTCATTTTTGTCCTCAAGTCCCAGCTTATCTCTCTAACCTTTTTCCCAATCCCCAACTTAGTTAATCTATTTCCAGCAGGATACGTGCATCTAGAATGCTGTAGCCTTTTTCATACACGCAGATAGGGTTCAGGTCGATTTCCCTGATCTGTGGATATTGCGCCCCCAATTGCGACACTTTCACCAACAGCTTCACCAGGCTGTTGATGTCTTTCTGTTTCTCGCCCCGTATTCCTTGCAGCACACGGTAAGCCTTGGTCTCCTTGATCATATCCATGGCGACATCTTTGTTGAACGGCGCAATGCGGAAACTCACATCCTTGAACAATTCCACGAACACACCGCCCATACCGAACATGATTGTGGGGCCAAATTGGTCGTCCCTCACCATCCCGATGATGAACTCGCTGCCAGCTTGCGCCATCGGTACAACCAGCACACCCTGGATATCTGCCGAGGGGACGGCATTCTTTACTTCTCTTACTAATTGGTCATAAGCCTGGCTCACCGCTTCTTTGCCTTGGAGGTTGATCTTGACCCCGCCGACGTCGCTCTTGTGGATGACTTGCGGCGAGACAATCTTGAGCACGACCGGCCCCTTCATTTTTTTTGCGGCGCGCTGTGCTTCTTCCCGGGATTTTGCAAGGACGTGTGGCATCACGTCGATGCCGTAATCGCTGAGGAATTCGAGTGCCTCTGGTTCTAAAAGATGGCGCTTTTCCTTAATCGCGTCATCGATAATCGGGTGCTGGGCGATAGTCACGTCGGTAAGCGGGTAGCTTGCACTAAACGTTGCCTGGGTCAACGTCGCCAGGGCGCGCACGGCGTAGTCCGGCGTATCGTAGGTGGGGATGCCGTTCTCTTCGAGGTAGCGGCGCGTCTCTGCCATTTCATGGTTGACTGTGCAACACGACACGACCGGTTTGTCGAATTCCTTGACTACCGGCACAACGGCCTGGGCAACGTCCATCGCCGGCAGAAAAGTGGGCGGGATGCTGTTCAATAGGACCATATCCACGTTCGGATCGGACAAGACCAGACGCATCGCCTCGCCGAATTGATCCGCCATCGCCGCTGCGGTCGTATCCACGTAACCGTTCGGTTTACAGACCATTGCCATCGGCGGCAGCATCGCGGTCAGTTTCTCGCAGGTCTCTCTGCTCACGGGTGCAAGTTCTAACAGACTGTTGGCTTCCACCTCATCCGTGCTGATGACGCCTAAACCGCCTGCCTCGGTGAGGATGCAAATCCGCTTGCCGCGTGGTTTCGGCAGCATCGATATCGCTTTTGCGCCGGCGATCAAATCATTCACCGTATTTATTCGCACGATACCGCATTGTTTGAACGCCCCGCTGTAAACGGCATCCCTTCCGGCGAGTGTGCCGGTGTGCGAGAGCGTTGCCCTCGACCCCATCTCGGTGCGCCCCACTTTGAGTACGAGCACCGGTTTTTTAGGGGTGACCCGGTTTGCCACTCGGATTAGCTCTCGCCCATCTCGGACTCCTTCCAGATAGACGAGGATCACCTCGATCTTTGGATCGTCGCCATATGCTTCGATCAGTTCCAGGCTCGTCACGTCGCACATGTTGCCGACGTGACCGAAACGCGCAAAGCCCAACGGCCTGGGCTGGCTGAGAGCTTGAGTAAGGAGTGAACCGCCCAATGCGCCGCTTTGCGTTACGTAACCGAGATTGCCGGGAATGAGTTCCACCCCCGGATGGAATCCGGTGACGAGTTTCAGGTCTGGGTTCATGATCCCAATGCAGTTCGGTCCGAACACCCGGATACCTGCACGTCTGGCGATTTCGACGAGCTGTTGCTGCGTCTCGACGTTTTCAGGGATGGCGGTTTCGGCAAAACCGGCAGAGAGCACCACAACCCCTTTCACGTCGCCGCGCTGCTCGGCTTCCTCCATCACCCTGATGACGGTCTTGCCCGGCAAACAGATAACGATGAGGTCGAGAGGCTCCTCGATCTCGGCGATAGATTTATAGCAGGTTAAGCCCAGGATTTCTTTTTCGTTGGGGTTAACCGGATACACCTCTCCCAGGTATCCAACGGCAAGCAGCGTTCGCACGACCTGGTGCCCGGCTTTGGATGGATCCTTTGATGCGCCGACAACGGCGACGTAGCGTGATTCGAAAATCTCACGCAGAGATGCTGTCATTGTGGATCTACCTCCTGGTCCCGTTCACAATCCTAGGTTTTTGCCTTTAGCTGAATAGCGCCTGTTTCTGCAAGTTTTTCGATGCTGGCCCTGCTGTAGCCGAGTTCCGTGAGGATTGTTTCCGTGTGTTCGCCCGGAAGTGGCGGCGGCTCGGATTTTTCTGCGGAAAGACCTTTGTAGTGTACGGGGCCCCCAACGAACTTTGCCTTGCCCGTCTTTGGGTGTTCCACTTCTTCCGTTATCCCGAGATGAAGGACCTGTGGGTCCTCCAGAACTTCTTTCATGTTATATAGCGGACTCGATGGAACATCATTTTCTTCCAGAAGGCGTAGCCATTGTTCCCGGTCCTTGGTCGCGAAAGTCGGAGCCAGTTCCTTTTCCAACTGCTCGATGTTCCGGCGCCGGTCTTCTCGAGTTTTGAACCTTGCATCTTCCGCAATCTCCATTCGATCTGTGGCTTTCAGGAGCCCGATCCAGAATTTTTCCGGTACTGAACAATGAATTGCAAGGGGCAAATTATCTCTCGCTATGAATGCGAAGGCGTGAGAGTTCCTGACTCTGGCGATGCGATTGGGAATAGCGTTGGTACTGAAATAACCGGCAGCGGTTTCGCCGATGAACGACAGGGTCGCCTGCAGCAATGAAGTTTCCACTTTCAGACCCTGGCCGGAGGTCTGCCGTGCTAATAATCCGCCGAGAATCCCGTAAGCGGCTGAAAGCCCTGTTACATAATCCGATAGGGCAACGCCCATGATCTTTGGTTCTTCAGGATCTGAGAGCAACCTCAATAGACCGCTCATTGCCTGACCCAGCGTATCAAAGCCCGGTTTTTTCGCAGAGGGGCCGGATTGGCCGAAAGCCGAAATGGAGCAATAGACAAGTCTGGAATTCAGTGCTTGCAAGGTCTCGTAGCCCAAGCCGAGGCGCTCGGCGACACCAGGACGAAAATTCTCGATAAAGACATCGGCCTTTCGGGCCAAATCGAGACAAATTTTTTTACCTTCAGGCGCTTTCAGATCCAATGAGATGCTCTGTTTGTTGCGATTCAGATGCGCAAAGTTTGGACTATAGTATTCACCAGGGGCAAAGTAACGGTAAGGATCCCCGTCCGGTGGGGCTTCGATTTTTATGACCCTCGCACCCAAATCGGCCAGCAGGGCAGTTGCATAAGGACCGGTGACATAGATAGCACATTCGAGGACGGTTACATCGTTGAGTAATGGAACAGGCATCTGTCTACTCCTTTGCTGTAACTTCTACGGGCTCCTGGAAATCGATCCCCAGGAGCCCGCTGCCGATTATATCGCGGCTAATTAGTAAATTCTGGGTTTCTCTTTTCCAGGAATGCAGTAACCCCTTCTTTACAGTCCTCGGCACAAGAGATGTCGCCGGCTGTTAAATAGGCAATCTCCAGGGCTTCAGCTAGTGTCTTGGCTTTAGCTGCCTTGTTGATGACCCCGCCGATGATTCCAAGGATTTCCTTGCTGAGTGGAAGGTCGCCGGCCATTGGCTTATCAGGCACAGTGAACTCGGGAATATCAACCGGTCCCTCGCTGATCCTGGTGATTTTTCCCTGTAGGCTGTTCACCTCGGCGATGGCCGCATCGATCAGGTCCGGGAAGTTTGAGGCTGTTTGTTTCACAATGCCAATTTCCACGGCTTCCTTCACCGTCATTCTTTCGGCCGTGCCGATCATGGCGTGGAATTTCTCCGCCGCCTGGGGCCATTTGCGGTATGGGATAACGACGCCGCCCATGCCGGGTATCATCCCCAACTTGATCTCCGGAAACTGTAAGAATGCGTTTTCCATGGCTACAATGCTGTGGCACCGGATGGCAAGTTCAACGCCCCCTCCCATGGCAAGCCCGTTGAGCGCCGCAACGACCGGTTTTTGCATCTTGTCGATGTATTCCAGCACTTGTGAGTTTCCACGTGACAATCCAATACCGGCCTCACGGTTGTCGAAGGTCGCCACAAAGTCGCCGATATCGGCGCCCGCACAAAAAGCCTTGGGACCGTAGCCGGTGATGACGAATCCTTTCACGTCTTGGTCTTCTTCACCTTTTTTGAGTTCGGCGAGTATCTCGTTGCAGGTACGATCGCTCAATGCATTGGCCGCCTGCGGCCTGCGCATGGTGAGGATGGTTATGCCGTCCATCTGGTCGACCAAAATGTCCCGTGGGAAATCGAGATATGTTTCAATGGCTTTTGTGGGTTGAGGCCAGCCAGGTCGCTCTGTATCGAACTTCTGCATAATGCTGGTAACTTTCTCGGGGCCGAGATCGGCCATGAGGTTAAATATACCTTTTTTATATGCGAGAGCGATCTGGCTGCCGAAATTAAGATCGACTCTTGTGCCGATACAACGATCAGCGATATCGAAAGCCTGGGAAAAGACAGTGCCCAAGAAGCGCATGCGGATCCACTCCGCAAGCTCAGGATCTACATCGACCTTGGTTCCGGGGCGATTGACAACCCATCTATCTACGGACAACAGCAGCCGGGATGGCTCATAAGCAGATCTTTCAGCCATTCTGCGGACTTGAGACGCATATGTCAGCGGATTACCCCCGCTCATGTCCATCACAAAGAAAGGACCCGCGCCGAGAAACTCTTCGCTGATGTAATCGATCTCCTGGCAGGTTGCTTTTTCCAGCATCCATGTGGCCTCACTCGACCAGTTCTCAAATAGCCGATTAAAAAGGAAGGAAAAGATATTTTGGGTAACCACTGGCGTTTTTCCGACCTGGGCCATAAACCAGAGTAGATAATCGATGACACTCTTATCCACACCTTCCCAGTTGATTACCTCGACCCCCATGCTGCGCCATGCCGGCGCGAAAAAATGGGTGATCGTGGTTCTTTCCGGGTGTTTCAAATTGTTGAAGATTTGATCGGCTGGAATGCCGCTGGTGTTCGAGGTCATGATTGTATCTTCTGGGACAACCGATTCAAGCTGAGAAAAGATCTTCTTTTTCAGCTCCACGTTTTCCGTTGCCGCTTCTATCACCAGGCCGCAGTTTTTTAATTTATCGTAATCTGTGGTGTATACGATATTGCTCAGGATGGGTTCCACCATCTCAGGGCGCAGCTTCTTTTTCTCTACCCCTTTGGCTGCATAACCTTCAAACCGTTCCTTTGCCTTCTTGAGAGGTTCTTCGATCACATCCACGAGATACAGCTTCTTCTCTGGAAGGCCGGTTCGTAAAGCATAGGCGATATCGGGGCCGATGTTCCCGGCACCGATCACTGCCATTTCTTCGGGGATCGGCCGGGTGGGACGAATCAGGTAGGGGTTATAAAAACTGGGGTAGAGGCTGTCGTTTTTCTTCATTGGAAATCTCCTTATCAATTCACCTTGATGACCAGGGCAGCGCCTGAATCGCCTGCCGCACAACCGGCCAACAGCCCATAACCGCCGCCCTTTTGAACCAACTCCTCGATCAATTCTATACATAACCTCATCGTGGTCGGTCCCTGGGGGTGGCCGTAAATCAGAGAGCTTCCATAATTATTGAATATCTTATCGTCGATTTTCAACTCTTTTCCCATGACGATGTCGTTGACGGAAAACGGGTTATGGGTTTTCACTGCCGCAAGGTCTGACACAGCGATCCCTGCATTTTCCATTGCCCGTTTCGCTGCCGGGACAGGCGCTTCAGGCATGTGTGCCTTTTCAGCCCGTGCAAGCCCATAGGAAAGGATCTGGATGGTAACAGACTTGTCGGCTGAAATCTCATCCGCTTTCTCTTTCGTGGTGACGATCATACCGGCATTGCCGTCGGCCGCATGGGTCTGGGCGCCGAAGGTCAGGATGGAATCTGGGGAAACCGTTCTCAATCCTGCCAGACCCTCGGCAGTGCAGGGGATGATCCCTTCATCCTCCTCCACCATGGTGGTCTCTTTCCTGGAAATTCTGATTTCTAGCGGAAGCATATAGCCTTTCTGGAATTTGCGGCCCTCTGCTGTCGAATCCGTGTACTTATTGTAGCGGTCGAGAACCAGGGCATCGGATTCTTCCCGGGTGATGCTGTGTTTCTTGGCGACGTTATTGGCCGTACCCAGGGGGCCGGTCTCGGCAGTCGGATCCCAGTTGAAACCGTCGATCATCCAACTCTCGAAATGCGGCTTTCCACCTGGACCCGAAGGGTTCGGCCATAGGATGTTCGGGCAGTTTGACGTCCGGTCGGCGGTAGCCACCAATACATTCGTGTTACCTCCTGCCTCGATGGAAGATGCAGCGTAATTGAGGGATACCGTGGAGGTGGCGCACGCCTGGGCGACTCGGGGCCCGCTGATGTTTGGGTTGCCCATTAACGTGGCAAAATGGGGGCCATCGTAAAACCACAGCGGTTGGGGTACAGTTGCGCCGTAGACGATACCATCGAAGATATCCGGCGTGATCCCGCGCAATTCAAAGAACTTTTTCGCTGCAGTAGCTGCCAACTCCGTAGAATTCTCATTTTGGAAAGATCCCTGCCAACGGCAAAATGGCGAAGACCAGTATCCTTTGTAGGGAACATATGCTTTTTTAAACATGTCCTATTCCTTTCGAATACATTTTCACAAGTTTTTTCTTGATTTCATCGCACACACAATGCCTTAAATACTCAAAACGTCCATGCGCTAGGCGATAAAATCTCGCATCTCCTCATTCCTCTTTCTTTACGCGCTGACACCATGCCTTCATGACCCTGAAAGCCAATCCTTTGGTCGTGAACGATGATCCGCACGTAAGGGAAAACAGCACTGCTTTGGGGATGAAAAAGGAAATGTGTAATTACCGTCAAAATTCGAGTCATCTTCACCACCTCGTGATCACAGTTTGCTTGTTTTGAACACAGGTGATTTCAAAAGTTCTTGTTGTGAAGGCCACCTATTTAATTCTTGGTTCTCAACAAGGCGACCCTACATAGAGAGCATGAATACACAATATCTCCTTCATGCTTAGATGATATGATCCTCTTTCAACTCCTTCAATCGTCGTGGTCCAAGGCCCATGAACTTGAGGTAGATATACTCATTGTCATAGCCCACCGGCCGGCATATCCACTTCGTCCTGATGGGGGTCTCCGTCATTTTGTACTGCGATTGTGCGACGATGAGTTCACCGTAAACGGGGTCATGAAATGGGGTGAATATCCCTCGGTCTAACCAGTTGGCATCGCCCATGGCTTCTTCTGGAGAACAGACACGTGCCACCACCGGGGTGATGGGAGTCAGACGGCCTTTCTTGGTGTATTGTACCGACATGTTGATTAATTCGTCGTTGGTGTACTTGCGCGTTTCAGCAAAGACTAGTTCTGCCCACTTCAACTGCTCTTCTTTTTCTGAGAACGCTGCTAGGTCTTCCCAGTCCTCAGCGCCCCACTCGTCCCATTTCCCCACCATGTCGGCAAAAGCTTTCCACATCTCCAATCTCAAAGCGCCCAGAAAGACGGCCCCATCTTTTGTCGGAGCGAAGCAGTACAGCCAACCGCCTGTGTTCAAGCTGCCGAAGCGTTCGTTGACGACTCCTGCCCCCTGATACCATAACGCCGCCCAGTCCTCCATGGAGGCATAGGATTCTGCCGAGGAAACGTCCAGCGCCTGTCCTTCACCGGTCATTTCTCTCCAGTGCAGGGCGGCCAGGATTCCCACAGCCATGAATGTCCCCGACTGGACCAGACCGATCCAGGGTCCGGCTTTGGTGGGGATGGCCCAGGGGCGGTCATCGAAGGTCATCCCTTCCGGCAGCATCTCCCCCGTGTCATACTGGTTTGCCGATCTGGCCTGGACGATGTTGTCGTAGTCCGGCATCCTGTTGGAACTCATAGGCCCGAACTGCCCGTGCGCTGTGATGGAGGCGAAAATCAACCTGGGATTGATTTCCTTCAATACTTCGTAGCCGACACCCCAATCATCCATCACACCCGGTTCGTAGGTTTCGATAAGCACGTCCGCCTGGGCTGCCAGCCCCTTGAGGATTTCTCTGGCTTCCGGCTCGTCCAGGTTTAGCGTGATGTGGAATTTGTTTCTGCCCTCACTCAAATAATTGAGTCCTTCCCCCTGATATTGGATCCCGTAGGGAGTGCACTTTCTGATGAAGTCGCCTTCCGGGGGTTCTATTCGTATGACCTCGGCGCCAAACTCGGCTAACATCGATGAGCAGTAGCATCCCCCAAAATTGTTGTAGCTTAAATCCAAAATGGTGATATCATCCAGGGCTTCGGGTTTGTTTCGTTCATTCTTCGGATCATCCCTTTCCCTTATCCAATCAACCCAGGCTTGTCCTTCCATGTCTATTGTCCTTGTAACGTTTCCTTATTATGCAGACGAAGCGGTCTCATTCTTTTGACATGATTAATCCGGCTTTTCCGTCCCAATCAGAAGATGGCCGGCGGCCGCGCACGTCTGCCCATTTGCCGATTGCGCCGCATTCGTATAATTGTTCGATCTCTGCTTCACTCTTGCCCAAACGATGGGTCATGACATATTCATTGTCGAAGCCCACAGGCCTGATCGTCCAGCTGACCCGGGGTGGTGTCTTGGACATCATGACGGGAAACTCGTAATCCAGGAAGGGGCCGATGAGGGGGTCGTCCACCTCCTTCACAAATCCGCGCTCCCGGAAATGCTGGTTCTCCACCACATCCTTGATCGAGTAGATTTTAGTGGCGACGAAACCATGTTTGTCGGCCAACCTCTCGATCTTTTCGGGGGTCTTGGTTCTCACCCAGGCCGCGATGATTTTCAGGATTTCAACAGCGTTCTCTTCTTGGAGGCGGGTCAGGTGGTCTTTGAATCTAGGAGCATCGGCCAGTTCTGGTTTGCCCATGGCGGTGCATAAGCCTTTGAACTCATCCGGTCTTGGCGCTGCCAGGGCAATGAAGCTATCGTCTGCGCAACGAAATGTGTCCGCCGGACAAAGCGACACGTCCCTGTTCCCTGCCGGCATGGCGCCTTTCCCGGTGACCTGCTGGTAGGGCCATACCCAGGACATGGTCCGCATGATGCTCTCGCTCTGTGAAAGCTCGATGAATTGGCCTTTCCCGGTCTTGTCTCTATAATGGAGGGCGGCCAAAACTGCCACTTCCCCCATCAATGCGCCGTAGCTGTCGCAGATATATAAACGGTTCTTCAAGGGAGGCTGTCCGGGGAAGCTCGACATCCAGGCGTATCCAGATAGTCCTTGAGCGGCGCCGTCGTTGCTGGGCCTGTTCTCCTCGGCATACTGCCCCCACTGGCCGAATCCTGTCTTGGAGATGTAGATGATGCCTGGGTTGACTTCCTTGAGTTGCCGGTAGCCGACGTTCCACGACTCCATGACTCCCGGCCTCAAATTCTCTTCAACGATATCGGCCTTGGCGGCAAGTTCTAGGAATAATTCCTGGCCTTCAGGTTTGTGCAGGTCCAGGCCTAACCAATGTTTGTTGGGGTTTGGTCGAAATAAGCTTGTGCTTTGCTCTCTGAAAAAATACCCGAACGGCACCAGGCTGCGCAGCGTATCCCCCAGGGGCGGCATTTCACACTTGATTACCTCGGCCCCCAGTCTCGATAAGATCCCTGGTCCCGACGGTCCCAGCACGAGTGTGCACACTTCCAGCACTCGGATGCCTTTCAGCGGCAATGGCTTGGAATGTTTCTTCTCCTTGTAGTCCTTCCAGGTATCTTCTGCCACGTTATTCAACCCTTTCTATATCCGAATTCCTCCATCGCAGTTGGATAACTCAGGCATTGGGCTCGGCTGCCTTTCCACCGGCGTAATGAAATGTGCCTGTTGTTTCGAGGGCCGAAACCTCCAACTTGCTTTGGATGCCGTTGACGATGAACAGATTGTCGCAGACAATCTGTTCTCTATTTATATGGATTGTATCATAGAATGAAATACTATCTCATTATTTTAAGAAGTATTCAAATTTTTGATTAAGGGATGAAATCATTTGTTATAGATATTGAAAGTTTTGAATTTCTTGATATATTATAATAAATATGGTAAAAATTATCATATAAAGTTGGTATTTTAATATCAATTCACGTAATTCTATATGAAGTTCGAAAGATACTTAATGGTGAGGTAAAGATGAATAGAAAGATAGTATACCTTGGGGTGATATTAACCCTACTGCTGAGCGGCTTTTTTATCCCGAAACCTGCGCTGGCCTGCGGCCCAGGTACCGGGCAGCTTTGTGGTGGCACTGATGGGACAACTGGTGATGATGGCGCCGATGGCGTATCATCAGGCGAGGAGGGAGAAGATGGGGAGAATGGAACAGGCGGGGGCAAAGGAACTTCTGACCCCGTTGGACAAACGACTGATAAAGGTGGCAGCGGCGGCAGTGGTGGGGATGGCGGTAATGGCGGCAATGGCGCTGATGGTGCTGATGGAAGAGATGGTGGCGATCAGAACGTGAGCGTTGACACACCTATCAGTGGCGATGTCGTGGTCTCCAGCCAGGGCAGCGATGGTAGCGTTGGCGGCGATGGTGGGAATGGCGGTAAGGGAGGAAACGGCGGTGAAGGTGGGTTTTCGATCTATAACAATGGCGGCGACGGTGGGGATGGGGGAAATGGTGGCAATGGGGGGGATGGAGGTCACGGGGGAGATGGCGGAAATGGTGGTAGTATCGTCATCACCGTCAACGTGCAGGTGGATGGCAGTGTGATGGCCAGCAGTGAAGGTGGTGATGGCGCTCAAGGCGGCCAGGGTGGTCAGGCTGGCAATGGTGGGAATGGCGGAAAAGGTGGTGGTACATATACACGGTATGGCGGCGCCGGAGGCGATGGGGGGGATGGTGGTGTTACGCCCGGTAGCGGAGGTGCAAGTGGCTATGGTGATTTAGGCGATGGACCTAAGGGAGATTCAGGCAGTGCTGGTCAGTCTTTGGACGGGCAAGCTGGCGAGGAAGGCCAGGATGGCAGCGGCGGTGCGATTGAGATCACTATCAATGCTGTGGTCACCGGTGATGTTATTGCTCAGTCGGAAAATGGTACCGTTGACGTTAAGCTCAACGACGGGGCTGCCGTGGATGGCATAATTACCGCCAATTCTGACGCAGATAGTACGCTGACATTCGACATGGTCACCAAACAACGGGATGAGTACAAGGCAGCCTTAGCAGCCTTGGTTCCGGCCAATGCCAGCGGAGGTACCCTCACAATTAACGGCGAGACCTTTACCTGGACCGACTTCGATGACCTGGTGAATCAGGTTACTTTGGTGGTCATCGAGAAAGAAAAGAAAAATAAAAACAAACAATCCTCGGAGATTACTTATCCGTTACCTGATCCCCCGGTAGTATTCTGTAACCAGCAGGATGGGCGAATAAATGACGACGGTTGTGAAAGTCCTATTGCGATCTATCAAACGGTTGAGGGGATTGAAATCTATCCGGTTGCCGGTAATGCGGATAGCAGATCCCCTGTATTTTGGATTGCCTTGGAAAATGTGATCGGGCAACCGGTTGGGAATGGTCAAGTCGTATTATTGCTCGAGGGGCAATACCTGGTAGAAGGGAAGATGTTTGTCATCTCGTTGTGGCGTTTACCTGGCGGTGAGGTGCAGGTGGTTGTGATGCAGCCGGGTGGTGAAACCCATACAATTCGTTGGGATTTGGCATCACCCTAAATCGACTAGAGGACATTTTCTGCTGGAAACACAATGAATTCTCTCAGGGAACACACCTATGATGATAGTGGCTTCTCTACGATTTGATGGAAATGTTGTATTGTTCCTGGTTACCTAACCAAAATTAGGCCTGGTCTCCAGCAGTTGGAACAATATGGTATTAAATAACAAGTAGCCACCTGGATGAAGGCGATATAGACATTCGCTTTAGGTGGCTACTTGTTATTGAGTTTGAGCGTTTTAAGCAGGGATAGGGGTGAATTCCAATCCCTTGGAATTGGCTCTTACTTTGATTTCATCACCGGGCTTCAGGTTTCCTGAGAGAACCTCCAGCGCTAATGGGTCCTGGAGTTCTCGTTGAATCGCTCGCTTTAATGGTCGGGCGCCGTAATCAGGATCATATCCGGCATCGGCGAGATATTGTCTTGCCTCAGGGGTGATATCTAGAGTGTATCCCTTCTCCTTGAGAAGAGCCTCGACCCGGCGAAGCTGGATATCCACGATTTCTTTGAGGTGTTCCTTATCTAGAGGATGGAAGATGACAATCTCATCGATACGGTTGAGAAATTCTGGCCGGAAATGCGCTTGTAAGGCGTTGTTCAATGTCGCCCGGTCCACGTCCGAGTTGCCGTCTTTCCCCATCCATAACTCGTTGCCGATGTTGCTGGTCATGATGATGACCGTGTTCCGGAAATCGACGGTCCGTCCATGCCCATCTGTCAACCGCCCGTCGTCCAGCAGCTGTAGCAGGACGTTGAAGACCTCGCTGTGCGCCTTCTCGATCTCGTCGAACAGCACGACGCTGTAGGGTCGGCGGCGGACGGCCTCGGTCAGCTGCCCCCCCTCATCGTATCCGACATACCCTGGAGGTGCGCCTACGAGTCTCGAAACGGTGTGCTTCTCCTGGTATTCACTCATGTCGATACGGATCATGGCTTGTTGGTCGTCGAAGAGGAATTCAGCCAGGGCGCGCGCCAGTTCCGTTTTCCCCACACCTGTCGGTCCTAAAAAGATGAATGATCCAATCGGTCGGTCGGGGTCTTGCATCCCGGCTCTCGATCGGCGGACGGCATTTGAAACAGCCGTGATGGCATCATCTTGCCCCACCACGCGTTGGTGCAGTCGGTCTTCCATGTGGACGAGTTTTTCCATCTCGCCTTCTAACAGCTTGGAGATAGGGATCCCCGTCCAGCGGGATACGATTTGCGCGATCTCTTCGGTA
Source organism: Anaerolineales bacterium (assembly GCA_050115475.1). Taxonomy (GTDB): domain Bacteria; phylum Chloroflexota; class Anaerolineae; order Anaerolineales; family UBA11579; genus JASFQL01. Next base: position 208,501 of record JASFQL010000002.1, read on the forward strand.
TCTACTTCTTCCTTGAGTAAAGCATCCTCTCCCTGGAGTTCTTTGATCTGCTTCTCTAACTCGGCTAATTTATCGTCCAATTCGCGTAAAGTCCCGTAGCGCAGCCTCGCCGCTGTTTCAAGGTCCGAATTACGTTCGGCTCGTTCGATATCGATTTTTGTCTGTTCGATTTCCTCTTTCACACCTTGCAGCTTGCCAATCGCCTCTTTTTCTATCGTCCAACGGGCGTGTAGTTCACGCGAGTGTTCGCCTAGATCGGCAAGTTCTTTTTCCAGCTTTGCAAGGCGTTCTTTGGAGGCTTTATCCTTTTCTTTCTTGAGCGCTTCTCGTTCGATTTCAAGCTGCATGATTTGTCGGTCTACTTCGTCGAGCGCAAGCGGTTTTGAATCGATCTCTGTTCTTAAACGGGCCGCGGCTTCGTCGATTAAGTCGATGGCTTTATCTGGCAGGTGGCGGTCCGAGATGTACCGGGCGGATAGTGTGGCCGCCGCGATGGTGGCCGCGTCCGTGATCCGGACCCCGTGGTGGATTTCGTATCGTTCTTTCAATCCCCTCAAGATCGAGATGGTATCTTCCACCGATGGTTCCTCCACCAACACGGGCTGGAAACGTCGCTCCAGGGCGGGGTCTTTCTCCACGTGCTTTCGATATTCGTCCAATGTGGTCGCCCCGATCATGTGGAGTTCTCCCCGGGCGAGCATGGGCTTGAGCATATTGCCCGCATCCATGGCGCCTTCGGCTGCCCCCGCACCGATAACGGTGTGCATTTCGTCCACGAACAGGAGGATTTCACCACCTGCTTCGGTGATTTCTTTAAGGACGGCTTTGAGACGTTCTTCGAATTCCCCCCGATATTTGGCTCCTGCAACCAGGGCACCCATATCCAGTTGGATTAACCGCTTGCGTTTCAAGCCTTCCGGCACGTCTCCGTTGACAATCCGCTGGGCCAGTCCTTCAACGATAGCTGTCTTCCCTACGCCTGGGTCCCCGATCAAAGCGGGGTTGTTCTTGGTTCGTCGGGAGAGAATCTGAATGACACGCCGGATTTCCTCATCCCGCCCGATGACGGGGTCCAATTTACCACGGCGGGCCATGTCGGTCAGGTCACGTCCATATTTACCCAAAGCATCGTACGTGTCTTCGGGATTTGCAGACGTAACTCGTTGGGAACCTCTCACGTCTGTTAGCGCTTTGAGGATCGCATCGCGTGTCAGCCCGTAGTTTTCTAAGCGTTTGCCCTCACTGGATTCGGTCAATCCCAGCATGATATGCTCGGTGGAAACGTACTCATCCTTCATCCCCTTGGCAAATCGTTCGGCCGCTTTGAGTACTTCCCCCGCAGTGCGGGATAGCCCCACCTGGGTGTTCCCGCCGTAGACCTTGGATTGTCCATCCAGGGCTTCTTTCAATTCTTCTCTAAGGGCTGCTGCACTTCCTGCCACCTGGGTGACGATCGCAGGAACGACGCCGCCTTCCTGTTGCAGCAGTGCAAGCAGTAGGTGTGAAGGTTCGATCGCCTGGTGATTGAAGTCTTCAGCCAGGTGCTGGGCGTGTAGGATAGCCTCTTGTGATTTTTGGGTGTATTTTTCAAGGTTCATTGTCATTCCCTCGCGGTAAAATTCATAATCTCAGTAAAACGTTTATATGAATTGTAGATTCTTTCTATATGAGGGAGATTTGAAATATGTATGAAAAAGGTTTGATTCTGTGTCTGGATGACACCCCTAGAGGACATAATGGGCTGGCAGTGTTCCCCCACTGATGAGAATTACGGCAGTTGCATGTATATCCGGAGAGGCTGGTTCACCTGCCGATATAGGCGTTGAAGTTCATCTTATGTTTATGCCTGAGTAAATCTGTAAACCTATCCATCTCTTGCTCTTTCTTTTGACTTGACCAGTTCATTACTTTCGCACATATCTCGGAAATTTCCCGTAAACTATCCGGGGTGATCTTCCCTAACTTCCCCAGCATGGTGCGCCGCAGAATGAGATCGTCTAGGTGGTTGACGTCTTCTTCCAGCAAGATGGATTTGATTTCCCCTACACTGATTTCAGGTATCGTTTCAAGCATTTCAGAAAGTTCCGAACCATATTTCTGTAGTAATTCAGCTGCCCTCGTACCGTAAATCTCGAATAACTGCTCGAGTCTCTTTCGTTCGATTGGATAGTTTTCTATTAGATTCTTGAGGTATCCCTCTTTTTCAATCTCATTTATAGGGTACCCTTGACTCCCCCCGATTTGCAGCTTTACTGTAGATAGCTTCCTTTCAACACCCAGGCGATCGAGGATTATGTTTGCTGCAACTTCAGAAAAAGCCCGGAATGAGGTCCATTTACCGCCAACGAGTGAAAACACGGGGATATCTAGTAAATCACCCGCTTCATCCACTTGAACCTTGTGGTTTCGGCTGAACTGCCCGGGTGTGTCTCCCTCTGTATATTTCAATGGTCTGACGCCGGAAAATGTGTAGATGATGTCAGACCGGTCCACGTGGATTTTGGGGAACACCCGTTTGACCATCTCGATGAAATAGGTAGCTTCTTCTTCCGTGATCGTGGCTGCGTTGGGGTCTTTGACGGGAATGTCGGAAGTGCCGATCATGACCTTGTCGTATAAGGGGAAAATCAATACGATCCTTCCATCTTTGTTTTCGAAGAAGAACTCATTATCACCAATAGCTTCACGAAGTTCTGGATGGTCCAATATCAGGTGGGAGCCTTTCGTCCCAACGATGTAGTTGGTTTGCTTACCCATGCTGCCGTTCACCAGATCGATCCACGGGCCGGCTGCGTTGACCAATAATCGAGGGTTCACTTCAAAACTATCACCGCTGGATTCATCCCTCAACGTGACCGACTTCCCCCTGGCGGATACCATCTCGACGTAATTGAGTGGGATTGCCCTGTCGTTCTCACTCACCGCATCCTCGATCAGCTCCATCGCGATTCGTTCAGGTGATGGCATCGCCCCGTCGTAATACGTGCCGGTAAAAATGACTTCTGGATTAAGGGCCGGGAACAGCGCTAACGATTCTTTTCTATTCTTGAATACGTGCTTTGGGACAGTCTTTTGTTTACGGGTGAAGAAATCGTAAAGGAGCATCCCGATTTTGATGACGATGGCCCCTCGCTCTGCGGGGCGATCCATGAGACCCAACAACTTGAATGGCGCATTGAACAATCCTGAAAACCATTTGAATATAGGGAACGTCGTCGCCAGTGGTTTTACCAGGTGGGGGGCGTTCTCAATCAAATAATTCCGTTCGTGCACGGCTTCTCTCACCAAACTTAGTTCCCCGTTTTCGAGGTATCGGATTCCCCCATGTACCATGTGGGAAGAGGCCGCGCTTGCCCCGCTGCAGTAGTCCTCTCGATCGACCAGTACCACGTCTATACCCTGAAAAGCCAGGTCTCTAAAGGTGCCGATCCCATTGATTCCTGCCCCCACAATGAGGACGCTTACTTCAGGATTGCTGCGTAGTTTTTGTAATCGTTCTTGACGTGGCTTCATCTTTATCCTAATCGATCCAATCGAATGTGCGCGTGACGGCTTTTTTCCACTGTGAAAAAAGTTCACTTCTTGCCGGGCTGGTTTGGTCTGGCTGCCAGGTTTTGTCCACCTGCCAGTTCTTTTTCATTTCCTCTTTATTTTTCCAATATCCAACCGCGTAACCGGCTGCATAAGCGGCGCCTAGTGCGGTTGTTTCTGGGACCATTGGCCGGATGACCGGCACGCCCAAAACGTCTGCCTGGAATTGCATCAGCAGGTCGTTATGCACCATCCCGCCGTCCACTTTGAGAGCTTTCAATTCTACTCCAGAATCGGCGTTCATCGCATCCAGAACCTCGCGGGTTTGGAAAGCCGTCGCTTCTAAAACCGCTCGTGCAATGTGTCCTCGATGGACGAAGCGGGTCAGACCGACGATTGCCCCGCGGGCGTCAGGACGCCAGTAGGGGGCAAATAACCCCGAAAAGGCAGGTACAAAATAGATGCCGCCGTTATCTTCAACCGTATTAGCCAGGTTTTCGATTTCAGGCGCGCTGTCGATGATCTTCAAGTTGTCTCTCAGCCACTGCACCAAAGCTCCGGTAATTGCGATTGACCCCTCCAGGGCGTAGATTGGCTTTTCCTCGCCGAATTGGTAGCATAGGGTTGTTAACAGCCCGTTCTCCGATTGGACGATTTCCTCGCCAGTATTCAGGATCATGAAACAGCCGGTGCCGTAGGTATTTTTCGCTTCTCCTGGTTCGAAGCACGTCTGCCCGACGGTGGCGGCTTGTTGGTCGCCCAGGTCACCGGATATTCTGACCACACCCTTGAATGGACCTGTTTCGAGGGTGTGACCATAGACTTCGGAAGAGGAACATATCTTCGGTAGTATTCCTTTAGGGATTTCCATGACCTCACAGATTTCATCATCCCAATCTAGGCTTTTCAGGTTCATCAGCATCGTGCGGCTGGCGTTGGTAACGTCGGTGACGTGTTTCCCGCCCTTGACTCCCCCGGTCAGGTTCCATATCAGCCAGGTATCTATGTTGCCGAACAGCGCCCTGCCTTCAGAAGCTGCCTTTCGTACTCCCTCGACATTCTCCATCATCCACTTGATCTTGGGTCCGGAAAAGTAAGTGGTTAGCGGCAAGCCCACCTTATTTCTGAACCGGTTCGTCCCGCCGTCTTCTGCCATCTGTTTGATGATTTTATCTGTGCGGGTGTCCTGCCAGACGATGGCGTTGTATAGCGGTTGGCCAGTCTGTTTATCCCAGATCAGGGTGGTCTCACGTTGGTTGGTGATCCCCACGGCAGCGATGTCCTTTGCAGTTGACCCTGCCTTACGCAGTGCTTCTACAATCACTTCTACTGTGTTTCGCCAGATTTCTAGCGGGTCGTGCTCCACCCAGCCGGGTTGCGAGTAGATTTGTTCGTGCTCTACCTGGTGCACACCCACCGGTTCGCCCTGGTGGTTGAATATCATACAACGGGTGCTGGTCGTTCCCTGGTCGATGGCAGCGATATATTTGCTCATGACTCCTCCGAAAAATCTGAAGTATTGCTTTCAAGGAAAAGCCCAGCGGATATTATTAAGTGCTGGGCTTTTCAGTTTTTCCTTTCACGATTCCTTATTGAGAACAAATCACTCCCTTCATGATGTTGGTGGGGAGGTGCCCGACAGATCTATTGATCTGTCGGGCTGTATTGGGGAGTGCGGGCATGCGGATGTTCCTATATTTCTACCATAAGAATGTCATCATGCCCTTTATTTGTCCATAATTTTATCCTAATAAAAAGGCAGCCATCATCTGCTCTGCAAGTATGACCCAACAGACGAAAAGCGCATTGACAAAGGCCCCAACATAGACTTTACCTGTCTTACGATAGAAGTATGTTGAGATGACCGTCCAGGCTAACATGACTGGCGGCAGTGCCCAGAACCAGTGTTGCATGAAGCCCTGAGCAAAGGGAGGACCTCCAGGATGAGTTTTGAGGTAAGAAAATGGACCCCACCAGATCGCCCATAAGTAATACCAAGGGGCTAGGATGAGGATATTCGTGAGCATCTCGCGACCCAAACTGGCTGAACCATCCTTTGGACGTAGTAGACCATGCAGGTTGGCGGCGAATACGATATACCCCAGCATGAACGGAATCACGTACTTTAGTACATCACCAACTTTGTGTAATGTCATCAACCTCAATCCCTCATTCCACATACGCAAGTCGACTTGAAGGACGTTGTAAATGATCGCCACAAGGAGGTATGTAGCAGAGATGATGCAGAATGCCAGTAGTAGTGACTTACCAATCTTTACCCAGTCGATTAGCTTTTCTTTCCAGGTAAGACCATAGTTATATGCCGTAGCTCCCTTGTCGGCCTTGAGTAAGTAGTGGTTGATGAGAAGTAAAATCACTGTAACCACAGCAACGAGTACCGTCCACCCCATGATTCCTGTGATCCTGTTGTAGTACCACAGTTTGCCAACGGATTTTGCAGTCATTCCATGGAAATAGAAGAGTGTTGCAGGTGCGACGATGGCAGTAATGATGGCTGCGATCCACCAACCCACTCCTTTCGCTCCTTTGAATTCCGGGAGTGGTTCGGCAAGAGGTTTAAAGTAGGTGGTCTGCAACAACAGAGATCCAAGGCTTACCATAAAGAAGATTGCTCCTCCTAGCGCGATCGAACTGCCAATGTACCGCCAATACCAGATTTGATTGGAGGGCGCAATGTTCTTCGGAGGTGTCATGGTTTGCTGGATCCAATCGACGGCCGCTTCGATCACGGCAGGTGTTATATATTCCGCATTGTGAATTGTGTCAGGTTTGTAGACCACACGACCAGTACCTTCCTCGATTGAACCATAGACAGCTCCCGGGCTTACCTCCCCGATGTCTGTGACACCGACGAGGGGTAGCAATGTTGATTCGCCGTGCCTAGCGCTGTCATCTAAAGCAGCGATGGCAGCTGCGTTGGGTGGAAAAGTCGTGTCGGTCCCTTCAGGTGGAGTAGACCCAACAAACACGAAAGCACTGGCGATATCCGGGTGAGCGACTGCAGCTGCCGCACATGCCATTCCACCCATTGAGTGACCTACACAGGCGATATTATCTGGATCAACGATGTCGAGAGTGCTAAAGTACTTAAGAGTTTCTGGTCCTCCCATGCCATACTTTGTCGGGCCAAAAGGAATTTCAGCCTCTCCCCCTGAGAAACCATGCCCTCTTTGATCGAGGTTGAGTACGACATACCCGCGGCGAGCAAATTCCACAGAGAACATAGAGTATTTGTCGCTGGAGGCGTCACCCCCGTGGATGAAGAGCACTCCAGGTGCGGGATTCTCACTGGTCACGCCTTTTGGAACATAAAGTCTTGCGTGTAATACAGTGCCGTTGAGGCCCACAAAATCAACCAACTTCACATCAACAGAACCGCCTACTGTATCTATTGCCCATGTGAGCAAGCTGCCACCTACAACAATTAAAATCGCAAGGAACAATAACCACCATTGTTTTTTAGTATTGCCATTCATTTAATTCTCCTCATATTATAAAAAGCGAATATATATTCTTTTCTCAATCTTATATTCCTTCTAATTCACCTCCTTTATAACCATGAGTTTGGGAGGTGCCCGACAGATCTATTGATCTGTCGGGCTTTGTTGAGGAGACAAGGGGAAATATTGAATTGTCTCTCATCTCACTTTTGGATCAAAATGCCAATGGGCAAGGATCATGAACTGATGTTACTTGTGTGCTTCTCTTTTTATATTGCCCTTTGGTCCAAGAACAACGGGTGAGTTTTACATTATCAGGATTGATCCTGCTGCCAGGAACCAAATTGCGATGCTTGAGATCATCAAAGCGCCCAGGTAAATCTTCCCAGTCCGGCGATAGAACCACGTCAGGAACCAGAACAGAATGATGAACTCAGGGATGTAGACGAACAGCATCAGCGGCCACATGGAGGTGAACTGTGGCATACCGGTGATCTCGAAGCCGGGGCCAGCCCCGCCCAGGAACCAGGGGAGATATTGGAATGCCCATACGATGAATAGACCGGTCACCATGGCATATACAGCTTTCAGCCACCACATCCACTGGGTTTTCGTTGGTGTATCATATTCCTTCTGGCGAATCTGCCCAAAGAGGAAGATGCCGCCGTTTATCAGGAAGAACAGCAGCGCCGGGATCACGTAGATGAAGAAGTAACCTACCCGGCGCGGTTGTGCAAATTCGCGCATGTAGGGCCAGGCAAAGCGTAATTCTTGCCCCAGCGCCCACTGGAAGAAGGCGGCAAACAGATATAGCCACACGAAAAGGATCGCACCAAGCAGCACGGTCTTCCCAACGATCCCCCAATCGATCTTTGTTTTCTCTTTGTCGAAGGAAACGCCCATATCGTACATGGTAACGCCTTTTTTCTTGGCGCCGCGGTACCAGAAGATGAACAAAATTCCGGCAACAACAGCATTCGCCAGGAAGAATGCGGCAACACCATTGCCCATTTCAAGTTTCATAAATGGGAGCCAGGTTTCGATTTGTCCCCCAATACTGCCATATTGTGTGGTGAGTGGGTACAGAATGCCGCCGATGAGCATATTGATGGTCGCAAACAGCCACCAGTTGCCTTTGGTTGGCGTGTAGCGGTCAGGAAGGGGCTGCATCACGGTTTTGAAGAAAGGTGTGGCGAGCAACAGGTTAGTCATCGGGAGCATGGTGACGAGAGCGCCAAGCAATGCCACAAAGCCAAAAATTTCCTTCCACATGAAGATTTGCTGAGTTGGCTCAACCCACATAGAACCGCCTTCGCCGTCTTTGAGGGCCAGGCGCATCCAGTCTGTCGCTTCAGCTACAGATTTGTTCTGCAGGGGCAGCAAGTGGTGGTCCATGTTGATGAGGGCCATTCTGCGTGCAGTACCATCCTCGAAGCTGCCGTAGGTGGTGTCCCATTCAACTGGTCCTTCCAGACCCAGTGCGGCCAAACGTGTTTCGCTGGATGTCAAATTCTCGGTGCGCAATTGATTTTCCCGGAAGCCCAGGAACTCGTCGAAACGGGCCTGGAGCATTAAAAGATTGGGGAGTTCCGGGCTGCCGGGGGAGGAAGCTTGCTGGACAACAGCCTTCACATTGTCTGGGAATAAGCCGGGCAGTTTGACCGCATTCATGCCGCCCATCGAGTGTCCCATCACACCGATGTTATCAGCATCGACGAAAGGCAGGGTGATCAAATAGGCCAGGGAAGTTCCATTACCCATCACGTACGTGGGGTCTGCAAACCAAGCGCCAAAATTAAGGCCGCCTTCCGAGTCTCCATGTCCTAGAGAGTCGGGTGCCAACACCACAAACCCGCGGCGTGCCAGCTCAATCGAGAATGGATCCTGTACATTTTTATCGTTCTGGTAGCCGTGCATGTTGACAATTGCAGGGAGGGGGTTATCGGCGGTTGCTGTCTTGGGGCGGAACAGCTTGGCAACAACAGCTTCCCCTTGGGCGTTCATGATCTTGATGATCGAGACTTCTACTTTGCCGAAATCACTCTCGATCAAATCAGCCATAATGGCTGAGAAGGCGATGATGACCACAAGAATGATCAAGAACCTCCAGTTTTTTCGAACATCTATTTCCATAATATCTTTCTCCTTTTGTAAAATGGTGGATAAATTCGGCATAATCTCCTATGAATCATTGTAGAAAGCTGTGCACATAATGTCAAATGGAATGGTCAAACGTGCAGTTGTTGTGTTTTTAACGTATAATATTTGCTGAGAAAAAATTCATACTTGGTGCACGTTCGTGCGCGAAAGAAAATCCAAAGGGAAAAGGCTTTTTTCATGACAAACGATCAAAAAACAGCAGACGCCATCCTGGCTGCCCGTATGTATTACTATCAAAACATGACCACCAGCGCCATTGCCAAGGAAATGAAAGTCTCCCGCTCTACGATTTCACGGATGCTCACATACGCGAAAGCGGAGGGATTGGTGAATATCCAGATTGTTGACCCTGCGGATGTCCCCCAGAAATTGGAAACGGCTATCCTGGATGCATTTCACCTAAAGGGAGTTCATGTTGTCCCTGTGCCGGATATTGCTGGCGAAGCCGAGTGGCTCGAGAGAGTGGCGCAGTATACGGCGAATTACCTCAACACCATGTTCGATTCAGATATGATCTTGGGGTTGGCCTGGGGGACGACACTGACTGCTATTTCAAAGCATCTATTGAGAAAATCCACCCATAACTCGCAAATTGTGCAGTTGAATGGAGCCGGGAATACCCGTTCGATGGGGATCGAGTACGCCAGTCAAATCATCATGCGTTTCTCCGAGAACTATCAAGCTCGTGCTCATCTTTTCCCCGTGCCGACCTTTTTTGATTATTCAGAGACCAAGCAGGCTCTCTGGCAAGAGGGCAGTATCAAGCGTATTTTAGATTTACAAACCAAGGCTGATCTTTTGTTATACAGTATTGGAGCGGTGAACGCAGGTATTCCCAGCCATGTGTACAGCGGTGGGTACCTCAACGAATCGGATTATAGAGAAATAGAAAGGTATCACATTGCCGGGGATATTGCCACAGTATTTTTTAAAGAAGATGGGAATTTTGATAACATCCCAATGAATAGAAGGGCGAGTGGTCCGAGCCTGGAGATGTTCCGGAAAAAATATGGTATCTGTGTTGTTTCCGGGTTGGCCAAGGTCAAAGGACTTTATGCTGCCCTTCAAGGTAAACTCATGTCTGAACTTATCGTAGATGAGCCCACTGCCCGTCAGTTGGTTGAGAAATACATACAATAAGTTTCCCAAACCAATTATTTCTATGGCTTCTCGTACTCTATCAGTTGATACCCTTGATAGGGAATTACCCTTTACTAAGGCGAACGAACCACGATAGACTTATGATTTTTGGAAAGGCTCTAGCTGGTACTCGTAATAGGTCGTTTCGCAGGGGTGGCCGCGTCCGATCCAGGCGTGTAATTCTTCCAGATGGATGATGATGCTGAATACTGTCGCTATTTTCTCTCCATGATGGCAGATCGACTTAGGGTAGCCTGCATGGTCGGCAAGCAGAATCTTGAACAGGTCGGGTGTCAGTTGACCGTAATTTTCTTTTAATAGCCGTTTTGCCCGGTTGTAGCGTAAGACCGAACTGCCGATATCGTTGCGGTCAGCTTCGAAACGGCGCATGGCGGGTGAAATGTAATGGTTGGCGTGCGCCAATATATTATCTTTGATGTATATTGGCTCACAATCCGTGGCAGACCCTTCCATGCTGTAAATTTCGCCGCTCGAATCGCCCAGGATATTGTTATAACTGGATGCCCTTTGTGGGTTGAGACAAAGGGCCATCGCCTCACTGAGGTGTTTGGCAGCCAGCATCGCCCGGACGGTCAAGATACGCGGCACACCCGGGCGGATGTCGTTGTTGTAGAGTTGGTTGCCTGTCAGGCTGATTCCGGCCGCGTTGTACCCGGCGTCGAAGGCGATCCCCCCTGAAGAAACGCCCAGGAATTCCGGCTCGTCTTCCGCCTGCACTTTTATAATGACGAGAGTCTCTTCCTCTGAAGCATACTCGTCGTTGTTGTGGGCGACCAGCGTTGAACCGTCCTTTGTCGCAGGGCCGCGGGCAGCCATATCCGTACAGCCCCGCTGCCAGGCTGTGGGTTCCCACAATTCCTCGCACGTCGCTAGGAACACTTCATCGAATGGGACATCTGCTCCTTCTGCGATGCCCTCCAGTTCCTCGATGTATTGCGGGTAAACCTTACGGCTGAATTCCAGGTAGACCTTGCTTTGTCCCATCATGTCATCCCAGGCCACCCCCTCTGGCATTCCTTCGTGTAAGAGTTCGAGTATTCTCTGGATTCCCGGTTTGCTTTTCTGTCCGATTTGCTGTCCCACATCGCGGTGGCTGCCGCGCACCTCAATCAGCGGAATTTGTGTCGTCATCCTGTGTCACTCCTTGTTGCTGGGTTGCAGTCTGGTGTGATTTTATTCCATGCCAGAAAACACCGCAACTTATTGCATGGATGAACCAAAACACTTTGGGGGTGTACAAGCAAACCTTTTCTGTAAGGAGTATTGGAATTTCGAAAGTTTACTGTTTACTTTTTCACCAAAAGGGTGAAGGGATTGATGGGTCCTGGTAAAACAACACCCCAGTTTAGTCAGAACAGAGGCTGGGTTTTGATATCGATATCTGAATACTAGCGGTAAATGAACTTTCATCTTTCGACACCTCTTCAGTTCCCCCAGGTGGTGATGCGGTTGTTGCCTATCCCTGAAAAAACTCAAGCGTATGGTAAAAATAATCCACTTGCTGTAGAATGCAATCAAAGGATTAACGTCGGTTTTGGAAAATTGGTAGCTTCATGCCTATGATGATTTTAAATGTGATTGGACGGAAATTATGATAAAGACTCGAGAAGATTTTCTGGAAAGCCTCAGGGGGATGAAGAAACGCATATTCATGTTTGGCGAAGAAATCAAAGATTACGTCGACCACCCTATGATTCGTCCATCCTTGAATGCCGTGGCCATGACCTACCGGCTTGCTGAAGACCCATCCAATACAGAACTCATGACAGCGGAATCCAACCTGACAGGTAAAAAGGTCAACCGCTTTTCTCACCTGCATCAGAGCACCGGAGATTTGGTAAGTAAGGTCAAAATGCAGCGTCTTCTAGGCCAGTGTACCGCCTGCTGTTTCCAGCGCTGTGTGGGTATGGACAGTTTCAATGCCCTGGATGTCGTCACTCACCAGATGGATCAAGATTTAGGGACGGACTACAACAAACGTTTTCGGGAGTATCTCATCCACGTTCAGACCGAGAATCTCGTCGTGGATGGAGCCATGACCGACCCGAAAGGGGATCGTAAACTCTCACCCTCTCAACAGGCTGATCCCGATTTGCACGTGCGTATCGTGGGTGAAAACGCCGATGGCATCATCATCCGGGGGGCGAAAGTCCACCAGACCGGTGCCATCAATTCCCATGAGATCCTGGTGATGCCCACCCGCAGCTTGAAGGAAGCGGATCGGGGTTACGCCGTTGCCTGTGCGGTTCCGGGGGATGCACAGGGCATCATCTATGTCTATGGGCGGCAGGCCAGCGATACCCGAAAACTCGAGGGTGGGGAGATTGACGTGGGGAACTACCGCTTTGGCGGGCATGAGGCTGTGATTATCTTCCAGGATGTTTTCGTCCCCTGGGATTGGGTGTTCTTGTGCCGCGAGTACCAATACGCCGGGAATTTAGTGGAGCTTTTCGCCGCTCACCACCGGGCAAGTTATGGGGGTTGTAAGGTGGGCGTGGGCGATGTCCTCATTGGCGCAGTACAGGCCCTTGCCAGGGTGCAGGGGACAGATCAAGCTTCGCACATTAAAGACAAGATTGTCGAGATGGTGCATCTCAACGAAACCTTATATGCTTGCGGTTTGGCAACTTCCTACGAAGGCGTCTGTTCTCCTTCTGGCACTTATATGATTGATGTGTTGCTTGCCAATATCACCAAGTTGAACGTCACCCGCTTCCCTTATGAGATTGCTCGCCTCGCCCATGATATTGCCGGAGGCTTGATGGTCACGTTGCCTTCGGAGAAAGATTTCAACCACCCGGAGATTGGGCCGCTGCTCGAAAAATATCTAGTGGGTTCAGACCAATATCCCACTGAATGGCGGCAGCGTCTCTTGCGCCTGATCGAAAATATCACCTTGGGAGCAGGGGGAGTGGGTTATCTCGTCGAATCCATGCATGGCGCCGGATCGCCCATGGCCCAACGCATCATGCTGGCGCGGTTAGCGAACCTAGATGAAAAAGAAGCCCTCGCTTTGTCCATAGCCGGGTTGCTTGACGATTGATAAACAATAGTGGTCGATACAGGTGAATTTATTTCACTGGTAATAAGCTTGTGCTTCTTGAACCCATACCTCCCAGGCTGGTTTGGGCGTACCGTCGGCGTTGCGTAAGCCGAAATAGCATAGGAAGGTGACGAAGGCGTCCATCTCCGGACCATTGGGTGCAGCCCCGGATGGGAAAAAAGTGAGTGCTTGCTCGTAGCACAAGTCTTGCTGGGAATCGTGTAACACGAACCAGGTCAGGAAGAGAATGTCATCCCGGTGTTCGTCCAGTACCGCAAAAACTTGCCTGACGTATTCGGATTGATCCGCTTCTGTTCCCTCCAGGAATTCCGCTGTGCTCCACCCGGTCTCCACGATGGCCATCGGTGTTCCTTCTGCAGCGTCCAGTATCCGATCTAAATAGTCCCTAATCAGAGCGGGGTCACGCGTGAAATGAAAGCCCTCGTTGTAAAGGTATAGCGTGAAAGCGATAAAGTCTCCCCGGTTGAGCGACTTGACGATATCCAATGCACCTTCTCTTTCAGTGTCGTGATAAGCGAATACGATCCCGACCGGTAGGTCCGGGTGTCCCTCATGAATAGCCGCTCGTGCTTGATCGAATGCAGAAGCGTACGCATCAATCTCGCTTTGGTGTGTGGCAAAGTAGTCGTTCACTTCGTTGCCTACCGACAGATAATGAAGGCGTCCTTTATAACGGTCTGCTAAAGCGGCCAGGAATTGCGTCAGGCGTTCGGAGAATTGCGGATCTTCAAACGATGTTCCATCCAGGTCGGGTGGGACTCGCCCTACCAATGTTGTGTGGATCACGTTGACCACGAGTGAGACCTGAAGCCCTTCTAGGTGGTTGGCTTCCAGGACGTAATCGAGCACGGCCCAGTCATAGACTCCAGCTGTTTTTTCGACGTCACCCCACTGCACATAATAGTGGGAGACTTGCACACCGTTCGCCCGCGCCAGAGCCAGCGCTTGCTGGTAGTCGGCAGGCTTGAATTCACCCTCATCATTTGCCTGGGGGAGGATGACCATCCCCAACGCGCCGCTTTCGAGTTGCGATGGAAGATCTTCCCTGTTGCATTTTGCGGAATCCTTTGCTTGTTTGAAGATGGAAGTATATTGTTCGAAATCATCTTCCAGGGCACCCCCCGTCACTTCATAAGTGATGGCATCGCAGTAGATGAAAAGACTGCTCAACCGCATCACGTTTGAATGGTCATTTATCGACAATTCCATAGATACTTTTTCTGTATCACCCGATTCTTCCAGGAGGGTTGTTTGCGTATTCTCATCAACCCATCCCCGGACGCTGTTCGCAACCAGGCTGGGAATCAGCGGCCAGGACTTGATCCAAAAGGAGGCTGTGCCGTCGCCCGCCGAGTAAATCACCTGTTCGTCAGATGATGATGTCTCTCTCCAATCCTTTGGGAGATCTACACTGAAATTATTTTCAGTGAAGCGAACCCACGAGTTTGTAAATGGAGATAGATTGGGAATTGAAGGGGATTGTCCACAGGCGAGGATAGAGAGTATCACAGCAAGGGATGCGAAGCAGATGCGTTTTATCATTGAATTATGGGTTGTTCCCGAATAGAAGTAAAACTTTCTATATCCATAATACAATTGCGATGGGAAAAAGTTGCTGGAATATATAAACAAACCTGTACCCGTAAGGAGTAAAATTTCGTAATGCTCCCCTGCTTACAGCGGGGTTAGTAATTTTAAAGGTTTGCCATTTATCGGATACTTTCTACCTGCTCCATCTCTTTGTGCAAACACGCCAGGATTGCCTTTGTCATCTCTTCCGTCGAAACTGCATCCTCACCTGATTTAGCCAGGTCTCTGGTCCGGAAGCCAGCTTCGAGGGTCGCGTCCACCGCATCTTCAATTACCTTGGCCTCATTTTCCATTCCTAGTGAGTGCCTGAGTAGCATGGCCGCAGATAGGATCGTGCCGATGGGGTTGGCAACTCCTTTCCCGGCGATGTCCGGCGCCGAACCGTGGATGGGTTCGTATACGCCGCGGGGGTGTCCTAAAGCGTTCTTATCCTCCCCCAACGAAGCCGAAGGGAGGTTGCCCAGTGAACCCGTCAATACCGATCCTTCATCTGTGAGGATGTCGCCGAACATGTTTGCCGTCAAGATGACGTCGAAGGAAGACGGGCGGGTTAACAGATGCATGGCTGCTGCATCTACCAACAAATGCTCCAGTGTCACCTCCGGGTATTCAGTCGCGATGCCGGTGACGATCTCGCGCCACAAACCCGAACATGCCAGCACGTTCGCTTTGTCGACCGAAGTCACTTTGTTTTTGCGCTGGTGCGCTAATGAAAATGCCAGCTGTGCGATCCGCTGGATCTCATCCTCGCTGTATGCCATCGTGTCCACAGCCTGTGCTTTCCCGTCCACCTCCTCGCGTCCCTTCGGTTCTCCAAAATAGATACCGCCGGTGAGTTCCCGCACCACCACGAAGTCTACCCCGGCCAATAACTCAGTTCGCAGAGGAGAAGCTGAGATGAGATTCGGGTTCGGCTGGATAGGGCGTAGGTTGGCGAACAAATCCATCCCCTTTCGCAATCCTAACAGGCCCTGTTCCGGGCGGATCGTTGCCTTGGGGTCGTCCCATTTCGGTCCTCCTACGGCTCCCAATAAGACCGCATCCGCAGATTTGCACGCATCCAATGTTTCGTCTGGAAGGGGATTGTTGAAGTTATCGATGGCATACCCACCGATGGCGTGTTCGGCCATCTCGAAATCGTGGTCAAATGTCTCACCCACAGCCTCGAGGATGGATTTCCCAACGCCGACCACCTCTGTCCCGATCCCATCCCCTGGAAGTAGAACGATTTTCGCTTTCATTGCAGCATCAATCCGTATTCGACGCTGTCAGCCAGGGCCAGCCAGCTTGCTTCGATGATATTTGCGCTGGCGCCCACCGTACTCCACCGGTTGTGGCTGTTCTGCGTGTCGATGAGTACCCGTGTCGTGGCAGCCGTGCCGTGGTTCCCATCGATGATCCTTACCTTATAGTCCGCCAGTTGGAATTCAGCCAGCCGGGGATAGATGGGTACAAGTCCTTTTCGCAGTGCCGCATCCAGTGCATTGACGGGCCCGTTCCCTTCGGATATGGTATGGATCACCTCCCCATTCACGCGTATCTTCACCATCGCCTCGGCAAATACACCCCGTCCTTGTCGGTGCTCGACGGTAGCTGAGAAGTCGATTAACTCGAAGGGCGGTTTGTAATTGTCGTTCAACCGCTGGAACATTAACGCCACCGATGCCTCCGCCGATTCGAAGGAGAACCCCTCCGCTTCCATTGCTTTGATCTTTTTCAAGATGTCTTTCAACCCATCCTCGTCCTCGATATCGATCCCGAACTCCTTGGCCTTGCTGACCAGATTCCCCTTTCCGGATAATTCCGAGACCACCGTCCGGAATTTATTCCCAACGACTTCAGGGTCGAGGTGTTGGTAGCTGTCTACGTTTCGCTGCATTGCCGCCACGTGGATGCCGCCTTTGTGGGCGAACGCACTTTTGCCCACGAATGGCTGGTGCTCGTAAGGTGCCAAATTGGCTACCTCTGCCACGAAATTTGACACCTCCGACAGTTGGGCTATCTTTCCATCAGGCAGACACTGCATCCCCATTTTGATTTCCAGGTCGGGGATCACACTACATAAGTTGGCATTCCCGCATCGTTCACCGTAACCGTTGATTGTCCCCTGGACCTGTGTTGCTCCTTCCTTCACTGCCGCCAAGGTATTCGCAACGGCGCATTCCGTATCGTTGTGCGCATGGATTCCTAAACGTACGTTTGGGATCAAACTTTTGACATCTCGAACCGTTTTCGCAATCTCGTGCGGGAGGGTTCCGCCGTTGGTGTCGCACAACACGACCGTGTCCGCACCTCCATCGATGGCCGCCTGTAAAGTCTGGAGAGCATATACTTGGTCATCTTTATAACCGTCGAAAAAGTGCTCTGCATCGAAAATTACCTCACTCCCACTTTCTTTCAAATATTTGACGCTATCTCGGATGATCCGCAGGTTTTCTTTGAGTGAGGTCTGCAGCACGTCGATGACGTGCAGTGTCCAGGATTTTCCGACCAGTGTATAAGCAGGTGTGTCCGCCTCGATTAATGCCCGGATGTTCGGGTCATCTGCTGGAGCTGATCCAGGTCGGCAGGTCGCCCCAAAAGCCGCGATCTTAGCATGCTTCAGATTTAACTCATCCAGCCGATGGAAGAATTCCTCGTCCTTTGGGTTCGATCCCGGCCATCCCCCTTCGATAATTGCCACCCCCAGGTCGTCGAGTTTCTGTGCGATCCGCAGTTTATCGTCGCAGGATAAAGAGATGCCTTCCCGCTGAGTCCCGTCTCGTAGAGTCGTGTCGTAGATAAGTATTTTACTCTTCATCATAATCTCCAGGCTTATACACACATACCGGTTATTAATTCACAAATGGATGGCCTTGTTCATACTCGTTGATTTTCTCTTCGAACGATTGAATGTAGCCGAACTGGTCTGTCCCCTTGAGCAGGCATTGTTTTGAAAAGCTGTCGATGGGGAATTCGAACGAAGACCCATCCGGGAGGATCCCTCGTTGCTTTTCCAGGTCGATTGTTACCTCTGCCGTGGGGATTTCCTCAATTAAGTCGCACAAGTTTTCATAGGTTTCGGCGTCGATCTCCACGGGCAGCAGCCCATTTTTCAGGGCGTTGTTCTTGAAGATGTCTGCGAACGAAGTGCTCAAAACGACTTGTATGCCCGACCCGGCCAATGCCCAGGGGGCGTGTTCCCTCGACGAACCGCACCCGAAGTTGTCCCCGGCCAGCAGGATTTGCGCTCCTTGGTGTTCTGGTTGGTTGAGTACGAAGTCTGGTTTCGGTGTCCCATCGGACTTGTAGCGCCAATCGGCGAACAATCCCTCTGCCACGCTGGCTTTGTCGGTGGCTTTCAGGTACCGCGCCGGGATGATTTGGTCGGTATCGATGTTGTTATGGAGCAGGGGGATCACCTTGGATGTGAGTTTTGTAAATGATTTCATAATTTATCGCATTACCTTAAGTGAATGTGCGTAAGTGTTTTGAATTTTTAATGCATGCCTCTTGCACATTCACCGAGTAACTAACTGTATAAAACACTAATTTCATTTCTAAAAACATACGGTTAGTTTCCTAGCATCGTTCTTGGGTCGCTGACTTTACCGTTGACGGCTGACGCCGCTGCCGTATAGGGGGACGCCAGGATGGTGCGGCCGCCTTTGCCCTGCCGTCCTTCGAAGTTCCGGTTGCTCGTGCTGACCGCAGACTGGCCGGGTTCGAGTTGGTCGCCGTTCATGGCGATGCACATCGAACAGCCCGGCTCTCGCCATTCCGCGCCTGCTTGTTTAAAGGTCTTATCCAACCCCTCGGCTTCCGCCTGCCGTTTCACCGCCTGGGATCCCGGCACGACCAGCATCCGTATCCCCTCTGCCACCTTGCGCCCATCCAGGACTTCGGCCGCCTGCCGCAAATCAGACAGTCGCCCGTTTGTACAGCTTCCGATAAATACCACGTCGATGGGTTGTCCCATCAATCTTTGCCCGGGCTGCAGGTCCATGTAAGCCAAAGCCTTTCCCAGAGCTTGGCGTTCATCCGTATTGGATAATTTTTCTGGATTTGGAACCGGTTCGGATATCTGCATGCCCATCCCGGGGTTTGTGCCGAAAGTCACCATCGGCTCCAGTTTGGATACATCAAGATTAATTAGCGAATCGTAGTTTGCCCCCTCGTCGCTTGGGAGGCTTTCCCATTGCGCCACAGCGCTTTCCCACGCTTCACCTTGGGGGGCATGTTCCCGCCCCGCCAGATATGTAAACGTGGTCTCGTCTGGCGCCACCATCCCGGCTCTTGCCCCCGCTTCGATGGACATGTTGCACAGGGTCATCCGCCCTTCCATGTTCAGGCTTTTCACGGCATCGCCCGTGTATTCAAAGACGTGCCCCGTCCCACCGCCCGTGCCAATTTTTGCGATTAACGCCAGGATGATGTCCTTGGCGGTAACGCCTTGTTTGAGCCTACCGTTGATCCGCACCTCGAAGGATTTGGGCTTGCTTTGCAGTAGGCATTGCGTTCCCAAGACGTGTTCGACTTCACTCGTCCCGATCCCGAACGCCAGCGCACCGAAAGCGCCGTGGGTCGAGGTGTGGCTGTCTCCGCACACCACCGTCATGCCGGGTTGTATACGTCCCATTTCCGGCGCGATCACGTGGATGATGCCGTTCTGTCGGCTTCCCATTTCGTGCAGTTCGATTCCGAAGTCACGGCAGTTCTTCGCTAACAGGTCGAGTTGCAGAACAGCCTTCGGGTCCATTGTGTCGGGTGTCTTCCCGTTTGTAGGCGTTGAATGGTCCATCGTAGCTAGGGTTCGTTCCGATCGCCTGACCTTCAAACCACGCTCTCGCAAGCCGCTGAAAGCCTGCGGAGAAGTCACCTCGTGCACCAGGTGTAGGTCGATATATAGGATCGCTGGAGATCCAGCTTCCTCGTAGACCACGTGCCGGTCCCATACTTTTTCGAACAGTGTCTTTGCTTGTTTCATTGCTATATCGTCTATGCTACCTTTACAGGTGTTTTCTTGGCTTTTTCGACTTTGGCATACTTGCCGCTGGCGACTAGTATTTTGTTCAGGGCCGAAAGGTAGGCTTTGGCGCTGGCGACGATGATGTCCGTGTCTGCCCCGTGCCCGCCGAAGCTGCGCGCATGCCCGGTGCTGTTTTGCGGCGATTTTCGTTTGGGTATCCCGCCGTTATCCGCTTTCACCCTCACGGCCACTTCGCCGAGTGCATCGATCCCTTCGGTGATGGCGTTGACGCTGTACTCCAATAAAGTGTTCGGCGCTTGCACGATTTCATTGATGGCCTTATAGGTCGCGTCGACCGGCCCCGTCCCGATCGCAGCCTGGATGTGGAGTTCGCCATCTGGTCCGCACAATCGCACGGTCGCCGTGGGCATGCCCATCGTCCCGCAGGCCACCTGTAATCCATCCAGGCTGAATATCTCCTGCGGTTGGTATAGTTGGTCGGCGACCACCGCTTCCAGATCCGCTTCCGTGATGATTTTCTTGCGGTCTGCCAGTTCCTTGAAGCGTGTGAATGCCCGATCGAGTTCTTCTTGAGATAATTCATATCCAAGGTCAGTCAGTTGGGTCTTGAAGGCGTGTCGTCCTGAGTGCTTGCCCATCACCAGCTTAGATTGCCCCAACCCGACCATATCCGGCTGCATGATTTCATAAGTGCCTTGGTGTTTCAACATCCCATCTTGGTGGATGCCGGCTTCGTGGGCGAACGCGTTCGCCCCTACGATGGCCTTGTTTGGCTGTACGGGGATCCCCGTATAACTCGAGACCATCCGGCTGGTCCGTGTGATCAGGGTAGTGTCGATACCCGTCATCAGGTCGAATACTTTCCGCCGCGTTCGCAGGGCCATTACGACTTCCTCGAGAGAAGTGTTTCCCGCCCTTTCTCCAATCCCGTTCACCGTCACCTCGGCCTGCCGCGCCCCTGCCTTGATTCCTGCCAGCGTGTTGGCCGTTGCCATCCCCAGGTCGTCGTGGCAGTGCACCGAGACGATGACGTCTTCGATCCCCGGCGTGTTTTCCATGATCCCGGCGATGAGTGCGCCGAATTCATCTGGTGTCGTGTACCCCACCGTGTCGGGGATGTTGAGCGTGGTAGCCCCTGCCTGGATGGCTTTTTCCAATACAAGATATAGGAAGTCCGGATCGCTCCGCCCCGCATCTTCTGGCGAGAACTCGATGTCGTCGCACAGCGATTTCGCGTACGAGACCATTTCGCTGACTTTTTCCACCACTTCCTCAGGGTCCATGTGCAGTTTGAATTTCATGTGGATCGGGGAAGTAGCCAGGAAAGTGTGGATGCGTGGCTGGGCCGCATATTGGATGGCTTCCCAGGCGGCGTCGATGTCGCCTTTGTTGGCGCGTGCCAGCCCGCAGATGATGGGGAGGCTGTCTGAAACCTTGACCTTCCCCGCTGGGATGTTCCCGACCTCTTGGGCGATCCGCCTGACCCCTTCCAAATCATCAGGGGAGGCAGCCGGAAATCCCGCTTCGATGACGTCGACGCCCAGCCGCGCCAGTGCCCGCGCGATTTCGAGCTTTTCGCTTGAGGTCAGGGTCGCCCCTGGGGACTGTTCTCCATCCCGTAGGGTTGTATCGAATATCCGGACGGTTTTTTCTTGCATTTTCTTCTCATTCTCCTGGCTTGACTGTTACGGGATCGATGAACGGCATCATTTCCCGTAGTTTCGCGCCTACTTTTTCGATTAAGGTTTCCTGCTCTTTTCGCCGTGCCTCGTTGAACCACTTCCGTCCGTTCTTGTTTTCTTCGATCCACTTTTTGGCGTATGTGCCGTCCTGGATGTCGTCCAGGAGCTGCCGCATCACGCCTCGAGTCTCTTCATTGATGATTCTCTGCCCCGCTGTGTAATCGCCGTGCTCTGCAGTATCCGAAACGGAATAGCGCATGTAGTTCAGCCCGCCCCGGTACATCAGGTCGACGATGAGTTTTAACTCGTGCATGCATTCGAAATACGCCAGTTCGGGCTGGTAGCCTGCTTTCACCAGCGTCTCGAATCCTGCTTTGACCAGTTCTGAGACTCCCCCGCACAGCACAGCCTGTTCCCCGAAAAGGTCGGTCTCCGTCTCTTCGGCGAAGGTTGTTTCCAGTACCCCTACGCGTGTAGAGCCGAGAGCGTGTGCGTAAGAGATGGCGTTTTCTTTCGCCTTTCCACTGGCGTCCTGATGGACGGCCAGTAAGCAGGGTGTCCCGCCGCCCTCGACGAAGATCTCACGCACCCGATGCCCGGGGGCTTTCGGTGCGATCAGGCTCACGTCGACATTTTCAGGTGGCTTGATTGTTTCGTAGCGGATGTTGAATCCGTGGGCGAACATCAGCGTCTTGCCTTCTTTGAGATGTGGGAGGACTGATTCCTCATAGATGGCGGGCTGCGCTGTGTCGGGCGCCAGCATCATGATGACGTCCCCCCATTCAGCTACTTCGCTGACGGATTTTACCGTTACCCCATCGGCTTCAGCCTTCGCCCAGGACTTGCTCCCTGGTCGTAGCCCGACCTGCACTTCCACGCCGCTGTCGCTCAGGTTCAAGGCGTGGGCGTGTCCTTGCGAGCCGTAGCCGATGATGGCTACTTTTTTCTTCTCGATGAGTTCTGGTTTTGCGTCTGATTCGTAATAGATGACTGCCATGTTATTGATTTCCTTTCTTAATCACAGGGTTGGTCCCGATGGTTCCCGTTCGCGCCGGGGGTATGTCTCACGCCGTCCGTGTTACCTCGCAGCATGGCGACCTGCCCGGTCCGCACCATTTCCTGTATTCCAATGGGGCGTAGTAGTTCGACCAGTCCTTCGATCTTCTCTTCTGTGCCGCTGATTTCTACGATCACCGAGTCGCAGGCCACGTCGACGATCTTTGCCCGGAAGATGTTCACCAGGTTGGCGATTTCTGACCGTTGCTCCGCTTCTGCGTTGACTTTGATTAAGGCCAGGTCTCTCGCCACGGTTGGTTGGTTGGTCACGTCTTGCACGTCGATGATGTTGACCAATTTATACAGGTTGGCTTCTACTTTTTTGGCGTCGGTGTTCGCATTTTCCATCACGATGGTCATGCGGGAAATATCCGGGTTTTCCGTCCGCCCGACGTTCAGCGACTCGATGTTGAAGTTTCTGCGCCTGAACAGAGACGCCACCCGGTTGAGTACGCCTGGTTTGTTTTCTACTTTAGCAATGAGTGTGTGGTACATATTTATCTCCTCGGTAGCGAGATGGATTCATCATCCCTTTCTGGATGTAATCTTCTCAGGAATAGGGCGGCGCATCATCTCATCCAATGCCGCCCCTGTTGGGACCATGGGGTAGACGGAATCCTCCTTTTCCACTCGATAATCGATGATGACTGGTCCCGGGGTCTCTTGTGCGAATTTGATCGCTGACTGTACTTCTTCGGCTTGGGTGACTCGTTTCGCCGGGATTCCGTAAGCTTCGGCCACTTTTACGAAATCCGGCCCTGAAATCCGGGTGGATGCGTAGCGTTTATCGAAGAAGAATTCCTGCCATTGCCGTACCATCCCCAGGAAGTTGTTGTTCATGATGAGAATTTTGACGTTTGCCTTTTCCTGCACCGCAGTTGCCAACTCGGGCATCGTCATTTGGAAGCTGCCGTCTCCGTCGATGCACCATACGGCTTTATCCTGGTGGGCGAACCACGCCCCGATGGCCGATGGGAGTCCGAACCCCATCGTCCCCGCCCCGCCGGAGGTGATTAATTTATACGGTTGTTCCTGCTGGTAATATTGCGCCGCCCACATCTGGTGCTGCCCCACGCCCGTGGTCACGATGGCGTCTCCACCGGTGGCTTCCCAAAAATCATGTATCACTTGTGGGGTGTGGAGTGTATCGCTGTTGGTCTGGGCGACGATGTCCAGCGCGTGGCTTTCCGCTTTCCATTCGTCGATTTGGTCCATCCATTCTTCGTGTTCGCCGGGTTTAACGATGGGGGTGAGATCGTTCAATACCGTCTTCAAATCCCCGACCAACGATACATCCACCCGTATGATTTTATCGATCTCTGATGGATCGATGTCGATGTGGATTTTCCTGGCGCGCGGTGCATAGGTCCGCAGGTGTCCGGTCACCCGGTCGTCGAACCGCATCCCGAAGGCCAGCAGCAGGTCCGATTGTTGGATGGCGTTGTTGCAGTACGCCTCCCCATGCATTCCCATCATCCCTAAACTGAAAGGGTGGGATGCCGGGATTGCCCCCAAACCCAACAGGGTCATGGCCACCGGGGTTTGTGTCTTTTCCGCGAAAGCCAGCACCTCCGCCATCGCCCCCGACATCAACACGCCGTGCCCCGCCAATATCACCGGGCGTTTCGCTTTTGCGATGAGGTCCGCCGCATTCTCCAATGCGTCCATCGGCGCGTGCGTGGGTGGCATGTAGCCTGGCAAAGCGATCTCTTCGGGGTAAACGAATTCAGTTTCATCCAGTTGGGCGTTCTTACAGATGTCGATTAATACTGGTCCCGGCCTGCCGCTCCGGGCGATGTAGAAAGCCTCGCGGATGGTTTGGGCCAGGTCTTCGGCACGCGTCACCAGGTAATTATGTTTGGTGATGGGTAAGGTGATACCCGTCACATCCGTTTCCTGGAAAGCGTCGCCGCCCACCAGATGATGCGCTACCTGCCCGGTCAAACACACGATCGGTGACGAGTCCATCATCGCCGTGGCGATGCCCGTCACCAGGTTGGTCGCCCCAGGGCCCGAAGTGGCGATTGCCACCCCGACTTTCCCGGATGCCCGTGCGTACCCGTCAGCAGCCATTGCCGCCCCTTGCTCGTGTCTGGTTAGCACGTGGTGGATCGGGTATTTGAGGATTGCGTCGTGCACTGGCATGATGGCCCCGCCGGGATACCCAAACATGACATCCACCCCTTCCATGATGAGACATTCTAAGATAATTTCAGCGCCGGATAATTTCATGGCTTTCTCCAAATTGATACTGACTAATTTACATTAATACTGCGCCCTGGCTGGCGTTGCTGACCATGCGGGAATACCGCCGCAGCCAAGCGCTTTCGATGGATACCTCGAAGGGGGGCAGTGCCGCTAATCGCGCTTGGATTTCCTCATCGCTCAATAGCGTGTTCAGCGTTCTTTTGTCCAGGTCGATTTCGATGATGTCACCGGGTACTAAGGCCGCGATCGGGCCTCTTTCCGCCGCTTCCGGGCTGACGTGCCCGATGCAGGCGCCACGCGTCCCGCCGGAAAACCGCCCATCGGTGATTAAGGCTACCTTATCGCCCAATCCCATCCCCATGATGGCTGAAGTCGGGGAGAGCATTTCTTGCATCCCCGGACCGCCGCGCGGCCCTTCATAGCGGATCACGACCACCTCTCCCGCCTGAACTTCACCGTTCAGGATTCCTCTTTGGGCCTCTTCTTGGCTGTCGTATATTCGTGCCGGACCGCTGTGTTTTCGCATGGAAGGCATCACTCCGCCGGCTTTGACGACCGCCCCTTCAGGAGCGAGGTTGCCGAACAGGATCGCTAATCCGCCGGTCTTCGAATGGGGCTGGTCGATAGTTTTTATGACATCTGGATCGAGTATCTCTTTTCCTGTGATGCTCTCTTTAAGGTTCTTGCCGGTCACTGTCATGCGCTCCGCGTTCAGCGTATTCCCCGATTTGGCGATTTCATTCAATATCGCCGGGACTCCCCCCGCTCGGTGGATATCCTCCATGTGCCAAGGTCCGGATGGACTCACCTTACAAAGGTGGGGGACCTTATCTGCTATCTCGTTGATTCGCGCCAGGGGATAGCTTATGCCCGCTTCGTGGGCGAACGCCAGCGTGTGCAAGACCGTGTTTGAACTCCCCCCCATCGCCATATCCAAGGCAAAGGCGTCGTCGATGGCTTCCTCGGTCACCAGCTTACGTGGCGTCAGGTCCGCCTCGATCAAAGAGAAGATCAGGCTGGCGGCTCGTTTGACCAGTTCTTTCCGCTCTTTACTTATCGCCAGGGTCGAACCGTTGTACGGTAGGGCCAACCCCAACACTTCCAAGAGGCAATTCATGGAATTGGCCGTGAACAATCCTGAGCAGGAGCCGCAGGTCGGGCAGCCGTTGTCTTCCAGGATTTGCAGCTGGGCTTCGTCGATCTTCCCTGCCCGATAAGCCCCCACGCCTTCGAAGATAGAGATGAGATCGACTACCTCCCCATCTGGTGTTTTTCCCGCAGCCATCGGCCCGCCGGATACGAAGATCGTTGGGATGTCCACGCGTAATGCCGCCATGACCATCCCGGGGACGATCTTGTCGCAGTTCGTGATGCATACCATCCCATCGAAACAGTGCGCCTGTAGCATGGTTTCTACGCTGTCGGCGATGAGTTCCCGCGAGGGCAGGCTGTATTTCATCCCCAGGTGTCCCATGGCGATCCCGTCACCGACCGCGATTGTGTTGAATTCGAACGGAACACCACCATTCTGGCGGATCACTTCTTTTGCCAGTTTCCCGAGTTCACCCAGGTGGACGTGTCCTGGTACGATGTCGACGGTTGAATTGGCCACCGCGATGAACGGCTTTGAAAAATCTTCGTCTTTCAATCCGGTGGCTTTCAGTAAGGCGCGGTGAGGGGCTTTCTCGAACCCCTTTTTGATTTTGTCTGAACGCATGGCTGTGTTTATTGTTCAGAGGGAGATTTCTCTGTCATTTTCTCGTCCGGTAATGCCTTTGGCGTACCGGCTTGGGCGACGAAATCATCCTGTGCTTCTTCCACGCTTGAAACACCCTGCTTGTTTTGTTTTATTTGCGTAAAGGCAAACGGCAAATAATAGGGTGTGTCCTTATCCATCCAGGATGGTTTCCCCTTTGGCGTTTGTGTATTGGGCTTGTTTTGAGGCATCTCTATCTCCTTTGGTCATTGAGAACGTGGTAAAAAAAAACTGCCCGGTTCGGGCAGCTTCTGTTTTCATTCGCATTTGTCTTCGTCTTGCCTAATCTCCATGCTTATTAGACTTGACTGCCCAGGCGTAAGTAGGGTTCTTAATCCCAATAATAAGAACCAATATAACGAACAAGACAATCAGGTCAAACAAGGTATTCGACATGGTTACGACAAGTGTACGGCATCTGGAGGGCTTTGTCTATCGGCAAATTAGCTAAAAAAACCACAAGCTATTTGTGCATATTGCACAAATAGCTTGGTTGAGACCCGAACTTTTACTTTATTTTGGGATATTTTAGAGGATTACTACCCCTTCTTATCGCGCATGCGATGGATTTTTAGGGCAATTTGCACAGCCAGCGCTGTGTCTGGGTTGGAAAGGTCCAACCCGGTGATTTCAGCGATTCGTTCCATCCGGTAAGAGAGTGTGTTTCGGTGCACGAATAATTCTTCGGATGTCTTGGTTAGGTTGCCGTTATTTCGGAAATAGGCTTCCAGGGTGGCGATGAATTCTTCTCCCCCATCGTAGGATAATAGCGATCCCAAAACCTCTTCTTTGAATTGAACTAATTCCGGATGTGGTTCGATCAGGAGCAGCAGCCGGTAAACCGAAAGGTCGGGGAAGTAGAGCGGTTCACTTTCACCCAATCGGCATGCTAATGCCAGCGCTTGTCCCGATTCCCTGAAGCTCTCTTGCCATTTATTCAGGTTCCCCGCCGGAGAGCCAATTCCGCAGCGTGCCTGTGCTTGGGGATATTCTTCGTTGGCGCGCGCCAGGCTTTGCCTTCCCAGGCTTAGCGCTGTTGTTGGCCGTGATTCTTCAGGTGAGACCTGGCAGAAGCAGATGACGTTCGACCCCGTGGGGTTGATGATGACTTTCGCCCCCAGTCTCGCTACTTCCCCGTTCACGATGGTTTCCAGTCTCCGTCTCGATGGTGGGGTGGGGGAGTCCCAGGCGAATTGCAGGGCTGTGTGGTGTTGGGTTTGGTCCAGGCCCATCGTCTGTACCCATAATCCCGCATCGCGTGGTGAGAGGTCTTCTTGCAGCAGTGCCGTAAGTAGGTCGCCTTGCAGCTTTTTTTCTGTCTCTCGCACGGCCTTGGTTCGTGCCATTGCCAGGGCGCAGATCAAGGCCCCTTCTTCCGCGATGACTTGGTCGAAGCGGTCCAATTCCCCTTCCATCCCGATCAAGGAGAGATACCCTCTTGCCACCTCCCCGACTGAGATCGGCGTGACGATTCTCGCGATCCCGCCTGAGAGGTTTTGCTGGATGGTCAGGCTTTTCTGACCCGCCCGGTTCCGGTCCTGTAATGGTTCGGGAAGGCGGTCGATGCTGGTAAGCTGTTCGCTGATATCGCCCCATATCGTTTGCTGGTCGAAAGCCGGGTATCCTGCCAGGACATTCATCCGTTTATCCTGGATCAATACACCACGTCCCGATAGATCGAGGATAGCATGGGCTAATTCTTCGAGCGCTAAACCTTCCGCAGCCAATTTGGTCAGTTGCATGTGGATGCGGTGGCTGCTTTCCAGATAAGAGGATTCCTGATCTGAGAGGGTGTGGATGAGTATTCGTTGGACCGCACGGATATCCCCTTCACTCTCGACGATCCCCACTGGAATTTCTGTGGGTATCTTGTCAACATCCCCTGGATCTGACCCAAGAATTAATATTGAGCTAATCCCCTGCTCTTCAGCCCGGGAAAGGAACTCCGCTGAAAATTCCTCCTGGTCGATTAACAAAAGGTCGCCCCCTTTGGCGTCTTCGAAGGATGTGGATACCCAGTTCACCACGGGTTCTTCGTCGCTGCCCGCGTTGAGCCAACGGATAGGTTCCGATAAAGCTAAACGGAGTAATTCTTTCAGGCGAATCGGTGATTGGGTCATCCTTCTTCACTTCATCCACGAAGTATTTAGCACACTTACTGAAATCCTATCACAATTCACCCAAAAGACCTTAGAAAAGAGATTGAGATTCTCCGGGAGTGGCTAAGCAGGTAAGGCTGGTATTTCAAAAACCAGCCAATCATTAGCTGTCATACTGAGTGGAGTGAAGAATCTTACAAATAAGTTCTGTTTCAATGAGTACTTATTTTGCCTCACACTGTATGCACCCAGATTCTTTATCTTCTTTTTGGTAAAATTAATCTTAGTTTGTATACGAATTGTGGGAGGGTGTAAATGATTTATGCTGGTATTGAAGCAGGCGGCACGAAGTTCGTTTGCGGGATCGGGAATCACGAAGGTGAGGTATTGGATCGGGTGGTTATTCCGACAAGGGAACCCGGGAAAACCATTGCCGAGGTTGTGGATTACTTTACCGAAATAAAGAAAACGCAAGACATACGTGGGGTCGGCCTGGCTTCATTCGGCCCACTCGATCTCGATCCAACATCTTCCACCTATGGCTTCATCACCAGCACTCCTAAACGTGGGTGGCAGTATTTCGATATCACAGGTGAACTTGAAAAGGCTTTAGGTTGCACCATCCCTGTCGACACAGACGTCAATGCCGCCGCGTTGGCGGAATATAAATGGGGTGCTGCCAGGGGGAAGAAGAACGTCGTTTATCTCACCATCGGCACAGGAATCGGAGGCGGCGCTCTGGTGAACGGTCACTTGATTCACGGTCTCCTGCACCCTGAGATGGGCCATGTTCGTATCAGGGCAGATGGCCTTGACGTTAGCGATAAGGGGATCTGCCCCTTCCATGAATATTGTCTTGAAGGCTTGGCTTCTGGACCTGCCATGCAGGCTCGTTGGAGTATTCTACCGCAAGAAATTCCCCCGGATCACCCTGCCTGGAAGCTTGAAGCCCAGTTCCTTGCCGAAGGACTCACGAACATCATCTTGATCCTTTCACCGAATATCATTATCTTGGGTGGGGGGATCATGTCCCAAGAAAGCTTGTTCCCCCTGGTGCGCGAGAGAGTAGTAAATCTATTGAACGGATATATTCAACATCCCGATATTTTGGAGAACATCGATGAGTACATCATCCCCCCTGAATTGGGGGACAATGCTGGCTTATTGGGCGCTGTAGCTTTGGCTTTAGGTCATTCGGAGAATGGAAGTTAAGACTATTGTTAGTGATCGATATGCTGTAAATGCATTAAAAAACCTATTCATCGGTTGATGAATAGGTTTCTTAGAAAGGTTCCAATATCGCTCCCACTGGATAAAACAAATTCTACAATCGCGATCCCTATCCCAAGAACGGTAAGGACGATCATCAAGTTGTTGATTCGTTGGTTGTACTTTACACCCAAAATCCGTTCTACGTCCTCGATCCGCTGTCTTACCTCGGAAATTTTTAAATTCACGTTCATAGACTCCTGTACGTTTTGCTCTAGTGCTCCCACCTCTTGTATTCTCAGTCTTTGAAGTTTGCTCAAGGTTTCAATAAGTGCTTCTTGTTGGTCAAGCAAGAATTTGATATTTTTTATTTCTGAAACCATGGTTTTCTTGAGGACTTGATCCAGCAAGAAAGAATGGATAGAGGCAGTCTCGATCATTAATAAGATGCCGTGGTTGAGTCCGGCAATCCTTGGCTCAAATGCAAAATAGCCTTCGATTGGATACCCAAATGCCTTCCGCAATGCCTGCTGGGAATTTGTATATTCCTCATGCCTTTCCCCCTGAGAACAATTGATGGAAAGTATGGAAACACCAAGAGATATCGTAGATAAAAAATCTCTGGTGCTCCATTGTTTTTGAGTCTTTTCTCTGGCAATAGATTCAGGCACGAATCTCCATCCTTCATCACAGGTTAGCAATCCATAGAACTCGCGCGAATGCTCCTCATAGAGTTTCTGGGGGTCGACTGATATATTATCTGTCAGGCCATTTATCTCAACACAGCGGGATCCAGTTGCTTGCACTGTGATGTTTTTTGCTGCCAGGGTAGAGGTTGCAGCCTTGATGTAAACATTCATGATGTCTTCGAGGTAAACCTCTGTCGAGTCTAATTGGATGAAGTCGGGGGTTTCCGCTTTGAGTTTGAAGTTGTGCGATTCCACGCATTGGGCGAGGAATATCATTTCGTCTACTGTGAATCCTTCCGTACAAAAATTCAGAAGAAGCAACCCGATGTTGTATTTTGGGTAGACGGTTAGGATTATGCTTGCATCTAATTCAGAAAATGTGGCCGGTTGTTCAAGGAATCGGGGAAAATGGATTTTAAATCCTTCCAATTCTAACCTAAAGAATTCTGACTTTGCTTCCTCAGAATAGAAGAAAGATTCCGCTGTTTCGAAATCGGCTAGATTTTTATCATCCGGGAAAGAATTCACGCCTCTCTTTAAGAATTTCTTTATTGCAGTCTGCTCGTCGATATCATCTGCAATCGGTAGTTCGAACGTGCGCAGGAACGCGATTTGTGCTTGGGCGAAACGGATGCCGGGTTCTTCATTCATAATTTTTCTCTTCTGCATAACGGATATTTTCTGACAGCACCATCATGTCCTTACCGAATCGGTTTTTTAGGCACGGGAAGGTATTGATGAATTTGTCTCTATTGATAAAGTGATCGATTCCATATAGATTTTCCATGATATGAAAACTCATGGTTTTTATTTCCTTAAGATTTACATCTTCTAACATCTGGATCAGGTTCCGCATTGAAAAATAATGGTGCGGGAGTATCCCCATTTTATTCATTGTGAGACGGTTGAATTCCTCTTTTGAGATGACCTCTTGCAGTACTTTTGAATTTTCAGGCCATTGTTTTATGTAATAATCGTGTTTTTTCCCTGAGTGGCAGGTCAGGATGACGAGTAGACCATTATCCTTTAACACGTTTTTGAATTTCTCAAAGATTATGACTAATTTGTCTGTGTGCACGTGTTGGATGATATGTGAACATAGAATCATATCGAATTTTTGGTCCTCACCAAGTTCCTCAATCGAAATCGCTTCGAAGCTGACCTGCGCTGTTAATTTACTCGATCTTACCTTCTCTTTTGCCTGTTCCAATCTCTTCACGTCAGGCTCGATTGCATGGATTGTCTCAAAAAAATGCTGGAATTCGAATATCAATCGGCCTTGCCCGCAGCCCGCATCCAGCATGGATGAGCTTGTTTTTGGGGTTTTCGTTCGGATTTTTCTCTTTACATAATTCAGCACGTATTGCTCGCTTTGATTCCAATAGCCTTCGAATGGCTCGTATTTTCTTATTTGTGAAGCTGTTAAACGATCATTGACATCGGGATAGAAGTAATCATCCATGTGATTGAGTATAGCATAGATAGATGATGAATTTTTTATCCAACGATTATGTAACTTTTTTGGGGTGGGGATAGTATATCTATATATGAGACGAGTATTTTTTATTGTTTTCCTGATGTTGGTTTTGTCTTGCTTTGCTTGTAGTCGCCAGCGCGCCGCCGAACCAACGCCCATGTATGAAGTCAGCATGACCACCGTCAAGGAATATGGGAAGAGTGTCGATTGGCTTCCCGAGGGGAATCGCATCGTCACTGCTCGTCCCCTCTACGACGAATACTATGATGTCGTCATCTTCAGCATGGAT